>JBDGXC010000001.1:0-246972 GCA_039584815.1 Gemmatimonadota bacterium
ACGTCGGCGATGTTCTCGTATGGCACGATCTGGTCGTTGATGTACACCGTGCCGTCCGGCTCGACCCAGATGTGCATGATGTTCTTTCGCTTCTCGTCGATCTTCTCGGTGGCCGCGGCCGCCTTCCACACGATCGTCCGTTTCTTCTCGCGGCGGAACACGGTCGATACCATGAAGAAGATCAGCAGGAGAAAGGCGATGTCTGCGAGGGACGACGACGGGATGTCCTCGCTCGCCCCTGACTTGCGCTTGAACCCTTTCCTCGCGGCCATGCCTACTCCTCGAGCATCTGGAGCGAGATGCGCTCGGCTCCCGCCTTTTTCACCTCGTCCAGCACGTTGATCATGTGCCTGTACGCCGCGTTCGGATCCGTCTTCAGCGCCGCGATCAGGTTCGGGTTCTGCGCCAGCTCCTGACGGAGGATGATCTCCACCTGGCGGTATTGTACGACCTGTTCCTGCTCGCTCTCGCCGCGCTTCACCACGACGGACCCGTCAGGACGCACGAGGAGGAATATGAGGTTCTTGGCAGAGACCTCCTGCTCCTCGGCCTGCTCCGGGAGCACGATCGGCAGTCCCTTCTCCTCGTTGAACACCGTGGTGGTGAGAAAGAAGACCAGGAGCAGGAACGCGATGTCCGCCATGGACGCCGTCGGAATTTCATCCGATACGCGCTGCTTGCGATTCAGAATCGGCATGACAGTCTACCTCAATACGTCGGTCTGTCGACGTCGCCACCCGGCGGCCCGGCGATGTCGCGCGCCTGTTCCCCGCGCCGGGCACGGACGATGACCTCGGCCTGCCAGATCAGGTCGAGCACCGCCTGGGCACCCTTCTCCATGTCCATGATCAGGGTATCGATACGGCTCACGAACCAGTTGTAGAAGATGTTCACCGGTATCGCGATAGCGAGTCCGGAGGCCGTCGTGATGAGAGCCACCTTGATCCCGGAGGCCACGAGGGCGGGCTCGACCTGACCCGCCGCCTCGATGGCAGCGAACGCCGAGATCATGCCGATCACGGTGCCGAGGAATCCCAGCATCGGGGCGACGTTGGCAATGGTCGCGAGGACGTTCATACCGCGCTCGAGGAAATCGAGTTCGATGCTCCCGGTCGTGGAGATCGCCTTCTCGATGTCCTTGCCCCGCTGCTCATCCTTCACTCTGGTGAGGCCGGACACAAGGATGGCCGCCACGGGACCGCGTGTCTGGCGCGCCGTCTGCATTGCGTCGTCCAGACGCCCGGAAGTTCCCAGCTCCTCGATGTGCCGGAGCAGCTTCTGCGAATCGATGTGGGCGATCATGAGGATCCAGCCCTTTGCCAGGATCACTCCGAGGGCCACGAGGGAACACAGCACGAGGGGCACCATCATGAACCCCCCGTCACGGAAGATCGTCAGCAGCTCGTAACTGGTGTCTTGCACCCGGTCGTCTCCGGTTGCGGTGGACGCCGCGGTCGATTCTGCCCCGAGGGGCACTAGTTTACCGGGCTCCCGAGGCCTCGTCAACGAAACTCAGGCGCCCGCATCGCTCCCGGCATGAACTACACCCGACGTTTCCAGCGGGTCCGCCGCGGACAGCCCCCGAGCCCCGGCACCGGTTGACCCTGCCTCCTCTCCGGCCGCGAGCCGGGCTTCCAGCTCGTCCGGTCGCAGACCACGCTGCAGGGTGCCACGGTGCGCGAGCGAGATCTGACCCGTCTCCTCCGAGATCACGACGACGAGCGCGTCCGTTTCCTCTGAAAGGCCCAGCGCCGCCCGGTGGCGAGTTCCGAGCGCCCGATCGAGCGTCGGCGACTCCGAGAGGCGCAGAATCACGGAACCGGCGAAGGCGATCTGATCCCGTCGGATGATCACCGCCCCGTCGTGCAGAGGCGAGTACGGGGTAAAGACAGTCGTCAGAAGCTCCGCCGTCACGAGCGCGTTGATGGGGGTCCCGTGGTCCACGTGATTGACGAGATCGATCTCCCGCTCGATGGCTATGATGCCGCCGATCTTGGCTTTAGCCAGACGGTCCGTGGCCCGGACGATCTCCTCCACGACTTCCTGCTGCTCGAGGCGGGCAAACATCTGGAACAGGCGAGTGCGGCCGAGGCGGGCCAGAGCCGCACGAATCTCCTGCTGGAAGATCACGATCAGGGCGAACGCACCGTACGTGAAGACCTGTGAGAGAATGTACGGTATCAGACGCAGGCCGGCCGCCTGGGCCAGAACGTAGACCGAGACCAGGAGCACGAACCCGAGAAGAACCTGAAACGCACGCGTACCCGTGTACATGAGGAGAATCCGGTACACGAGCCAGGCGACAATCAGGATCTCCGCGAGATCCTTCCACGCGAACTGTTCCAGAAGGAAGCCCAGGTAGTCGAGTATCGCTCCCATGGCGACCGCTCAGCGACCGGAGGCCTGGATGCCCCAGGCGACGTCGAGGGCACGCCTGGCCGGTCCCACGTCGTGCACCCGGAACAGGCGCGCACCGCGCTCGAGGGCGACGATGCAGGCGGCCAGAGTCCCTTCGAGGCGCTCATCCACTCCGACTCCCAGAAGAGCTCCGATGAAGGACTTGCGGGAGGGCCCGACGAGAATCGGTCGCTCCAGGTCCACCAGACGGTCCAGCTGCGCGATCAACTGGAGATTCCCGCGCGCGGACTTCCCGAAGCCTATGCCGGGATCCACGACGACCTGATCTCTCCTGCACCCGCGTCGTTCGGCCGCTACGAGGGCCTGACCGAGGAACGCCGCCACTTCGCCCGGTAGATCCTCGTAGTCGACGTCAGTCTGCATGGTGCGCGGCGTTCCTCGCATGTGCATGACGATCAGTCCGGCTCCGCTGGCGGCGGCGACGTCGGCGATCGCCGGATCGGCACGCAGCCCGGACACGTCGTTCAGGACTGCGGCTCCCGCGTCGACCGCACGCCGCGCCACCTCGGACTTCGTCGTATCCACGGACACCCGGATTCCACGACGCGTCAGCCCCGCGACTACTCCGCCGATCCGGCGCCATTCCTCGACGACATCGACCGACGGCGCCCCGGGACGGGTGGATTCGCCCCCCACGTCCACGAGGTCCGCTCCCTCCTCCCACATCCGTTCCGCGCGGGCCATGCCGGACGCAACGTCCGGGTAGCTCCCGCCGTCCGAGAAGGAGTCCGGTGTCAGGTTGAGGATGCCAAGAATCAGAGGGCGATCCGTACGGAGCTCTTCGCCCGGAACGGACCAGCGAACCGGGCGTGCCGCGGTCCGCGCGCTCCCGGTTCGCACTCCCGCAGCCTCAGGCGAGCGCCGGAGAAGGTTCCCCGCCGGCGTCCTCGAGCGGCAGGTCCTCCGCGCGTCTGGCTTCTGGCTTCACCGCGAGCGGGGTCTGAGCGGGCTCCTCCAGATCGGACTTGAGCGGTGGGAGCTCCTCTCCCTTCTCGAGCACGCGGATGTCGTCCGCGTCCAGCGTCTCTCTCTCGAGCAGCGCCCCCGCGATCGACTGGAGGAGTGGCTGACTGGCGCTGAGCACGCGCTCGGCCTCTGCATACGCGTGATCGAGAATTCGCTTGATCTCGGCGTCGACGATCTCGGCCGTCTTATCCGACACGTCGCGCCGCTGGCTGAATTCGCGCCCGAGGAAGATCTCGTGCTCCTGCTCGCCGACCGCCATCGGGCCCAGCGCAATCGACATTCCAAACTGCGTCACCATGCGACGAGCGATCATGGTGGCGCGCTCGATGTCGTTTCCCGCTCCGGTAGTGATCTTCTGGATACCGAACTCCATCTCTTCGGCGACCCGTCCGCCGAACAGCATGATCAGCTGCCCCTCGAGCCAGCCCTTGGTGTAGTTGTGTCGGTCTTCCTCCGGAAGGGAAGCGGTCACACCGAGAGCCCTGCCCCGCGGCACGATCGTCACCTTATGCAGCGGATCGAGCCCCGGCACGCGGAGGGCGATGACGGCATGACCGGCCTCGTGGAAGGCCGTCACCCGCCGCTCGTCCTCCGAGATCACCAAGCTGCGACGCTCGGCGCCCAGCATCACCTTGTCCTTCGCCACCTCGAAATCCTCCATGAACACCCGGTCCTTGTCGTGCCGGGCAGCCAGGAGAGCGGCCTCGTTGACGATGTTCTCCAGATCGGCCCCGGACAGGCCGGGCGTCCCCTTGGCGAGGACCTTGAGGTCGACGTCGTCGGACAGCGGGATCTCCTTGGTATGCACCCGGAGGATACCCTCTCGACCCTTGACGTCCGGGCTGTCGACCACGATCTGGCGATCGAAGCGACCGGGTCGGAGCAGAGCCGGATCGAGCACGTCGGGACGGTTGGTCGCCGCCAGGAGGATCACTCCCTCGTTCGACTCGAAACCGTCCATCTCCACCAGAAGCTGGTTGAGGGTCTGCTCGCGCTCGTCGTGGCCGCCACCGAGCCCAGCTCCTCGGTGTCTTCCCACTGCATCGATCTCGTCTATGAAGATGATGCACGGGGCATGAGACTTGCCCTGCTCGAAAAGATCCCGTACGCGGCTGGCTCCCACCCCGACGAACATCTCCACGAAGTCAGAACCGCTCATCGAGAAGAACGGCCGCTCGGCCTCGCCGGCCACGGCCCGGGCGAGCAGCGTCTTGCCCGTACCCGGCGCACCCACGAGAAGCGCTCCCTTCGGGAGCCTGCCTCCGAGACGACGGAACTTGGCCGGATCCTTCAGGAACTCGATGATCTCCTTGAGGTCCTCCTTCGCCTCCTCCGCGCCCGCCACGTCGGCGAAGGTCACCTGCGGTGTGTCGCCGGTGAGCAGCTTGGCCCGTGATTTCCCGAAGCTGAACGCCCGGGAGCCACCCGCCTGCATCTGGCGGAAGAAGAAGAACCACAGTCCGATGATCAGAATCCAGGGGAGTATGGAGATCAGATAGCTCACCCAGTTGGCTCCCGTCTCCTCGGCGCTCACTTCCACGCCGGCGGTCTCCATGCTGTCCAGGAGCTCCTGGCTCGCTTCCGTCGGGAGCAGGGTGTGGAATCGATCGACCGCCGTTCCATCGACCTGGAGGGATCTCTTCAGCTCTCCCTCCAGCTTGCGTCCTTCCGTGAACGTCACGGAGCTGATGTTTTCATCCTCGAGCTGCTGCCGGAATTCGGTGTACGACAACTCCTCGTCCACCTGTCGGCTCGTGTCCATCACCTGGAAGATGGCCAGGGGGATCAGAATGACGAGCGCCCAGAACGAGGCGGTTCGCAGGAAGCGACCGGTCCTCTGGTCCTTTCTCCCGTCCTCCGGGTTCGTCATTGCCACATCGACCCTTCCTCTCCTGTTCCGCGTACCTTCAGATGCTGGCCACGAACGGCAGATGGCGAAAGTCCTCGGCGTGATCGAGGCCGTATCCGACGAGAAACTCGGACGGCGCATCGAACCCGACCCAGCGCGGCTCGAGAACCAGGTCTTCCGCCACATGCTTGTGCAGCAGGGCGCACAGCTCGATCGAAGCCGGGCGTCGGCTCTCCAGCGCCCGCGTCAGACGGTTGATCGTGTTGCCGCTGTCCACGATGTCCTCGACGAGGATGATGTGCCGTCCCTCGATGGGCGCCGTCGGATCGTACAACAGTTTCACCTCGCCCGAAGACGTCGTTCCCACACCGTAGCTGGATGCGACGATGAAGTCGACGTGAAGTGCCCGATCGACGTGTCGCACGAGGTCGCTGAGGAAGATGAACGATCCCTTGAGCAATCCAAGTACGAGCAGGTCGGCGTGCGCCTCGTAGAAGCGCGTGATCTCATCGGCCATCTCGCGCACCCGGCGCTCGATGTCGTCCACACCGAACACGATGCGCTTGAGCTCCCGTCCGCCGGTACGGGCCAACAACCCGTCTTCCGTCAGGTACGTGGCACCGGCTCCGGCCCGCTCAGCCATCTCTCAACTCCAGCTCCAGCACCGCTTCCTCGTATTCCACGTGTGGCTCCCTCGCCGCCACGGCAATCCCCGGCACCCAGAGCACTCGTTCTGCGGCGTCTACAAGCACCGACAGCCGGGAACGCTCGCCGAGGGGAATCCTGCGATCACCGAACAGCTTCTTGAGCTTCCGCGTGCCGGTGGGCAGTCGCATGCGATCTCCCGATCTCCATCCCCGGAGCCGCAGGGGATAATGACCACGCGGAACGGCGACGGCAATGTGTCCGGTCGCGGGCTCCACGCGCCCTGCCTGACGCCACCGGACGGCTACCGGGCGGCCGTTCACGCGTACCGTGCCCTCGCCCTCGGAGCCCCGTGGAACCATGGTCTCCGCCGGTCCACCTTCCCGCTCCCCCGGTCCGATGATAATGCGATCGTACTCGCGCACGATCTGCAGTCCCCCACCGATCGCGACGCGGCTGCCGCTGCGGCCCTCGCTGATAAACTCGACCCCGGCGCGGGTTCCTCCAGCCGTCAGCGTCCGATCGAGATGCCGTGCCACCGATCGGACGACGTGGGCTTGCAGCTCACCCGGAGCCGACGCCAGCGGATCACGCAGCAATACGACCCCATTGCGATCCACTGCTCGCCGGCGTGTCGGCGGGCTCTCCGCATTCGCTCGCTCCAGAAGGAGATCCGTGCACGCTTGCAGAAGCCGGTCAGTCCGCGCCGCCGCCGCGGAGAGGGCCAGCAGGCGTGGCACCACATCGGGCGCCTGGCGCTCCAGCGCCGGCATCACCTGGGTGCGGATCCGGCCCCGAGCCCACCGCGGATCCTCGTTCGACGAATCGTCGATCCACTCCAGATCGTGTGCCCGCAGGTACGACATGATCTCGTGCCGACGAAACGGCAGCAGTGGGCGGACGATCGTTCCACGTCGCAACGGAATGCCGGTGAGCCCGGGAATTCCCGTGCCACGCATGATCCGGAAGAGGACGGTCTCGGCCTGATCGTCGGCCTGGTGGCCCGTGGCAACGCGTTGAGCGCCGACTTCTCTCTGCGTGCGTCTGAGCCAGCCGTACCGGGCCGACCGCAGCGTGGCCTGGCTGCTCGAGAGCGGCCGGGGGGGAGTTCCGACGAGACACGGGACGTCCAGCTCGGCCGCTCGAAGGACCACACGATCCGCCTCGGCAGCGGATTCGGGCCGCAGTCCGTGATCGAAATGGGCCGCCAAGATCCGCAGGCGCAGCACCGGAGCCAACCGCGCCAGCAAGTGGAGGAGAACCATCGAGTCCGGACCGCCGGACAGGGCCACCAGTACGACGGACTCGGGTGCCAGCAGGTCGGGAAACTCCGCGAGCAGGTTCCGGACCCGGGGCAGGAGCCCGGCGGACTCCGCTACCATCGTCCGGGAAGTCAGTCGGCCCGGCTCCCTGCCGGACCTTCGGACCCGCGCAGACGCCACACGCCCGCGCTGCGCTCGAACCGGAGCTCGTCTGGTACGGCAATCCGCTTCCGGGTGCCGGAGCTCGGAAGTGCTGAGGTCCCCTCCCGGGGCACGGCAGGACGTGTCCCGTGCGCGCCGCCAACCGACTCGGCCTTCTCGTCCGGTCCGAGCGTTCGGCTGCGGCCCCAAACGTAGACATCGAAGGCCCTACGCACGTCGATGCGGCCCGGAAGGCCCACGGCAGGAGCGCGCGGCCGCTCACCCGGGCCCGTGACGCCCGGCGCCTCGGTCATCGTCTCATACCTCCATCACCTCAGCTTCCTTGCGGGTGAGCATCTCGTCGAGCTTGGAGATGTGCCCGTCCGTGAGCTCCTGCAGCGTGTCGATCTGCCGGCGCATCTCGTCCTCGCCGATCTCAGCGTCCTTCTTCTGCCGCTCGATCTCCGATTTGGCCTTGTGCCGGGCGTGCCGCACCGCGACGCGCCCCTCCTCCGTGATGCGATGGAGAACCTTGACCATCTCCTTCCGCCGCTCTTCGGTGAGTGGGGGAATGCTCACCCGGATCAGGTTGCCGTCCACGGAAGGATTGAGGCCCAGGTCCGCCGACTGGATGGCCTTGGCGACGGTGCCTACAAGGCTTGTGTCCCAGGGCTGCACGACCAGGCACTGTGGATCGGGGGCCGTCACGGTTGCCGTCTGCTTGAGCGGCATCTTCGATCCGTATGCTTCGACCTGAACCGTGTCCAGGAGGCCGGGTGACGCCTTTCCCGTGCGGATCCCCGTGTACTCCCGGGAGATGGCCTCCAGACTACGGTCCATCTGTCCGGAGGCCTCTTTCAGGATGGGACTCAGCATGTGGACTCCCCCTTCACGTTACGAGTGTGCCGATCCTCTCCCCGCGAAGAGCCGCCAGGACGGCCCCGGGCTGGCGGATGTTGAGCACGATGACCGGCAGGTCGTTCTCACGACACAGCGATACGGCGGCCGCGTCCATGACCTCGAGCTCCCGGTTGATGACATCGCGGTACGTCAGCGTGGGGAGAAACTGGGCCTCAGGATCCTGCACCGGATCGGCGGAGTACACGCCGTCCACCTTCGTCGCCTTCAGGATCACATCGGCTTCCATCTCGATGGCCCGGAGCACGGCAGCCGTGTCAGTTGAAAAATAGGGGTTGCCGGTGCCACCGGCGAAGATCACCACGCGCCCTTTCTCGAGGTGGCGCAGCGCCCGTCTGCGGATGTATGGCTCGGCCAGCTGCTCCATGCGGATCGCCGTCATCACGCGGGATTCCACTCCGTGGCGCTCCAGAGTGTCCTGCAGAGCGAGCGCGTTGATGACCGTGGCCAGCATTCCCATGTAGTCGGCCGAGACGCGATCCATTCCTCTCTGGCTCGCCACGGCACCACGCACGATGTTGCCGCCGCCGACCACGAGTCCCAGCTTCACCCCGGCTTCGTGAACAGCCTCGACGTCGCGCACCAGGTCGTCAACCACGCGGGGCTCGATTCCGAAGCCCTGCTCCCCTGCCAGTGATTCGCCCGACAGCTTGACGAGCGCACGGGGGTATCGGAGCTCGGCCATATCGGTTACCTCACCCACCGATCGCGAAGCGGACGAACCGCCGAACCCGCAGATCCGGGCCCCGCTCCGCCACCAGCGTCTGGATCGTCTTGTCCGGGTCCTTCACGAATCCCTGCATGAGGAGCGTATTCTCCTGGAAATACTTCCGCATGCGGCCTTCCACGATCTTCTCGGCGATGTGCGCAGGCTTCCCCTCCGCCTTCGCCTGTTCGACGAGCACGGCTCGCTCGCGCTCCCGTTGCGCCGCCGGGATATCGTCCGGCGACACACCCGCCGGGTTCGTCGCAGCGATGTGCATGGCCAGGTCGCGAGTCAAGTCCGAGACATCCTCCGTGGCTCCCTCCAGCTCCACCAGCACACCGATTCGGTTGCCGAAGTGGACGTAGGATCCGAGCGCTCCACCTGACGTCTCGCTCATGCGAACCGCCGTCCGCACTTCCAGGTTCTCGCCGATCCTCGCTCGCAACGACTCCAGCTCGCCGCGCAACTCCTCGAAGGCCGGCGACCTCAACAGATCCGAGCCGCTCACGACCTCTCCCTCGCCCAGATCGGAACCCGCTACGGCGCCGGCGAGCCGCATCGTGAACTGATGGAATTCCTCGTTCCGGGCCACGAAATCGGTTTCGCTGGAGACAGCGACCATGCCCACGTCCCCGTCACCACCGGCGATGGCCACGAGGCCTTCCGCCATGACCCGCTCGGCACGCTTGGCCGCCTTGGCCACGCCCCATTGCCGGAGCAGGTCGATCGCCTGCTCTTCGTCCCCTCCCACTTCCTGGAGGGCCTTCTTGCAATCCATCATTCCCGCGCCCGTTCGGTCGCGCAAGGACTTCACCGCAGAGGCCGTGATGCCAGACATCGCTCGATTTTCTCTTCACTTTCTCGTTTCGATCGGTCCCGCCAACGCGGAGGCACCGCCCTGCCGCGTCATCCAAAAAAAAGGGCCACCGAGGTGGCCCACCGTTCAGCTCGCTCCGGGTGAGCCGGGGTCTTTTCCTTCCCCATCCTCTCCCGGCAGGACCTCCGCCGCAACGACCAACTCTTCCGGCTCGGCCGCATCGGCTGCCTGCTGCTCCTCTTCCGGTTCCGCCGCCTCGGCCGTCTGCGGCGCCTCTTCCTCCTGTGGAGCCGACTCCGCCGCCAGGGAGTCTTCGAGCTCGGCACCCTCGTCCTCCGGCGAGCCCGCCTCCGGATCCGAGGCGTGACGCCGACGCTTGATCAACTCGGGACGGGGACGCCGCTTCGGCCGCTTCCTCTTGCGCTCGGGGGTCGGCTCGGCGCCGCCGACATCGGAAGAGTACGTAAACGCCTCGCCTTCGTCTGCCTCCGCGCCGAGATCCGGAGCTTCACGGCGGGCAAACTCGATCTCGTCCGCAATCACCCCGGTGATCAGCGATACCGAACGGATGGCATCGTCGTTGCCCGCGATGGGAACGGTGATCATGTCGGGATCCGCGTTCGTGTCCGCGATCGCGACGACCGGGATCCCGAGTCGATTCGCCTCGCGCACAGCGATCTCCTCCTTGCACGCATCGACCACGAACACCAGGCCCGGCAACCGCGTCATGTCCTTGATGCCCGACAGGTAGCGTTCCAGTTTTTCGCGCTCGCGCTCCAGAAGGAGACGCTCTTTCTTGGTATAGAACTCGAAGGCGCCCTCTTCCGTCCCACGCTCGAGATCCTTGAGCCGCCGGATGTTCGTCCTGATCGTCTGGAAATTCGTCAGCATTCCTCCGAGCCAACGCTCCGTGACGTAGAACGCGTCTGCTCGCTCCGCCTCGGCCCGGACCAGCGCCTTGAGCTGCGGCTTGGTGCACACGAACAGCACGTTTCCGCCTCCCCGCACCACGTCATGCACCAGCGCGCGCGCGCGGTTCAGTTCACGCAGAGTCTTCTTCAGGTCGATCAGGTAGATGCCGCCCCGCTCGGCGAAGATGTACCGGCGCATTTTCGGGTTCCACCGGTGAGTCTGGTGCCCGAAATGGACCCCCGCCTGCAACAGATCCTTGAGACCGACGTCTGACATGCTCTCGTTGACTCGCTGTGGTGTGTCCACTGGGCGGCGACCCGACTACCGCTTCGAGAACTGGAATCGCTTGCGGGCCTTCGGCTGACCCGGCTTCTTGCGCTCGACGACCCGCGGATCTCGCGTCAGCAGGTCGTGCGAGCGAAGGGCCACACGCGTGTCCGCGTCCGCCAGAAGGATCGCCCGCGCCACGCCGAGCTGTATCGCCTCCGCCTGTCCGCTCGGCCCGCCGCCCGAGACACGGGCGTTCACGGCGAACTGCCCCTCCATCCCGGCGACCGCAAAAGGCTTCTCGAGCTTATCCCGGTGGCGGGCCAGGGGAAAATACTCCTCGATGCCGCGGCCGTTGATGTTCCAGCCGTCGCCCGGCCTGAGCCACACGCGCGCCACGGCGGACTTTCGCCGGCCTACTGCCTGAAATGTCGTGGTGTCCGCCACGCTTCCCCCGTATCCGTTGAATCCGCCCGATTCACATCTCGAGCGGTTGCGGTCGCTGCGCCGCGTGCGGGTGCTCTCCCCCCGCGTATACCTTCAGCTTGCGCGCCATCTGGCGTCCCAGGGCATTCTTCGGAAGCATGCCCTTGACGGCTCTCTCCACCACCCGTTCCGGGTGCCTGTCGATCATCGTGGCGAACGGGATGTGGCGCTCGCCCCCCATGTATCCGCTGTGTCGGAAGTACGTCTTCTGCTCCGCCTTGCGTCCAGTCAGCCGGACATCCCTGGCGTTGATCACCACCACGAAGTCACCGACATCCAGGTGCGGGCTGTATGTGGGCTTGTGCTTGCCCCGCAGCACCGATGCCACGCGCGTGGCGAGGCGCCCCAGGACCTGGTCCCGTGCATCCACCACGAACCACTCGTGCTGTATCTCGCCAGCCTTGACAGAATACGTCTTCATACCCGCGTCGCCCGAGTCGCTCCACGCCATCGGCGCTCGCGCTCATCCGTGTCATCAAAGGAGAAAAAGCGAGCCGCCCCGCACGTGGCGCGAGCGGCCGGATCGTCCCACTTGCAGCCCGGCAAGCTAAAGGGGCATCCGGAGGGTGTCAAGGTGTTACATGTCAAGGTCGTCAGCGGTCGCGGAAGGATTCCAGGACGCGGCCGGTCGCCCCCAATCGCAGGCGCACCAGGGCTCGATCCTTGATCTGGCGGACCCTTTCCCGGCTCACAGAAAACTGCCTGCCGATGGCCTCCAGCGTGTGTGGTTCCTCGCCCGCGAGTCCGAAGTACAGGCGAAGGATGCGAGCCTCCCGGTCGGGAAGATGCATCAGGCTCGCCTCGAGCACCTGGCGCAGAGCCACCTTCTGCGCCCTCTCGTCCGCCTCCTCACCCTCACGGTCCGGGATCAGCTCGAGCAGCGATGTGTCCTCGGTTTCCGGAACCGGAGCGTCCAACGACACATAGCCGCCCTGCATCCCGATGGCCCGCTGCACGTCTTCCGCGGTGAGGCCGAGCTCGAGCGCTACCTCCTCCGTGGTGGCCCGCCGACCCAGCTCCTGGCTCAGGCGACGGGACGCGCGCACGACTTTGTTGGCCTGGTCCATCTGACCGACGGGAACACGCACGATACGCGACTGCTCCGCGATCGCCTGCAGCATGGCCTGGCGGATCCACCAGACCGCGTAGGAGATGAACCGAACGCCCTTCGTCTCATCGAAACGGCGGGCGGCACGCATCAACCCGAGATTGCCCTCGTTCACCAGATCGGCAAAGGCCACGCCGTGGTTGCGGTAGCGCTTCGCAACCGTGACCACGAAGCGCAAATTGGCGGCGACCAGCCTGTTGAGAGCCTCCTCGTCGCCTTCCCGAATTGCACGGGCCAGGCGTGCTTCATCCTCCCTTTCGAGGATCGGGTGCTCGGCAATCTCCCTCAAGTACAGGTCGAGGGATCCGCCTTCATTGTCAGCCGGTCTGTGTGCCATCGCCTCGGACCGTGGATGCTGAACGACGATGTTCGGACGCGCGGCGCTCCCGCGGCCATCTCGGGTCACGGTGCGATCCACGACACCCTGCCATCATGCTTACCTGATTCGGTCGAGCAGCCGACTCCAGCGGATCTCCGTCAGCCACGGAAACGGGGCGATCTGGTTACGGTCGTAAGAGAAGTAGATGACCCAGGGTCGACCTTTGACGGACTCGCTCGGGACGAAGCCCCAGTAACGGGAATCCTCCGAGTTGTCCCGGTTGTCGCCCATGACGAAGAGATTGTCGGTCGGCACCGTGATCGGCCCCCAGTTGTCGCGCGTGGGCCGATACTCCTGCAGGCTCCGGCCGCTCTCGACAACGTAGGTGCGCTGCCAGTCGAACTGGGGACTTCGCGGATCCTCATATGGCCGGGTGTGTCGCGCGTACGGCTCGGCGACCGGGGCGCCGTTCCGGTACAGCGCTCCCTCCACCATCAGCAACGTGTCACCGGGAAGACCTACGATTCGCTTCACGTAGTTGGTGTTGGCCGCTTGCCGGGCTGCCGGTGGCGGCGAGAACACGACGATGTCGCCGTGGGCCGGTGGGTCGAGTGCGGGCAGGTGTACCCCGGTCCCCGGGATCTCTGCTCCGTAGACCATCTTGTTGACGAGCAGGAAGTCGCCGACGAGCAGTGTGTCCTCCATCGACCCGGTGGGAATCTGGAATGCCTCCACGACGAAGGTCCGTACGAGGATGAACAGCAGGAACGCGACCGCGATCGACTTAGTCCACTCCCACAACCACCGACCCACCGAGCCGTTCTCCGGCTCCCGGCTCTCACCCTTGCTCCGTCCTGTCATTCCCACGGTCTCACCCATTCCGCTATAGTCTCACTCGTTCATCCACGTCGGTGGCACCCGGTGCGCCGCCGAAGAATTCGGCTTCGTCTACCCATCGTGCCGCCGCTCGTTCCGGACATGCAGGTCGGCCGAACTACCCCGACAGGCATACCTACGCAAGGTACGCCGTCGGTTCAACCTCTGCTCAACGCGTGTGGTCCGCAGGCGAGCCCGCGTGGATCACTCCGGGCCCATCCGCAGGCGCAGCCGGCCGTCGCTTACCTCGAACCGCCGCACGACCGCCGGCAGCGGCACGAGAAGGGTGGACCCCGTGGCCTCGACGCCCGGAATCTCCAGGCCACCCAGGATCCACGGGACCATCATCGAGGGTACGACGAGCGAGCCGGCCTGAAGGGTCATCACCCGCACGCTGGCCACCCCGGGTTGGAGGACTCCGGGCGCCAGCTCGACGACCACGCGGGCCGAGTCCGACAGAAAGCGCTCCAGGAGCTCCGGCGAGGCCAGTCCCTCGATTCCGAACGGATCGACGCGAGCCGAAAGGAGCAGAGTGCTGTCTCTCATCTCGATCTGCGTTTCGCTGATCCCATCCGGGAGCAGCTCCTGTGCCCGGAACGTCAGGAGGCTCTGGATTTCAGCTTGCGTCAGTGTCAACCCGTCACGCCCGTCCGACGCGACGAATTCCTCCACCTCCCGTTCCGCCCGGCGGGCCAGATCCTCGCTCGGCTCGGACACGCTGGTGATCTCGAGACGGTTCCACCACCGCGTGAGATCGTGGCGGAACCACCACGCTCCGGCGACCAACAGAACGATGAGCGCCAGACAGCCGATGCGCGCAAGGCAATTCCTGATCACATCCACCCCCATCGGCCGGTCATCCTGAACTGTCCTCGATACCCAGACGGGCAACCCGAAGTACGGTGTGGACCACCCCGGACGGCTCCAGCCGGCTCTGCATCAGGTCCAGGTGAGTGACCCGGTACTCCTCGGACACGCGCAGGGTCCGGGCGACTTCCTCAAGGCGACGAAATTCACCCGCTTCGGCGTCGCGTGGCGCGCGACCCAGGGTGATGTGGGGCTGATACGGGCGTTGCTCACGTGGCACGCCGACCTCGGCGAGCCCGCGCTCCAGATCGTCCTTGATGAACCGGAGCTCTGGTGTCGGCTCGACGCCGAGCCAAACGACGCGCGGGCGACGAGGAGACGGGAACGCGCCGATGGGACCGAACCGCAAGTTGAAGGGACGGAATCGACCGGCCATCTGTATGAGGGCCTCGCCCAGCACGTCCACGCGTCCTGCCGGAATCTCGCCGATGAACTTGAGCGTCAGGTGGACCTGATCGGGCTCTACCCAGCGTGCAGGAATTCCGGCCTCGCGCAGCGGGCGGCACTGGCGGGCGATCCGGTGGCGCAAGCGGGACGGGAAGTTCACGGCCACGAAGAGGCGCATTCGATTCTCGTTTCCCTACGCTCCGATGGGACGGTCTCTGCGACCTCATGTGCAGAGACAAGCTGGCCCGCGGCGGATGCCTGCGGCAAGAGCCTTCACCGGGCCGTTCGGCCCGCGGGCTGCGCCGTCGCCTGTACGGATGTACGATGGAAGGGTGTGTGGAGTGTCGAAACCTTCATGGGCGGGTGGGAGCGAGATGACCGAGTACAGGATCACCGTGAGCAAGGAGTCGCTGAGCTTTGCGGCGGGCCATTTCATCACGTACGGCGGCGGTGCGTGCGAGACCCTGCACGGGCACAACTACCGGGTGGGCGTCTGCCTGGCCGGTGACCTCGATGAGCACGCGCTGGTGTACGATTTCGTGGTCCTGAAGGGCCACATGAGCGTCCTTCTCGAGGAGCTCGACCATCGGATGCTCCTCCCGACGCGGAACCGCGAGCTCCAGCTCGTGCGGTCCGGTGAGGAGCTCGAGGTCCATCACGCGGGCCGCCGCTACGTGTTCCCGGTCTCCGATACGGTGTCACTCCCCGTCACCAACACGACCGCCGAGCGCCTCGCCGAGTATCTGTGCGATCGACTCGCGACGCAGCTCCGAGATTCCGGTGCCCGAAACATCACCCGCATCGAAATGGAAGTGGAGGAGTCCTACGGACAGTCCGCCTTGTGCATCCGGGACCTGAGCACCGGACCGGACCTGGCGGGGTGACGCCCGGACCGGCCCGGGCGAGCCCGTGACAGGCCCGCTGGTATCGGACGTTCCCGGCGCGCCCCCGCCGGAGGAGATCTTCGGCCGATCGGGCGATCGGCCGTGGCTTCTGTGGCTCGATTCCGGTCCTTCACGTCCAAGCGCGGCGAATCGCTTCTCGTACCTCGCGGTTGACCCGTTCCGCGTGTTGCGTGGTCTGGATGGGAGGGCTGAATGGGTTCTTCCCGAAGGCGTGCATCCGGCGGCGGCCGACCCTTTGACCGAGCTGGAGATCTGTCTGGACAGCTGTCGTTTCGAGGAAACTCTGCCCCCGTTCTGCGGGGGAGCTGCGGGGTTCCTGGGGTACGAGCTCGCCGGCGACCTCGAAGTCCTGCCGCGGCCCGCGCACCGTGATCTCAGTCTTCCCGATATGGAGCTGGCGTTCTACGACTTGGTCGTGGGTTGGGACCGAGTGGAGGACAGGTGCTGGATCGCGTCTACCGGACGCCCCGCGGATGGCGCGAGGGGCCACCACGTGGCAAGGCGCCGTCTTCGCCGGGCGGAAGAATGGCTCGCCGGAGGGCCGCCGCCCGCCGAGCACGACCTGCCGCTCGGATCCGGTCTACCGATCACCCGTACAGCTTCGCCCGCCGTCTTCCCCGTTCCACTGGCGCCCGGCGTTCGGTCGACGTTCTCCCCGGAGGCCTACGGGCGAGCCGTTCAGGGAGCCATCGAGTGGATTCGCGCCGGCGACGTGTACCAGGTGAATCTGTCGCAACGATTCGAGACCACGGCGGTCACCGACGCGGGATCCCTGTACCGGCGATTGCGCCACCGGAGCCCGGCGCCGTTCGGTGCGTTCTTTCGGGCCGCCGGAGGATCGGTCCTCAGCTCGTCGCCCGAGCGTTTCCTCCGGGTCGAACCGGACGGCCGTGTGGAAACCCGACCGATCAAGGGGACACGTCCTCGCGACCCGGACCCGGCCACTGACGAGGCGCTGGCAGCCCAGCTCGGGCACAGCGTCAAGGACCGGGCGGAGAACCTCATGATCGTGGACCTCCTGCGAAACGACCTGTCGCGGGTGTGTGGGCCGGGTTCCGTGCGCGCGACGGAGTTGTTTCGCATCGAGTCGTACGCCACCGTGCACCACCTCGTCTCAACGATCGAAGGCCACCTGAGCGGGGAACGGGGGAGGGTGGACCTGTTGCGCGCCGCGTTCCCCTCTGGATCCGTCACCGGCGCACCGAAGATCCGTGCGATGGAGATCATCTCAGAACTCGAGCCGGTGGCTCGAGGGCCCTACTGCGGTGCCATCGGCTTCCTGGGCTTCGGCGGCGACATGGACACCAGCGTGTCCATCCGTATCGCGGTCGCGGCGGGGGGCAGGATCGCCTTCCATGCCGGGGGCGCCGTGGTCGCCGACTCCGATCCGGGAGCCGAGTACGCGGAGACCCTCGACAAGGCACGTGCTCTGCTCGAGGTCATCGGGGGAGGTCATCGGTGATCCTCGTCCTCGACAACTACGACTCGTTCGTGCACAACCTGGCCCGGTACGTCGAGGAGTTGGGTGAACAGGTCCGCGTCGTCCGCAACGACGCGACGGACGTGGATGGGCTACTGGACCTGGCGCCGTCGCACGTGATCGTCTCGCCGGGTCCGTGCACGCCGATGGAGGCCGGGACTTCGGTGGACCTGATCCGAGTCGCGGGACGGTTGGTGCCGGTGCTCGGCGTGTGCCTTGGCCACCAGTGCGTCGGGACCGCGTTCGGCGCCAGGGTGGTCCGGGGGCCTCCCGTGCACGGCAAGGTCTCGTCGATCGTGCACGAAGAGCGAGGGCTGTTTCACGGACTCCCGTCTCCTCTGTCCGGGACCAGGTATCACTCTCTGGTAGTGGACCCGGCCACGCTTCCCGACGAGCTGGTGGCGACAGCCTGGACGGAGGACGGGGTGCTGATGGCACTGCGGCACGATCGATTCCCCGTTTGGGGAGTCCAGTTCCACCCCGAGGCCGTCCTCACAGGGTACGGCCACGCCCTGTTGCGCAACTTCCTCGCACTGGGGCGAAACGAGCATCCACCCGGACTCGGGCCCGGCCTGCCGATCCCCGAGAGGCCCCGCGTTCTCGCTGGCGGGATCCCGCAGGCCGCGTCAACGCCCGGAGCCCGAAGTGAGTCGGCTACCGGGAGCCGCTAGATGCCCCGAAGCGCCGGGGCGGTCGAGAACACGGTACTGCACGGCCTCGGCCACGTGGTCGGGCCGGATGACTGCTGCTCCCTCGAGGTCGGCGATCGAACGGGCAACCCGCAGCACCCGGTGGCATCCCCGGGCGCTGAACCCGCACCGTGAGGCCGCCGACGCGAGGATGGCGTCAGCCTCATCGTCCAGCCGGCAGTGCACCCTCAACTCGTCCGGCGTGAGAACCGCGTTGACCCTTTGTCTCCCGCCAAACCGTCGGTGAGCCTGACCTCTGGCGTTCACGACGCGCTCGCGCATCACGGGGCTCTCTCGCCGCTCGCGATCCTCGCGAAGGGCCGACCAGCCCACTGACGGCACGTCCACGTGCATATCGATCCGGTCGAGCAGCGGCGCGCTGAGGCGGGCGGCGTGACGGCGCACATCTGCTGGATCACACGTGCAGGAGCCCTGAGGGTCCGTCAGGCGACCGCACCGACACGGATTCATGGCGGCGATCAGTACGAATCGAGCCGGGAAGCTCACCGATCGACCGGCCCGAGTGATGTGGATGGTGCCAGATTCGACCGGCTGCCTCAGAGCCTCGAGAACGGCGGAACGGAACTCTGGGAGCTCGTCGAGGAACAGGATGCCGTGGTGGGCCAGTGAGATCTCGCCGGGGCGGATCGGCACCCCGCCTCCCAGGAGTCCGATCCGGCTGACCGAGTGGTGTGGGGCGCGAAACGGTCGCGCCTGAAGGAGACCGGAACCGGGACGGAGTGCGCCCGCGACGCTGTGCACGACCGTCGCCTCCACCGCCTCGCGAGTGCTCAGCGGTGGCAAGATCGTCGGCAGCGCCCGCGCGAGCATCGTCTTGCCCGCCCCCGGCGCGCCCCGGAGCAGCACGTTGTGTCCACCGGCCGCGGCCACCTCAAGGGCCCGCTTCGCGGCCCTCTGGCCAGCGATCTCCGCGAAGTCGGGCGACGGGCCGGCCGGAGCGTGCCGTCGCCTCGACGCGGCCGCCGAGGCCAGCGTCCCCTCGTCACGCAGGAAGGCCAGCACGTCAGCCAGACTTCCGGCGCCCAGGATCCTCATGTCCCGAATGGAGCGCGTCTCAGCCAGATTCGCGTCGGGCACGATCAATCCATCCAGCGACGCCGCGCGAGCGCAGCGCAGGGCGATTGCCAGGGAACCGCGGATGCCGCGGACGGTCCCGTCGAGTCCAAGCTCGCCGACCAGGGCCCACCGGCGGGCCTTCCGGGCAGGCACATGACATGCGGCGGCCAGGATGGCGGTGGCCACCGGAAGGTCGAAAGACGCGCCGTCCTTGGGCAGATCCGCTGGTGCCAGGTTCACCGTGATCCGCAGGCCCGGAACGCGCAGGCCGAGCTGAGCAGCGGCGGAACGGAACCTCTCCCGGCAGTCGCGGGCGGCTCCCGGCGCGAGACCTACGATTCGGATCATCGGGGTGCCGCGACGGATCGCGACCTCGACCCTGACAGTCCGGGCTTCCATCCCGATGATCGCTGCGCTGTGCACGGTGTGGACCATGCGGGACGGATATCTGTGGATCTCAACGGAACGTCACACCACGGACGTCCAGCGAGGTCTCAGTGGGGGGTGGGGTGCTCCGTCTCGGGGTCGAGATGGTCACGCAGCTCGCCCCATAGCCGCGGGTGCGCCTTGAGTAGATAGGCTCCCATGGCCAGACCCGCGACCAGGTTGGCCACGATCACCGACCACAGGGCGAGGCCCTCTTCGATCATCTCCGACGCGGACACGAAGCCGGCGAGCGTCAAGAAGAGCCCGCCCAGACCTATGAACAGGGCCAGAACGAAGAAGCTGGGGTTGCGCTCGCTCTGCATCACGAGCCATGCGGCCACGAAGCCGATGACCAGGAATGCCAGGAGATGGAGGCCGTTGAAGGCCAGGACCGCCCCCGCCGCCCCGGAACCTTCTGCATCCGCCGTGGCCACGAGGCCGCTGCCGAGAAGCTCGGCCGTGTGGAAGAACGGCCGCCCGGCGACGACGTTGAGCGCCCCGAAGAACAGCACGATCACGGCGTAGCCCAGGAATCCGGTGACCAGGCCCTCCACCAGTACGCGTGCGCGATCCGGTCTCACGATTGCCTCCCGCGTGCGGGCACCGCTCGGCGGTCCGGCCGCTGAGCTGCTTCCGGCGGCCGAAGCGACGTTCGAGGATGTCTCCATCATATTGGACCCTCGAGGCGGGACCAGCCAGCCGGACTGAATGAACGTGGCGATGTCTTCGAGGGGCTTCCGCGTCAGCTCGGGTACCAGGGCCTTCTCCGCCGGGTGGCCGACGACGAGGATCAGAAACGGCCGCTCTCTGGCCGGCCTTCCGAGAAGGGAGCCGAGGAACTTCATCGGGCTGGGCGTGTGCGTCAGCGACGCCAGCCCGGCTCGATGAACGGCGCTGATCAGAATGCCCGTGGCGATCCCGACGGATTCCTGCACGTAATAGTTCTTGCGCGGCGAGCCGTCGTCGGCCTCGCCGACGCTCTCGGCGAACACGACGATCAGCCATGGGGCCGTTTCGAGGAACGGCTTGCTGGCATCGGTTCCCAGCGGAGCGAGGGCTTCCAGCCAGTCCGCGGGAGCCCGGCGCTCGTAGAATTCCGTCTCTTCAGCCTCCGCCGCTACTCTGATCCGTCGTTTCACGGCCGGGTCCGACACGGCCACGAACCGCCACGGCTGCCGGTGCGCCCCGCTGGGAGCCGTGCCGGCCGCTCGGATGCAGTCCTCGATGATCGCACGTGGAACCGGCCGATCCGAGAACTGCCGTACCGTGCGTCGCCTGTCTGCCTCCAGACGAAACTCGAGAGCCCGCCGTGCCATATCCTTCTCGGATCGCCGCGTCCAGCGAAGGGGAACGAAGCTGGCCTGTGGCATGTAAGCCTCCCGGGTCGCACACGTGGTCGGACGGGCCGCCGCTACGATCCTCACGTAACGTTTCACGGAGAGTCCGGGTGAGGCAATCGGCCCGCTCGCGCGCAGCGGCCGTGGCCCCCGTTCCTTCGGTGTGTCAGAACCTTACATTGGGGGGCATGTCGCACATCAGCACAGCGTCCCGACCCGCGCGACTCGATCGTCTGTCGTGGACGAAAGCAGCCGAGTGGTTTCGCCGTGACCCGCGCCTGCTGCTGCCCGTGGGCACTTGCCTGCAGCACGGACCGCACCTTCCGCTGGGTACCGACACGCTTCTGGTGGAGCATCTGGCTGCCGACCTGGCCGAGCGTACCGGCATCCTCCTGGCTCCGACTCTACCGTTCGGGGTGTGCTCGGAGCTCGAACGTGCATACGCAGGGACTGCTGCCCTGGAAAGAAAGACCCTGCACCGGGTATTGAACGAGCTCGTCGGCTCCTGGGAGCGGCAGGGCCTGGAGGAGATCATCCTGATGACTACGCACGGCTACGGACCTCACATCCAGGCGATGGCAGCCGTGCTGGCCCATATCGTTCGCGTGCGGGCGCTCGACATCCACGCCATCGATCTCGGAGCGTTCCTGGTGGGCGGCGAGGGAAACGAGCACGCGGGAGAGATGGAAACGGCGCTGATGCTCCACCTGGCACCTGAGCTGGTACGGACCGGCGCGATCGAAGATTTCCCGCGCGCGGTGGTGGGCCGGCGCACCGCGCCGGAAGAACCGGTGCCGCCTCCGGGATCTCCGGGCGTCGTCGGGCGGCCGAGTAGCGCAACCGCTGAGAACGGAAGGCGTATGTACGAGTTCCTGCTCGAGTACATAGCGATGCGACTCGATGCGTAAGGTCGACGGTCGATTGCGCCTCGCCGTAGCTGCGGCGTCTCTAGCCACGGTCGTCGCACCGGCCCGCGCCCAACAGGCGGTCCAGGTGGACGCTGGCAGCTTCGAGCACCGGGTGGGCGAGGCGTACGTGGGCACCGAGACGTTCGCTGTGCGGCGGCGGGGCGAGGACCTGGTCGTCGTGGGCCGCGTCACCCGGGACGGGGACGCCGGGGCGCTTCAGTCCGTGGAGACGGGCATGCGAGTCGATCGGGACGGACATCTCGTTCGCTACGAGCTGCAGTCCCGGGAAGGTCCGTCGAACCGCTCCGTCGTGAGCCGCGCGGGCGCGCGACTTCGGGTCACGACGACGTCGGACAGTGGGGAGCGATTCACCGAGCACCTCGCCGATGATCGGTTGTTGATCCTGGAGACGGACGTCGCCCACCATTACGTGCTGCTCGCGCGGAGGCTCCGCGCGGCGCCGGACCCGCGCGCCGTGGATCTCGAGGTCCTGATTCCCGGGCGCGGCCGGATTGTCCCCCTGCGAGTCAATCGCCTGTCCCGGGACACACTCACTGTCGGAGACCGACGCGAGGCCGTGACGCGATATGATCTGGTGGTGGGCGGCGAGCCCACCAATCTGTGGATCGCGACGGACGGGGCACGCGTGATTCAGGTGGCGATCCCGGGCCGGGACTGGGTCGCGGCGCGCACACCACGCGAGTGATCGGCATCACACAACGATCTCGTTCGGCCGGGTGTTCCTCCCGGGTCGGGCGTGAAACCGTCGAACCGGAAGCGTCGTACGGACAGGAATCAGGGGCGGAGAACACTAACCCGTTGTCAGGAATACAGATAAAATGTCTCGCAAGCGCAAGATAGCGATCGGGATCGGAGCGCTCAGCGTGCTCGCCATCGGCACGACGGCGATTCGAGGCGGGGGTGCCGATCTCGTGGAGGTACGGGTCGAGGACGTGACCCCGCGGGATCTGGTCGCCCGCGTCACGGCGACCGGTCACATCGAGCCGAAGAAGTCGGTGGACATCAGCGCGGACGTGTCCGGCCGGATCGTGCAGCTCACCGTCGAGGAGGGGGACGACGTGGTGGAGGGCACCCTTCTGCTCGTCATCGACCCGGCTCGTTTCGAGGCGGCCCTGCAGCGAGCCGAGGCGGCGCTGGCGGAGGCGGAGGCACGGGAGGCGCAGGCGCGTGGAAATGCGAGGCAGGCGTCGCGCGACTGGGATCGCATCCGGCAGCTCGCCGAGGCCGCGCCCGAGATGGTGACAGACACGGAATTGGAGCAGGCCCGCACGAACGCCGAGGTGCAGGAGGCCCAGGGCGAGTCGGCGCGTCACGCGGTCGGCATGGCGCGTGCGAGCGTGCGGGAGGCGGAAGATCAGCTGTCGAAGACGGTGATCCGGGCGCCCATGAGCGGGCGAGTGACGCGGCTCAACGTGGAGCGTGGTGAAACGGCCGTCGTCGGCACGATGAACAATCCGGGGAGTCTTCTGCTGACGATCGCCGATCTCTCCGTGATGGAAGCGGTGATCGAGGTTGACGAGACCGACGTTCCGGAGGTCACGATCGGAGATTCCACCGTCATCTCGATCGATGCGTTCCCGGGTCGGGAGTTCATCGGCCGAGTGACGAAGATCGGCAACAGCTCGATTCGGCCCCGCAGCCAGCTTCAGAGCAGCTCCGAGCAGGCCATCGATTTCGAGGTACGCATCACGCTCGAAGACCCTGGCGGAGAGCTTCGCACGGATCTCTCGGCCACGGCGGACGTGGTCACCGCCGTACGGCAGGACGTTCTGGCGATTCCGATCATCGCGCTCACCCTGCTGGACCCGACTCGATTCGAGCGGATTCTCACCGAGGCTGAGTCGGTCCAGGACACAGGGACCGAGGCGGCAGGCGAGGACGTGCCGGCCGCGACCGAAGAGGAGGACGGTGAGCCCGTGGAGGGAGTGTACGTGCTGAACGGCGAGCGGGTGCGCTTCCGTCCGGTCGAGGTGGGGATCGCCGGCGACAACTATTTCGAGGTGCTCAGCGGCCTCGAGGAGGGGGAAACGGTGGTATCGGGTTCCTACCAGGCGATCCGGGAGCTCGAGGACGGAGCGCTGGTTCGGATCGAGAACGGTGACGAGGACGGCGCCCCGCAAGGGGCAACGGACAGCGAGGCATAGATGAGCCAGTCGAACGATGTCATCATCCTGACACGGGAGCTCCGAAAGCACTATCAGATGGGAGCGGAGGTCGTTCGAGCCCTGCGCGGAGTGGACGTTCAGATTCGCCGCAACGAGTACATCGCGATCATGGGTCCGTCCGGATCGGGCAAGTCTACCCTGATGAATCTCATCGGTTGCCTCGACACCCCCACGTCGGGCGAGTACGTCCTGAACGGACAGCCCGTGCAGCACCTGGACGACGACGAGCTGGCGCGAATCCGCAATCGGGAGATCGGGTTCGTATTCCAGACGTTCAATCTCCTGCCGCGGGCCAGCGCCCTTCACAACGTGGAGCTGCCGCTCATCTACGCCGGCGTAGCGGCACGGGAGAGAATCGAGCGAGCGAAGGGAGCCCTGGCGCAGGTAGACCTGGCCGATCGCATGAATCACAAGCCGAACGAGCTCTCCGGCGGTCAGCGACAACGCGTGGCCATCGCGCGGGCGCTCGTGAACCGACCCTCGATCATCCTGGCCGACGAGCCGACGGGAAACCTCGATTCCGTGACCTCCGAGGAGATCATGACGGTGTTCGACGCCCTCTACGATGCCGGACAGACCATCATCATGGTCACGCACGAGCCGCACATCACGGCCCATGCCCGGAGGGTGATCACGCTGCGGGATGGCATGATCGAGTCACACGACTCGAGCCAGCCTGTCCCGTCGGCAGCCGGTTGATCCACACCGACCGGGTCCGGGTATGATGAGACTTCTCGAGGGCATCCTCATCGCGCTTCAGCAGATCTGGGCCCACAAGCTCAAGTCGGCGTTCACCCTGATCGGTGTGGTCATCGGGATCACGTTTCTCATCGCCGTGATCACGGTCGTGGAGGGAGTGAACCGCTACGTCCAGGACGATTTCGCCGGGGCCATTTTCGGAGTCAACACGTTTACCGTCGTGCGGCGGAGCCAGGTGCAGACGGGTGCTGAGAGCGAGGAACGGCGGCGGCGCCAGGCGCGCAATCCGTACCTCACGATGCACGACGTGGAAGTCGTACGTCAGGCAGTGACGGACGCGTGGCGTTTCTCGTACAGCGTTGATCGGGGGTTCGATCGCGTTTCGTACAAGGAGCGGCACCGGCGCAACATCCGCGTCGTTGGTGGATCCGACGGCTATGAGGCGATGCAGGGCTGGGAGGTGGCCGTCGGCCGGGGACTGTCGCCCCTGGACGAGCGTCGGGCCCTGAAGGTAGCCGTCATCGGAGCGGAGATCGCCGAGCGCCTGTTTCCCGACGTGACGCCGATCGGCAAGAGGATCCGCCTCGGCGCGACCCGCCTCGAGGTGGTCGGCGTGTGGGAGAAGCAGGGTGGACTGCTTGGAGTGATTCGGGACGCTTCGGTTCTCGTCCCGATCTCCACGTACCGACAGACCATGGCGTGGCGGAAGGACCGCGTCGAGGAGATCCAGGTCAAGATGCGCTCGACCGCGGAGATGGAAGCGGCGATGCTGGAGGTCGAGGCGTCCCTGCGCAGGGACCGGAAGCTGCGTCCGGGAGTGGAGAACAACTTCTGGCTCCAGACGTCGAGCGATCTCCTGGGCGCCTGGGAGACCATCAACAGGATCCTGTTCGCGGCCCTGCCCGGACTGGTGTCGATCTCGCTCGTGGTCGGCGGAATCGTGATCATGAACATCATGCTGTTGTCGGTGGCGGGTCGCATCCGGGAGATCGGGGTACGCAAGGCGCTCGGCGCTCGGCGGCGAGATATCCTGTTTCAGTTCCTGGCCGAATCGTCGACCCTGTCCCTGGTGGGAGCCGCCGTCGGCATCGCGCTCGGGATCGGGATGGGCCAGGCCGTAGACGCCCTGAGCCCGCTCCCGGCGTCGGTACCCATGTGGGCCATCGTCGTGTCGCTGTTGCTCGGCCTGCTGGTAGGCGTCGGCTCGGGGATCTACCCGGCATACCGGGCGGCCCGGCAGGACCCGATCGTGGCGCTGCGTTATGAGTAGGCGCATGAGGAGCGGTATGGGTGTATGGGCCACGCTGCGAGAGGGCCTGCTCGTGGCGTTCGATTCCCTGCGAGCCAACAAGGTGCGATCCGCACTGACCATTCTCGGCGTCACCATCGGCGTCATGGTGGTGCTTGTGATGGCCGCGATGGTGCAGGGGCTGAACGCGAGCTTCCGCGACGTGATTGCCTCCGCCGGCCCGACGACGTTCTACGTGTTCCACGCCCCCGTGGGTGGAGGCGGCGGGTTGCAGACGGGCCTCGAGGAGGAGGAGAACGAGTTCATGCGGCACCCGCCGCTCGATCCGGTGTGGACGCGCGAGCTCGGCCGCCTGGCCGAGATCCGGCACGCCGCGCCGGGAGTGGATCTTTCCGGCATGGGCTATCACGGCCGCTCCGGGGACAGCGACGTCCGCATTTCGCTCTACGGGGTGGACGCCGAGTACATGGAGATCGATGGTGGCGATCTGATCGACGGCCGCTTCTTCACCGGAACCGAGGAGCGCAGGCGACGGTCCGTGGCCGTCGTGGACTCGGCGACTGCCGCCGATCTGTTCGGTGGGCTCGACCCGCTGGGGGGCCGCTTCAACATCGGCCGGCCGGGCCGCGACACGGCGCCCTTCGAGGCGATCGGCGTGTACCGTCCCCCGGACAACCTGTTCGCCGGGCTGCAGTCACACTACGTGTACATCCCGTTCTCGGCTGCGCTCAAGCACATGCGCGTATGGGACCGCCTCGTGTGGTTCACCGTGAAGCCGCACGAAGGAGTCCCGCTGGATCGGGCCCTGGAGGTGGTGCGCAGCCGCATGCGAATCCTCCGCCGGCTGGGTCCCGGAGACGAAGACGATTTCCACCTGATCACGCAGGATCAGGTGCTGGATTTCTGGAACCGACTGACCGGCGTGTTCTTCGCCGTCATGGTAGCGCTCTCCGGGGTCGGACTCCTGGTCGGTGGTGTGGGGGTCATCGGGATCATGATGATCTCGGTCACCGAGCGGACGCGCGAGATCGGCCTCAGGAAATCGCTCGGCGCCAGACGGCGCGACCTCTTGTGGCAGTTTCTCGTCGAGGCGGCCACGCTGACGGTGGTCGGTGGAGCCATTGGCATGGCGTTCGGGGGACTCATCGTGTGGGCGGTCTCTTCACTGACCCCGGTGCCGGCGACGGTTCCGCTGTGGTCCATCGCGGTCGCGCTTCTCGCATCGGTGTTCACCGGCATCGGCTTCGGCCTGTATCCGGCGGCGCGCGGGGCAGGACTCGACCCGGTCGAAGCGCTTCGCTATGAGTGAATGCTGCGGACGCCGTTCCGTGGCCACATTCGCCGGAGGGATCCCATGACGGAGCGCCAGGTGGACGTTCTGGCAATAGGCCCCCACCCCGACGACGCGGAGCTCATGTGTGGCGGCACCCTCGCCCGGTGCGCCGATCAGGGCTACCGGACGGCGATTCTGGATCTCACTCGCGGCGAGCTGGGCACCCGCGGAACGCCCGATCGGCGGGCCGAGGAAGCGGCCCGGGCCGTGGGCATTCTGGGGATCTCAGTCCGGGCCAACGCCGATCTTCCCGACGCCGGAGTGGTCAACTCGGACGAAAGTCGACGACGGCTGGTGGCCGTTCTACGCGACCTGCGACCGCGCGTCGTCATCCTCCCCTTCCCGCGCGGGCGTCATCCCGACCATCGCGTGGCGGCGGAGCTGGGACGCGATGCATGCTTCCTGGCCGGTCTGGCCAACTATGGCGACAGGGCGCCACCCCACCGACCGCACAAGATCCTGCACGCGCTCAGCTTCAGGGAGGACCCGATAAAGCCCACGTTCGTCGTAGATATCTCGGAGCAATTCGAGCGCAAGCGGGAGGCGATCCAAGCCTACGGATCGCAGTTCGATGGGGTGGTTCAGGCCGGGGAGGCGTATCCCACCGGCCAGCCGTTATACGAGCTCGTGGAGACACAGAATCGGCACTACGGAAGTCTGATCCGGCGACCGTTCGGAGAGCCCTTCCACACCGAGGAGACGGTCGAGGTCGAGGACGTAGCCAGCATGCGTGTCCGATCGATTTGAGCGCCGGATGATCTACCTCGACCACGCAGCCACGTCGCCTCTCCGACCTTCCGTGTGGCGGGTCATGGAAGAGCTGGTGGGGAGGGCCGACTACAACCCCGCATCGGTTCATACGCCGGGCGGCACAGCCGCGGCCGTCCTGGAGGACGCCCGCGCGCGTGTCGCGGAGGCACTCGACTGCCCCCGGTCGGACCTCGTGTTCACCGGGGGAGGAACCCAGTCGGACAACCTGGCGGTCCTCGGCTTCGCCCGGGCGCACGGGGATGGCGCACGGATCCTCGTCTCGGCCATCGAGCACAAGGCCGTCATCGAGGCGGCCGGGCGCGCCCGCAGGGAGGGATCCGCGGTCGAGATGATTCCGGTAGACAGCTCGGGCACGCTCCTCGAGGACGTCCTCGAGGAGCGACTGGCCGCCGGGGACGGCCGACCGACCCTGCTCTCGGTCATGTGGGGCAATAACGAGATCGGAACGGTGCAGCCCGTGCACCGGCTCTGCGACATGGCCCACCGGCATGGCGGCCTGTTCCACACGGATGCCGTGCAGGCGGTCGGGAAGGTGCCGGTGTCCCTCGCGGACGTGCCGGCGGACCTGCTCAGTGTCACGGCACACAAGCTCGGTGGTCCGGTCGGAATCGGGATCCTGTACCGGCGAGCAGGCGTGCGGCTCGAACCGCTCTCCTACGGCGGGTCGCAGGAGAACGCGCTGTGGCCCGGAACGCAGAATCCGCTCGGCGCAGCCGGATTCGCCGAAGCGGTCCATCTCGCGGTCGCCGAGCGTGACGTCGCTGAGCCACGTTGGACGGGTTTGCGCGAGCGACTCGAGGCGCGTCTCGCCGAGTCGGTCCCCGGCCTCCGCGTGCATGGTGCGGAGGCGACCCGGAGGCTCCCGCACGTTCTCAGCGTGGGCATTCCCGGCTGTGACCAGGCCGTCGTCCTGACCAGCCTGGACATCGAAGGTGTCGCGTTGTCCGCCGGTTCGGCATGCAGCAGCGGGGCCCACACGGGCTCGCACGTCCTGGATGCCGTGGGCGTTCGGCCGCCGGGACCGTACGCGGTACTCCGGTTCAGCTTCGGCCCGGCGACGGAGGCCGCCGAGGTCGATGCGGCGGCCGAGGCCGTCGCCCGGGTGGTCGGCCGTCTCCGGGACGGCGCGTCGTGAGAGCGGACGCCGAACGCCGCGAGATCGATGACCCCGGCAGGCGCGCGGATGTCGTCGTCGCGACGGGAGATGCGGTGCTCGTCGCGATGTCCGGCGGGGTCGATTCAAGCGTCGCGGCAGCCCTCCTCGCGGATCGGGGCTACCGGGTCGTCGGGGCGACCATGAAAACCTTCTGCTATTCCGAGACGACCGGACCGTCCCGCACGTGCTGCGGCCTCGAGGGCATTGCAGATGCTCGATCGGTGGCGGCACGTCTCGGCGCGCCACACCGCGTGTTCGATCTGGAGAGGGAGTTCACGGAGGACGTGGTTCGCGACTTCGTGAGCGAGTACGCTGCCGGGCGCACACCGATTCCGTGCGTGCGGTGCAACAGCTTCACGAAGTTCCGGGACCTGGTCCGGCGGGCCGACACGCTGGGCTGTCGCTACATCGCGACGGGTCACTACGCTCGCCTGACGCGCGGGGCCGAGGGCGCTCTGCTGCGCCGGGCGGCGGACGACCGTAAGGACCAGACGTACTTCCTGTGGGGTCTTCCGAGGTCCGTCCTGGATCGATTGCTCTTCCCGATCGGCGACCTGACGAAGCCGGAGGTCAGGCGGGCCGCGAGGTCGCTCGGACTGCCGACGGCGGACAAGCCGGAGTCGTTCGAGATCTGCTTCGTTCCGAACGGCGACTACGCCACGGTGCTCCGGAGCCACCTGAGCGAGGGACATCCGGCCCTCGCACCCGGCCCCATTGTCACGGAGGACGGCCGCGAGATGGGCCACCATTCGGGCCATGCGCGCTTCACGGTGGGTCAGCGCAAGGGGCTGCCCGGCGGCTTCGCGGAACCGATGTTCGTGATCGAGATCCGGCCGGAGACACGCACGGTGGTGATCGGGCCGCGGACGTCCCTGGATGTCACGGGGCTCGCGGCCGGGAGGGCGAACTGGCTGGCCGACATCCCGGCGCAGGGTGCCGAGGTCGGGGTACGCATCCGCCATGGTGCACCCGTCGTCACGGCCACCGTCCGCTCGGCCGGCGCGGAGAGCTTCTCGCTCTCCCTTCCGGTGCCGCAGGGCGCCGTCACGCCGGGCCAGAGCGCGGTTCTGTATCGGGACGATATCGTGCTGGGCGGGGGGGTGATCCTCCGATCCGAGCGAATCTGACGTCAGTGCCGAAGTCCCTGGGCGTCGGCCAGACGCTCCGCGGCCTGCCGTCCCTCGTCCGTCAGATCGTCCGGGAGCTCGACGGCGACGCGCACGAGCTGGTCCCCCGTTTTTTCTCCCTTCTCGACCCCCTGTCCCTTGATCCGGAACATGGTTCCGTTCTGGGCGCCAGCCGGGATGCGCAGCAGGATCTTCTTGTTGTCCACCGTGCGCACGCGCACGCGTGACCCGAGCAGCGCCTGAGCCACGTTGATCGGGACCTCGCAGATCAGATCCAGGCCCTCGCGTTCGAAGAACGGATCGTCCTTCACCCTGAATCGCACGATCAGATCGCCGGGGCGACCGCCGCCCGGGCCGCGCTCGCCCTGTCCCGGGATCCTCAGGCGCGAGCCATCTTCCACGCCTGCCGGAACGGTGACGGCGATCCGCCGACGAGACGTGACGTCGCCGCGGCCGCTGCACGCGCTGCACAGCTTGCGGGGGACCTGTCCGCGCCCCACACATGCGGGGCACGGCCGGGGTACCGAGAACGTGCCCTGTCCGAACGTCACCGTCCCGCGGCCGTCGCATTCCGTGCATTCGTCCATTGCCGAGCCGGGAGCCGCTCCCGTTCCATCGCAAGTTGCACATTCCTCCGAGATCGGAACGTTGATCGTGACCTTTCCTCCGCGCACCGACGTGCGGAACGGAATCTCGACCAGGTACTCGACGTCGCGTCCTCGGACCGGACCTTTCTGGCGCTCCGCGGCCGTTCTCTTGCCGAAATCGAAGATCGAGCTGAAGATGTCGCCGAGGCCGCCCAGGTCCTCGAACCGGAAGCTTCGGGACGCATCCGAACTGCCCGACGGCCCGGGTCCGGGGCGGAAGCCGCCGAGGCCGCCGAACCTCCGGAGCTGATCGTACTTCTTCCGGCTGTCCGGGTCCGACAGGATCGAGTACGCCTCCGAGATTTCCTTGAAGCGCTCGCCCGCGTCTGCATTGTCGGGATGTGCGTCCGGATGGTACTGCTTGGCGAGGGCGCGGTACGTCTTCTTGATTTCCGCCCCCGAGGCGTTCTGCGGAACACCCAGGACCTGGTAGTAGTCCTTCGTCCGCGTAGCCATCAGGGTTCCCCGACGGTCTCCGGCTCGTGGGTCAGAACTTCGACCTGAGCCGGCCGAATCAGGCGGCCTCGGAACAGGTACCCGTCGACGAACACGCGTGACACGATGTCGTCGCGGTCGGGATCCTCCGTCTCCGCCGTCATGATCGCCTGGTGCTCCTCGGGATCAAACCTGGCTCCCAGAGCATCGACCCGGCTCAGACCCGCCTCCTCCAGTTCCTTCAGCAGATTGATAAGGATGAGGCCCACCCCCTCCTCGAGCGCTTCCACCGTGGTCGCATCGCTGGGAGTCGCCGCCACGCGAGCGAGATCATCCAGGGTGGGCAGAAGACGACGCGCCAGTGCGGCCTGGGCGACGGACGTCAGCTCGGTCTGCTCGCGTCGGGTGCGCTTGCGGAAGTTCTCGAACTCGGCCGCGAGTCGCAGATGCCTGTCGTTCAGAGAATCCAGCTCCTCGGCCAGGCGCTGCGCCGGATCCTCGAGCGCCTCCCGGCGCTCGGGCTCCACATCGTCTTCGAGCCCGGTGGGGGCCGGTGGTGTCTCCACGTCCACAGGCGTTCCCTCCCCACCCCCCGCCGGATCGAGGAAATCCGTCGGCTCGTCGCCGACTTCGCTTCCGTCGAGGTCCTCTTGATTGCCCTTGTGTTCGTTGTCACCGACCACATCGTCCTCCTGTAAGCATCCCGTGCTGCCGCGGCCGGCCGACACTATACAAGACCTTCGCCCGCCGCGCTCACCCCGCCGGCGAGACGAGGCTCCAGCCACTCGACGAGATCTCCGAGCGCCGTGCCGGACGACGGATCGTGATACAGCCCATGATAGGCCTCGGGGTAATCGCTCACCGTCACCGACCCCGCCAGACGGGATGCCATCGCTCGGCTCGCGGGGCTGCTAACCACGCGATCCGCCCCCGGCAGTTGGAGCAGGAAGGGCACGCGGGTATGCTCGGCCCGTCGGAGCAGGAGTGCCGCGGCACGGCGAATCTCGCTCCACAACCGGACGCTGAGGCGCCTGTGGACCAGGGGATCCCTGTCGTATCGGTCCTGCTCTTCCGGATCCCGGAACACTTCCGCCGTTCGCAGCTCGTTGTCCACCGTGAGAGCCGGCGCCAGCCGGTCGGCCACGCGCGCCAGCCGGGTCTTCCACGCGGGAGGTTCCATCGCGAGATCCAGGAGGGGCGCTACCAGGACGGCTCCCGCGAGGGACGGAAAGCCGAATTCCTGTACGTAGCGTCCCACGACCAGCCCACCGAGAGAGTGTCCCAGGATAAAGGCGGGAACCGCCGGTCGGCCCATCCGCACCCGGCGACGGACGCGATCCACGTCCTGCAGGAGCCGGTCGAAGGAGTCCGCGTGACCGCGCCGGCCCTGCGAGCGCCCGTGGCCCCGCAGATCCATGGCGTACGTGTCGACACCGGCGCTCACCAGGGCATCGGCCAGAGCGCCGTAGCGGCCAGAGTGCTCCCCCAGTCCATGTATCACCAAGACGCTCCCGCGCGAAGCGTCGGCCTCACGACACCGGAAGAAGATGCGGAGTCCGCCCGCGGTCTCGACCGTGCCCGTGCGCTCGTCAGCCATCCGACTCCATCGCCTCGTCCAGCAGGAGCAACGCGTGTCGGACAGCACCGCGTCGCACATCCGCGCGGTCGCCCCCGAGCTCCAGAACACGAGTCCGTTCGACGGGTCCGGCGACGGCAATGCAGAGTGTGCCGACCGGCTTCGCGTCCGTGGCTCCGTGTGGGCCTGCCACTCCGGTGATCGCGACCGCCCACGTGGTTCCCGCCAGAGAACGAACGCCCGTCGCCATCTCCCGGGCTGCTCGCTCCGAGACCGCGCCATCGTCGCGAAGGGTGGCCCGGGAGACGTCGAGCAGCCGCCGCTTGGCCTCGTCGTCGTAGGCGATCACGCCGCCCCAGAACCCGGCCGAGGCACCCGGAACGGATGTGATCGCGTGACCGAGCCCGCCGCCCGTGCAGCTTTCGGCGACGGCCACCGTCGCACCAGTATCAGTCAGGCGGCGCAGAATCCGGCCGGCGAGGACTTCGATCATGGGGGCACTCGGCTCGCTGTAACCGGCGATCATGCCTCCGCCCCCTGGAGCACGCGCCAGAAGGACGTCGCGTACGAGAACAGGGAGACGACGGTCAGGAGGAGCGCGACGATCAGGCTGACGGAGGTAAACCAACCGTGCAGCGCTCCCCAGAACTGGCTCAGGGGACCACTCCACTCGTGAGCGTGACGAGCGGTCCGGAACGCCAGCCACAGGATGGTGGAACCGATGAATACGTTCTGCGCCAGCGCCTTCCTCTTCCCGAGGGTTCGGGCGGGGACCACGGCCCCCCGACGGGCCGCCGCCGTTCGGAGGCCCGTGATGAGAAGCTCGCGTCCGAAGAATACGAGGAGCGCCCACAATGGGATCCCTCCGTACATGGGCAATCCGCGGAGTTCCGGATGCCTGGATGTGAGCACGTAGAACGGGATCAGGGTGGCTACGAGGAGCAGCTTGTCGGCGATCGGATCGACCAGTTTCCCGAAATCGGTGATCTCTCCCCGTCGACGCGCCAGCGCGCCGTCCAGGACGTCGGAGAGGGCCGCGAGGAGGAAGACCGCGAACGCGAGCAGCCTGCTTGAAGAGCTGGACTGGAGCAGGAGCACGGACACCACCGGCGCCAGAAGCACCCGCGCGGTCGTTACCGCGTTGGGAAGGTTGACCCGGCCGGCCACGCGATCAGGCACCGTAGACCACGGACATGACTTGTCTCGATATCGCGTTCAACGATTCCATGACACCCCGCCCCTCCGTCGCGACAGCCTCGTACGCTTCCCGTCCGGCTGGATTCAGTTCCCGCTGCAGGATTTCCAGGTCGAGGGCGGTCTCGATATCCCGCTTGTTGTATTGCAGAACCATCGGGAGATCCTCCACGCGCACGTCCATGGTCTCCAGGCTGGACTCGAGATCGGCGAGTGACTCGCGGTTGGCCGCCATTCGATCCGGGTGGCTATCCGCCACGAAGACCACGCCGTCGACGCCCCGCAGCACCAGTCGCCGCGTCTCGTGCTGCGACACCCTGCCGGACACGGTGAAGAGGTGGAACCTGGTCTTCGCGCCTCCGGCCTCACCGAGCTGCACGGGCAGGAAGTCGAGGAAGAGCGTGCGCTCAGAACCGTCGGTCGGCGCGATGAGCCTGCTTCGCGATTCCGGATCCAGACGCTGGTGAATGAACTGAAGGTTGGTGGTCTTGCCGCTCGCCTCTGGCCCGCAATAGACGACCTTCACGCCCACCTCACCGGACACAGGGTGAGAGATGGCCATGCGATCAGGCTTCCTCGACACTCTCTCCGGCGGCCAGCTCCTCCTCCATGCCCGCCAGTACGGCCGCCGCGCGCTTGCGGAGCATCGGCCGCTCCTCCCACGCCAGATAGTCCCTCAGCAGGAGCACACTATTCACGTCCGGGTGAGCACGAAGGTATCCGAGCGCCGCAAGCCGGCGCAGGGGATGTGGACTGAACAGGTCGCTCTGGTGGCGCGCCATCTGGTCCCGCGCCACCAGCACGCCCGCTCCCGCGACTGCGGCGAGGCCTAGCGCAGCGACCGCTCCCACCGCGGCGACCCGGAGGATCCTCCACGCCGGGGAGGTCTCCCGAACCACGATCACTCGTTCCGACATCTACATCTCCCGGCGTCCGCTGAACGCCTCCGCTATGGTCACTCCGTCCGCATACTCCAGGTCACCACCCACCGGCAGACCACGTGCCAGCCGCGTGATTCGCATACCCTGCCGAGAGGATGCCAGCCGATGCAGGTACGCGGCGGTGGCCTCCCCCTCCACGCTGGGGTTGGTGGCAATGATGAGCTCCCGTACGCCGTCGTCCATGCGGCCCATGAGCGAAGCGATGTTGAGCTCGTCGGGCCCCACTCCGTCCAACGGAGACAGATGCCCGCCGAGAACGTGGTATCTGCCGCGGTAGCGTCCCGATGCCTCGATGGCCGCGATGTCCGACGCCTCCTCGACGACGCAGATCTGGCTCCGGTCGCGTCTCGTATTACGGCAGTATTCGCAGGGCGCCTCGCTGCTCAGGTTGCCGCACTCCGGGCACGCGCGCACCTCGTCGAGTACCCGCCCGATGGCCGACGCCAGTCGGCGCGCGTCCTCCGGCCGGGACTTCAGCAGATAATACGTGAGGCGCTGCGCCGTCTTCCGGCCGATCCCCGGCAGCCGCCCGAACTCGGCGATCAGGCTCTCGATGGCGGACACCTATCCGCCCAGCAGTGATCCCAGGTTCGGAAGAGGCATGCCTCCCGTCGCCTGCTTCATCTCCGATTCGAGCCGTTCCCGAGCCTTGCCCTGCGCCTGTGCGACGGCCGCGAGAATCAGATCCTCCAGCATTTCCAGGTCATCGGGATCGACGGCCGACGGATCGATGCGGATCGAGCGCAGGGAACCCTTGCCGTCCGCCGTGGCTTCCACCAGTCCCCCCCCGACGGCCGCCGAGAAGGTCTCGTTCTCCAGCTTCTCCTGGATCTCCGCCAGCCGGGACTGCATCTGCTGACCGAGCTGGAACAGCTGCTGCAACTGATTCAGGTTCTCCAAGGCTGCTCACTCCTCGGTGAGTTTGAGGTCGAGTGTTTCTACCGCCTCCTTGAGGCGGGGATCCGCCTCGACCATCTTCTGCAGGCGCTGGTCCCGCGCGGACTCGGCTGTGATCCGCCGCCGGAGGCCCGTCTCACCGACGTGGAACCGGATCGCGTCCGCCGTCACGCCGAGCCGACTCCCGAGCTCGGTGCGCAGCGTTGCCGACCGGCCCACATCGCCAAGAAATGCGTCGAGGTCGGCCGCCAGTCCGGAAGGCACGACCAGGTGCAGCTCCCCGTCGACGTATCGCGACACCGTAGCGCCGCGCAAGCCCACCAGCTGGCCGCCGGGCGCGGTGCCGCGGGCCGCCTGCAGAGCCTCCGTCCAGGCTGTCCGCACGGTTCCTTCCGAGGGCGCGCCACCGCCTGATCGCGGCGCCGCGGGAGTGCTCTCGGGAGGCGGAGCGGACGGCGGCGGCGGGATCGGTGCCACCCGATCGTCCGTTGGTGTCGAGCGACCGCGACGCCCCCCCCGTTCGGTTCCCTCCCTCGGCTTCGGGTTCGAACCCATCGCTTCCAGGAGCTCGCGGAGATCGACACTGGAGTCGAGGCTCACCAGTCGTAGCAGGAGCACCTCCACCTGGATGCGAGGCTGCGCGCTTCTCCTGAAGCGACCGGCCGCTTCGAAATCGGCCGTCGCGACGAGCATGCGCAACAGCTCCTCGGCGGTGAACCGACTTCCCGCCTCTCGCAGCCTCTCCCGCGAGCCTTCGCCGAGTTCCGCCGGATCCGCCTCGGGATCGAGGCGCAGGGCCAGCACCGCTCGCAGCGTATCGCCCAATCCCTGCACGAATTCGGCCAGATCGCAGCCATCATCCATCAGTTCCTGGACGAACGGAAACACACCAGCGCGGTCGCCGTCCCGCGCCAGGCGCAGCAGTTCCAGAAAGCGTTCCTCGTCGACCAGACCCAGCATCCGGCGAACGTCCTCCCGAGTCACCGCATCGCCGGAGAACGAGAGAACCTGGTCCAGCAGGGACAGGGCGTCTCGCACGCCGCCCTCAGCACGCCGCGCGATCGGTAGCAGCGCATCCTCGTCCGCCGTCACCCCTTCCAGGTCCAGAACGACGCGCAGGCGATCGATCAGATCGCGGACCGACACGCGCCGGAAATCGAAACGCTGACAGCGCGACAGTACCGGGGCGGCACTCTGTCGGATCTTCTGGGGGTCCGTGGTCGCGAAGACGAAGATGACCCGGGGCGGCGGTTCCTCGAGGATCTTGAGGAGCGCGTTCCACGCTTCTCGGGTCAGCATGTGCGCCTCGTCCACGATGTAGACCTTGTAGCGCGTCTCGTCCGACGGGGCGTACATGGCCCGTTCACGGAGATCACGGGCGTCATCGACTCCCCGATTGCTCGCGGCATCGATCTCCACCACGTCGAGCGACATCTTCCCGGCCCAGATTCCGCGACAGGAATCACACTCTCCGCACGGCTCCCCACCCTGTCGATACGGGCAGTTCAGGGCCATGGCGAGAACCCGAGCCGCCGTCGTCTTGCCGATGCCGCGCGGACCGCAGAAGAGATAGGCGTGGGCGACGCGGCTGGATTCGACGGCCGCGCGTAGCGTGGATGCTACGTGATCCTGCCCGACGAGCTCGGCAAAGCGGCAGGGCCTGTGCGTGCGGGCGAGCGCGGTTCGATACATGACGGCAAGCTACGTGCGCGGAGTCGGGCTCGAAAGCGGAAGCCGGGACGGAGTTCGCGGGAACCGCGCCACCGGATCGAGTGGTGGTTACCCCAGGCGAACCGTGGCGACCTTCACGCGCTTACCGCTGCTACCTTCACGGTCCTGACGGGATTCACGCGCTCCGGCCCCACGGGCCTGGGGCGGTGCGAACGTATGGTGGCCGCAAGCTCGGGTCAATCGCTGCCCGATCAGGAATCGTCCGCCTCGAAGGCCGCCGGTATGTGGAGGATCTCGGGCTCCCTGTCCGGGCCATCCGAGATCGCGATGACGTCGAACCGGAAGGATCGGCCGACACCGGGATGGTGGCGCAACCAGGCCGCCGCAGCGAATCGGAGGTTGCGGCGCTGGGCGGCGGTGACGGCTTCGCACGGAGCCTGCGGGCCGGGTCGTCGCGTCTTGACCTCGACGAACGCGACCTCGCCAGCCCGTATGGCCACCAGATCGATTTCGCGGCGGCCGTCGCGCCAGTTTCGATCCAGGATGGCCCACCCGGCGTGGCGCAGAAAGCGCTCCGCCCACCGCTCGCCGAGGCGGCCCAGGTCGAACCGGTCGACAGGACGGTCGTGGCCGGGGTGCTGCCTGGTCTCTGCCATGCGCGCGTCCGTCACTGAATCGTCCGTGGCGTGTCGGTTCACGTCCTGGACGATGCGCGCTTCGCTCACCTGACCATCAACGCGACGGGACGAACGGCTCCCCGACCCCGATCTCGAGACCTTCGAAGGCCAGCTCCGCCGGCCCGCTGAACCCCGCGTCGCCGATGAGGCCAATGACATCGGCCGCCGCGCGGAATTGGGGGTACACGTGGGTCGCGAGCAGGCGGGCGGCACCGGACCGCCGGGCCAGGCGGGCGACCCGCGACGGAGACAGGTGATTGTCTCCGACGAGGCTGTCCGGAAGCGAGCACTCGGCGATCAGGAGATGCGCGGCGCGCGCGAACTCGATAAGTCCCTCGTCCGGACCCGTGTCCCCCGTATAGACCAGCCTCCTTCCGTCCGCCTCGAATCGCAGGGCCATGCTCTCTGGCGTATGCGGGACGCTGCGCACGGAGACCACGATCTCTCCGGCCGCGGCCTCGGCCCCGGGGGCGAGATCGGTGACGGTTACCGGAAAGCCGGGATCGTGCATGAAGTCGCCGAGGGCTTCGGCCAGCCCGCGGAACAGAGCCCGCGTACCGGCCGGACCGAAGACCTCGAGGGGTGCACCGGTACGCGGCGGCTGCACTCCGTGGCGCAGGGCGAAGAACAGTCCCGGAAGCGCTCCGATGTGGTCCGCATGAAAATGTGATATGCACAGGTGTGTCAGGCCTTGCCACGGAACAGCGAGTCGTGCGAGTGCCTGGACGGCTCCCGGTCCGCAGTCGATGAGGATGCGAGTCGCACCGTGCTCGAGGTAGTACGATGAGCACGCTCGATCGGGCTCCGGAATCACGGTTCCGCATCCGACGACGGTCAGGCGCACCGCGGGACTCCGTTCAGGCGACCTGGCCGCGCGGCAGATCCTGGAGCTCCACGCCCACGAGGGTGCTCACGCCTGGTTCCTGCATCGTGACCCCGTAGATCCAGTCCGCCGCTTCGATCGTTCGCGCGTTGTGCGTGATGACGATGAACTGGGTGTCGTCCTTGAATCGCTCCAGCATGGCCGTGAAGCGGCCGATGTTAGTCTCATCGAGCGGCGCGTCCACCTCGTCCATGACGCAGAACGGACTCGGCTTCGTCAGGTAGATGGCAAACAGGAGCGCGAGCGCTGTGAGCGCCCGCTCGCCGCCGGACAGAAGATGGATCCGCTGCGTCCGCTTGCCGCGCGGGCTGGCGGAGATCTCGATCGGAGAGTCGAGTGGATCATCAGGATCCTCGAGCCAGACGTCGGCCTCGCCTCCCTCGAACAGAGTTACGAAGATGCGCCGGAAGTTCTCCCTCACCTCCCCGAACACCCGGCTGAACGCCGACGCGGCCGCATCGTTGATGCGGCGGATGGAATCGTGCAGGTCGTCGCGCGCCTTCTCGAGGTCCGTCCGCTGCTCCTCGAGGAAATCGAGGCGCCTCTTCTCCTCCTCCCACTCCTTCGCCGCCAGCAGATTGACCGGGCCGATGGAGGACAGTCGGTTCCGAATCGATTCCAGCTCGGTGGCCCATTCGCTGGGCTCTCCGCTCTCGAGCTCCTCCACGCGGTCCCGCAGCTCCTCGAATCCCGTCTCCCACTCGGCCTCCAGACGCTCGCGGATGCTGGAGCGATTCGCCTGGAGCTGAGTCACTTCCAGCTCGAGAGAGTGGCGACGCTCCGCCACCTCCCGCTCGTGCTGGCGCTCTGCTCGCAGCTCGGTCTCTCGCCGCTCGAGCTCGGACCGACGCTCCTCCAGACCCTCCTGGGCCTCCCGCACGCTCCCGGCGAGCTCGTGCCGACGCTCGAGGAGGGTCAGCAGCTCGTTCTCGCTTCCCTCGATCGCCGCCTCGCTCTCCGCGATCGCCGCGAGCCGGGACTCCTGCTCTCCCTGCAGCTCGGACAGCCGATCCTCCAGATCCCCATCGGCCCGATCCGCGACCTGCTGACGCTCCCGCAGCGCCCCCACCTCCGCCTCCCGGCGGGCCAGATCCAGGCGGACGTCCTGCAGGGCCGCGTTCTGTTGCTCCCATTCCTCCGTGGCCGCCGTGAGTCCGGCCCGCACCGCCGTCAGGCGATCCTCGGCCGCGGCCCGAGTCTCCTCCAGCGCGGCCCGCCGAGCATCCTCATCGGGCAGGCCGGCCTCCGATTGCGCCAGCCGCATCTCGAGCTCTCCGATCCGGATCTCGAGCTCTTCCACCTGAGCTCCCGACCGCTCCAGCTGGCCGATCGCCGTATCCCGTTCCGCCTCCGAGCGACGCTTCAGGTCGGTGGCCTCCGCGAGCTGCCGCTCACGCTCGGCGAGCGCCGTCCCCGCCTCGGAGGCCGATGCCTCCAGTCGCTGGAGGTCGGCCCGGGCCGAGTCGAGCTCGTCGGCGAGTCCGGTCCGTCGCTCCGCGAGCTCCGCGAGCTCGCCGCGACGTCTCAGAACGCCCGCACCGGCGACCGGGCGACCGAGTCGGACGACGCCACGGTCGTCCTGCCCCGAGCCGTCCACCGCCACCCATGCGCCCGCTCGGGGCGCCAGCGACCCGGGCTCGGCGAGCTCCACGTCCTCGAGGAGGGCTCGCGCCCACGCCTCGCCGGCACCCTGCAACGTGACGCGACGCGAGAGACCCTGGTCGTCTGATGACGGTGGGCGCCGCGGACCCGGATCCACGGGAAGCACTACCAGGCCTTCCTCGCTCCCCCGTCCCGCCAGCCATGACTGAACGACGCGAACCGATTTCCAGTCCCGCACTACCACCGCGTGGAGCAGGGGACCGAGATGGGCCTCCACCGCTGCCCGCACGTCTCGCGGCGCGTCCACGGCGTCGGCCAGAACGCCCGCCACACCCTCGCCGGACCCGAGCTCGGACAGGAGGTCCGATACCACCGGCGGCAGGTCCCGGCCCTCGGCGAGGATCGATCCAAGCCCCGAAGCAACGGCAGACAGCGAGGAGAGCTCGGCCTCCAATGCGCCGACTCGATCCTGCGACGCGCGCAGCTCCTCTCGCAGCTCCTGGACCCGGTTGCGGTCCTCTTCCACTCGACCCTCGAGCTCGGCATGACGTCGCTCCGCTTCACGGGCCGTCACGGCCAGGGACTCGACTCTGCCGCCGGCCGCTGTGACCGCTTCCCGCATCGCCTCGAGTCCCGTCCGGCGCCTGTCGAGCTCCCGAGCCCACTCGCGCGACCGCTCTCGGATCGCCTCGCTCTCCGCCTCCAGAGAACCGGCTTCCCGGATCACCCGGGCCACCTCGGCCAACGCCTCCTGCTCTCCCCGCTCGACCTCCAGGCGGCGCTCCCGCAGGTCTCTCACCTGCTGCTCGAAGGCTTCGCAGTCGCGGGCCCGGGTCGTCTGCTCACCGGCGCCTGTCTCGATCCGGCCCGCGAGGTCCTCGATCTGCTCTCCCAGGCCCGCGCGGCGCTCGCCGACCGTCGCGATCTCCGATCGCACGACCTCGAGCCGGGCCCGTGCGGCCGATGCACGTTCGCCAGACAGGAGCCGTTCGCGTTCGAGCTCCTCCGAGCGCGCCCGGATGCGTTCAAGCTCCCCCGATACTTCCGATCTCCGGCGCTCCCGCTCCACGAGGCCGAGCCGGAGATTCTCCGCTTCCGTCTCGCGCTGCTGCAGGTGGGCTTCCACCTCGGGCTGTTGTCGGCGAAGCTCCTCGAGCGCGGCCTCGGCTTCCCCGAGCCTCGCCTCCGTGGCGCGTAGCCTCTCGTCCGCCACCGCGATCTCGAGCCGGAGGCGGCGTTCGCGCAGCTCTTCGTACCGACGCGCGCGGCCACGCTGGCGTCCGAGCGCTCGCACCTGAGTCCGGACCTCGCCCAAGACGTCCTCGAGCCGCGCCAGATCGTGCTGCGCCTGGTCGAGCCGGCGCAGCGCCGTGCGCCGTCGATCCTTGTACCGTCCGACCTCGGCCGCCTCTTCGAACAGAGAGCGCCTCTCCTCGGCGCGGTCCGACAGAATGGCGTCGATCATCCGCGCCTCGATGATCGAGTAGGCGTTGGCCCCCAACCCCGTGTCCCGGCACAGGTCATGGATGTCGCGCAGACGGCAGCTGGCCCCGTTGAGCTGGTAGTCGGAATCGCCGCCGCGAAGGACCGTGCGTCCGATCACGACCTCGTTGTACGGCACGGCCAGGAGGCCGTCCTCGTTGGCCAGGGTCAGCGCTACTTCCGCACGGTGGATCGGGCGACGCTGCGCAGTACCCTGAAAGATCGCCTCCTCCATGCGGCTTCCGCGGATCGCCGTCGGTCGCTGCTCTCCCAGGACCCAACGCAGGGAGTCCGAGATGTTCGACTTGCCGCACCCATTGGGACCCACGATCGCGGTAATGCCGCCGTGAAAATCGATCTGTGTCCTGTCCGCGAACGATTTGAAGCCGTGCAGGGTGAGCGACTTGATCTTCACCTCGGTTCGCCTCTCCGTGTCTCGAGGGTCGCCGGGACGCCCGCAGCGGTCAGAAGGCTGTCCAGCAGCGCCGCTGCGGCTTCCGATTCGAACGCCCCGGAGTAGACGCGATATGTCGCCCCGGACGCGCCGACCACGGCAAGCACATAAGCGGGAATGCGCGATTCGTGCAACCGCTCGCCCCGCTCGATGGCCTGGTCGACCACTTCGAAGTCGCCCAGGAGGTACGCGAGACGTACAGGGCGCATGTCCCACTCGTGTTCGCGCTCCTTGTCCCCGCTCTCCACGAGTTCCCGCATCGCCTCCCCGGCCTGGATGCGATCCTCGAGCGCTCCGGCAAACACCCGGTAGTAAAGCCTGTCGCGAATCGGCGTGGGCGCGACGAAAGCCAGCCGGCCATCTCGCGAGAGCTCATCCCGGCGTTGTGCCGCATCGTCCCAGGTGAAGTAACTGTCCACGAGAACAGAGTACGGCAGCGCCACTCCTCCGATCGGGATGCTCACGGACGCGGCCGGCTCCTCGCTCCGTGACGAATCAGGCACGGCGGCCGGCGGGCTGGCTTCCGGAGAGCCGGGAACCTCGTCCGGGGAACCCGGCACCGCCTCGTCACTCGAGGCCTCCGCTCCCGGTCCAGCCAGTCTCTCGATATCCGGCGTGAAGGGTGGCCAGCCCGCCAGCCCCAGCCAACCGAGGGAGAACCCGACGGCCACCATCAGCCAGATCCCGGTAACCCGGCCGGCTAGCCGCAGGCCGTACTGTCCGGAGAGCGCGGACCACAGTCGCCGCGTCCGTCCCTGCCGCCGCCGGCGTCCGCTGATTTCCGCGAGCGCCGGCGCGAAGGCCGACCCGGCGGTGTCCTGTTCCACCGCATCCGACAGGCGGCTGCCCGGGATCGGGCGTTCGACCCGGGCCAGCAGGGGGACGCCGGAAAGAGGTGGCGCGAAGGTCGAGCGGTCCCCGAAGATCACGTATCCGTCGAACGCGTGCAGCGCGGCGCGCCCGTCGGGCTGTCCGATCAGTGCCCCGAGGTCCTCCTCCGAGGCGTGGAGGAGCAGCGTTCCGCCGCGCGCTGCCGCCTTCAGGAGGTGCAGGAAGGCCGGTCGATGCGCCAGCTCGCCGAGGACCTCGGCAGGCTGACCTGCCGGAACATACAGGAATGGCCGATCGGCCGGCGATCGAGCCACGTCGCGCACCACCACCTCCCCTCGCGAGATCGCCGTCAGGCCGGCGGCGGCCTCGCAGCCCAGAATCCGATCCGGACCGCGCCCCCCGGGGACCGTGTTGATGACGATGGTTCGCGGCCGGAACCGGCCCACCAGGTCCGCCAGCTCGAGAACCGCCTCCTCCCCCCACTCCGCGGCGGACGCGGCGGTGACGATCATGATCCCTCGAACCGAATCCGGAAGCCAATCCGGACGTCCTCCGGTGGCCTCGCCTTCCGTCGGATGACTCGCGCGAGTGCTCAGATCGCTTCCTCCGGACGGGATCGCGCACCGATCTCCGTCACCCACGCCTCGAGGCGTCGCTCCCGGAGCAGCTGCCGGGATGCCGCCTCTGCCTCGGCGCGCGAAGCGTACGGCCCCACGAGGCCCCTGTACCAGGTGCGACCGGCCTCATCAGGAAAAGTCTGCTCCTGGGTGGCGAACCCCGCCCTCGCGAGCGAGGAAGTGAGCTCCCGGATCCCGGCGGATTCACGCGCCGACCCCACGATCGCGTAGAAGCCCGGCGGCGGTCCGCCCGTGTCGGACACGGCCTCGAGGCGGTCCCGCAGGCCGGGAACCTCGGCAGCGCGCTCCACCATACGAACCGAGTCTGCGTCTGGCTGGTCGTTCACGTCTCGCTCGACCGGCTGTACGGCCACGCGGCTCGTCGAGACCGGCGCGGAGGATGGGTTCCAGGGCACGGGCAACCACCAGCGATCGAGGCCCGCTTCCTCGAGGGGCTCGGACCGGCCGGAGCTCGGGTCCGCGAGGACCACGCCGGCGTCCCCGCCGGAGAGCACGGTTCCGTCCGGCAGTCCGATCGGAAGATCCGTGCGCCACACGGACGCGAGCCGCCTGTACGGGGAACCGTCCACCGGAATCCGCCACACGTCCGTCCCGTCGCTCCCTACGATCGCTTCACCGAACAGACTCGAGCGAAATGCCTCCACGGGCAGCCGGAGCTCGGCCAGAACCCGCCGCGACAGGTCGAACCGGTTGACCGCCTCCAGGCGGGGCGGCGCGTCCAGCGAGACGTAGATCTCGTGCGTGGACGGCGAGGTGCCGACCGCCAGTACGGGCCCTTCCAGGTCCAGCTTGGCGGCCTCTTCGATAGGCGACGCCGTGAGGGTGACGAGCCCGTTCCCCTCCGCGGCGGTGAGCACGATCCGCCGGCCCCAGGCGGTGACCACGCCCGGAGCTCCGGCCTGTGTCTCACCCGTCTCGGCCGGCCGGTCCTCGTCGTGACGCAGCAGCCACACCGTGTGCCCGCCTCCGGAACCCGCCAGGATCACCAGCACTCCGCCTTCGACCGGTACGGCCCAATGCACCGCCTCCTCCAGCGCGTACGTCCAGACCCCATCCCGGGATATCTCCAGGAGGGGACCGGTTGCCGAGTAGAACAGGCCGCGGGTTCCGCCGTCGGCCCACACCGCATCATCCGCCACGCGTCCCACGTGCGCGAGGCCATCCGACGCTGGATCGTAGGTATGGACGTTACCGTCGCCGGCCCGCAGCACCACCAGTCCGTCCGAAAGCACCCGAGCTTCGTCGGATGGAGGAAGCTCCGTCAAGCCCGTGGAGACGACATTGCCCGGGCTGACCAGCGAACGAACTTCGACCGTTCCACCCAGGCGAGGTACGGAGAGCAGGCTCCACCGGTCCGCGGCGTCGCCGACGACGAGGCGCGCACCGTCCAGTGCGGGCTCCGGGGAAGCGGAAACAGGCTCCCGGGGTCCATCGCACGCGCCCGGCAGGATGAGCAGGGCGAGGGCCGAGCAGCGAGCTGCCGCACGGGCCCGGGATGACCTGCACAGGGACTTCAAGGCATCGTTTCTCCGGCTGATTTCCGTCGCTCGACACAGACGTGCTCAACATAGAGGAACGGCGAAACGGGTGGCAAGAAAGGGTACGTCCGGAGTGCTCAGAACATCTCGCCGAACGACACCGTCCATATGCCGCTGTCGAAGGACCGGTGCCGATCGCGTGGAATCGTGTAGTCGATCCGCAGGATGGCGAAGAACAGGTTCATGCGCAGGCTGGCCCCGTAGCTCGTGAGCGGCTCGCGGAACAAGACGAGATCCTGGTCCGGCTGGCGATCCCACACCAGGGTCGTGAGACCGGGCGTGAACGCGACACCCACGTCGAAGAAGAACGCGGCCTCGATGGGCGGGAAGTTCAGTGGGAGCCAGTCGTCCTTGAACGGATTCAGCAACGGCACACGCATCTCCGTATTCAGCAGCAGCACGCTGGATCCGATGACCTCACGCTGGGCCGGACAGAACAGATCGAAGTCGCTCTGGCCCTGCGACACTTCGCACTCGATGGGGCCGAACGTCCCCGGGCCGTACCCGCGAAGGAAGTACGGACCTCCCCAGGCCAGCTCGAAGTCCTCCGCGTCACGGGATCCATTGACATTGAACCGCGTGAACGAGAGGGCGCGCTGCGCGAACGTCAGGCCCGCCGGGAACGGAATGTAGTGGCGGTAGTCCAGCAGGGCGTCTGCCATGTTTAGGTCACCCACGGTCGTGGCGCCGCTGAGCCGGAGCCGCCGTCCTCCCAGCGGCCCCGTGAAGCCCGGAAGCGAGCTGTCGGACACGTAGGCGACTTCCGGCTTGAAGAAAATGCGCGTCGGGCCGTCCAGCGTGATCGAGAAGCTCTCCAGGCTGGTGCGATTGATCCCCTGGAACACCAGGTCCTGCTGGATGCTCGACATGCTCAGCGAGAAGTCGAGACGCGCGAAGGAGCTCAAGGGGTACTGGGCCATCGTCTCGACCGACCGGAACTGGTCCCGCTGGAAGACGTTGAACTCGCCCAGCTCGCCCGGTTGGCCGGGGATTTCTTCGAAGCGTGTGCCCAGGAAGCGGAAGAACGGATATTGCTCGAACGCTACACCGAAATTCAGCCGATTCCTCAGGTAGGTGTACGACGTGAAGATCTGGGCGTTGTCGAAGGAACCCTGGATGGCTCCAGCGATGATCATGTTGTGGTTGCCGAGCATGTCCGACAGGGCGACGAATGAGCTGCCGTACACGCCATTTCCGTAGAACCCGCCGGCCTGTGCTCCGATCGTCGGTCGACCGACGTAATCCGGGGTGAGGCTCACCGTGTACTCGCGGAGCTCGAGGGCGGCCGTGTCCGGAAGCGCCAGCGTCGCGCTGTCGAGCAGTGCCGCCACGGAGAGGGCCCCGGTGGGGAGCCGGGTGGAATCGTCCGTCGCGAGGACATCCGCTCCGAAATCGGAGCGTCGGAATCCTTCTTCCGTAAGGTAGAAGGAGGACGGCACGTCCGGATCCGCCCCCGGCGCATTCGCCGCTTCCGCCCGGCGCTCCACCATGCGCGGCTTGCCGACCTGGCTGGCGGCCGTGACGGTCGGACCGAAGGAGGATGTGGATCCCGCCAGGCTGCGCGGGTCGTCGACCACGTAGATGTTGAAGCCGGCTTCCTCAAAGTACGAGAACGCCAATCGATCGGCCCGGCGTGCCCAGGTCAGGCCGGGGCTCGTAAGCAGGGCTCCCTCGCCCATGATCCCCGTGAGGACGTCCGTGAGCCGCCGGGCCTCTTGTCGTTCCAGATCGTACAGGAAGAGGTTGAAGATTCCGGTTCGCGTCGACAGGAACGCCAGAACGTCTCCCTCCGGAGACCACACTGGATTGATGCTCGTGCCCCCGCCCTCGTCGGGCAGCACCTGTACGGCACCGGTCTCGAAGTCGTACAGGGCAAGGCGCAGCTCGTCGAATACGAGCAGATCGAAGTCGGTGTCCGGGCTCTCGTCGGTCACGAACGCGAGCGTCCGGCCGTCCGGGGACCAGGCCGGGTGCAGGCGGGCGTACTTGTCCATCGTCAGCGCCCGCATCTCACCGGTCGCCAGCTCCCACACGTACAGGTCGCTGATGCCCCCCAGAAGTCCGGTGAAAGCGATCCGACGTCCGTCGGGCGACCACGTGGGATTCTGGACTCCGTTCAGCTCGGGCACCCACTTGCTCAGGATCCGTCCGCCGCGAACATCGGCGACATGGATGGCATCCCGGCCTCCCGTCTTGGCAACGAAGGCCACACGATCTCCGTCGGGCGCGAACTCGGCGGATGATGTCAGGTACCGAAGGCTCTCGAAGTCGCCGCCGCGGGCTGCCTTGACGAGCGTGCGCGTCGGCTCTCCGGTTTCCGCATCGGCCACGTAGAGGTCGTAGAACGAGTACAGGTCGTGTGCCATGTCCGACAGGTAGACGATCGTGGATCCGTCGGGCGAGAGAGCCGGCGCGACGAACGTGGGAACCTTCTCACGACCCCGAGGGAACGAATGCCACGTGACGCGCCTCGCGATCCGGTCGATCTCGCGGGCCTGGCGTATTCGCGGGAGGTAGGCGGCTCGCACGGCCTCGTGCCATTCCTCCGAGAGCTCCGTCAGCGTGATGCCCAGAGTGCGCTCGAAGGCACGATCGGCCCCCAGAGCGGTGGATCGCTGCAGAAGCAGTCCGATGGTCTCGTCACCCCACTTCTTCCCGATATAGCTCCACAGTGATTGCCCGAAGCGATAGCTCAGGAAGTCGTTGAATCTATCCATCTCGTTGATGGTGCGGAGGTACCCGGCGAGGGCAGCGTCCCGAAGCCAGGCCACCGTCTTGGCATCGATGCGTCCGACGGACAGGTACTCCGCCATGCCCTCCATGAACCACAGGCTCGGTACGAAGGCGAAGGGGGACGCGCTCGCCTCCACGGCGCTTCGCTTCAGGATGTCGAACTGGAACGAGTGCACGAGCTCGTGGCCCAGCACGTGGTGGAATTCCTCGTAGGAGCCGGTCAGGGGGAGCAGGACCCGGTCCTTGAGCGATTCGGTCACGCCGCCGGTCGATTCGCTGATGTGGCCGCCGAGGACGTTCGTCTGCTGGAAGTCGGTCTGGGAGGCGTAGAGGATGATCGGCTTGCGGTCGCGAAAGTCGTGGTTGAGGATCCGGCTGAGGCGACCGTAGATCCTCTCCGCCATGCGAGCGGCGTCGATCGCCGCTTCCCTTTCCTCGTCGTAGAAGTAGAGGTCGAAATGATCCGTCCGGATGATCCGGAACTCGCGCGGCTCGTACTGGACCTTGTTGCGACCGAACTGGGCCAGCGCCTGGCCGGGAGCGGCCCAGGCGGCGCCTGCGACCGCGAACCATGCCAGCATGAGGCGAACCGTTCCGACCATGCGACTCCTGGCGTCCGGCGACACGTTCACTCGGGGGCGAATGTCGGCGCGTCGCCCCAGAGCGTCTCCAGCTGATAGAACTCCCGTACCCGCGGCAGGAACACGTGGATGACGAGGTTGATGTAATCAAGCAGGATCCAGGTCGCGCCGCTCCGTCCCTCGATTCCGGCCGGCTTCATCCCCGCGTCCCGCATGCGCTCCAGCACGTTGTCGGCGATTGCGCGGGCGTGCGTGTCAGAGTCGCCGCTGGCGATGAGGAACCAGTCGGTCGCGTCCGACAGGCCGCGCAGGTCCAGCAGCACGGGCTCTCTGGCGTTGCGCTCGAGGGCCGCTTGCACTGCCACCTGCACCTCCTCCGGCTTGCCGGCGGGGTCGCCCTCCGGCACGCTTGCGCTATCTCGATGTTCTTCGGGCACGGTCCCCTCTTTCACGATGGGTACAACCATGCGACCCGGCCCGTGTTTCCATGGGCCCGGGTCGAAGATCCGCCCCACGTCAGCCGCACTATTCTTCGATCTGGTAGGCCACGGCCCATGCTCCGGGGCCGGTGTGCACGGCGAGGGACGCGGTCGTTGGCCCGCAGAGGATCTCGACGGGCTCGAAGCGCTTCTCGAACTCGTGCACCAAGCGCGCGGCGATCTCCGGGGCGGCGAAGTGAGCGACTCCGAGGCGATAGCGCGCGGCACCGTCCAGTCGCGTCGCGAGAAGCTCCAGCATGCGCTCCATCACGCCTTCCTCGCGCCGCGCCGTGTCGGCTTTCACGACGCGCCCCCGGTCGTCCAGAGTCAGGATGGGCTTGAGGTCGAGCAGTCCGCCGAGCCAGGCTTTCGTCCTCCCGACGCGGCCCGACCGCAGCAGGTACTCGAACGTTCTCACCGTCAGGAAGATGTTGGATCGATCGCGGGTGGCCCGCAGCTCCTCGGCCACCTCCTCCAGCGACCTGCCGTCGTCCAGCAGCTCCACGGCGCGAGCCACAAGGAGTCCCACGCCGAGGGAGCCGGAGTGGGAGTCGATCACCTGTCCGGGGACTCCGTCGAGGCTCCGCATCGCAGCGGCGGCGGAAGAGTATGTACCTGACAGGGAGCCACTGACGAAGATCCCGAGCAGTGCCTCGGCGCCCCCGTCGATGGCTCGCTGGTACCGCTCGACGAACTCGGCCGGCGCCGGCTGGGAAGTCTTGGGAGTCGGGGCACCGGGCGTCGAGAGGATCTCGCGCAGTCCGTCGCTGTCAAGGTCGACGCCGTCGCGATACGCGCGGTCTCCCACGATCACCTGCAGGGGAACCACGGTCACGCCGTGTCTCTCCGTCCAGTCGTGCGGAAGATCCGCGGACGAGTCCGTAACCACGGCGATCTTCCGCCCCGCCCCCACGAGAAGGGTGTCTTCGACGCGGTCCGACACGATCTCGCCGAATCCGGCCAGGACGTCGCGGACCGTGCGCGGCTCGTCGGCGTGAATGTGGACCTTGGCCACCGCGCCCGCCCGTAGAACGATGGTCGAGGTTCCCAGTCCGACCAGCGCGGCCCGCACGGCGGATGTATCCGGGATGCCCGGTCCCCGCACCGCTATCTGCGTGCAGTAGCGCCCTTCGTGCGAACCGGCCCCGGATTCCCGTGCCACGTACAGCGAGGGTCGGTCGGCGCCGTGCGTCCGTTCCAGCGGCGCCTCGGCGACAATGTCTCCCGGGGCGTGTCCTTCGATGTAGTGGAGCACGCCCTCGAAGAACGACACGAAGCCCTTGGCTCCGGCGTCCACGACTCCGGCCTCACGCAGGACCGGCAACAGGTCCATGGTCCGTCCCAGGGAGTACTGCGCTGCCGCCTGCATGTCACGCAGCCAGGGGTACAGATCGCGGCGCTCGTGGGCCCGCCGGCGCGCCTCCGTCGCCAGATCCCGTGCCACGCTGATGATCGTTCCCTCGCGCGGGTCCTCCAGGACTCCGTGTAGCGACATCGCCGCTTCCGACAGCGCGTGAGCGATCTCGGCCGACCCGGCGCGCAGACGACGCCCGAGGCTGCCGGCGAACCCCATGATGAAGTGCGCGAAGAGCATGCCGGAGTTTCCCCGAGCCCCGAGCACGCCTGCCTCCGCCGCGACCCCGGCAACCTCCGAAACGGAATCGCTGCGCACCTCGCGGAGCGCGTCGGAGATCGAGCGCAGCGTAAGGGTGAGATTGGTCCCGGTGTCGCCATCGGGAACGGGGAACACGTTGATCCGGTCGAGCTCGGAGCGCTGGCGCCCGACATGAGCTGCGCCGGCTAGGAACCCGCGCCGCAGCCTGTGGCCGTCAAGGTACGCGATGCGCACGCGCGGGACGTCCGCCTCCATGTGAGAAGCGATGTCGCTGTCCATTCGGGGCTCGCTTCGAACGCCAGTGTGGTCGTCCAATACCGGGCTCCCCCTCGCGGACGCCCGGGCGGGCATACCGCGGATCGGACGTCCGTCCGGCTCAGCTCTCGGTCTCGCCCTCAGCTACGACCCAGACGGTGACCTCCGGTCGCACCTCCGCGTGCAACCGGACCGATACCTTGTAGACGCCCAGCTGCTTGATCGGCTCCTCGAGTCGGACGAGGTGGCGGTCGACCTCGATCCCTTTCTCAGCCAGGGCCTCCGCGATGTCGGACGCTGTCACCGACCCGAACAGCTTGCCCTGCTCACCGGCCCGAACGCTGAAGTTAACGGATTGGCCGTCGATCCGCTCCGCAGCGGCACGCGCCCGGTCCAGATCGCGAGCGGACCGTTCGAGTATGTGGCGGCGCTCCTCCTCGAATCGCTTCCGATTCGCGTCGGTCGCCTCGTAGGCGATGCCTTGTGGAATCAGAAAGTTGCGAGCGTACCCCGGCTTCACGTCCACGATCTCGCCGATTTCACCCAGGTCGTCCACTGCGTGTCTCAAGATCACCTGAACCATGCACACCTCTTCCGTTTCGCGCCGCCGGTCGGCCGACGCATCGTCAAAGATCGCTCCCCGGCGGGTTTCCGGACAGGCGCTTGCGCAAGTCGAGCCACGTGTCGCTCAAACCCAGCACGAAGGCCGTGCCGAGAGCGACCGGATACAGAAAGACCGTGACCAGCCCGAGAAGCAGGCCGGTCCACACCGACGTCACGGCGGTCGCGGCCACCCAGACGAGGATCGCGGCCCCTCGGAGAAGGTACAGACCACCCATGAACAGCGCGGCGTTCTCGCCCACTCGAAACGCGGCCCGGCCGAGCGGGAGCACCAGCAGCGCCAGTCCTCCTATCAACAGCCACACGAGATGGTCGCTGAACCGGAATTCGCGAACCGGACCCGGGCTCCGCACCGTGCCGGACATCCGTTCGAAGGCGAACCAGGCCAGCACGAGACACGCTACCGTGGCCAGGGACAGCATCGCCGGGTACACGTCTTCCTGGAACCCGACCCAGCGCTGGACTGCCGACGCGACCTGGGCCTGAAGCTCCGGATCCGCGGCTTGGAGTCGGTTCAGAATGCCGCCGGCCACCATGGCTGCGCGCCGGATCTCCGACGCGATCCACCAGTCGACACCGCGCACGATACCCGGTCGTACGGCGCCTAGCGCCAACACGGCCCCGAGCGCCAGCCCTACCGCCGCCAGGGAACGCCCGAGCAGGCCTTCCCTGCCCCGAACCGCGGTCACGGCCACGAACGCCGCGCCCGCGATCAGGCTCCACGCCCTCGGCACGGTCCACTCCATCCCTTCCGTGCGTCCCGTGAAGCCGAGGGCCAGGATCACAGCCGCCACGCCGACCGCCATCCAGTCCGAGGTACGGAACGCGAGGAGCAGCAGGGCCAGCGGGATGAACACGAGCGGAACCGGACTCACGGGGGACAGCATGACGGCCACCGCGATCAGCAGCGCCGCCCGCACGAGCGTCCAGCCTCTGCGCGTCATGGAGTCACCGTGCGAGACCGGCGTGGCCCGGCGGGCCGTCAGGAATGATGCCCCTCGATGTACGGTATCAGAGCCAGATAGCGCGCTCGCTTGATCGCCGTTCCCAGCTGCCGCTGGTGCCTAGCGCACGTACCGGTGGCCCGACGAGGCAGGATCTTGCCCCGATCCGTGATGAATCTCCCGAGCGTGTCGCCGTCCTTGTAGTTGATGCGCCGCACGCCGTTCTCGCAGAACTTACAGGTCTTTCGAAAGGCCATGGCTCAGTCCTCCACCTCGTCGTTCCGGTCCTCGTCGTTATCGTCGGAGTCTCCGTCCAGGGATGGCTCGGCGCCCAGCCCCGGAACCACCGGCAGCTCGCCCTCGGAGAGCACGACCAGGTGCCGGAGGAGATCCTCGTCGAGCTTCAGGGCTTGCTCGAGCTCGGGAAGGACCGACGGGGGAGCGGTGAACTGGGCCACGACGTAGTACCCATTGTCATTGCGATCGATGGGATAGGCGAGTTGACGCTTGCCCCAGTGCTCGACCGCCACGATCTCGCTGCCCTCTGCTCCCAGAATCCGGGCGTGATAGCGCTCGAGCCGGGCCTCGATCTCTTCGGTCGAGAGCGAGGACCTGAAGATGTAGACGACCTCGTAGTCCCTCATCAGTGTCTCCTTCGGTCTGTGTCGGCCGCGTGTCGAAGCCGCGGCAGGAGCTCCTGTAGTGCCATCTCACCGGCGCGTGCCGCACGGCGCGCGCGGCCGGCCAAGCTATGCGGCGCGCAACGGGGATTCAAGCCGCGCGCTCCATCACCCCACGAACGGCAGCCACGCGACGAGCTGGCCGAGCACGTCGCTCAAGCCGGCATCTCTCACCGGCAAGCCGTGCACCCGCACGAACCACGGGGCCAGAACGAGGGACACGACGCTGATCAGCTTGATGACGATGTTCATCGACGGGCCCGAAGTATCCTTGAACGGATCGCCCACCGTGTCTCCGACCACCGCCGCCTTGTGGGGCTCCGAGCCCTTTCCGCCATGGGCGCCGCCCTCGATGTACTTCTTGGCGTTGTCCCACGCACCGCCGGCGTTTGCCATGAACAGGGCGAGAAGCACTCCGGTAAGCGTCGCTCCGACAAGCAGGCCGCCCAGGGCCTCGACCCCGAGGAAGCGGCCCACCAGGACGGGTACCATGATCGCCGTGATCCCCGGGATCACCATCTCCCGGAGAGCCGCGCGGGTCGAGATGTCCACGCAACGCGCCGAATCGGGCTTGGCCGTGCCTTCCATCAGGCCTGGGATCTCGCGGAACTGCCGCCGCACCTCCGCGACCATCCCGGCGGCGGCGCGGCCGACCGCCGTCATGGTGAGTGACGCAATGAAGAACGGCGTGATCCCCCCGATGAACACGCCGATCACCACGAGCGGGTCTACGATGTTGATCCCCGTCTCCGTGAGACCGACGGCATTGGCGTACGCAGAGAACAGGGCCAGAGCCGTGAGGGCGGCCGATCCGATCGCGAAGCCCTTGCCGATCGCAGCCGTCGTGTTGCCGAGGGCGTCCAGCTTGTCCGTAATGCTCCTCACATCGGGTCCCAGACCGCTCATCTCGCTGATTCCGCCGGCGTTATCCGCGATCGGACCGTAGGCGTCCACCGTCATCGTTACTCCTACCGTGGCCAGCATGCCGACGGCCGCGATCCCTATCCCATACAGGCCCGCAAACTTGAACGCGAGAAAGATCGCCGCGCAGATCAGAAGCAACGGGATCGCGACGGACTCCATTCCGACCGCCAGTCCGGTGATGATGTTGGTGGCGGCCCCAGTCTCCGAGGCGCTGGCGATGTTCCGGATCGGCTTCGCGGCCGTGTAGTACTCGGTGGAGAGCCCGATCAGGATTCCCACCAGCGACCCGAACAGCATGGCCCAGAACGGACCCGCAGCGGGATCGACCCAGGACCAGAACTGCCCCACCGATCCGGCGAACACATCGAGTCGAACGGTCACCACGAAGGCTCCGACCCAGAACAGGATCGCGCCGACGAACGTCGTGTTGCGGAGGGCCGCAGCCGGATCCATGCGCTCCAGCACCCGCAGTGAGAAGATCCCGATCAGAGAGGCCACCAGACCGATCATCGCGTACAGCAGCGGAAGCGCGAGGGCTGCGAGCCGCTTGTCGGGCGTGATCGTCACCACGGTGACGCCGAGGACGATCGTGGCGACGATGGACCCGACGTACGATTCGAAGATGTCGGCGCCCATGCCGGCGACATCGCCCACGTTGTCCCCTACGTTGTCGGCGATGGTGGCGGGGTTGCGAGGATCGTCCTCCGGGATGCCGGCCTCGACCTTGCCCACGAGGTCCGCTCCCACGTCTGCCGCCTTGGTGTAAATGCCGCCCCCGATGCGGGCGAACAGGGCGATCGAGGACGCTCCCATCGCGAAGCCGCTGACGATCTCGCCGAAGCTTCGCAGCCCGACGCTCTCCGGCTGGAAGATGAGGAGCACCGCTCCGAGGCCCGCGAGACCGAGGCTGCCGACGGCCATTCCCATCACCGCCCCACCACTGTACGCGACGCGCAGCGCCTTCGCCTGCCCCGACTCACGAGCCGCCTCGGTCGTGCGCACGTTGGCCTTCGTAGCCGCCTTCATGCCCAGGAACCCTGCCGCAATCGAGCACGCGGCGCCGAACGCGTACGCCGCCGCGGAGGACGGACCGATCAGCCAGTACAGCATCGCGGCGACCACTGCCACAAAGGGCACGAGCACCGAGTACTCGCGCCTCAGGAATGCCATGGCACCCGATTGGATCGCTCCGGCCAGCTCACGCATGCCCTCGTCGCCGTCGGGCTGCCTCCCGACGTACACGTAGAGCAACAGTGAGAACACGAGGCCGCCCAGCCCGAACCACAGGGCCCACGTCATCCATTGCACCACGAGAGGTTTCTCCTGTCTTGCGTTGCCGGCGAAACGTCCGTGTCGGAATCAGTTCCGATTGAAAGCATTCATGGCGGACTTCACCCCCTCGGCGATCCAGCGCTCGGTTGCTCGGGCCATGAGATCGAATCGCTCGAGCACCGCCTCCTCCTCGGACGCGGGCGGCACGGCCAGGACCCAGGCCGCGAGATCGCCATCGGAATCGGGCGGCGCGCCGACACCGATGCGCAACCGACCGTACTCACGGCTCCCGAGCGCCTGCTCGACCGAAACGAGCCCGTTGTGGCCCCCGGCAGAGCCGCTGCCTCGAAGGCGGAACCTTCCGGGAGCCAGTGCCGCGTCATCGACCAGAACCAGCAGGTCCTCCCCAACACGGAATCCCGCAACGTTGGCGTAGCGATCGAGCAGCCGGCCGCTACGGTTCATGAAAGTCTGCGGCTTGACCACCCGCACGTCCTGGCCCTCGACGGATCCCTCGGTCGAGGACTCCGGACCCGCCGTGCGAAAGGCGCCGAGCGACCATCGAACCACCAGGTGATCCGCCAGCCACCAGCCCGCGTTGTGTCGGGTATCGCGATAACGTTCGCCCGGGTTTCCCAGGGCCAGAAGCAGCTTCAAACGTCGACCGGGACGGTCACTCCTCGTCCCCTGCCGTCCCTTCGTCGCCTGCGCGAGCCGTAATCACTTCGGGCTCGATCTCTTCCTCGAGCTCCGCGAGCTCTTCCGCTTCCTCCTCGGCAGCCACGACCAGGACCCTCGGCGCGACCACCGTGCAGATCGTGAGGCTCTCGTCTTCCAGGATCGCCGTGTCACCCGTGTCGAGCTTGTCGATGTGGAGCGAGTCGCCGATCTCCATCTCGCTGACGTCCACTTCGAAGGCCTGCGGGATGTCCCGCGGCAGACACTCGATCTCGAGCTCGTGCCGGATCACCTGGAGGATGCCACCCGTGCGTACTCCCGCTGGTGTTCCCAGGAGTCGGATCGGGACGGCGACGCGGATCTTCTCTCCCGCCGTGATCTCGAAGAAGTCCACATGCAGTATGCGTGAGCGGTACGGATGGCGCTGGATCTCTCGAATCAGGACCGGCTTCGGACTCGCCTTGCCCACCTTGAGATCAATCAGCGTGTTCTCCACCGAGATGCGGCCGATCAGCTGTTGGAACTCCAACTCGTCCGCCATCACCGGAACCGAATCGAGACCGTGGCCGTAGACGTTGCCAGGCACCTTGCCGGCGGCGCGCAGACGGCGGGCGGCACCCTTCCCGGTCTCCCCTCTCTTCTCGACCTCGAACGTCACCTGCTTGCTCATCTCCGATCCTCGCGTCCCGATCGTTCCCCGCCCCGGCCTACCTGAACAGCTCGCTGACCGAGCGGTTGTAGTGCGTACTCTCGATGGCCCTGGCCAGTAGCCGCGCCACCGAGACGATCTTCATGTTCGGCAGTGCCGATCTCTTCTCCTCCGGAACGGCGATGGTGTCGGTCACCGCCACCTCCACCAGTCCGGCTCCCGCCAGACGCTCGACGGCCGGCCCCGAGAGCAGAGCGTGCGTCGCGATGGCGGTTACCGACACGGCGCCCCGCTCCGTAAGGGCGTGGGCCGCGTTCACGAGCGTCCCTGCCGTGTCCACCATGTCGTCGGAGATGATGCAACGCCTGCCCGTCACATCTCCGACTACGTTCAGCACCTCGGCCTGGTTCGGACCCGGTCGGCGCTTGTCCATGATCGCCAGGCCCGCGCCGAGCCGCTTGGCATACCCGCGGGCCATTTTTGCCGCGCCCACGTCCGTCGCCACAACCACCAGGTCCGTCTTGTCCAGGGAGCGGTAGTGCTCCATGAACACCGGCGCCGCGTAGAGGTGATCGACCGGAATGTCGAAGAACCCCTGCAGCTGATGCTGGTGGAAATCGATCGTGATCAACCGGTCGGCGCCGGCCGCCACGATCAGATTCGCCATCAGCTTCGCCGCGATCGACACGCGCGGCTGATCCTTGCGATCCTGCCGCGAGTACCCGAAGTACGGGACCACGGCCGTCACCCGCGCCGCCGATGCCCGCTTCGCCGCGTCAATCAGGAGCAGCAGCTCCACGACGTTCTCGGCGGGCGCATTCGTCGGCTGGATGACGTAGACGTCCCTGCCGCGGACGTTCTCGTCGATGCGCACGAAGATCTCGCCGTCAGCGAATCGCGTAACGGTCACGTCGCACAACGGCTGCCCGAGCTCGTGCGCGATATCCTCGGCGAGCGCCGGGTTGGCCGAGCCCGTGAGCACCATCAAGGGAGTGCCGGTGGCCGACAGTTCCATCGTGCCCGTCTCGCTCCCTGTGCGGCTTGTCAGACACGTCCCGAAAACAGCCGAGCATTCTACGCCGGGTGCCAGTGAACGTCAACCGGTGGCAAGCCCCGGTCGCCACGTACCGCCCGACCCCCTTGAAGGAATGAGCTTCCATTGTCTATTCTCCGCCGGCCGGTGGCCTCCCGTTTCGGCGTCTTGAATCCCGGTCAACCCCGACGGAAGAGCGTTCGTGGAAGAATCAAGCGTGTCTGCCACCTCACCGTGGGCTCGTTCGACGGGTCTCGTGCGGAACGGTGTCACCGCAGCGGCGATCGCTGTCATGGCGGCTGCGGCTAGCGGACAGGCCCAGCCGGCGTGCGACCCGGGTGACGGGGGGCTCCGGCTGCCGGATGGTCTGTGCGCTCTCGTCGTGGCCGACGATGTGGGTCGAGCCCGCCACCTGGTGGTCACGGAGCGAGGGGACATCTACGTGGCGTTGCGCGACGGGCGGACGACCGCGGGTGGCATCCTTGCGCTACGCGACACCACCGGCGACGGCCGAGCCGACGTGCGGGGACGCTTCGAAGGGAGTGGCGGCGGCACGGGCATCGGCTTGCTCGACGACCACCTGTACTTCGGGCATGACGGTGCGGTCCTGAGGTATCGTCTGCGGTCCGGCCGTCTGGTGCCCCTGGACGATCCCGAGGTGGTCGTCGCCGACCTGCCCTCGGCTGGCAGTCACGCGGCCAAGTCGATCGCCCTTGGCGCGAACGGATCGCTCTTCGTGAACGTTGGCTCGCTCTCCAACTCGTGCCAGGGTGACGACCGGGCGCCGGGCTCCGCTGGGAAGGATCCGTGCCCGGAGCTCGAGCGCCGGGCCGGCGTGTGGCGTTTCGAGGCGAACAAGCTCGGTCAGACCCAGGCGGATGGCGAGCGCTGGGCCTCCGGCCTCCGCAACACCGTCGCTCTGGCGCTGGATCCGGGGAGCGGCGACCTGTTCGGAGTCGTACACGGCCGCGATCAGCTCCATCAGAGCTGGGGCGACCTGTACTCGGAACGAGAAGGTGCGGAGCTGCCGTCAGAGGAGTTTCACCGGATCGAGCGAGGCGGAGTCCACTCGTGGCCGTACTGCTATCACGACCGCGAGCTCGGTCGCCTGGTTCTGGCTCCCGAGTACGGGGGCGATGGAGAGACAGCCGGAAGGTGCGTCGGACACCGCGAGCCGCTTCTGGCCTTCCCTGCCCATTGGGCCCCCAACGCGCTGCTGATCTACCGGGGGAGCGGGCTCGGCGATCGATATCGCGGCGGGGCGTTCATAGCGTTCCACGGATCTTGGAACCGGGCACCGCTTCCCCAGCAAGGCTACAACGTCGTCTTCGTTCCGTTCGAGGACGGCAGGCCGCTTGGCTCGTGGGAGGTGTTCGCCGACGGCTTCGCTGGAGAAGACGTGGGCCCGCGATCCGCGGATCACAGACCGTCCGGGCTTGCTGTCGGACCGGACGGATCCCTGTACGTCGCGGACGACCAGGGTGGACGGATCTGGCGCATTCTCCCCCGGTGACCGGCCTGCAGAGGGCCGCGGGACCGGTCTCGCGGCCGTGACCCAGGTCGATGCCGTGCACACGTTCGCGGGCGGCAATATGGACCGGGCCTCTCACCTCCGGTCCGACGCGGTGGCCGTGCGGGACATGCTGGCCGCTCCCGATACACGGTTCCTTCCGTTCCGCAATCTCGAGCCGTTGCTCGCCGGGGACGTACACCTCGCGCCGGCCTGGCAGACCCTGGATCGCGTGGAGCCGTTGCTCGCGGCGGGTGCCGTGACGGCGTTCCTCGGTCTGCGAGAGGGTGCTCGCTTCGTTCTTGACGTCCCTCGCGCCCCGGTCGAGGCAGCGTTCCAGCCCTCGTCCGCCGCGTACACGGGGGTGCGTCGGGCGGCTCTCCGGTTGTCCGCGGCCGACGCGTCTCTCGTGGCGCTCGGACGCTCGCTCCTCGCGTGGCACACCGCCCACGGCTTCTGCCCGCACTGCGGGATCCCGACCGAAGCAGCGGAAGCCGGACACCAGCGGCGTTGCACGGATCCGTCGTGCAGCGCCGTGCAGTTCCCGCGCACGGACCCGGTTGTCATCATGCTCGTCCATCGTGAGGGGCGGGTGTTGCTGGGTCGGGCGGTGCGAGAGCACCGCTATCCGCCGGGTCTCTTCTCATGTCTTGCCGGATACGTGGAGCCCGGCGAATCGATCGAAGAGGCGGTGCGGCGGGAGGTCCGTGAAGAGGCCGGCATGCCTGTCGGTTGCGTACGCTACCATTCCTCGCAGCCATGGCCGTTTCCTTCCACCCTGATGATCGGCTGCTTCGCCGAGGCACTGGCGGAGGCGATTCATCCCGATCCGACGGAACTGGAGGATGCCCGGTGGTTTACGTCCGGGGAGCTTCAGCAAGCCGTCGAGCGGTGGTCGGTAGCCGAAGCGGTGCGGCTGCCGCCGCCGCTTACCATTGCCCACCAGCTGGCGAAAGCCTGGCTGGCGGACCGCAGTGATCCGCCGCGCTGAGGACACCAGCAGAGCCGAGCGCCGCCCGAGTCCGGCGTGACGATGCCTCGCCGGAGCAACCCCGAAACACGGGCCGCAAGCATGGAAGACAGAATCGTAGCCCCCCACCCCTCCACCCCGGCGCCCAGCGCCCCTGCGGGAGCCGGAGTGTGGTGGATGCCGGCCGATGTTCTCGAGCAGACCTGCAAGCGGGTCGGCATCGCGGCGCTCGTGTTCGCCGCGGTCTGGGCCTGGGTGCTGGTGATGAACAACCTGTCATCGTGGTTGTTCACGGATCATGCGCACCAGGTCGAGCAGTGGACTGCCGTCGGGAACACGATCGGCGTCACGGGCCTGTTCATATCCCTGGCGATGATGTTCGTCGCCGGTCGCCTGCACCACGAGCCCGAGAAGCTCCTGGACGTGGGCCTCGGGTTCGAGGTACTCACCGCGGCTCTCATCGGCGCACACAACTGGTGGAACCCCTGGACGGTGAGCGGCATGGGCGTCTCGTGGATCTGCGTCATCATCGTCTTTTATCCGGCGATCGTTCCGGCCAGCGCCCGCAAGGTTCTCGCCGCCTCGGTGATCGCGGCATCCATGGACCCCTTGTGGTACCTGATCGGGCTGCAGCGCGGAGTCGAGTACGGCCTCGACGGCCTTTCTCTGTTGTGGGCGTTCACCCCGAACTACGTGTGCGCGCTGCTGGCCGTCGTGCCGGCCAGGATCATCCGGGGACTGGGACGCCGGGTCTCGCGGGCCCGTGAGCTGGGCTCCTATCGACTGGGGGAGCTCGTCGGACAGGGAGGTATGGGAGCCGTGCACCGCGCGACGCACCGTCTCCTCGCCCGCCCGGCCGCGATCAAGCTGATCCGGCCGGAGGTGCTCGGCGGGGGGTCGGCGAGCGAGGCCGACGTCGTAGTGGAGAGGTTCCGCAGAGAAGCGCATGCGGCCGCCAATCTCAGGTCGCCGCACACCATCGAGCTGTACGACTTCGGTGTGGCCGACGACGGCAGCCTGTACTACGTGATGGAGCTTCTGGAAGGCCTCGATCTGCACGAGATGGTGGAGAGGTTCGGGCCTCTGACGCCCGCTCGCGTCGTGCATCTGCTCGGCCAGGCATGCCTGTCGCTGGGCGAAGCCCACGAACAGGGCCTCGTGCACCGGGACATCAAGCCCTCCAATCTGGTGGCGTGTCGCATGGGCCTGACGGTGGATTTCATGAAAGTGCTCGACTTCGGCCTCGTGAAGCGGGCCACGGGAAACGGCGCGGAGCAGACGCGTCTTACCTCGCCCAACGTCACGACGGGGACCCCCGCCTTCATGGCTCCGGAGGTGGCACTGGGGAATCGTCCGGTGGACCGGAGGGCGGACATCTACGCACTGGGGTGCGTCGGCTACTGGCTCCTCACCGGACGGACGGTGTTCGAGGCGCCGACGGCCATGGCCATGCTGATGCGACATGTGCAGGACGAGCCCACGGCCCCGTCCTCGGTTTCGGAGCTGAACGTGTCGCCGGAACTCGATCGCATCATCCTGGACTGTCTGGCCAAGGATCCGTCCGACCGGCCGGACGACGCGACGGTGCTGTACCGACGACTCTACCGGTGCCCGCTTCCGGCTCCGTGGGACCACGACCAGGCGCTCGCCTGGTGGAGCTTGCACTTGCCGGATCTGCTGGAGCCGCAGACGGACGAGCGACAGGAAGAGGCTGCGGAGGCGGCTACGGTCGTGCTGCCGGGAGACGGGTAGCCGGAGCGAAGAGTTGGCCCCCCAGGATTCGAACCTGGATTTCCGGCTCCAAAGGCCGGGGTCTTGCCATTAGACGAGGGGCCACGGCTCGGCTCGTCCCGCCAGTTCCGTACCCGAAGATCGAGGAGGGTTCCGGGGCCGTCAACCCGCTCCCGCAGGGGCTGCCGTCCGCGTCGCGATGACGCGGAACCTCGTGCCATGAAGCACGGCATCTCTCGCTTGATCCAGGGACGCCTCGGCACAGAATACCCCGGCCACGCTCGATCCGCTGCCGCACAGCAGGGCCGGGGCTGCCCCCACATCCTCGAGTCTCCGCTTCACCGATTCCAGATCCGGGTGGCGGCGGAACACGGAGTCTTCGAAGTCGTTATAGCTCACATCCGCGAGCACGCCCCAGCTGGCCAGATCGGCGGCTCCCGGCAGCTCGCCCGCTTCCGGAGCCCGCGCAAGTCCGGCCTCGCGATCGGCGGCCAGCCAGCCATAGGCGTCACGCGTCGCGATCGTGAAATCGGGCACCACGATCAGCACCGGGCGAGACGAAGGTGGGGCCAGCGGGAGCAGCCTCCTTCCCCGCTCCCATGCCAGCGCCATGGGCGACTCGCACAGAGCGAACGGGACATCGCTTCCGAGCTGCCCGCCCAACGCAGTCAGGGTGGCGGCGTCCAGCGGTTCGCCAAGGGCCGCGTTGAGAGCCTGGAGAACGGCCCCGGCATCCGCGCTGCCCCCCCCGAGACCGGCGCCGATCGGAATCCGCTTTCTGAGCTCGACGGCAGCCTGGATCGGTCGCCCGATCGTCCGGCCGAGCAGCTCCGCCGCCTGCCAGCAGAGATTCGCCTCGCGGACCGGAACCTCGGGATCCCCGCTCACCTCGAGGTCGAGATCGACTCCGCCCGTTCGTATTGTGAGCTCGTCCGCGAGCTCGAGCCGCAGGAAGAGGGTCTCCAAGGAATGATATCCGGTCTCCTCTCGAGCCAGGACGCGCAGGGAAAGATTCAGCTTCGCGTGCGCGGCGACCGTCAGGGTGCTCACGGCGAAGCCGCCTCTCCCCCCAGATCCGTCTGCACGATCTCCTCCGAGTGTCCCATCTCGGCCCATGTGAGGCCGAAGTGCCGGATGTACCACAAGCCGAGCAGAGTGACCGGTATGAACGTGAGGATGTGATAGCTCGTGGCGAAGCTCACGGTGTCGGTCGCCTCCACCGCGTACACTCCGAGGCCGAGGCGTGCCGACGCCTCGAACACACCGAAGAAGCCGGGACTGGACGGCGCCGCCACGGCGAAGGCGATCACGGCCTGCAGGAAAATGGCCCCGGTGAGCCCCGGTGCCGTGATGTCGAACGCCAGCATGCCGAGCCACATCGATATCGACAGGCTCAGCCACAACACGAGCGACCACGCGAGGACTCGCAGCAGAATGCTCGTGTCGCGCAGGGCACCGAGGCCCTCGAGGAATCCCCTCACGATGTGCGTGGCACGCCGGCTGAGCGGCGGTCGCAGCAGGCGTCCGACGGATCTGTCGAACAGACGGATCGAACGCTCCGGGTAGCGCGTCGCGAGCCACAGCACCACGAACGCGACCCCGAACGCGAACGCACCCAGGTTGGCCGTTCGGCGCACCACGACGGCCGCGCCGCTCTCGCCAAGGGGAAAATCAGGCAGAGAGATCGTGGCGAACAGGAAGAAGGCAAGCACGAGGCCGTCGAACACGCGCTCCGCCACCAGGGAGGCGACGGACGCCCCGATGTTGAGGCCCTCGGTCCGCGACAGAGTGTAGGCACGGGCGAACTCGCCCAGCCGGGCAGGCAGAAGGTTGTTGACGGCAAAGCCGACGCACGTCGCCCCGAAGCGCGCCTCGAAGCCGGATTCCTTATGAACCGGCAGCAACAGGATCCGCCAGCGAACGGCCCGGAGCACAAAGCTGAACGTCGCGATGATGACGGCACCGGTGAGGAGCCACGGATCCGCCCGGCGTAGCCGGTGCCACACCTCGATCAGCGACACGTCCCTCAGGACCCACCAGAGCAGGACGCCCGTCAGAACGAGGCCGACGACCGTCTTTCCGCGATGTCGGCCCACCATCAGGCCGGCCGGGCCAGCCGAATGATCTCCCTCATCTCCCGGACCGCGCGTTCCATGCCTGTCATCACCGCCCGGCTGACGATCGAGTGGCCGATGTTGAGCTCCTCGCAGGCGCGGATCGCAGCCACCGGTGTCACATTCTCGTAGGTCAGGCCGTGCCCCGCGTGGACCGCCAATCCGAGCTCCCGAGCCAGCTCCGTCGCGGCCTGCAGACGGTCGATCTGAGCTGCTCGCATGCCCGCGGAGTCCGCGTTGGCGTACTCGCCCGTATGCAGCTCGACGGCCCCCGGACCCAGATCGGCGGCGCGCCGCACGGTCTCGGCGTCCGGGTCGATGAACAGGGACGTGCGAATCCCGTGCTCACGCAGGCGGGCCAGGGCCCGACCGATTCCGGCAGCGCCGGGAGGACCGAGCTCGAGACCGCCCTCCGTGGTGATTTCTTCCCGTTTCTCGGGAACCAGGGTGGCCTGATGCGGCCGCCACTCCTCGGCCAGTCTCAGGATGTCCGCGTTCGCGGCCAGCTCCAGGTTGATCGGCGTGCGCGCGGTCTCGAGAAGGAGTGCCACATCTCGATCCTGAATGTGCCGCCGGTCCTCGCGCAGGTGGACGGTGATGCCGTCCGCCCCTCCGAGCTCGGCGAGCACGGCCACTCGTACGGGATCGGGCTCGTCCGTCCGGCGCGCCTGCCGCACCGTCGCGACGTGATCCACGTTGATGTACAGCCGCATCGACCAGTCACCTCTCGCTCGCGTGTGCTTCGCATACGATACAGCCGCTCGCCGGGACGGTCGAGAGCGCCGCGAGCGGCCTCAGCCGGCGCGCTCGATCCTCACCCCGGGCTTGCGACGCCAGCGCCCGAGCAGCGGGACCGGCACCCTGGCCGTAAGGACGACGACCAGGTGGTCCTCGTGACGATCGAGGATCTCGGCCTCCCGATAGGCCTCGGCGAGCGTCCGTCCGTCGGTCACGGGCACCTCGATGCGAACGGTGGGGCGCAGGTCCCGAAGTCGCCCCAGGAGAACGTGGCGGAGCCCGTCCAGTCCGCCGTGCTCCACGACCGACGCGAACACGTGAGCCGGCCAGTGCGGCGTGACCCGACCCCGCAGGGCCTCCTCCTCGGCGTGCGTCAGGCGATCGACCTTGTTGAACACCATGACGGTCGCCGCGTCCGAGACTCCCAGTTCCAGGAGGACCTGGTCCACCGCCTCGACCTGGTGCTCCCAGTCGGGGGCGGCAGCATCGACGACGTGCAGCAGCAGATCAGCCTCGGTCGCCTCTTCGAGGGTCGCCCGGAACGATGCCACCAGATGATGAGGAAGCTTTCGGATGAACCCGACGGTATCGGTCACCAGGGCCCGGTATCCGGCTTCCAGCTCCACCGCCCGGGTGGCCGAATCGAGCGTGGCGAACAGGCGGTCTTCCACGAACAGCCGCGCCCCGGACAGGGAGCGGAGGATCGACGACTTTCCGGCGTTCGTGTACCCGACGAGAGTCACCCGGAACTCCGTGTGACGTCGCCGGCGGCGCGTACGACGCGAGCTCGCGATGTGCCCCAGCTCGCGTCGGAGTCGGGCGATCCGCCGATCCATCAGCCGGCGGTCGGTCTCGAGCTGCGTCTCGCCCGGTCCGCGCATTCCGATCCCTCCCTGAATGCGGGACAGGTGGTTCCACATGCGCTTCAGGCGCGGACGGAGATACTGCAGCTGGGCCAGCTCGACCTGCATGCGCGCCTCGGCCGTGCGGGCCCGCAGGGCGAAGATGTCGAGGATGAGCTCGGTCCGGTCCATGACGCGCCGCCCCAGGGCCGTCTCGAGCGCGACCCCCTGCGCGGGCGTCAGGTCCTCGTCGAACACGACCAGGGTCGTGCCGTCGCGGTCGGCGGTCGCCCGGAGCTGCTCCGCCTTGCCGCGACCGATGTAGAGCGCCGGATGCGGCGCTTCCAGTCGCTGCACGGCGGTACCGGACACCTCGGCGCCCGCCGTGTCCGCCAGACGTCTCAGTTCCGCGAGGTGCTCGTCCACCACGCGCTGCGGCTCGTCCATGCGGGGTGCGGCCACCAGGAGGGCCCGTTCCGGCGGCGTGTGGATCTCGATCAGATCAGGCGTCGGACGGCTCCTTCCCGGCGGGATCCCCGGCTCGGATGGAGCGCACCCTCTCCAGTCGACGTGCGATGTCCTCCTCGGCGCCGCGTCGTCCCGGCCGGTAGAATCGTGTCCCCGAGAGCACATCCGGCAGATACGTCTGGGGAGCCACCGCCCCGTCCCAATCATGGTCGTACCGATACCCGGAGCCGTAGCCCAGGTCTCGCATCAGCTCCGTCGGAGCGTTCCGAATGTGCAGCGGGACCGGCTCCGCCGGAGTCTCTCGTGCGGCGCGGCGCGCCTCGCCCATGGCGAGGTACACCGTGTTCGACTTGGGCGCCGCCGCGAGGTAGAGGCACGTTTCGGCCAATGCCAGCTCGCCTTCCGGAGTGCCGAGGAAGTGATACGCGTCCCGCGCCGCGATGCTCAACGACAGGGCGGAGGGATCCGCCAGGCCGACGTCCTCGATGGCCATGCGCACGAGGCGGCGAGCGATGTACATCGGATCCTCCCCGCCGTCCAGCATGCGGGCCAGCCAGTAGAGGGCTCCATCCGGATCGGAGCCCCGCACCGACTTGTGGAGGGCCGAGATCAGGTTGTAGTGCTCCTCGCCCGCCTTGTCGTACCGGGCGAACCGACGTTGGAGAGCCGCTTCGATCGCAGCGCTGTCGATGGTGGCTCCGGCCGGCGCCAGGTCGGCGGCCGTCTCCAGCGCGTTGAGAGCGCGTCGCGCGTCTCCGTCCGCCACCTCGGCCAACCGTCGCAGCGCCCGCTCGTCGATCGAGAGTCGTCGGGCACCGAGGCCCCTCTCCTCGTCTTCGAGAGCTCTCCTGCACAGATCGGCAATGTCGGTCGGTTCGAGCGCCTCCAGCACGAAGACGCGCGTGCGGCTCAGCAGAGGACCCACGACCTCGAAGCTCGGGTTCTGCGTGGTGGCGCCTATGAGGGTGACCGTCCCCGACTCCACGTGCGGGAGGAAGGCGTCCTGCTGGCTCTTGTTGAATCGGTGGATCTCGTCGACGAACAGAATGGTGTCCCGGCCCGTGGCGCGCCGACGTTCGGAGGCCTGCCGGATCAGCTCCCGAACCCGACCCACGCCTTCGGTCACCGCGGAGAACGGCTCGAAGCGCGCACCGGTCCGTCGCGCTATGATCCCCGCGAGCGTTGTCTTTCCGCATCCCGGGGGGCCCCAGAAGATGAGGCTCGGCACGCGGTCCTTCTCGATCAGCTCTCGCAGTGGACCGCCCTCCCCCACGAGAGTGTCCTGGCCGCGGATCTCGTCGAGCGTGCGCGGTCGCATCCGCGCCGCGAGCGGAGCTCCCTCCCCGCTATCCGGAAACTCGGCAGCCGGCCGGCCGACGTCCGGGCCGAACAGATCCGGCTCTCCGTTCACGAGGTGCCGCCCGGGGGTCGATCCAGGTGGCCCAGTCGGATCAGCTCCTGTGCTCGTCGCAGCAGCTCCTGCCTCTCGTTGGCCTCCGGCGCTTCCAGCACCTGGGCGAGAAGCTCCTCCAGCATGAGGCCGACGAGCGGACCGCGCGGCAGTCCCATCTCCAGGAGATCGGTTCCGTCCACCGCCAGATCCGTGAGGCCGAGTGGCGAGCCGCGCAGGAGCTCGGAGTGCACCCTCCCCCACGTAAAGGCCAGCGCACGGGCACTCTCTCCGTCCTTCGCCGCGCGGCTATCGGCAAAGTGGAGCCTGAACAGATCGCGAGCGTGCTCCACGCCTACTTCGTGCAGCCATTCGCGGATCTGGGCGGCGGAATCGGCCGGATGGACGAGCGGCAGGTGATGGCGAGCGAGGTGCGCTCCTCTTCGAATGTCGGCGTTCGAGAACTTCAGGCGCCGAAGCACACCCTCTGCAGGCGCCGCCCGGTCCGATACGGCTTCGGCGCCCGAGTCGCCCGACGGCAGTAGTAGTCGGATCAGCCGCAGAAATACCCGGTGAGTACGTACGGCGTCCACGGCAGAGAGCGTCGACTCCCACTCCGTCGCGCGGGCCGCGGCGGCGAGCTCCGGGTACCATGATTCCAAGGCGCCGACGTCCCGGTACAGGGCGAGGGACGCCGACGGTCGGTCCGTCGACAGCACCTTCAGCAGCTCCTCGCGCACGCGCTCGGCCGACAGCCGGTCCAGACGGCTCGTCGCCGCTTCCATGGCCGCCCGCGTCGCGCTCTCGATCTTCATGCCGTACACGCCGGCGAAGCGCAGACCCCTGAGAACGCGCAAGTAGTCCTCCGCGAAGCGACGCGCAGCGTCCCCCACGGCCTGCAGTCGGCCGGCCGCGAGATCCCTCTGACCGCCATACGGATCGCGCAGCTCATCCGTGGCGGGTCGCCACGCGATGGCGTTGATCGTAAAGTCGCGACGTGCGAGGTCCTCATCGACGGATTCTGCGAAGCGGACCACGGCGTGGCGCCCATCGGTCTCGACGTCCAGCCGGAACGTGGTCACCTCGTACATGGAGTCATCCGAGGCGATCACCCCTACCGTTCCGTGCTCGATCCCGAGCGGCACCGTGCGCCGGAACAGATGTCGCACCTCGTCCGGCGTCGCACCCGTCGCCAGATCCCAATCGGAGCGCGGCCGGCCGAGCACGGCGTCACGCACCGCGCCGCCAACCGCCCACGCCTCGTGGCCCGCTTCCTCCAGGCGATCGGATACCTCCCGGAGCCCGGCGGGTGGACGAAACGGGAGCGGTCGACTCATCCGCCCGGGCATCCGTTGCGCGATCGGAGGCCTCTCAGCCGCACAGGACGGCGCCTCCATTCACGTTGAGAATCTCTCCCGTCACGTGTCGGGCCAGATCGCTGGACAGGAAGAGCACCGGACCCGCGACATCCTCCGGTCCCGCCACACGCCGCAGCGGAGACGCATCGCGAATCAGGTCCCGACCGGGTCCCCGCAGCACGCTGGCTGTCATGTCCGTCTCGACCCAACCCGGCGCCACGGCATTCACCGTGATCCCCGCCGGCCCGAGCTCCACGGCAAGGGACTTAACCAGCGACTGGACGGCGCCCTTGGATGCGGCATAGTGCGCGTGCCCCGCCTCGCCGCGCTGTGCCGCCGTGGATGAGATCAGGATGATCCGCCCCCCGTCGTTCATCCGGCGCGCCGCCGCCCTCGTGCTCAGGAAGACGGACGTCAGATTGCCGGCCAGCATCCCGTGCCATTCGGATAGCTCGAGGTCGGTGAGGGGACATGGCGCCGGGTTCCACACCCCGGCGTTCCCCACGAAGATGTCGAGCGTGCCACCGAACTCCGCATCACAACGCTCGAACAATCGATCCACGTCCGCCGCGTCCGTCAGGTCGGCCGGCTCCGCCCACGCCTCGGTCGGAGTGTCCGGTCCCGTCTCGAGGCGAGCCCCTCGTACGGCGGCCAGCGTCGCCTCAGCCGCGGCCGCGTCGCGTCGGAAGCCGATCCCGACGGCGGAGCCGGCTCGCGCGAGCATGACGGCGACGGCCCGTCCGATTCCTCGCGATCCGCCCGTCACGAGGGCCTTTCGGCCGGCGAGCCCAGGAACTGCCAGGACTGAATCCCGGGACGCACCGGCGGCGGCCGCCGCATCGCTGCCGCTCATCCTGTCTCGAAGCCTTTCGCCCCGGCGAACCACTCGTCGACGATGTCCGCCACCGCATGCTCGATCGCCAATTGCAGCTCCTGCACGGACGCCGGATCGGAGGCGGGAACACGGATGGCCAGATCGACACGCGATGCCAGCTCGCCACCGTCACGATCCAGGAGCGCGACGGTGGTGACGGGAATCTCCCCGGCCACCCGGGCTGCTTCGAGGAGATTACGCGAGTTGCCGCTCGTCGAGTGCAGGATCAAGAGATCACCCGGGGCGGCGTACGCCCGCATCGCCCGCGCAAATACGGCCTCGAACCCGAAGTCGTTGGCCGCCGCGCTCATGGTAGCGGTGCTGGACGTGAGCGCGATCGCTGGCAGGGGCTGCCGTTCGCGCCGCAGCCGCACGACGTACTCCGTGGCTATGTGCTCCGCGGTGGCCGCGCTGCCCCCGTTCCCGGCGTAAAACAAGCGTCCCCCGGTCTCGAGGGTGTGGCGCACAAGCTCCGCATAGCGCGACGCCAGCCGCGGCAGGTCGACGGCCGCCTGTGCGGCGAGGGCAGATAGCTGCTCCAGATGCGCCCGTACGAGATCCCCGGAGTCGGTTGTCACCTCATGCCCTCCTGACGAATCGCCGCAATCGGCCCGCCCACGCGGATCCGAGCTCGCACCGTGGGACGGTGGCTACCGCGCCGCCACGCAGCGCGGCGGCGGGATTGGTCGCCGTGAGGAGCGATGCCTGCTCCGCCCACCCGGCATCGACCAGGAAGTCGTGGGCCTGTCGCACGGTCGCCGCCCGACGCGGCCGGGCGTGGTTGTCCGAAGCGATGAGGTCGACCGCACCCTCGCTCAGCATGCGTCGCACCACCCTCTGGGCCTCGGCTCCGTGCTCGCCCCACAGACTTCCTGCGTTGGCACACATCAGCGCCCCCATCTCCCGCCAGCGACCGATCCAGCCGTACCCGACCTCGATCCCGGCATATCTCTCCGGGTGCGCGAGAACCGGAATCCAGCCCGCCGAGGTCACGACCGTCAGCATCCGATCCGGGTAAGCGGGCATGGCGAGCATGGGAAACTCGACCAGCAGGCAACCTCCTTCGCCGAGTCCGAGGTCTCGATCGGCCAGGTCCGAGTCCGGATCATCCAGGCGTATCTCGTAGGACAGGCCGAGTGACACGTCCGGGCTTTCCTCTGAGGCCGCTGCTGCGAGGCGCGCGAACGCTTCGTCAATCGCTGCCCTCGCCCGTCCTCCGGTGTCACTTGCAGCGAGGTGGGGTGTGGTGACCACCGTCCGGATTCCGAGATCCCGGAACCGGCGCAGCTGCTCGAGGCCGTGGTCCACGTCGGGCGCGCCGTCGTCGACGCCCGGCACCAGGTGGCAGTGCAGGTCGACGAGCTCCGGGTCGCTCAACGCGCCTTGCCCCCGGCCGCCGGAACCGCTCTCGACGCCGCGATCAGGCGCCGTCCGAGCTCACCCTGTACCCCGAACCGGGCGGCCAGCTCCGCCACCGTGCCCGCCTCGGCCGCCGCCTCGAAGGCGTATGTCAGCGTCGCGTCTGCGGCCAGCAGGCGAAGCGCTTCGCTTCGGTTGCCCGCGCCCCCGGCTACCTCTTCCAGGGCCGTCACGGCCACGCAGGCCAGGGCGCTCGGAGGATCATCCAGGTTCAGCGACGGCGCACACTCCAGGAGTCGCCGGATGGCAAGCGCCAGCTCGGGCGGGGAATCCTGCAACCGGGTCGCGAGCCAGGCGCGGGTCGGGTCCGTATTCACGGGCCGGCTGCGGCGGCTACATCCCGCGCCCGGCCCGCCGCTGCCCTGAGCGCTTCGCCGACGAGAGTCGGATCTCCGACACCGCCCTGCGCGAGATGCGGCCGGCCACCGCCCCCCGATCCCGTGGCCCGGCTGGCCGCGGCCACCAGGTCTCCGGCCTTCAGGCCACGTCCGATCCAATCGTCGGTAACCACCCCGAGGAACGCGGACTTCTCGCCGGAGCCCGCTCGCACGTGGAGAATCGCCGCCCCCGACTCGATACGCTCTCGCAGCAGGTCCCCGAAGGCCGCGAGGTCGGATCCCGCCGGGAGATCGATGTTTCCCGTGGCGAGCCGCCCGCCGCCCGGAAGCTCGTCGGCTGAGTCCACGACCGAGGCCACCGTGTCCTCCGCGTCCCGTCCGTGCCGGTCCTGCAGACGCTCCTCCAGCGTGGTCTTCTCCGCGAGCAGGTTCTCGAGGCGCCGCGACAGATCGGCGGGGACCGCTCGCAGGCGCGTCGCCAGTGTGCCGACGAGATCGTCCGCCTCGAGCACCTTCGCGTAGGCCTGGGGCCCGGTCACCGCCTCGATTCGCCGGATGCCGGCTGCCACACCCGTCTCGGCCGTGATGCGGAACAGTCCGATCTGACCCGTGCTGCGCACGTGGCACCCGCCACACAGCTCCATGCTCACCCCGGGAACGCTCACCACGCGCACCACGTCCCCGTACTTCTCTCCGAACAGGGCCATCGCTCCGTTCTCCAGGGCTTCCCGGTACTCTCGGTGCCCGACTTCGAGCGCGACGTTGTCCCAGATCGACCGGTTGACGCTTGCCTCGACGCGGTGCCGCTCGTCTCCCGACAGCGGGCCGGTGTGGCTGAAATCGAATCGAAGCCGATCGGGTGCCACCAGGGAGCCGGCCTGTTGCACGTGCTCGCCGAGCTCCGCGCGCAGCGCCGCGTGCAGGAGATGCGTGGCGGAGTGATTCCGCTCGGTGTCACGTCGCGTCCCCTCGTCCACCGATGCGAGGACGGTCCCCGGGCTCTCCGGCACCTCGCCGTCCGTCAGCTCGCCGATGAGAACGATCTGTCCCCGATCGTTGCGTACGACCGACTCCACGACCAGCTCCCAGGTGGCGCCGCGCACGAAACCCTGATCGCTGACCTGGCCGCCGGCCTCCGCGTAGAACGGATTCTGCCGCAGCACGAGCGCGTACACGCCGTTCAGCCGGACGTGCGCCGCGACGGACGTCTCGACGTGCAGACGGTCGTATCCCACGAATACCTGGGGCTCGTCCGCCGTGACCGTCCGTGCCGCGGCGACGATCTCTTCGCTGAGATCGGCGACCGCCGCGGCGGCCATACGATCCTCGCGCGAGCGCCGTCGCTGCTCCTCCAGCGCGCTCTCGAACCCGGACACGTCGACCGAATAGCCCCGCTCGGCGGCCATCAGCTCCGTCAGGTCGAGCGGGAAGCCGTAGGTGTCGTACAATCGGAAGGCCTCGGTTCCGGGAATCGAGCCGGAGCCGCCGGGGGAAACCAGCTCGTCGAACCTCCCCATCCCCGCATCGATGCGCTCCAGGAACCTCTCCTCCTCGGCCCGCGTCGTGCGCACGAGGTGGTCCCGTCGATGCGCGAGCTCGGGGTAGGTTCGCTTCATGAGGTCGGCCACCGTCCCCACGAGCCGGTCGAGGGTGGGCTCGCGTCGCCCGAGCAGCCACGCGTAGCGTCCGGCGCGCCGCAGGACCCGGCGCAGCACGTAGCCGCGTCCCTCGTTCGACGGAAATACGCCGTCGGCCAGCATGAACGCGACCGCTCGGGCGTGATCAGCGAGAACCCGAAACGGCAGCCCGTCGTCCCAATCACCCGGCATTGTGGAATACCGCCGACCGACGGCTTCCTCCGCTTCCCGGATGATCGGGAGGAACAGGTCCGTGTGGTAGTTGGTGCGGGTCCCCTGCACGATCGCAGCGATCCGCTCCAGCCCGGCGCCCGTGTCGATCGACGGCGCAGGAAGCGGCGCATCGCCCTCGGCCGAGCGCTCGAACTGCATGAAGACCAGATTCCAGATCTCCATGAACTCATCGGCCTCACCGAGCTCGGCGAACTCCCGGTCCGTGAGCTCCCGCGGTGCGTCTGACGACCGCAGATCGTAGTGGATCTCGGAGCATGGCCCGCACGGTCCCGTGTCGCCCATCTGCCAGAAATTGTCCTTGTCCCCGAGGCGCAGGACCCGCTTGGCCGGAATCGGCGTGAGCTCGGTCCACAGGTTGGCGGCCTCATCGTCCGTGTGGTGGACCGTGGCCCACAGCCGGTCCGGCTCCAGCCCGAGCTCATCCGTCACGAACTCCCACGCGAAGGCGATCGCGTCTCGTTTGAAGTAATCTCCGAACGAGAAATTGCCGAGCATCTCGAAGAACGTGTGGTGACGGGCGGTTCGTCCGACCTCTTCCAGGTCGTTGTGCTTCCCGCTGACCCGGAGGCACTTCTGATACGTCACGGCGCGGGCCGCCGGCGGCTCGGACTCTCCGACGAACGCCTTCTTGAACTGCACCATTCCTGCGTTGGCGAACAGCAGCGTCGGATCGTCCTCCGGCACCAGGCCGCCGCTGGGCAGATGGATGTGACCGTGGCGCTCGAAGTACTCCACGAATCTCGAGCGGATTTCGCCTGAAGTCATGTCGTTCGACAGCTCTCGTCTCGTCGGGTGGACGCCTCGCGTGTCCGAATCCGTCCGTGTGGGGGAATATGCCGCGCCGGTGAGAAACGTACAATCGGCCCGGGATCGCTTTCCGTCGGCCGCGGACGCAGCCGGCGCCGGTGCTGGCCGGCCGCGGAGCGTTCAGCTCGAGGGGTCGTCGGGACGCTCGGGCAGGAGATCATCGACTGCGCGCCGCACCGATTCCCGCCGGAAGCCGCGGCGCGCAAGGTAGACCGCGAGCCGACGTCGCGCGACCGGTCGGTCGAGATCGCGCAGCGCCGGAAGGCGGCGCCGGGCGGCGCTCCGCAGGAGGTCGGCTTCCGTGACCCGCTCTTCGCTCAGCGCCTCCCCGACGCCCCGCTCGGCGGTGTCCCGGTCCACGCCACGCCCCAGAAGCTCGGACACAAGGCGGAGTGTGCCGCGCGGTCGCATGCGGATTCGGTGTCGCGCGAACGATCGGGCATACGCTGCATCGTCGACGTAGTTGAGCTCTTCGCAACGGATCACTACGGCCTCGGCATGTTCCGCGAGCCCCCGGGCACGCAGATGTCGAAGGAGCTCGACCCGAGTGCGTGGCCGGTGGGAGAGGTACCCCAGCGCGGCGTCCATCGCCTCCTCGGATCCGGCCTCGTGCAGGACGTGTCTGACCTCGTCCTGCGACAGCTCCCGTCCGACGACCAGATGCAGGCGCCGACACAGATCCGCGGATACGCGGCGCGGCGCGTGCTCGCCGACCTGGAACTGGAAGCGGCCCGGATGGCCACGGGCGGGCTCGAGGATCGTGATGCGAGGCATCTCGAAGCGAGGGCGGTGTGTGGCGAACGATGCGGTCGGCGCCGGCCGCGCGGGTCTATCCGGCTGCCGGGACTTCAGCCGCGTCGGACGCCTCCGGCGTCGCCACCACGTCCGCCGACGGTTCCGGCTGCTCCTCGGGGGCGTCCAGTCCGAGCGCACGCCGCAGCTGGATCTCCAGCTCGTCCGCGATATCCGCGTTCTCCGCCAGGAACAGTTTGGCGTTCTCCCGTCCCTGCCCGAGGCGAACATCGTCGCCATACGAGTACCAGGCGCCCGAGCGCTTCACGATCCCCTGATCTTCGCCTATGTCGACGAGGATCCCCGTGCGACTGATCCCCTCGTTGAACATGATGTCGAATTCGGCCTGGCGGAACGGCGGCGCGCACTTGTTCTTGACGACCTTGACCCGAGTGCGGTTCCCCACCTGCTCGTTGCCATCCTTGATGGAGGCGATCCGGCGAATGTCCAGGCGCAGAGACGCATAGAACTTCAGGGCCCGACCACCGGACGTCGTCTCCGGGTTGCCGAACATCACCCCGATCTTCTCCCGGATCTGGTTGGTGAAGATCACGGCCGTGTTCGAACGTCCGATCGCTCCCGTCAGCTTGCGCAAGGCCTGAGACATCAGGCGAGCCTGCAATCCGACGTGGGAATCTCCCATCTCCCCTTCGATCTCGGCTCGCGGGACGAGCGCGGCGACAGAATCCACCACGACGGCGTCGAGAGCCCCCGAGCGAACGAGCACCTCGGCGATCTCCAGGGCCTGCTCGCCCGTGTCGGGCTGCGACACGAGCAGGTTCTCGACATCGACCCCGAGCTTCTCGGCGTACCCCACGTCGAGCGCGTGCTCGGCATCCACGAAGGCCGCAACCCCACCGGCCTTCTGCGCGTTGGCGATCACGTGCAGTGTGAGGGTCGTCTTCCCGGAGGATTCCGGCCCGTAGATCTCCGAGACCCGACCCCGGGGCACTCCACCGATCCCCGTCGCGTGATCCAGCGATAGAGCACCGGTCGAGATCGACTCGGTCTTCACGCGGGCCTTGTCGGAGCCCAATCGCATGATCGCGCCCTTGCCATGCTGTCGCTCGATCTGGTTGATCGCCACGGACAGCGCCTTCCTCCGGTCTTCGTTCAGCTCGAGTGCCATCGCCGCCTCTTCCTGGATGCCTGTTCCGGTGCCTCACTGGCCAGTATACGGGAGGGCTCCGACTTTCGCAATTTCTTCGGTTTTTTGACCCTGGCCCGCGTGTACAGGCTGGCCTCCCGGCCTCACCACGGAGTCAATCCCGTTCAGCCCGCGCCGACTGCGCCCCCCGGGGGCGTGGCGCTATCCCAGCACCTGCCGGAATGCCTCGACGGCCCTGTCGATTCCCGCGTCGTCAACGTCCAGGTGCGTGACCGCCCGTAGCCGATCGGGTCCAGCCGACAGGATCCATACGCCGTGCTTCTCCATCCTGTCCGCGACATCGGGCGCCCCGATATCCGGCCGTTCGACGTCGATCATCACGATGTTCGAGTCCGGTGGGACGACGTGCAGGCCATCGATACCATCGCAACCGTTCGCGAGACGCCGGGCGCGCCGATGGTCCTCCTCGAGCCGATCCAGGTGATGATCGAGAGCCCACAGCCCGGCGGCTGCCAGGATGCCGACCTGACGCATGCCACCCCCGAGCCGCTTGCGAATCGACCACGCCTCGTGGATCAACGGCCCCGGACCGGCGAGCAGCGAGCCGATGGGACAACCGAGTCCCTTGGAGAGGCTCACCATCACCGTGTCCGCGCATGCGGCGTGCTCCTCCAGCGATTCCCCCGAGGCGACCGCGGCGTTCCACAGCCGGGCCCCGTCTAGGTGGACCGGAAGCGATCGCGACGCGGCCAGCTCGCGGATCACGCTCATCGTGCGGAGGGGCACGACGGCACCTCCGTGCATGTTGTGCGTGTTCTCGACACACACGAGTGTCGTCGGAGGGTGGTGCCGGTCGCCGGGCCGTACGGTGCGAGCGACGTCGGCCGCTGCGAGGCCCCCCCGATCCGAGCTCACGGCGTGCAGCTGTACGCCAGCCAGCCAGGCGACATCGGCCATCTCGTAGTGGAACACGTGCGATGCGGCTTCACAGATCGCCTCGCTTCCGGGGCGAGTGTGAAGCAGAATCGCCGTCTGGTTGGCTTGCGTGCCCGAGGGAAAGAACAGCGCCGACTCCTTGCCGAGCAGCTCGGCCACACGGCGCTCGAGCTGATCGACCGTGGGGTCCTTACCGAGCACGTCGTCATCAACCACGGCCTCGGCCATGGCGCGTCGCATGCCGGCGGTCGGCCGGGTGACGGTATCCGAGCGGAGGTCTACGAGGTCCCGGTCCATGCGCGATCCTGTCAGCCCAGCGCAGCGCCGCAGTGGGAGCAGTACTTCGCTCCCTGTTTGAGATCCGATCCGCAGCTCGGACACGCGGCGGCGGCGGTCTCCTCGCCCAGCTCATCGCGCGCCGCGAGGGCCGCGCGGGCGTACCGTGCCCGGAGCGCGGCATAGTCCTCTTCGGCGACCTTGCCCGTCTGGTACTCGAACTCGAGCTCTCGAAGGGCCTCGAGGGCGTCCTCCTTGCGTCGGGCTGCCGAATCTTCGAATCCGGACTCCGCGGCGCGACGGCCCTCGATCAGCGGGGCAAAGATCACCGCCGCGATGAGAATGGCCATGATACCGCCGAACACGTAGACCGCTATCACATCGCCTCCCGCATGAGCGTCCGGCGAGCTACCGGACGGAGTGTTCCGATCGCGCCCGACCTTCGCGCCATTCCACGGCCAGCTCGAGGGCGCGCGCGACGGCCGCCTCGGGATCCTCGAAGCGCTCGATCGCGAACCGCTCCCCGAGCGAATCCCGCACGCCGACCAGTGGGCGTCCAATCTTCATGCACAAAGACGCCTCGTTCACCGTTCCCCATCCCCCGGCGACGGCGATCACGGCCTCCGAGGCCTTCACGACGAGCGCGTTCCGCGCCTCTCCGAATCCGGTCGGGAGCGGGATCGACACGCCCGGCGCTGCGGCCTGCGGGTCGTTGCCCGGCAGGATCCCCAGAACGCCGCCGCCTTCCGAAGCTGCTCCCTGCGCCGCGGCCGCCATCACGCCGCCACCGCCACCGCACACCACCAGTGCTTCGGCTCTGGCAAGCGCTCTCCCGACGGCCAGGGCCGTAGCCCAGGTTTCCTGATCGACCTGAGACGAGCCGATGACACCGATGCGCACCGGTTGGCGGCCCATCGTGTCGCTCGAGCCCGACCGCTCCCCTGCGCGGGTCGCTCTCACCGTTCGTTCCCCGTTCCGGCCCAGTGCAGCGCCGCATCGACGGCGCGCCGCCACTCTCGCAATCCCCGGCGACCGGCATCCGCGGCCGCTGGATCCGGATCGAAGACGGACTGCGATCCGTGAGCCGCCAGAAACGCGTCGGGCGTCTTCCACACGCCGGCCCCCCAGCCGGCCAGGCCGGCGGCGCCGATCGCCGTGAGCTCGGTCGCGGCGGGCCGGTGAACCGGCACACCGAGCAGATCGGCCTGGAACTGCATCAGCCAGTCGTTGCGCGCCGCCCCACCGTCCGCCCGCAGCGAGCGCAGATCCGCCCCCGCTCCCTCCACCATGGCCTCCAGGGCGACGACCGTGGAGAAGGCCATGGCCTCGAGCGCCGCGCGCACGAGGTGCTCGACCCGGGTGCCGCGGGAGAGTCCGACGATGGTTCCCCGCGCGTGCGGTTCCCAGTACGGGGTCCCGAGCCCGGTCAGGGCCGGCACGAACACGACCCCTTCCGTCGACGGCACCGATCGGGCCATCGCCTCCGACTGTGCCGCATCGCGGACGAGACCGAGTCCGTCGCGCAGCCACTGGACCGCGGCTCCCGCCACGAGAATGGCCCCCTCGTAGGCAAAGGCGCGCTCGCCCGTCGGGCCACAGGCGACGGTCGTCAGGACGCCGGGCACGTCAGGACCGCGGACCGGGCCCGTGTGCAGAAGCGTGAAGGCGCCCGTTCCGTAGGTGTTTTTGGCCTCGCCCGCCGACCATGCTCCCTGGCCGTATAGCGCCGCCTGCTGATCGCCAGCCACTCCCGTCACCGGGACCTCCGCCCCGAAGACCTCCGGATCCGTGAGGCCGAAATCGTCCGCGGAGCTCAGAACGCGCGGAAGCATGGTGGTCGGGACGCCGAACATTTCGCACAGAACCGGGTCCCAGTCGCCCGCGTCGAGCGCGTACAGGAGCGTACGGGATGCGTTCGTATGCTCCGTCGCGTGCACCCGTCCGCCCGTGAGGCGGAACACGATCCAGCTGTCCACTGTGCCGAACAGCAAATCGCCGGCGGCCGCGCGTTCTCTCCAACCGTCGTTGCGATCGAGCAGCCATTCGAGCTTGGTGGCCGAAAAGTAGGGATCGAGGACGAGTCCGGTGCGCGCCCGGATGTCGCCCTCGAGTCCTTCACTTCTCAGCTCGGCGCACCGATCGGCCGTCCGGCGGTCCTGCCACACGATCGCGGGGGCCTGCGGCCTGCCGGTGGCCCGATCCCACACGACGGTGGTCTCCCGTTGGTTCGTGATCCCGATGGCCGCGACGTCGGCCGGGGAAAGACTGGCCTCTCGAAGGGCTTCACGCACCGTCGCGTGGACCGATTCCCAGATCTCATCGGCATCGTGCTCAACGTGGCCGGGAGCGGGAAAGTACTGGCGGAACTCGCGGTACGCCGTCGCCACGATGTGGCCGGAGGCGTCAATGATGAGGGTGCGGCTTCCGGTAGTCCCCTGGTCGATCGCGAGGACGGCGCCGCTGCTCATGCCCGAGCCCGGGTGGAGAGGGGCGCGGTCACACGGTCTCCAAGCACCCGAACCGGTACCGCAGACCGAACCGACCGAGCAGTGACAGGAACAGCTGCACGGGAAGGCCCATCACGTTGAAGTACTCGCCCTCGATCCGCTCCACCAGAGCCGCTCCGAGCCCCTGAATGCCGTACGCGCCCGCCTTGTCCAGTGGTTCGCCCGTCGCAACGTATTCGGCACATTCCGCCTCATCAAGCGATCGGAACCACACCTCGGTGCGTGCCACCCCGGAGCACGTGCTCCCGTTCAGCGACAGCGCGAGTCCCGTGAACACCTCGTGCCGCCGGCCCTGTAATCGGGCCAGCATGCGCAGAGCGTGCGCTGGATCCTCCGGCTTGCCGAGGATCTCATCGTCCAGTGCGACCAGAGTGTCGGCCGCCAGCAGCAGCTCGTCCCGCTCCGCCGGCGTCGCCAGCGCCTTCTCCACGGCCAGTCGATCCGCCTCCACTTCCGGAGCCTGACCGACGCGGAGGGTCTCCGACACCGTGGGTGGGCGAACCGCGTACGCAAGACCCAGCAGGTCGAGTATCGCCCGCCTTCGGGGCGATCCCGAGGCCAGGACGAGCCGCACCGTCAACGTTCGATCACGAGCGTCACCGGGCCGTCGTTGGAGAGCGACACTTCCATCTTCGCGCCGAACTCTCCCGTCGCGACGGGCACGGAACCGGAGCGGCACGTGTCGACGAAGCGGTCGTACAGACTTCGCGCTTCGTCCGGCGGCGCGGCTCCGATGAACGAGGGTCGACGGCCCCGCGTCACCTCGCCGTACAGCGTGAACTGGGACACGATCAGCATCTCACCGCCCGCTTCCCCCACATCCCGGTTCATGCGGCCCTCTTCATCCGCGAATACCCGAAGTCCCCTGAGCTTCGAGGCCATCCACTCCAACTCCTCCCCTCCGTCGCCCGCGGCGAATCCCACGAACACGAGCAAGCCTCGTCCGACCTCGCCCACCGTCCGCCCTTCCACCTGCACGCTCGCGCTCGACACCCGCTGCACGACCGCTCTCACCGATCCCTCCTTCGCTCACAGTACCGACCCGAACCGCCCCACTCTGCGCACCAATCCACACCACGTGGATAACCCGCTCCCCATCCTCACGCCACCGAAGTTACCCCTCTGCGGTACATTTTGACCGTTTTCCACATCTTGTCAACATGTTTTCCACGTACGTTTTTTAAAAACTCGTCCACCTTCACCCGAACATCCATTCCTCTCCTCCAGCCCTGGCCCGCCGGTCTTGTCGGATGCGCCAGCGATCGATTTCGACCTGGTATGATGGGAGCCACACTCGCGTGTCGTCACGCGCCGCGTTCACGCCTGCGTTCCGGGGAGGACGACGGGTAGATGTACTCAGCCCCTGGCGTGCCGAAACACTCCAGGGGCTGAGGGAGGATACATTTTTCACACCGTACGCGTCTTCTTGGTCGGTTGCGCTTTCCTTCCAAGAACCGACAGGCCTGGATCCGTCTGCCCGGTCAGCTGTGTGGTCTCTCTCGCTCACAAGGAGCTGAGTCATCCACCCCGGACAACCCGTCGTTGCGTTGTTCGGTGCAGCGGCCTACCGGATCTTGCCGGTGCCTCCTCCGCGGCACGCAACCATTATACAATCATTTTTTTTTGCGTCAACCCCGATTCCGGAGGAAGTAGAAAGTTTTGAAAAAATCATTCCACCGATCCCCGTGCGACGCTGCTTCTGCTCAGGAAACCCGGTGGCATCGGCACGAGGTCTCCAGAGACCCGCTGGCCGCAAGGCGCGGCCGCCCAGCGCGGAAGGTCAGGTCCACCCGAGCTCGTCCGCCGAGGCGGCCAGGTGCCTGGCATCCAGAACGCGGCCGGTGTCGCGCACCCGATCCAGCACGCGGACGAGCAGAGCGTCCGACGGCAGGGTGTGCCGCAGACCGTCGGAGGTGCCCACCAGTATGAGGCCCTCTCGGCTCCTGGACAGGGCTACGTTGAGGAGACGCGGGAAATCCGGGTTGCGAACCTCGTTCAGGAACCAGCTTCCGCCGGGCGGCGCGTCCACCGTGTCTACGATGATCGCTGTCTTTTCGCGTCCCTGGAAGCGGTGAATCGTGGCAACCTCGAGGCCACGCGGTGCCGCCCGTCCGAGTCGGCGGCGGACCTGCTGCGCGATGCGGCGAGCCTGGAGCCGGTACGGCGTCACGACTCCCACGTCCGCCACACCGCTCCGACCGAGCAGCTCCAGTATCTGCAGAACGACCTCCACGTGTACCTCGTTGCCGCGCGAGCCCTCGGCCCGTTCCACGCGGGGCGAGAGCCCCGCCGTGTCAGCCAGCACGAGCGGCGGAAACGCCGTACCTCGCTTCGACACGACCGCCGCGTCTTCCAGTCGCCCTCCGTAGAACAGGTCGGACACGATGCCGCGTATGGCCGGCGCCATGCGATACTGCCGGCGCAGCATGGAGCACAGCGTGTCGCGCGGATCCGGCAGATCACGCCCGGCCGCGGGATCGATCACGCCTGCTTCCTGAAATATGTCCCGACGCATCCACCGCCCGGCTACCTCGCCGCTCGACAGCACGACGGCCGGAAGCTGCTGGAAGTCGCCACACACCACGACCCGCTCGGACGCCAAGCAGGCTCCGACGAACAGATACGGCAGGGGAGCGGAGCTGGACTCGTCCACCAGAAGTGAGCGGAACCGGAGATTCCACAGATCGTCTCGCAGCGTGAGCCGCGCGAAGGTCGTCAGCACGAGGTCCGCGGCGCTCAGCACTCGGGTCGCCGCTCGCTGGTACGCGAGGGCCACGTGGCCCACGCGCGTGAGCACGCCCGGCGACGCGTCGGCGCGAGCCCGGGCGGCGACTCGCGCGATGCGGCTTCGCAGGTCGGGCGCGTCCGGGGCACTGCGCGGCGTCCCCAGCTCCCCCTCCAGCTCCTCGAGAAGACGCGTGAGACGCGAGGGGCCACGCGACTCCGACCGCTCGATCCCAGCCTCGAGCGAGAGGTCCGGGTCCCCCGTGGCGCTCAGCTCCGCCCCGACTCTGACGATCCCGCCATCCCGCACGGCGTCCGTTCCGAGTCTCGCGGCGATCCGGCGGGCCGCCTCATCGACCGCTGCGTTCGTGATCGCGAGCACCAGCACCGGTCCTTCGGCGCCGAGCGCGCAGCCGGCATGGGCCAGCAGCCGGGTCTTCCCGGTCCCCGGCGGCCCCCATACGAGCTGTGTGCGACTTCCGAGGATTCGCTCAAGGGCCTCGCACTGGGAGTCGTTCAAGCCGTCCCGGTGATCGACGTCCGGCGCGCGCGTTCCCGTCTCCGGATAGGCGCGTCCGAACAGGCGGAGCGCCGTGGGGACATGGTAGGCCTCCGGTTCCGCCTCCACGTTCCGAAGTCGGGCGGAGAGCGCCGACAGAAGCCATGTCGGATCGAAGGTCAGCTCGGCCACTCCGGGGTGACGGCCGAGCCATTCGTGCACCGCCACGCGGACCGAACGGGTAGTCGGATCGAACGACGTCACGAAGCCCCTCGTCTCACCGGCCTCGCAGGACACACGCACTGCGTCATCTGTCCGGATCACGTACCTTCCGGGCGACAGCGACCAGTCGTACACGAAACCGGCTGCATCGGAGTCCGCCTCGTGGCCGCCCCCGGCGGAAAGCGGTCGGTCGATGCCCCGTCGGGCGAGGTCGTCCTGGATCGCCAGGACTTCTTCCTCGATGGCGTCGTGGAAGCCTTCCAGTAGCGGCGCCGGGTCGGCGGACATACGCGGTTCGCTCATACGATGCCCAAGGTAGGCGGGGGACATTCCGATGGCACAGGGGGCGGCCACCGGGAGAGAACGGATCCATGCCACGGCTGGACGAGCTGCGGGACTTTCGAAGACATGCCGAATGGGCGGTAGCGGCTGCCACGGCCGTCGAGCTCGGGCTGGTGGACGCGCTGGCTTCCGGTCCAGCCACGCCGGACGAGCTGGCCGCCGCACTCGGCCTTTCACGACGCGGCGTGCGGACCGTCCTCGGTACGCTCGTGGAGCTAGATGTCGCCCGGTATGACGGCGGGGCGTTCAGGTTGACGGGCGGCGGACGTGCGTTCCTGGTGGACTCCGCGTCGGCGGACTTCCAGCGTCCCTCTCTCCTGCACTGGCTGCGCGTCCACCGACGCTGGTGCGGTGAGTTGCCTGTCGCCGTGCGTACGGGGGTGGCGCCCGGAGAGGCCGGAGCCGGGAGCGGGGGACCGAGCCCCGAGTCGATCCCCGCTTTCATGGATGCCATGGCGAACAAGCCGCTCGGAACGGTGGAAGCCGTGGTTGGCGCGATCCTTCAGCGGGCGGATCGACCGGCCACCGTGTTGGACATCGGAGGAGGACCGGGCAGCTTCGCGCGAGCGTTCGCGGAACGGGGCCTCCGCGTGACGCTGTTCGACCTGGGCGAGGTTGTCGCGCACGTTCGCTCGGCGTTCGACCTCGATGGCGTCGCCGGCCTGGACCTGGTCCCCGGCGATTTTCTGCGAGAGCTGCCGAGCGGTCCGTTCGATGTCGTCCTCGCCGCCAACGTGAGCCACATCTATGCGCCGGAGCAGAACCGCAGCCTGTTCCGGCGTGCGGCCGGATCGCTGGCGCCCGGCGGTACGCTGGCCATCGTGGACTTCGTGCGCGGACGGTCGGAGTTCGCTGCGTTGTTCGCCGTCACGATGCTCCTCGCGACCGAGGCGGGTGGCACGTACCGTCTGGCCGACTACGAAGCCTGGCTCGCCGAGGCGGGGCTCGTCCGGGTTCGGTGCTCGCCGATCGGCCCGGACACGCAGCTGATCACTGCCCGCAGGCCGCAGGAGGACGGCGGCGCATGAGCGAGCACGACTTCGTGGCGCTCACCGCTCGCGCGGCCGAGTGGATCGCCGCGTACCGAGCCCGCCTGCCGGGCCTGCCCGTGCTGCCGGTTCTCCAACCCGGTGACGTGGCGGCGCACATACCGGCGGTCCCGCCGGAAAAGGGTGAGAGTGCGGACAACGTTCTGGCAGATCTCGATCGCCTGATCGTTCCGGGCCTGACGCACTGGAATCACCCCGGTTTCCTGGCATATTTCAGCAGCTCCACCACCGATGCGGGCATCGTCGCCGAGCTTCTGGCCGCTGAGCTCAACCAGAACGCGATGCTGTGGCGCACGTCGCCGGCCGGCACCGAGCTCGAGGAGCGGATGATCGAGTGGATTCGACACTTTGTGGGCCTGCCGGATGGATTCGAGGGGGTCATCCAGGATACCGCATCCACGAGCTCGTTCGTGGCCCTGATCGCGGCACGGGAACGCGCCGTGCCCGACGTCCGGCGACGTGGCCTGGCCGGCCGGGAGGATCTCGGCCCCGCGGCCATGTACATGTCGGAGCAGGCGCACAGCTCGCTCGAGAAGGCTGCGATCGCGGCCGGTCTCGGCCTGGACCATGTCCACCGCATCCCGGTCGATCAGCTGCTTCGCATGAAGCCGTCGGCCCTGGCGGCGGCGATCGAAACGGATCGAAGGTCGGACCGCACGCCGGTGATGGTGTGCGCCACGATCGGTACGACCTCCTCGAACGCGGTGGATCCGGTACATGAGATCGCTGCCATATGCCGGGACCTGGACGTTTGGCTGCACGTCGACGCCGCCTATGCGGGGCCCGCTGCCGCCCTGCCCGAAAAGCGAGCGGAGTTCGAGGGCTGGGACGATGCCGACTCGATCGTGCTGAATCCCCACAAGTGGATGGCGACGCCGATCGACTGCAGCGTCCTGTTGTACAGGGACAGGGATGCCGTGCGACGCTCCCTGGCCCTCACTCCCGAGTACCTGCGCAGCGAGGAGGGCGGAACCGACCTGATGGATGTGGGCCTTGCCCTGGGACGGCGGTTTCGCAGCCTCAAGCTGTGGTTCCTGTTTCGGAGCATGGGGACGGGAGGCCTCCGGGACATGCTTCGGTGGCACATCGAGCTCGCGGACCGGGCTGCCGCCTGGCTCGACGCCGACCCTCGCTTCGACGTCGTCGCCCCACACCCGTTCTCCCTCGTCTGTTTCCGGGCGCGCTCGCCGGACGGGGCGAATCCCGACGACTGGAACCGCAGGCTCATGCACGCGGTAAACGCCCGTGGTCCGGTCTTCCTTTCACACACCGCGATCGGAGGTCGGTTCACCCTGCGCCTCGCGGTCGGAAGCGCCCGAGTGACGGCTGACGCGGTCGGCACGGCGTGCCGGCTCCTGGGCGAGGAACACGACCGGCTCGCCGGAGCCGGTTGAATCCGAATAGGGGACCGTACCCTCACGCGGCCAACCGCACCCGCAGGCAGAAAGGCGGCCTCATGAGCCAGGACCGAGACCTCGCCCCCGACTTTCTTCTCCCGTCCAGCGACGGTGACACGATCAGGTTGAGTGATCTGCGCGGGCGACGCGTCGTGCTGTTCTTCTACCCGAAGGACGACACGAGCGGTTGTACGAAGGAGGCATGCGGCTTCCGCGATGCGCTCCCCCAGTTCGACAAGCGGAACACGGTCGTGCTCGGTGTGAGCCCGGATCCAATCCCGTCGCACGCGAGGTTTCGTGACAAGTACGGTCTCGGTTTTTCCCTTCTGTCCGATGAGGATCACCAGGTGGCGGAGGCGTACGGCGCGTGGGGCACCAAGAAGATGTACGGCCGGGAGTATCAGGGCGTCCTGCGCTCCACGTTCGTGATCGACGAGGACGGCCGGATCGAGAAGGTGTACCGCAAGGTCAAGCCGGCCGCTCACGCCGCCGAGGTCCTGGCGGAGCTGGACGCGTGAGCCGGGCGCCGGTGTTGAGGACGCCTGGCGGCGCGGCGCTGGGCGTTGCCGCCACGCTGCTCTTCGGGTTGCCGAGCGGGGGAGCGGCGCAGGACGGATCCGGCGCCATCGTGCCGGACGTGCAGTCGGTGATCCTCGAGCGAGCCGACCGGGCGCGCTCGAAGGGAGACCCTGACGCGCCGATCCGGATCGTCGAGATCTCGGACTTCGAGTGCCCGTTCTGCGCCCGCTTCTACAAGGAATCCTACCGGGCGATCGACAGCATCTACGTGCGCTCGGGCATCGCCCGCTACGTCTGGATCTCGTTTCCGAATTCGAACCACCCGCGAGCCTGGACGGCCATCGAGGCCGCGTTCTGCGCCGGAGCTGCGGGGCGGTTCTGGAACATGCACGACGTCTTGTTCGAGCGGCTCGACGAGTGGGCCGCCTCGTCAGACCCCAACGCGCTGTTTCGCGAGTGGGCGGTGAACATCGGGCTGGACGGCGACTCCTTCGCAGAGTGCCTGCGCAACGACCAGACGGCCCCGCTGCAGGTGCGTGACTACGAGTCGGCCGTACGGGCGGGAGTGACCAGCACGCCCTTTTTCGTGGTAGGCGACAGCGTGGCGATCCGAGGTGCGGTCCCCCTCGAGACGTTCCGGTCCGCCGTCGACAGTGTCCTGGTTCTTCGCGGTCATGCCGCGCCCTGACGCGGGAGGTCACGAGGCCGACGCGCAGGCTCCGGCTGACGGTGACCGGCGGCGCGGTGGACCTAACGCTCCCCCGCGGAAAGCCGTTCGAACACCCGCCGCATTCCCTCGATTGCCGCCGCGGCCGTCCTCACACCCTCATCGAACCGGCGGGCCAGCTCGCGCTCGTCGGTGCCGGCGAGCGGGATCTCGAGCGTGAAGTGCACGGACACGCCGGCCGGTCGCACCTCCGCGGTCCGGTCGGCCCACCCCTCCTCTGAGGCGTCGAGCGCCCCCTCGATGTGCACTTCCACGACGTCGCAGTCCCCACCGACCTGCTGTGCCATGAGGGCGAGCCGCCGTGCCAGATCTTCGTTCGAGTCCGGATCCGAGCGGCGTTCCTCGAGCCACAGGGCCGGCGGGGCCACGTCGAGGGTCAGGTACCCCAGATTCACGTCCGGGTGGAATCCGATGCCCGAGTCGAGAGAAGACGCGCCAGGCGCGTCCTCACCGAATACGTCTCCTTCGGGTTCCCACGAGAGGTACCCGGCGAGCCCTACCGCTCCGATCGAGGCTGCGGCCAGGGCCACCTCATCGAGCGAGAGCTCGACCAGGGCCGATGGAGCGTGAAGGGCCTCGATCACCCCCGACTCCATGATGTCGAGCTCCGACTGATCGTACGCCAGACAGCGGAAGAACCACGAGGCGGGCTCCTGTCTGCCCTCGAATTCGTCGCGGACACCCAGTCCTCCTGCCCGCAGACTGTTCAGGAGGCTGGCCCCGATCTGGTGACGGGTAAACCTGGGCACTGTAGGCGCTCCTACCGACCGATCATGATATGGGCCCACGGCGTACCGGGAAGCATGAGCCAGGGCGTGTCACCCTCCGGTCGCGTGGGGAGGCCCAATTCCTCGCCCGTGGCTCCCGGAACGTACACCACCACGAGCCGTCGTTCCCCATCGCGTCGTCCCGACGAGGCATCCGGAGCCGCATCCGAAGACACTGAGTACAACATCGCGCGGTCCGGCATGCGGAACAGGCCGTCCTCCAGAGCTCGGTATCGGGCGTCCATTACGGCCGTCCGATCGGCCCCGGCTTCGCGCAGTCGTCTTCCGAGGACCATGAACGGATCCAGGCTCTTGTGATAACAGGCCGCATGGAACCCGTCCCGCCCCGGATCATCGGCGAGGCAGATGAGCTGGTTGGAGCCCGCCCTCAGCATGGAGAGCACGTCACCCTCCCGGGCTGCGCCACCGTATCCCAGCACTTCGGCCCCTTCACGCATGGACTCCGGCGCGGCCAGCACCGCTCCGGCGATCTGCTCGGCGGCCTGGACGCGCTGCGCGACGGCAGCCGGCGGCACCACGGTGAGCGATGGCAGCAACAGCACCCACAGCCCGAAGCGCATGGTCTTCTCCTTTGTCTGTCACTTTGTCCCGCCGTGGGATAGCTTGGCCCTGCTCGAGGGCGCCAGACGATATCCCTTACGGCTCGCGTGGGAGCGAAAGGAGCCGCAATCCACTCCAGGACGGGGATTGCGCTGCCTCGTCCCCACGCACGGCGGGCGGGACGGCTTGTCCCGGGGACCCGTCGCGGCGGCACGCTTCTCGCTATCCAGCGGGGGACATTTACAGTCTGTGGCCGTCGTCGGCAAACGGATCTGCACGCGCGCCCGATCGCGAGCGACCCCGGCGCCGAATGAGAGACCGGCCGATTCGAACCCTTCACGATGAGCGAACATCCCATGCGAATAGCTGTCCCGAAGGAGCACACGCCGCTCGAGCGCCGTGTGGCGGTCACCCCGCAGGCGATCAAGCGTCTCGCTTCGGAGGAGATCCACTTCGTGGTCGAGAGCGGGGCCGGGCTCGGAGCCTCCTTCACAGACGACGAGTATCGCGATGCCGGCGCCGAGATCGTTCAGGACGCGAAGGCCCTGTTCGAGGGGACCGACGTGGTCGCGAAGGTCAACGGTCCGGTGATGCGGGAAGACGGGACCGACGAAGTCGAGCTCATTCCGTCCGGCAGGCTGTTGGTGGCCCAGTTGCGCCCGCACGAGAACGCCGAGGTACTGAGGCGACTCGCGGAACGGGGAGTGACTTCGTTTTCGCTGGAGCTCATGCCTCGAACGACGCTGGCCCAGCGGATGGATTCACTCTCCGCGTTCAGCACCGTGGCCGGCTACATGGCCGTGATCCGGGGCGCCGAGGCAGGAGCCAAGTTCTTCCCGATGCTCACTACCGCCGCGGGCACCATCCCGCCGGCAAACGTCTTCATCATCGGCGCCGGAGTGGCCGGCTTGCAGGCCATAGCCACGGCCCGGCGCCTGGGAGCCGTGGTCGAGGGGTTCGATATCCGCCCCGAGACCAAGGAGCAGGTCGAGAGCCTCGGAGCGAAGTTCGTCGAGTGGGAGGAAGCCACCGAGAACATGCAAACCGAGGGCGGCTACGCGAAGGAAGTCTCGGCCGAGGAAGAGGAACGCGAACAGCAGCTCCTGGCAGACCACATCGCCAAGTCGGACATCGTGATCACGACGGCACTCGTTCCGGGCAGGCCGGCTCCGAAGCTCATTTCGGAGGACATGGTGAAGGGCATGCGTTCAGGATCGGTGATCGTGGACCTGGCGGCCGAAACGGGCGGCAACTGTGACCTCACCGTCAAGGGAGAGACGGTGGAGCGCCACGGCGTGCGCATCCTGGGACAGACGGACCTGGCGGCCTCGCTTCCGGTTCACGGCAGCCTGATGTACGGCAGGATCCTGTCAGTCCTCTTGCAGCACATCATGGACGACGAGGGCAAGATCGTCATCGACCTCGACGATGAGATCACTACCGCGATCGCGGTCACGCACGACGGAAATGTGAGGTATCAGCAATGACCGGTACGATTCTCATCAGCGTGTACGTCTTCGTACTGGCGATGTTCGTCGGCTTCGAGGTCATCACGAAAGTGCCGCCCACACTCCATACGCCACTCATGTCGGGCTCGAACGCCATCTCCGGCATTTCTATCGTCGGAGCGCTGGTGATCGCCGGCATGGGACAGGGAACGATGTTCGACATCATCGGGATGATCGCGGTGATCGCGGCGACGATCAACGTGGTGGGCGGATTCCTGGTCACCGACCGGATGCTGCAGATGTTCCGGCGGGACACCGACACGAACTAGAAGCCTGCTGAGGAACCACAGTGGGCCGCGCGCGTGGGTCTTGCCTAGGGCAGACAAGGAACGAGGAGGAGTCGATATGGGTCAATATCGTCGACGACGAGTGACGCCGTATGCACAGGCAATCCCCACGTGCCCGCAGGGTCACGGCGGCGCGGGGCCATCTCCTACGTTGGTGCTTCTTGACGTAGTCGATGGCTATGTCTGCGTCGCACCGCCTTGGATCTGGCACCGCGGCGCCCGCAACGCGACCCGCTGTGGTTCTTCAACAGGCTTCTAAACAACCGAGGCAGATAGATGGAAACCAGAGTTCTCATCATGCAGCTCGCCTACCTGCTCTCGGCGGTGCTGTTCATCCTGGGGCTGAAACGGCTCAGCCATCCCGACACGGCACGGGGAGGCAACCGGCTGGCGGCGATCGGCATGCTGCTGGCGGTCGTCGCGACGCTGGTGGGCGAGCAAATCCTCACCTGGCAGTGGATCGTCGCCGGTCTCCTGGTCGGCACCGTGGTCGGCGGGTTCATGGCGCGCCTCGTGAAGATGACCGCCATGCCGCAGATGGTGGGCCTGTTCAACGGCTTCGGCGGCCTCGCCTCCGGTCTCGTGGCCGCGGCGGAATACCTTCGCTACTCGCTGGGGGTGGCCGGAACGGCCGACGTGCCGCTCGACTCTTCCATCTCCATCATGGCCGGCACTCTGATCGGCGCCGTGACCTTCTCGGGTAGCCTGATCGCGTTCGGCAAGTTGCAGGGCGTCGTTACGGAAAAGGCCGTGAAGTTCGCGGGCCAGCAGGTCCTGAACGCCCTCCTTTTCCTCGGCATTCTGACGGCAATGGCCTACCTGGTCCTCGTGACGCCGGACGCCATCGCGGCCACGGAAACGGGCACCATCAACATCGTCTACTACGCCCTGTGGGGCGGGGCGATGGTTCTCGGAGTGCTGCTCGTGATTCCGATCGGCGGCGCCGACATGCCCGTCGTCGTATCGCTGCTGAATTCCTACTCCGGCCTCGCGGCTTCGGCGGCCGGCTTCGTGCTCAACAACAACGTCCTCATCATCTCGGGTGCTCTGGTCGGCGCCTCGGGGCTGATCCTGACGCGGATCATGTGCAAGGCCATGAACAGGTCCCTCGTGAACGTGATCTTCGGCACGTTCGGGGAGACGACGGCCGGCGGACCCAGAGCCAAGGGCGAGAAGCGAACCATGGCCGACGTGAACTCCGCGGGCCCTGACGACGTGGCCATGCTGCTCGCCTACGCGAAGCAGGTGGCGATCGTCCCGGGCTACGGCCTGGCGGTGGCGCAGGCGCAGCACAAGCTGCGCGAGCTGTGCGATAATCTGGAGGGACGGGGCGTGAACGTGAAGTACGTGATCCACCCCGTGGCCGGCCGCATGCCGGGACACATGAACGTCCTCCTGGCAGAGGCCAACGTGCCCTACAACCAGCTCTACGAGCCGGAAGACGTGAACCCGGACATCACGAACGTGGATGCCTGCCTGGTGGTCGGCGCCAACGACGTCGTGAACCCGGCAGCACGGGACGAGCCGGATAGCGATCTGTACGGCATGCCGATCATCGAGGTCGACCGGGCCAAGCATTGCGTGGTACTCAAGCGTAGCCTCAACCCGGGCTTCGCCGGCCTCGACAACGAGCTCTTCTACCTCCGCAACACGATGATGCTGTTCGGCGACGCAGCCGACTCCATCGGGCGGATCCTGGAGCAAGTCAAGGAACTCTGAACGAGTCCGGTTCGGAGCGGAAGCACCGATCGCCGGCCCACGGGCCGGCGTGGGGCTCCGGCGAACGGGCCAACACCGTCACGACGTGCGAGCGAGCCCGAGAGCGAAGCGGGCCGCGGTGTCGGTCTCCCACCACGAGAGCCGAAGTCCGGCGTCCGCCAACAGGTATTCCACCGTGTGGCGCGTGTACTTGTGGCTCAGCTCCGTCCGTACCGTCTCGCCTTTGGCGAAGCGGACCTCGAGGTCGAGGGCGGGAAGCGACACGCTTTGATCACGCAACGACTCCAGGTACATCTCAATGCGGGCCCGCTCCGGGTTCCAGATCGCACAGTGTCGAAAGCCCTCGAGGTCGAAGTCGGCTCCCAGCTCACGGTTGAGCACCCGGAGAATGTTCAGGTTGAAGTCGGCCGTGACTCCGGCATCGTCATTGTAGGCCTTCTCGACCAGCGCGACATCCTTCACCAGATCGAAGCCGATGAGAAACCCGTCGGCGTCGGTCATCTCGTCCCGCACGGCGCCCAGAAACTCCGTGGCGTTCCCCTCCTCAAGGTTGCCGATGGTAGATCCGAGAAACGCGAGCAGGCGGGGACGGCCCGCGAACGGGAGGTTGCGCGGATGTTCGAAGTCACCGATCACGCCTTCGACGACCAGTTCCGGATAGAGGTGGATCAGAGCGTCGGCGGCCCGTCGGGAGGCGTCGATGCTCACATCGACCGGCCCGTATCCCTCCAGCAGGCCTCGCGCCTTCATGGCGTCGAGTAGAATGCGCGTCTTCCGTGCGGCTCCGGACCCGAACTCGACCAGGGCGCGAGGCCGTACGAGCTCGACCAGCCTCGCGGCCTCGCGCTCGAGGATCTCGGCCTCGGCTCCCGTGAGGTAGTACTCGGGCAGCCGGGTGATCATCTCGAACAGGTGCGAGCCGCGAGCATCGTAGAAATACTTGGAAGGTAACCTCTTGAGATCCGCGGTCAGCCCGGAGCGCGCGTCGCCGGCCAGGTCGAACGGGCTGCTCTCCGCGCGGAGCAGGTTGTGGAGCACGATGCGGGTGCCGGTCGACGTGCTCTCGCCCTCAGACATCACGCGCGATTCGCAGACCGGCGAAGATCTGCCGGCGGATCGGGCAGTCCCAGTTGCGGAACGTGTTCCTGGCCACCGATGAGCCCGTGGCCCACGATGCGCCCCGCAGGACCGTGTAGTCGTCTCCGAAGAACACCGCCGAGTACTCCTCGTAGGGAAACGCGACGAATCCCGGGTACGCGGCGAACCGGGAGGACGTCCACTCCCATACGTCCCCCAGCATCTGCTCGCAGCCGACGGGGCTTCGACCGGCCGGAAAGCTCCCGATCGGAGCGACCCCGAACAGCAGCTGGTCGAGATTGGCCCGGTTCGGCTCCGGCGCTGCGTCGCCCCAAGGGTGGCGGAAGCTGGCCCCTGAGTCCGGGTCCCACGCTGCGGCCTTCTCCCATTCGGCCTCGGTCGGCAGGCGGGCCGCGGCGAAGCGGGCGAACGCCTCTGCCTCGTGAAGGCACACGTTCACGACCGGAGCCTGCGGGTCCAGTACCTGCACGCCGAGAGCCGTGGAGCGACACCAGGCGGCCGCGCCGACGGACGGCGTCCCGGCCTCGTCGGCAGGTCGCCAGAACAGGGGCGCGACCGCACCGGCTTCCTCCTTCCAAGCCCAGCCGGCCGGGCTCCACAGGGCCCGTTCCTCGTACCCCCCCGCCGCGATGAACTCCAGGTACTCGCCGTTGGTGACCGGATAGCGGCCGATCTCGAACGCGCCAGTCGTAACCGGGTGCTCCGGAACCTCGTTGTCGTACGCGAAGGCGGCCCCGTCCGATCCCATGCGAAAGATCCCGGCCGGCACGCGGATCATCTCCCCGGCAGTCGCCGGTTCGGCTTCTGGAGCGGGTCTCCGCCGCACGGGCGTGTACGGCTCCGAGTCCATGAGATGGATCGTCTGCAGGATGGTCTCCTGATGCTGGGCCTCGTGCTCCAGCACCAGCTCGTAGACGTATCCTCCGCTCAGAAGCCGATCCGAGGGGTCCGCCATGTCCGCGGCGGTGAGCACGAGATCCGCGGCGGCCCGCACGTCGGCGAGACGCTCGAGCATGGCGCCCCGGCCCGGAAGCTCCAGCTCGCTCCTTCGGGAGCGGGGCGTGCGCATCGCGTCGTACGTCTCAGGGAGCTGAGTCTCGCTCGCCGCCTGTCCCACGCTGCGCACCAGCCACAGGTCCTCGAACTCGGCGATGTGTCCCATATCCCAGATAATAGGGCTCATGAGAGGCGAATGCTGCCGCTGCAGCGCGTCGTCCGACAGAGGCTGAACGAGCTCGAGCGTGCGGTTCCGGACGTGTCTGAGCCCCGCAGCGATCCGCTCTGGCCCGCTCGCGGCGGCAGCACCATCCGAGTCTTCTGGCTGGCTCATGGATTACCTGTCATCGGCTTCCCATTTCGTTCCTCGGCGGCCCGCGCCGCGGGGGCCGGCGCACGGGATTTGCAACGTAGTCCGTCGGCGCGGCGGAGATCAACCGCACGTCGGGCAACTCGGGGGCCATCGCGGGTATGTGTCTCCGCGAGAGGCGGTCCGCGACGGATCATGCGACGGCGCGCAGCCGATGGGAGGAAAGCGGAAGCCCGGCAACGTACTTTGGCTGCGGGCCGGCACGGTTCGCGACGTCCGGGCAGGCGAAGCGGATCGGCCTCCTGAGCGAGACCACGACCAGCGACCGGCCTGACCGGTCTCGAGACACGGATGCACAGACATGGCTGAACTCGAGAAGTCGACGGATCAGAGTCGGGTGCACGTCAGCGAGGAAGAGGCGCGGCGTGTCGCAGAGGCGGCGCGCGAGGAGCGGTGGAGCCAGGCCACCTTCGTGCGAGACCTGTTCCTGGGGAAGTTCAATCTCGATCTGATCCACCCCTACCCGGATCCGGACGAGTACATCGGCGAGCGATGCCGGCTCTTCCTGGACGAGCTGCGGGCCTTCCTGCGTACCGTGGATTCGGAGAAGATCGACCGGGACCGAAAGATACCGGATGAGCTGATCGAACAACTGCGCGAGATGGGTGCGTTCGGGCTCAAGATCCCGCAGGAGTACGGAGGTCTGGGGTTCGGTCAGACGGAATACAATCAGGTCATGGCCACGCTGGGAAGCGTGGACGGGAGCCTCGTGGCGCTCCTCTCGGCGCACCAGTCGATCGGCGTGCCACAGCCGCTCAAGCTTTTCGGGACCGAGGAGCAGAAGAAGAAGTACCTTCCCCGGCTCGCAGCGGGTGCCGTGTCCGGATTCGCCCTCACAGAGCTCGACGTCGGCTCCGATCCGGCCCGCCTGAGCACGACGGCGCAGCTCAGCGAAGACGGAGCCCACTACGTGTTGAACGGCGACAAGCTGTGGACGACGAACGGCTCGATCGCCGAGCTGCTGGTCGTGATGGCGCGCCACCCGGACTCGCGCAGGATCTCCGCCTTCATCGTGGAGACAGCCTGGGAGGGGGTCGAGCTCACCGAGCGCAACCATTTCATGGGAATCAACGGGATCGAGAACGCGAATTTCCGCTTCTCCGACGTGCGGGTGCCGTGTGAGAATCTGCTGTGGGAGGAGGGCAAGGGGCTCAAGCTCGCCCTGATCACGCTCAACACCGGCCGGCTGTCGATCCCGGCCGTAGCGGTGGGGAGCGGCAAGTGCGCCCTGCAGATCGTCCGTGAATGGGGCTCGGAGAGGGTGCAGTGGGGCCAGCCGGTGGGGCGGCACGAGTCGATGGCTCAGAAGATCGCGTTCATCGCGGCGGAGACGTTCGTCATGGAGGCCGTGGCCGAGCTGTCCGCCCTTATGGTGGATCGGGGCGGCTTCGACATCAGGCTCGAAGCCGCTCTGGCCAAGCTCTACAACACGGAGCGCGGCTGGCAGGTCGTCGATGAAATGGTGCAGGCACGTGGCGGCCGGGGCTACGAGCGAGCCGATTCGCTGCTCGCCCGCGGTGAGAAGCCGGTGCCGGCGGAGCGCATGCTGCGGGACTTCCGGATCAACCGGATTTTCGAGGGGTCCAGCGACATCATGCGCCTGTTCATCGCCCGGGAGGCAGTGGATCGGCACCTGCAGGTCGCGGGTCCTCTGGTCGAAGGAGACCTGAGCTTCGGTCAGAAGCTCGCGCACCTCCCCGGGGTCGCAGCGTTCTACGCCGGCTGGTATCCCCGGCAGTGGATCCCACGGCGCACGCGCTCGCGGCGCTTCGGCCGTCTCGCCGGCCATGTCCGGTTCGTCGAGCGCAGCTCACGTCGGCTCGCCCGGTCCCTGTTCCACCAGATGGTGCGACACGGTGCCGGCCTGCAGCGCAGGCAGGTGCTGCTGTTTCGCGCCGTGGACATCGGTGCGGAGCTGTTTGCCTCGGCCGCCGTCGTCAGTCGGGCACAGATGTTCGTGCGAACGGGGCGGGATCACGCAGAGGAGGCGGTGGAACTCGCGGACCTGTTCTGCCGGACGTCGAGGCGCCGGGTGGCGGAGCTGTTCCGTGGCATCCGGTCCAACGACGACGGGGCCATGTACCGGACCGCGCGGAAGGTCCTGGACGGTGGTCATGTGTGGCTCGAGGAGGGAGTCGTCGGGCTTCAGGACATCGCGGTGCCAGCCGCCGACGAGCTTGCGCGGGAGCCGGAATCTCCGCCGGAGCACGCCGGCGCGGGCGTCTGAATCCGTTCCGCCCCGTCAGGTTCGCACGCGCAGTACGATCTTCCCGGCGTTCCGGTTCTCCTCCATGTAGGAGTGCGCCTCGGCCGCCTCGTGGAGGTCGAACACCCGGTCGACGACCGGAAACAGCTCGCCGGTCTCGAAGCGCGGCAGCAGGTGCTCGCGCACCTTGCGTGCGAGATCTTCCCGCTCTTCCGAGTCCCGCGACCGCATGACTGTGCCGATGACCTGAAGGCGACGGCGCAGCAGCACTCCGAGGTTCAGCTGCGCCATCGTGCCCCCGATCAGACCGACCAGGACGATCCTGCCCCGTACCTTGAGGCTCGCGATGTTGTCGGTCCAGTACGTCGCGCCCACCAGATCGAGGATGAGGTCCACGCCCTGACCGCCCGTCTCGCGGCGGATCACATCGCGAAACGACTTCCGTCGATAGTCGATGGGAACGTCCAGGCGCAGCAGACGTTCCTCGATCGTCTCGAGCTTCAGAGCGGAGGCCGTGCCGAAGATCCGAGCTGCGCCGAACGCTCGGGCGATCTGGATCGCCGCCGTCCCGACGCCGCTCCCCGCCGCGTGGATCAGAACGGTCTGACCCTCGCGGAGCCCGCCGCGCAGCACGAGCGCATCGTAGGCGGTGCAGAACGCCTCCGGAACGGCGGCACTCTCGAGGAACTGCAGCCCCTGCGGCACCGGCACCGTGTGGCTGGCCGCTGTCACCACCTTCTCGGCGTAGCTGCCTCCTCCGACGAGACCCATGACCCATGACCCGACGGCCGACTCGTCCACCCCTTCACCGACGTGGTCGACGACTCCGGCGAACTCGAGCCCCGGAATGTCCGCCGGCGCTCCGGCAGGTGGAGGGTAGGCTCCACGGCGCTGCAGCAGATCGGCACGATTGAGCGCCGTCCCGTAGACCTCGACACACACCTGGCCCGGGCCCGGCCTCGGATCTTCCAGCTCCGTGAACTCGAGGACTTCCGGCTCTCCGGGGCGGATGATGCGTATCGCCTTCATGCGGTGATCCAGTTGGACATTGTGTACGTTTACCGGGGTACGACCGATAGGGTCCATTGCGGTCGGTACTGCCGGTCGAGCACGAGGGTCGTGTTCAGCCTGATCGCCGCGGCCAAGGAGGAGTTCATTGCTCCACGCTCGCCTCGCCGATCTCGTGCTCGCGACGCACCTCGTATTCGTGGTGTTTGTCGCGATCGGAGGGCTGCTGCTCTTCCGGTGGCCTCGTGCGGCGGCATTCCACCTCCCCTGCTTGTTGTACGGAACGGCCATCGAGCTCGTCGGCTGGGTCTGCCCCCTGACACCGCTGGAACAGCGTCTGCGGGCAGTGGCAGGCCAGGCGGGGTACGAAGGAGGCTTCATCGAGCGCTATGCCTCCCAGCTGCTCTACCCGGCCGACTGGGAGACCGTACACCTGTGGCTTGGAATCTGTCTCGTGCTGTTGAACCTGTTGATTTACGGCGTGTGGTTTCGACAGGTGCGGGCCCGTCGACGGGCTGGATGAAGTCGTGCGGCGTCCGTCGGCGCGACGGGAAGCGTCACGCCGACGCCGCCGCGGCATCCCGGTGGGCCGGAACTGGTCGTCCGGTCACCCTCGAAACCGTGGTGCGTCGGCCTGTCGCTTCTGGCGTTGTGCGACCCAGGCTCAGAAGAGCCAGCCGATCAGCAGGTTGCCCAACGTGAGGAGCAGCGCGCCCCAGAATGCCGGCGCGAAGCCCCGAACCTTGAAGCCGGGAACGATCGCCGCGGCCACCCAGAGCATGAGCGCGTTGATCACCCACCGAATCAGCCACCATAGAAGTCCGAAGGTGACGAGGTTCAGGGGAAGCGCCAGAATCACGGCAATCGGACGAAGGAAGGCGTTGACCAGCCCCAGAACGAGAACCGCCAGGAGCGCGGCCCCGAAACCCTCCACGTCGATTCCGTCAATGAGCTTTGCCACGACGACGAGCAACAGGGCCGTCACGGCGACGTGCAGAACGAATGCGAGCATCTGCCAGGACTCCTTCTCGAGGAATGAGACAGGGTCGGTTCCACCCGATCCCGTATAGCACCTACGGGTGGAGAGCGGTCCCGGGTTTCGCCGGCTCCGGCAGCGGTCGGGAGCGGGGCGCGATCCGTCGCTCACGGTCGACGGTGCCGGCGGCGCCGTGTCAGGGAGTGTCGTGCTCGATCTCCCGCCTCACGTGCAGCAAGGCCGCTCGCGGGTCGTCGGCCCTCGTAACGGAGCGGCCGATGACCAGGAAGTCGGCGCCTGCCGCCCGCGCGACCGCGGGGCTGGCGACCCGCTTCTGGTCATGGGTTTCCTGGCCCGCCAGCCGGATGCCCGGTGTGACGACCAGAAAGTCCGGCCCACAGGCCACCTTGACGGCGCGGCACTCGCTCACCGATGAAACCACGCCGTCGGCACCGCACTCCCGGGCCAGGCCCGCCAGCCGCCCCACGGTCTCCTCGACTCGACTCCCTCTTCCCATCACGGTGTCCAGAGCTTCATCGTCCAACGAGGTGAGGACAGTGATGGCGAGCAGGCGGGTTCTCCCCGTCTCCGCGTCGACGACAGCTTCGGCCGCGGCCCGGAGCATGGCCTCGCCTCCCGACGCGTGAAGCGTCAGCAACCGGACTCCCATTTCGGAAGCGGCGCGGACCGCCCCGGCCACCGTGCTCGGAATGTCGTGCAGCTTGAGGTCGAGGAACACGTGGTGGCCTGCGTCCACGAGGCGGCGCACGACCGTCGGACCGCCGAGCGTGAAGAGCTCGAGGCCTACCTTGTACCAGGTTTCCTCGGGCAACATCTCGACGAGGCGGAACGCGGCGTCCGGATCCGGATAGTCCAGAGCCACGATCACCTCGGGCGCATATCGCCTCTCCGCCTCCCCACCCCGATCGGTCATCCTCATCCTTCGGCCTCCAGGGTCTGCACCGCTCCAACGAGATCCTCGAACCGCCTCACTCCATGACGGTCCAGGAAGCTGGCGATGCCTTCGTTCACCTCTACGGCAACGGCAGGGTCCACGAAGAGGGCCGTACCGATCTGTACCAGCGAGGCACCCGCCAGAATGTACTGGAGAGCGTCGTCCGCGGACCGTATGCCTCCGATTCCGATCACCGGGACGGACACGGCCCCCGCCGCGCACCACGTGAGGTAGACGCCCATCGGGAGAATCGCCGGCCCGCTGACTCCGCCGCTCACGTTGCCGATGACGGGGCGGCGACGCTCCACGTCGATCAGCATGCCCGGAAACGTATTGATTGCGCTGAGACCGTCGGCTCCAGCCTCCTCGCAGACTCTCGCATACACCGCGATATCGGGCACGTTCGGAGTCAGCTTGACCACGAGCGGGCGGTCCGTCAGTCCGCGCAGGCGGGCGACGAGATCGGACAGGGCTCGCTCGTCGGTCCCGAACAGCGTGCCGCCCTCCACGTTCGGGCACGAGACATTGATCTCGAAACCGAGAAAGCCTTCCTCGTCGGTCAGACCCGACACCACGGATGCGAAGTCGTCGATCGAGTGGCCGACCACGTTGACCAGGACCCGCGCCAGGCGCAGGTGATCGCGGAGCCAGGGGAGCTTCTCCCTCCGAAACCGCTCCAGGCCCACATTCTGGAGCCCGATCGCGTTGATCATCCCCCCTGGTGTCTCGGCCACCCGGTGCGGTGCGTTGCCCTGGCGCGGCTCGAGGCTGACGGCCTTGGTGACCAGGCCGCCGATCCGGTCCAGCGGGATGAAATCGGCCAGCTCCTCACCGTACCCGCAGGCTCCCGAAGCCAGGAGCACCGGACTCTGAAACTCGACCCCGAACACACGCTGCGTCAGCCCTTCCATGCGAGCTCCTCGGACTCGAACACGGGGCCTTCGGTGCACGAGCGGATCCAGTCACCGGTCGCGGACCGCACGACGCACCCCTGGCAGGTCCCGATTCCACACCCCATGTGCTCTTCCACCGAAACCTGAAGCGAAAGCCCGCGCTCGACCGCCAGGCTCCGGCAGGCTCGAAGCATCGGATCGGGTCCGCAGGCCAGGAGCACGCTCGCTTCTTCCAGAGCGAGATCGTCGGTCACGAGTCCCCGATCGCCCAGCGTCCCGTCCTCCGTGCTCAACTCGGGCTCCGAACCCGTGAGCTCGCGGATCAGGCCCGGATCGAACACGCGCTCGGCAGAGCGCTCTCCGTACACGAGACGGATCGATCCTCCCCCCCGTCGGGCCTCGGCTCCCACGAACAGGAACGGGGCCAGACCGACGCCGCCGGCCAGGCACACCACAGGCCGTTCTTCAGGAACCCTGAAAGGTCGTCCCAGAGGACCGAGGATCAGCAGGTCGTCCCCCGGAGCGGCGGCCGCCAGGCGGCGGCTGCCCGCACCGAACGCGCGCACCAGGAAGCCGACTCGACCGCCGTCGCTATGGGCAATGCTGAACGGGCGCGGAAGGAAGGGTGCGGCCACGTCCGCCAGCCCGAATCCCAACATGGCGAACTGGCCGGGCCGGGCGTCCACGGCGACCTGTGGTGCCTCGAGCTCGATCCACCACGTGTCCTCGGCCACTTTCAGGTTGCGGATCGTTGTCGCCCAGCGGCGGACCGGGCCCGACGTCACTCGGGGACCTCCTGCGATTCCACCGCAGCCGTGTCGGCCGGCGGCGGGGCGGGGGCAGCCGGCGCAGTCACCTCCGGGGTGAGCAGCGTTTCGATCTCGTCGATCCGGCGGCGCAGGTCCCGCTCGGCGAACAGGTACGTGGAGTCGGAGTCCTCCACTGGCGTGTCGCCCGTGAGCGACTTCCGATACGGATCCGTGGCGGGCAGGGCCGCCAGCATCGCTCGCAACTCGGCGTCGGTAGCTTCGCCCCGGTCCTCCACCCAGGTCTGCCGCGGCTCGTACCCGGACGCCGCCAGAGCCCCGAGAGCCGCTTTCGCCGCCCACGGAGAATCGGGAGCGGAGTCCAGGTACAGGAGGTACAGTCCTCGCGCGAGGGCCGGTGAGTGCAGATCCGACGTGGCCAGCTCGGCCGCACGGAGAAGTGCCTCCGCCGCGGACCGGCCCCGGCTCGCATACGCCTGCATCAGACCATCGAACTGGCGCCCCACTTCGTCGATGCGCTGGGCATCTCGTCGCCACACGGTTCGCGTGGCCCGCCGGGCGGAGCTCGCATACTCCAGCGCACGAGTCACGTCTTCCGGCTCCGCCGCCCACCCGAGGTGGATCTTCAGCGCTTGATACGACGCGTCTGCCGCAATGGTGCTCGTGGAAGCTGCTTCGATCGCCGCGTCGAACGAGACCAGCGCCGCCTCGATTTCCCCCGCGTACTGCCGCGCCTCCCCGACCACGAGGTGGTACGCAGCCGCTCGGGCCGAAGGAACGTTGGGCGCTTCGAGCAGGGTCGCCACGGCCGCCTCGACGTCTTTCGGGGCCAGCCGGGAGAGCGAGTCCACGTGCGTATAGAGAGCCGACCGCATGTCGGTCGGCTCCGAGGCAAGCAGCTGGGCCGACAGATCAGCCGATTCCCGGTACTGCCCGACGCTCCGAAGCGCCAGCGCGAGATTCAGCCGACCCTGCGCCGTCAGATCCAGAAGTTCGCCCGCCGCGCTGAGGTCCTCGACCGCACGCTCGGGATGGTCCATCTGCTGAAGAGCTAATCCACGGTTGAACAGGATGAGCGCCCGGTCGTCGGGAGATAGCGGGCCAGCCAGTGATTCCGTCAGGAGCGAATCGGCCACCTCGTTCTCACCCAGCCGACGACGCGCTACTCCCTCCAGTCCGGTCGCCAGGCTCTCGATCTCCGGATCGCTCGTAAGGGACCGTGCCGTACGAGCCGATTCCCCGGCGGACTCCCACAGGCTGTTGTGAAGCTCGGATCGAGTCTTCAGAATGGCCGCATCATCGGCGTACTTGCTGTCCGGATGATCTGCCACGATGCGGCTCGTGATGGCGATCACGGTGTCGAACGATACCCGGGCGGCGGCGTTGCTCCGGCCGATCTGATCCAGTCCGTCATCGAACGCCCGGTTGGCGTCATACCACGCGTTGAAGTACACGCATGCCCCAAGGGTCGTCACCGAGAGCCAGGCGAGGCCTCTCCTCACCCTCGACCCTCCATCGTCGCGATCCTGCGGCCCGCCTCGGTCAGATACCGGTCGATCGTATCGGCGAGCGCGCGAGCGATTCGGTTCTGAGCCACCTCGCTCGTGAGCCTCCGCTCGTCCCCGGGGTGCGTAATGAATCCGAGCTCCACGAGGATCGCCGGCCGCAGGCCGGGCGTGAGGAGAACGTAGTACGGACCGGGCTTGGCCCCGCGATCCCGCGTATCGACGACGCCACGCAGGCTGTTCTGGATGAACCCCGCCAGGAGGCTGGACTCCGCCCGGTAGGCGTCCCTGTCCATGGTGGCGAGGACCATCTCGAGCTGAGCAATGTTGGGGGGCTCGGATCCTTCCTCGAGCTCGATCACCGCGTTCTCTCGCAAGGCGACCTGGAGCGCATCGTCCGTCCGGGCCTGACCGAGGTAGAATGTCGTGAAGCCGGACGCCGATGAGCGTCCTCCCGGCTGCGCATCGACATGAATCGAGATGAAGAGATCGGCGTGCAGGGCGACCGCCATGCTGGGGCGGTCCATCACCTTCACGAATTCGTCGCGGCTGCGCGTGAGTAGAGGCTGGAATCCACCGCGGGCCTCGAGCTCGGCGGCGACCTTGAGCGCCACGGCCAGCGTGATGTCCTTTTCCCGGACACCGGTCCGGGGGCTGATCGTGCCGGGATCGTGACCGCCGTGACCGGCATCGATCACGACCCGCCACGGACCGGGCTTCCGGTAATCGGCCGCAGGAGCAACGGGATCCGTCGACGTCTCGCCCGCGGCAGGCGGCGGCGCCCCCATGGCCCGCTCCTCAGCGAGCCAGTCCGTGAAAAGCTCGAGAGGCACCCAGACCTCGCCACCTTCCGCGTACGGCGCGTTGGCGAGCTGGAACACCGTGGTTCCGTGGCGCCCGAACGGCGAACCGACCCGCAGCTCCAGCGGGGCGCCGTCGACGATGGCCGTGGCCGTGCCGCGCCCTTGAAAGGATCGTGGGGTCAGCGCGGCCGGGATCCGACTCCAGCGCACGGCCGAGTATCCCCGGTGGTGGGCCGCCTCGACATGGTATACCGAGCCGCCGAACTCCAGGTCGAGCGCGGTCGACGTCTGCCCGAGCGCGACGCCGCAGACGCCCGGGAGAGCGGCAACCACCGCGACGAGGCGGATCACCACGCAACGGCACCGTCGTCCAATCGGCCGTCGTCCTGCGATCTCAATCCCGGTGTCCGGTTTCGCGCAACGCACGTTCGACCTCCCGCCGCATGGCATCGCGTTTCAGGGTCTCGCGCTTGTCGTGCAGCTTCTTACCCCTGGCGAGGCCGATCGTGACCTTGGCGCGTCCACGCGCAAAATGCAGGTCCAGCGGCACCAGGGTAAGCCCCCGCTCGGCGACTCGAACGGCGAGTCGTCGGAGCTCGGTGCGGTGAACGAGGAGCTTTCGCCTCCGCAGGGGATCGGGAAGGTCTATGTTGGCCTGCTCATACGGGTTGATGTGCAGGTTGTGGAGCCACAGCTCGCCTCCCTCCACGGCCGCGTACGCGTCGTTGAAGCTCGCCCGACCCGCCCGCAGCGACTTCACTTCGGCCCCCTCGAGCACGAGGCCCGCCTCGAGCTCCTCCAGGATGTGGAACTCGTGCCGAGCCTTTCGGTTCCGCAGAACGATCTTCCGGCCATCGGCCGATCGAGCCACCTGACCTCCCGAGCCGCACGGCGGATGGACGAGACGCACGAAATGTAGGTCGGGTGGAGAGGAGACGCTACCTGATTCCGCCGGCGCCCGGTCGATTCACGCCTGGTCGAACAGCTCCCGCTGCCGCCGCATCACTCTCCGAAGGCCGTACACCTTCGCGACCTCCCCGCCCAGCACGAAGACCACTGCCGCGTAGTACAGCGAGACCACGAGAACGATCAGGGTGGCGAACGCGAAGAAGACCCGGCTGAAGTCGGCGACCTCGGACAGGTACCACCCGAGGGCGCTCTTCAGGAGCTCGAAGCCGACGGCCGAAAAAAGGGCGGCGACGGTGGCGGTCCGCCATTGCAGCCGGGTGGAAGGTACGAACTTGTAGATGAGAAGGAACATGAGGAAGATGGCGCCGTAGGCGGTGCCATAGCCGAGCACCTCGAGTGCCGGAGCCACCGGCAGGTGCAGCCGCTCGATCACCCGCCGTCCCAGGGTGGTCATCGTCGTGGTGATGCCAATGTTGGCCGTCAGCAGAACGCTCGCGATGATCACCAGCTTGACGTCCAGGATCTTCCCCTTGATGATGCCCGGTCCCTCCCGCAGGTCGAACACCGCCTCCAGGACCGTCCGCAGCGAACCGAACAACCGGGTGGAGAACCAGACGAACAGCACGGCGCTGACGATGCCGACCGAGCGGGAAGACTCCACCACACCCTGGAGCTGCTGGCGGAGCTGGACCTCGGTCGCTTCGTTCACCGGCATCAGCGCGCCCAGCCACTGCATGACCGCGTTCTGCGGTGCGTCGATGCGGGGAGCAAGCATCATCCCGGCCAGTGACAGGATGAGGATCAGCAGTGGGATCGCGGCCAGGAGCAGGCTGAACGTCAAGCCGGAAGCCAGGAAGAAGATGTTGTCGGCGGCCGCCTGATCGTAGACCTCCCGCAGGTACTCCCAGGAGCCCCGCATGCCGCGTCCGAAGCCCGGCACATGACGGGCACCCGCCTGCGCTGGCCGGCCGGGCGCGCTGTCCGGTATCGGCGGACGGATACTCAAGCGGTTCTCGGAAGGCGGCGCGTGATCGGGCGACCTCCGCTTCGGTCGCTCAGTCCGCTGCCGTCTCTTCCACGACTTCCGCCGGCTCGGCCGCTTCGCCCTCGCCGTCCTCGGAGAGCCCGGCCACGCGCTGCCGATACTCCTCCTTGCTCTCCGCCACCCGCTTCTCGAGGTCGTGACGCGCTTTGCGAGCGGTATCGCGGCCGACCTTCACGGCCTCTTCGGCCTGCACCTTGCGCTGCCGCAGGTCCTCGCGCGCCGCGTCGACCCGGTCATCCAGGTCGTCCCGTGCATGTCGCACTTTGTCTTCGACATCGTCCCGCACCTTGCGGTAACGATCGCCAACGTCGTCGCGCAGCAAATGGAGACGGTCCTCCGCGTCATCCCGCAGCTGCTTCATGCGGTCCCGAAGCTCGGCCTTGGTCTCCTCTCCGGACTTGGGAGCATACAGCAGGGCGACGACGGCGCCCAGAAAGGCCCCTCCGAGAAACGCTCCGAGGCCCGAGCTGCGTCGCTCGACGATCACAACGGGGGTGTCGCCGCTGTCTGTCATGGTATCACGTCCCGTGCTGAGTTGGAGGCCAGGGACGTCTCCGGCAGGTGACCGGAGCGTCCCGGACAAGATAAATTTAGGCCTTACCCCGCGACCGTTCAACTTTCCCCGCTTCAGGATCTCGGCCGCTCCACGATCCTTTCGAAGGCATCCGGGTGCCACGCCGGGCGCTCGTCCCCGTTCGCCACGTCGAGAGCCAGGTAGAAGACCAGCCGCCCGATTCGCGCCATCTTGTCGTAGTCGATCTTCCCGGCTTCATCCGATGGGAGGTGGTAGTCTCCGTGGGTTCCGTTGAAGAAGAACAGGATCGGGACCCCACGGCGGGCGAAGTTGTAGTGATCCGAGCGCGTGTAGAAGCTCTCATCCGGCCACTTGTCGTCGATGACCGCCATGTCGAGCTCGGGATGCTCCGCCGAGATGCGCTCCACCAGCGGGCCGAGCTTCGACTCGTCCTTCCCGATCACCACGATGGTGTCGCTCCAATTCCGCCCGACCATGTCCAGATTGATGTTGGCGACCGTGTTCTCGAGTGGAAAGGTCGGGTTCTCGGCGTAGTATCGAGATCCCAGAAGCCCCTTCTCTTCTCCGCTGACGGTCATGAAGATGATCGAGCGGCGAGGCGGCGTACCCAGCCCGGCGAAGGCTCTGGCCAGCTCGACGACGGTTACGGTACCCGATCCGTCGTCGTCGGCCCCGTTGTAGATGGAATCCCCCTGGACGGAACGTCCGGCCCCCAGATGATCCATGTGGGCCGTGAGCAGGACGTACTCGTTCCGCAGCTCCGGATCCGAGCCGCGAAGCAGCGCGATCGCGTTCGGCGCCTCATCGACCGTGACGTGCGCGGTCGCCGTCAGCTCGGCGGTCCAGCCGTCCGGCAGACTCCCGGCGACGAGAGCCCGCTCGAGATCGCCGGGAAGAGCTGACTGCGAGACGAACACTACCGGGGCGCCTTCAGCCTCTGTCTCCCCGTACACCATCCGCTCGCCGGCGAGGAATTCGCGAAAACGCTCGAAGCGGTTGGCTGGAAGATCCATCACGACCACCAGACCTGCCGGCCGTGCCGCCCGAATGGCTTCCCGCAGGCGTCCTCCGAACACATCACGCAGGTTGGCCGTCGTGACGCGAAGCACCGCGATCCGTCCTCCCGCGGCTTGCATATGCGCAGCACGCTCCACCAGGACCAGGCCTCCCGCTGCCTCCGCGCGCGCGCTGCTAGCCTGCACGAAGTAGTCGGCACCGTATTGCAGATCCGCCGTCTCCCCGCCTCGCCTGAATCGCAGCGATTGTCGATCGGCGTCCGCCGGGCGGATCCGGGAGAGGGGGTACAGCTGCAGGTAGTCGTCGCCGGCCCCCGGCTCCAATCCGTAGTCGCGGAACTGCTGAGCTACATACAGGGCCGTGAGAAGAAGTCCTCGGCTTGGAGTGTCACGGCCGAGCATCGAATCGTGTGCGATCACTTCAAGGTGCCGCTCGAGATTGTCCGCGGTGATCGACTCGGCCGCACGGACGACCGCCTCGCCGGCAGACGCCGTCATCTGCCCGCACGCGGCGGAGGCGCCCGTCAGAACGGCGACCAGTGCCCCTGCCGGGCCGATGGCTCTCACTCTATGTAGTTGCATGTTTCGGTCTCCCGTTGGCCCCTCGGTTCCTCGTCGGGAACGTCAGCGCCGGGTCGGCGGCGCCTGGGACTCCCTCCGTATCCCCCTGTTGTACCGGGCGGGCGCGTGCGCGTGCCCGGTCGGACTTGCGGCGTGTTCCGGAGCACCCCATTTAGCGGGCACCGGTCGGAGCCGCCAGTGGGGCGATGCCCCGGAGGAGAACACCCGAGCAGTGCTGATGGATGTGAACCGCAGAGCCAGGGAGATCGAGCTCGGAACCGCGTCCCGCGATGCCCGCCGTGCCGATCGGCTCGACCCGGCAGAGCTGGCGGCGCTCGGCAACCTCGAGCTCGTGGCACGCAACATCGTCGAGGGTTTCCTGATCGGGCTGCACCGATCGCCCCACCGGGGCTTCTCAGTCGAGTTCGCGGAACACCGACCGTACGTTCCGGGCGATGACGTCCGCTTCGTGGACTGGCGCATGTTCGCTCGCTCCGATCGCTACTACATCAAGCAGTACGAAGAGGAGACCAACCTTCGTGCGTACCTCGCGGTGGATGCGAGCCGCTCGATGGACTGGTCCTCCGAGCCGGGCCGGATCGTCACGAAGCTGGAGTATGCGCGCCTGGTGGCCGCGTCGCTCGCGCATCTTCTGCTTCGCCAGGGCGACGCCGCGGGGCTGATCGCTTTCGACTCTCGGATTCGCGGCCGGATCGAGCCCCGTGCCACCAGGCGCCACCTCGGCACTCTCCTGCGCGCGCTGGAGCGGCTGGATGGAGCGGGAACCACCGACGCCGGCGGGGCGCTGCGCGAGGTGGCCCTGCGTATGCGCCGCCGCGGTCTGGTGATCCTGATCTCGGACCTCCTGGTGGACTGGAAGACCTCGCTGCTGGCTCTGCGCTTTCTGCGACACCGCAGACACGAGGTTCTCGTGCTACACCTGATGGACCCGGGAGAGAGGGACCTGCCGCAGGCGGGCGACGCCGTGTTCTTCGATCCCGAGGACGAGGAGGGACTGCGAGCGGACTCGGCCTCCCTGCGGTCACGATACCGTCGGGCGGTGGACGACGCGATCCGCGCGTGGCGACTCGAGTGTCGGCGCATGGGGGCGGACTATCAGCCGTTCACTACCGACACGCCGCTGGGTCCCGTGCTGGGTCGGTATCTGGAGAGACGGGCCCGACTGGGATGACGCTTCTCCACCCGTGGGCGGCGTCGCTGGCGCTCCTGGCGATCGTCCCGCTGGCCCTGCACCTCCTGCGCCGCGAGACCCGGCGCAGGGTAGCGTTTCCGGCCATCCGGTACCTGCAGAGCGCCCACCGAAGCAGCGCGCGCGCCCTGCGTCTACGCGACCGCCTGCTCATGGTGTTGCGCGTAGCCCTCCTTCTGGCCCTGGCCGCCGCCGCAGCGGTCCCCCTCGTCGGGCGAGGAGACGCGGCCGATCATCGTCCAACCGATGTGGTCCTGATCCTGGACAACACGGCCAGCATGAACCGGGTTCTGACGGACGGCAGTCTGCTGGCGCGGCAACGCGAGAGAGGACTCGCCGTCCTGCGTAATGCAGGCCCCGGCGATCGCTTCTGGGTTCTCCCCGCGGTCGGCGGGCCGCTCACGACAGCCGGCGGCGCGGGCGAGGCCATTGCCGGACTGCTCAGGGTCGAGGCCACCGACGCGACCGCGAGCCTCGGCCCGCGGGTGCGTGAAGCCGTCCGTATGCTTCCGCCGGATCCGGATCGGACGCGCGAGATCCACGTCTTCTCCGACTTTCAGGCGACTGGACTGACCGATTCCCAGCCCCCCCTTCCCGACCACGTTCACCTGCTGCTGTCCCGTGTCCCGGCGGAGGAGACGAACGGTGCGGTGCTCCGGGTCGCCGTCACGCCGCCGGGCCCGGCGGGCGGAGGCGACGTGGCAGCCGAGCTCGCCCTGTTCGGGGAGCAGCCCGGGCGCGACACCGTCCAGGCCCGGCTCGTCCTGGACGACGAAACCGTGGCCATCGCTCGATCGGAGACTCCGGGATTGGCCGTGTTCCGGCTTCCCGTGCTGGCGGCGGGAGAGCATCGAGCCGCCGTCGAGATCCCGCCATCCGGACTCCGAGCGGACGACCGCAGGCCGTTCGTGGTGCGGGTGGTCGAGCCCCCGCGCGTGAGGCACGAAGGGCCATCGGACAGCTACGTGCGGCGTGGACTCGCCACGTTGGCCGCGGCAGGGAGCCTGATTCTGTGGTCCGAGGAGCGGGAAGAGCTCGACGTGTGGGTGATCGAGGGAACCGACGAGCTCGCGGCCGGTCTCGCGGGCGGCGCCGGGTTGGTGCTCATCCCGCCCGCCGAAGAGGTGCTGCTCGCGCGCTTCAACGTGAACCTGGAGCGTCACGGGATCCCGTGGCGCCTGGCTGCCGAGGTGGCTTCCGGAGAGCTGGGGCTGGAATCGTCTCCGGACGTTGTGGGCCTCGAGCGCGCGCGGGTGACAAGACGCCACCGACTCGTCCGGCACGGAGTCATGGTCGACTCGGTACTGCTTCGAACCTCGGACGGCGCACCGTGGCTGGTGAGCGGTGAAGCATCCGGGCGGCGCTACCTGCTCGTGGCCTCCTCCTTTGATCCGGCGTCCACCAGCCTGCCGGTGGACGCGGCCATGGTTCCCTTCCTCGAGGCGCTGTTGCTACGGTGGACGGGACTCGGGGGAAACGTGCCGCCCACCAGCCCGGCCGGCACGACCGTTCTGCTCGACGCCGACGCCGATTCCGTGCGGGCTCCCGATGGTCTGGTGGTCCCGGTCGACGGGAGAGCCCCGTACGCTCCTCGCGAGACGGGGATTCACCGAGTGTTCGCCGGCGACCGCGTCACGCTTCTCGCGGTGGGAGCTCCTGCCGCCGAGTCGGATCTCGCCGAACTGGATGACGCGAGTGCCGCGGACAGGTTGGGCGCGCCTGCGACGGTCGCTGCCTCGACGAACGAGGAGTGGGCAGACGTCATCTATCGGGAGAGGCGGGGGAGGAGCGCGAGTCCTCACTTTCTCCTCGCGGCGCTGCTCCTGGCCGTCGCGGAGATGTTCCTGGCGACGCCCGGCGCGGACCGATCCGCCGCGCGGCGAGCGTCATTCCCCGAGGGGGCCGGGCGGTGATTCGGGAGAGCTTCGAGGCCCGACTCCAGGAGATCGGCCCGGGACTCATCCCGGAGACGGGGGCGCGGACCACGGTGTCCGGTCTGCCGGGCGCGGCGCCGGCGCTCCTGGCGGCGGCGCTGGCAGGACGGACCCGGCGCGTCGTCATCCTGGTCGCCGATACCCCGGGAGCTGCCGAGCTGCTGTTCTCCGACCTCGACACGTTGGGCGAGGGAGTCGAGCACCGCTACCTGCCACAGCGCGAGATCCTGCCGTACGAGGATTCGGATCCGCATGTCGAGATCACCAGCCGGATAGCGGAGGCTCTCGCGTCGCTTCTGGCCAATGACGTCCGGCTGTTCGTGACCACATCCCGAGCCCTGGTCGAGCGGGCGCCAGTCGCGGCGCGCGGGGATTTCGGCCTCACCGTGAGCGTCGGCGATCGGCTGGACCGCGAGGACCTCGCCCGGAGGCTCGAACGCATGGGCTTCCAGCGCACGACGGGCATCCGGGAGCTCGGGGACTTCGTGGTTCGGGGAGGCATCGTCGACGTGTTCCCATTCGGAACAGAGGAGCCCGTACGTATCGAGCTGTGGGACGAAGACGTGTCCTCACTCAGGAGTTTCGACCTGCTCACCCAGCGATCGAGCGGCGAACTTCAGGAGGCGCGGATCCTTCCCGTTTCCCTGTCCGCGGAAGCAGTCGCCGACGCAGGCGGGTGCGCGGAGAGACGGAGCCTGATCGAGTTGCTCCCGGCCGATGCGCTGCTCCTGACGGTCGGAGATGCGTCGAGTGACCGGCGGCGGCAGCGGCTGTGGGAGGAGGTTCGAGAGGCGCGCGCCGCGCTGGACGACTCGAATGCGGCGACGGCGGCCGAACTCGTCCTTCCGCCCGACGAGGCCGCCGAGTTCCTGGGGCGCATGGCGACGATCGTGATCGAGCCGCCGGCTGGCGAGACCGCGATCCGATTCGGCCTGGAGCCTCATCCGCCCATAGCGCGACGCGTCGGTCTGCTGGTCGACGAGATACGGGCGGCGGTGGGCCGCGGCGACCGCGTGATCGTCCTGTGCGACAGCCAGGGACAGCTGGAGCGTCTGGAGGAGATTCTGCTCGAGACGGCGGGCCGCGAACTCGTGGCGCACGTCACGGTGGCTCTGGGAGGCCTGAGCGGGGGCTTCCGGATTCCCGGCCCCGCACCACTCCTCGCCCTGACGGACCACGAGATCTTCGCGCGCTCGCGGCGCGTGAGGCGCCACCGACGACTGCACGGCGTAGCGCCACTGGCGTCCATCGCGTCGCTCTCGCCGGGCGACTACGTGGTGCACCTGGATCACGGCGTCGGCCGGTATGCGGGGCTGGAGAGGGTTCGAATCGGCGACGGGACGGTAGAGACACTCAGAATCGAATACGCGGACGGGGAGCTGCTCCGTGTGCCCCACTACCGGCTCGACCTGATCGAGAAATGGGCCGGTGTGGGGGAGCCCGGCGAGACGACCCGGCCACCGGCCGTTCACAAGCTCGGCGGCAAGCGCTGGAAGGCGGTCCGACGCCGTACGGAGGAATCCATCCGCGCCATGGCTACCGAGCTCCTCGAGCTGTACGCGCACCGACACGTGGCCGACGGTTTCGCTTTCAGTCCCGACACGAGCTGGCAGCGCGAGATGGAGTCGTCGTTCCTGTACGAGGACACACCTGATCAGCGGGCGGCGTGGCTTGATGTGAAAGACGACATGGAGTCGTCCACCATCATGGATCGCCTGGTGTGTGGAGATGTGGGCTACGGCAAGACCGAGATCGCCATTCGGGCGGCGTTCAAGGCGGTGCAGGACGGACTGCAGGTGGCGGTCCTCGCGCCCACCACGATCCTGGCCGAGCAGCACCTGCACACCTTTGCGGAACGACTCGCGGCGTATCCGGTTCGCGTGGTCGCTCTCTCCCGGCTGCGCACGGCCGGCGAGCAGAAGACGGCGCTGCGGGAGCTCGCCGATGGGCGTATCGACATCGCCGTAGGGACGCATCGCATCCTGTCACGAGACGTGCGGTTCCGAGACCTGGGCCTGCTGGTCATCGACGAGGAGCAGCGCTTCGGGGTCCGGCACAAGAAGCGCTTGAAGGAGCTCAAGCGGACCGTGGACGTGCTCACGCTCACCGCGACGCCGATTCCGCGAACCCTCCAGATGGCCCTCGGAGGATTGAGAGATCTGTCGCTCATCGAGACCGCCCCGCGGGACCGGATGCCGGTGATCACGCACGTGCTCTCGTGGAGCGATGGGGTGATCGAAGACGCGATGCGGCGGGAGCTCGACAGGGCCGGTCAGGTGTTCTTCGTCCACGACCGGATCGAGACCATCGAGGCGCTGGCTCAACGGGTGCGTCGGCTCGCTCCTGACGCGAGACTGGCGGTGGCGCATGGGCGGATGCCCGAGCGCGAGCTCGAGCGCACGATGGCGGCGCTGATGGAGCGGAGAATCGACATCCTCGTTTCCACGTCGATCATCGAGAACGGCCTGGACGTGCCAACGGCCAACACCATGATCGTGCATCGCTCCGACCGGTTCGGATTGGCGCAGCTGTACCAGCTTCGCGGACGCGTCGGCCGATCCCACCACCGGGCGTACTGCTATCTGCTGGTACCCGAGAGCGTCACTTCCGAGGCGGTTCAGCGGCTTCGAATCCTCGAGCATCATACCGAGCTCGGCTCCGGCTATCGGGTGGCTCTCAAGGACCTGCAGCTTCGGGGTGCCGGCAACCTGCTCGGAGCGGATCAATCCGGGTTCGCCCAGGCGGTCGGCTTCGACACGTACCAGCGGCTGCTCGAGCGAACGGTCCGGCGGCTGCAGGGCGAGCCGGAGGAGGAGAGGGCTCCGTCGACGCAGGTGAGCATCGAGGGCGAATCCTACCTTCCGGAGGAATACATCGCGGGCTCGGACGAGAAGATGCACCTGTACAGGAGGATCTCGCGCATCGCTTCCCTCACCGACCTCGACGATCTGGAGGATGAGATGATCGACCGCTTCGGTCCTCTTCCCGATGGCGCCCGCCGCCTCCTCGCATCGTCGCGGCTGCGTCTTCTGGGCACGCAGCTGGGTGTGGAGTGGCTTCGCGTGTCCGAAGCGGACGCCCGCATGAATTTCCGGCCCGAAGCGGTGCCGCGCCTCGACGTGCTGCGGAACGCTTTCGCGGACCGCCAGATCGCGGTTGAAGTGCGGCGCACGCAGCCGTTATCTTTATTGTTTGCCCGCGCCGGGGTGGAACCGCTTCTGCCGACGCTGGTAGAGGCGCTCGAGCTTCTCGAACTCGCCCCCGCGGGCTCACGCATATGAATCTCCGTGCGGTTCACACGAGCAGCGGGGAGCGAGGTCGCGGCGCGGCCCGTCCCCGACTCGTCGGCCCGCGGAGATGCAAGTGGAGTCGCCAAGGATGATGAGGGTTGTCGCACTGGGAGCGCTCCTGCTCCTCACGGCGTGCACGGATTTCGGCGCCGCTCTGACCGGACACGCGCGGCCCGCTGCCGAGGCTGCTGGCTATCGGCTCGTTGCGGACGACCTGGGCCGGCTCATGGCCGAGTCCCCGATGCCCGACTCCGTTCTCACAGAGCGCTGGGCGGGGGAGATGGCCCGCCTGTGGGCGGATTACGTGGTGCTCGCCCAGGTCTACGTGGATCCGGATTCTACCCGGTCGCTCGACTACACCGGGCTCATGACGGATGGTCGGTATCTGGCGAGCATCGCCGTGTACCGGTATCGAGACAGCGTGGTGCTGGCGGACATCGAGCCCGGCGACGACGAGATACGGGACTATCTGGAGACGCGCCAACCGTTCACGCGCCTCGACGTTCGACGATTGGTGTTGTCGGTTCCCGTCGGTGCGAATGAGAGCCTGCGGGACAGCCTGTACGACGAGGCCCGGTCGATTCGCCGGCAATTGGTCGGGGGAGCAGACTTCGTCGAGGTGTCGCGCCAGCGCAGCACCGAGCCGCCACAGGCCCGGGGCCGGATCCTCTCGTACCAGGGGCACGAAGACTTCCCGCCGGCAGCGGATTCCGTCGTCTTTTCTCTTCTACCCGGAGAGATCAGCCCCGCGATCGCGACTCCGGAGGCGATGTACGTCTATCGTATCGAGGGCCGGCGGGCGCCGGACTTCGAAGCCGCGCGCGATCAGGTCCACGACCTGATGATCCGCGAGCGGGAAGCACGGCGTCTCGACGAGGCGATGGATCACCTGGTGGACGACGCGCGGATCTCCATCCGGAACGGAGCGCCGGGGGTGGCCCGGCAGATGGCGGAAGATCCGCATCTCGCCGCCGGCGTGATTCCCGACGGGGTCACTCTGGCCACCTGGGATGGTGGTGACCTCGACGCGGGAGAGCTCCGGGCCCTGCTCCGGGTTCGTGGCAGCTTCCGGGACATGTTCGCCGACGCGACCGACGAAGAACTGGAGACCTACATTTTCCGGTTGGCCCAGGACGAAATTCTGATCGCGGCCGCCGAGCGATCGGGGGTGGAAGCCACGGCGGCCGAGCGGGAGAAGATCTCGCGTCTCCTGGCTGATCAGCTGAGTCTCCTGGCCGTCCGTCACCGGATGACCCGGCAGTTCGTGACCGACCCGGCCTTCGACCTCACGAAGCAGAGCCACGAGTTCGTTCAGCGAGTCCTCCGGGAAGCGTTGGCGATCCCCTGGCTCGGCGAGTTCCACGTCGTCCTGGAACAGGTGTACCCGGTGCGGATACATGATAGTGGCGTCGAGGTCGCGGCCCGGAAGGCACGAGAGCTTCGGGCCGCCGGGATGGGAACGAATGCGGCGGAGAACGAGAGTGTCGAGACCGTGCCGGATCGCGGCTAGAACGAAGTCGAGCCCGACCCGTTCTACCGGCGTGGCCGGGTCGATGGCGATCTGCGTGTGGCTCACCGTGGGTGTGGCCGCCGGTGCTTCGGCCCAGGAACCGGCGGAGCAGGCGGCGGCCGTTGCTCCCGACTCAACCGAGGTGATCGATCGCATCGTCGCCGTGGTCGGCGACTCCGCGATCCTGTACAGCGAGATCCTGGAGACCATCCTGCAGATGGGAGCCATGGGTGAGGAGATCCCGGAGCCGGACACGCCGGAGTTCGAGCCGCTGGCCCGCCAGACACTCGCCAACCTCGTGGATTCGCGAATTCTGCTCCAGAAGGCCAAGGAGATGGACGTCCAGGTCCCGGCCGAGATGCTGGACGCGGAAACAGAACGACGGTTTCGCGAGACTCGCAACGCCTTCCCGACCGCCTCAGACTTCGAGCAGGCGGTGACCCAGTCGGGCCGAACCCTGGTACAGTACCGGCAGTGGCTGCGCGCACAGGTCCGGTCGCAGATCATGATCGATGAGTTCGTCCGCTCGAGCCGGGGAAATCTGCCCCCGGTCGTCGTGTCCAACGAGGAAGTCGAGGCGTACTACGAGGAGAACCTGGTCGGCCAGACCCGGCCCGCGACGCTCTCCTTCGAGCAGGTAGTCATAGAGCCCGAACCGGGCGAAGCGGCGAACGACAGCTCTCTCGCTCTGACGGAGCAGATACTGGCCGAGCTCAGGGACGGAAAGGACTTCGAGATAGCGGCACGCGAGTACTCGGTCGACTTCTCGAACCGGGATCAGGGCGGGGACCTGGGGTGGGTACGGCGGTCCCTTCTCGTTCCGGCGTTCGCCGATGCCGCGTGGGCGGCGCGCACCGGACAGCCTGTGGGCCCGGTAAAGACGCGGTTCGGTTATCACATCATACGGGTAGACAACGTTCGTGGCGGAGAACGCAAGATTCGACACATCCTGATCCAGCCGGTCATCGACGAGACCGATTTCCGTCGGGCCGGAGAGCTGGCTCTGGCGGTCGCGGATTCGATCCGGAACGGGGTCAGTACGGTGGCTCTCGCCGAGCGCCACGGCGTGCGGGAGGTCCCGGTCCGGTTTCCCGAGATCGAGCTTGACCAGATCCAGCAGTTCGGGCAAGCGTATGCGGAGGCCCTCGCCCAACCCGTGCCGGGTTCCGTCGTGGGACCGTTCCAGACCGAGGGCTTCGTCCCGGGTCGTCCCGTGTTCGCCGTGGTTCGTGTCTCGAGCTTCCAGTCGGAGGGGGCGTGGGATCTGGACGAGATCCGGGATCAGGTGCGGGACAATCTGGTGAACGAGAAGGCCTACGAGCAGTTCCTTCGGGAGCTGCGGAACGATGTGCACGTAGACATCCGCCTGTGAGTCCCCCCCTGCGGGCGGCCGCTGCCGCCCGAGGCCCCGCTGACCGATGACGAAGCCAGCCCGACCCCGAATCGCGGTCACGCTGGGCGACCCGCGCGGGATCGGACCGGAGGTGACGTTCGCTGCGCTCGCCGATCCCGCGGTCGCCGAGGGGGCCGACTTCGTGGTGCTGGGACCGGAGACGCCGGACGTCGCGAAGCGGACACCGGCGGGCCGGAAGGTGGAGTTCGAGCTCTCGGGGCGCTGGGAGGGCTCGGATGAGCGGGAGGCCGGCTTGGTCTCTGCCCGGGCTGTCGAGCGCGCCATCGCTCTGGCCCTGAACGGCGACGTGGATGGTATCGTCACAGCTCCGATCTCCAAGACCGCCCTGCGGGCCGCCGGATACGACGGTCCGGGTCACACCGAGCTGCTGCGCGCCCGCTGTGATGTTCCCGACGTGACGATGGTCATGGCCGCGGAGCATACACCTCTGGGCGGATCGCTGCGGGTAGCACTGCTCACCGTCCACGTGGCCCTGCGGGACGTACCGGACATGCTGAGCGTGGAGCTCGTCGAGCGCCGCACGCGGATCGTGGCCAGCGCGCTTCGTGACTGGTGGGGCATCCCTCGTCCGCGCCTTGCGCTGGCCGGCGTGAATCCGCACGCTTCCGAGGACGGTCGGTTCGGGGACGAAGAGCGGCGGATCCTGGCCCCGGCCGTCGCCAGGCTGAATCAGCTGGACGATATGGACATCAAGGGGATCCTGCCGGCGGACACGGTCTTTCGGCACTGTCTCGAGGGGTCGATCGACGCGGTCATGGTGCCGTATCACGATGTGGGACTGGCCGTGCTCAAAACGCTCGCCGGGAACGCGGGCGTGAACGTGACGACCGGCCTTCCGTTCCCCCGGACCTCGCCGGACCACGGCACGGCGTTCGACATCGCGGGGCGGGGCGTCGCCGACGCGTCTTCGATGAAGGCCGCCATGCTGCAATGCATTCGTTTCTGCCGCGCCGGGAGGTGAGGACCGCGTGGTACAGCTTCGCTCCGTCAGCAAGAGCTTCGGCCGGGCCGACCCGGCGGTGCAGGATGTCTCTTTCCACATCCGCAAAGGCGAGTTCGCCTTTCTGACGGGGGCGTCAGGCGCCGGCAAGACAACGATCCTCAAGCTGATCCACATGCTCCATCGGCCTTCCGCCGGCGAGGTGCGGGTTTCCCGATACAGCTCGTCGCGCATCCGACGGAGAGATCTGCCTCTGCTCCGAAGACGCGTCGGCTATGTGTTCCAGGATTTCCGACTTCTGGAGAACCTCACGGCCGCGGAGAACGTCGCGTTCGCGCTCAAGGTCACGGGTACCGCGCGAGCCCGAATCGGACCCCGCGTGCAGCGTCTGCTGGGACAGGTAGGCCTCGCGGCACGCGCCGGGGCGTTCCCCCGCGAGCTTTCGGGCGGGGAGCAACAGCGCGTGGCCATCGCGCGGGCGCTGGCCAACGAGCCCTTCCTGCTGCTGGCCGACGAGCCCACAGGCAACCTGGATGACCGTGCATCGGCTGGCGTGCTCTCCCTGTTCCGGAACATCAACGCCTCCGGAACGTCGATCCTGATGGCCACCCACGATTCGAAACTGATCCGCCAGTACGGGAAGATCCGTGTAATAGAGCTCGAGCACGGACGCCTGGTGTTCGATTCGGAGGGAGGATCGAACGAATGAGAGCGTTCCGGGAAGCAGTGGTCGCCGTGCGACGCGCACCCGTCCTGACGGCGCTTTCGGTAACGGCCATCGGGCTCAGCGTGTTCACCGTCGGCCTGTTCGGCCTCACGGCGCACAACATCGATGTGGCGCTGGCCGACGTGGAGCGCCGCGTCGAGGTCGTGGCGTACCTGAGGGACGACGCCTCGGAGGAGCTGGTCGAGATCGCCAGGCACGAGATCGAGTCGTTCCCGGAGGTCGAGGCGGCGCGCTACGTCTCGAAGGTCGAGGCGCTGTACCGCGCGTCGCGCGAGCTCACTGAGTTCTCCGACGTCTACTCCGATCTGGAGGTCAACCCGCTTCCGGCATCGCTCGAGATCACTCTGTCGCCCGGATACCGCACGCCGGCGGACGTGGAGGCAGTCGCCGATCGCGTGACGGCGTACCATTTCGTCGAGGAGGCCCGGTACGGTCGCGAGTGGGTCGATCGCGTCTATGATCTGCGCCGGGTGGCGGGCGGCGGCGCCGTCGTCCTCGGGTTCAGTTTCGCCATCGGCGCGGCCCTGCTCATTGGCATCGCCGTCCGCATGGCCGTGCTGGCACGCACACGTGAGATCGCCATCATGCAGACCGTGGGCGCCACCGACGGCTACATCCGCAGGCCGTTCCTGGTCGAGGGCCTCGTCACCGGCCTCGCCGGCGGCCTGCTCGCGCTGGGGCTCACCTGGGCCACCTGGGCCACGATCGATCGCACCCTGATCTCTCTGGCCTGGCTGCCGGAGCCGTGGATCGGGACAGGACTCGCGTTCGCCGGACTGCTCGGAATGCTGGCGGCCGGACGAGCCGTGCGGCACGAGTTGCGCAAACTGGACGTGTACTGACCGATGCCCGCGTGGCGCCACCTCGGCGCGGCGAGGGCCCGGCCGCGCGCCCGACGGTCCCTGCGGCGGGCGGGGTGGCTCGGGACGGTGGGAGTCGTTCTCGCGCTGACAGCGGCGTTCCCGGCCCCGGCGGGCGGACAGCAGGCGATCAGCGATCAGATCAGGGACAGCCAGGACAGACTCGATCAGATCCGCCGTGAGCGAGAGGAGCTGGCCCGGCAGTACGAGCAGCTCCGGAGCGCAGTGCACACGTTCTCGGAGGAGATCGGCAACATCGAGCGGCGCATAGGATCGTCCCGCGAAGCACTCGACGAGCTGGATCTCCAGATCCGCGCGTACGGGCTCCAGGTCGAAGAGACAACTCGCGAGATGCTCAGCACACACGACCAGCTGGTCCTGCGGCGCGCGGAGCTGGAGGCACGGCTGCGCGAGATCTACAAACGCGGCAAGCTGCACTCGGTGCGCGTGCTGCTGGAAGCGCGCTCGTTCGGCGACCTGCTCAGCCGATACAAGTACCTGCACCTCGTGGCGTTGTACGACCGGACTCTGGTACAGCAGGTCGCCCGGCTGGAGGCTCTGCTGGTGGAGCAGCGGAGACAGCTGGCCTCGGAGTTCGCCAGGGTCAGAGGCCTCCGGGGAGAGAAGCAGAGCGAGATCCGGGACCTCGAGTCCCTCGAAGGGCAACGGGAGCGCCGACTCGCCAACACGAGGCGCCGTGCGTCGCAGGCCGAGACGCGCATTTCACAGCTCGACGAAGAAGAACGGCAGCTCGGAGACCTCCTGGCGGAGCTGGAGAGGGCGCGGATCGAAGCGGAGCGTCGGGCCGGCACGAGGAGCACATCCACCCTGCGCACGTCCGACCTGGGAAGCCTGAGCTGGCCGGTACAGGGCGACATCGTGTATCGATTCGGTGAGGCACGGCCAGGGCTCGATGACGAGTGGAAGGGAGTGGGAATCGGGGCACCCCGCGGGACGCCGGTGACGGCGGTGGAAGCAGGAGAGATCGCATGGGCCGGAAGCCGCGGAGTGATCGGTCAGACCGTCATCATCGATCACGGGGGCGGCTACTTCTCTGGATATCTGTACATGCAGGACCTTCGCGTGCGGGCAGGGAATCGGGTGAGCGCCGGTGAAGTGATCGGCCACGTCGGAGGAGACGAGAGCTCGGCAGCCGGCACGCACGTTGAATTCCAGATCTACGAGCCCGGCGGCGATGGAAATCCGCGGCAGGTGGATCCTGTGCGCTGGCTGCGGAGCCGGTCGTGACCCTGTTGCCAGTGGCGGGACACCGGGAGCTCCAGGAGCGCTTCCGACGGGCAGCCGGATCCGGACGTCTGCCGCAGTCGCTGTTGTTGCGTGGCCCGCCTGGCGTCGGAAAGCAACGTCTGGCCCTGTGGCTGGCCGGACTCGTGCTGTGCGAAGCACCGGCCGAGAGACCCTGCGGGCGTTGCACGTCCTGCCGGCTGGCCGCCGACCTGCAGCACCCGGACATCCACTGGTTCTTTCCGCTTCCGTCTCCCGTGGGAGTGGCCGGCGACCGGCGACGGCAGAGGCTCGAGGAGGCGCGTCTCGAAGAGCTGGAAGTGCGCAGGAATCAGGCGCTGTGGCCGACCCTGGAGGATGCGGGTTCGTCGATATTTCTCCCCATGGTGGAGGAGATCCGCTCCCGAGCCGTCCGCCGCCCTGCCATGGGCCGGTCGACCGCATTCGTCATCGGGGACGCCGAGCGCATGGTCTCCCAGGCGTCCAGCCCCGAGGCCGCCAACGCCTTTCTGAAGCTGCTCGAGGAGCCGCCCACCGATACGCTGATCTTCCTGACGTCGAGCCGCCCCGGTTCCCTGCTCCCGACCATTCGTTCGCGCGTGCTCGAGGTGCGCGTGACGGCCCCCGCGGAGGACGATGCGACCCGCTTCCTAGCGGAGCATGCGCACGTGGAGCTGCCCGAAGCGGTGGCCGCCATTCGCCAATCCGACGGATCGATCGGGCGGGCCCTGGAGCTCGTGACCGGGGAATCCACCGGGTCCCGAACCGCGGCCCTTCGTGTTCTGGAGTGCGCCGTTCGCGGATCGAGGGGTGATCGGCTCCGGGTGGCGGCCGGCTTCCCGTCGGCCGGCGCGCGGGGACCGTTCTCGGCGATGCTCGAGTCCCTCGAACAGATGATCCGCGACGGTGCCGCCGTCGCCGCGGGCGCGCCCGGCGCGGCGTTCGATCCGGCCCTAAGTGACCGCATCCCCGAGCTCGGCTCGACCGGCCCCCCGTCCTTCGTCGAGGCAGCACGACACGTTGAGCAGGCGCGGGATGCGGCGGCCGGCAACGGGAATCCAGAATCCATCGCAGCCGTCCTCTTGACGGAACTGGCGCAGGTCTTTCACGACGGGTCGTCGGAAGGCGCCTGAAGCCTCCGATCGATCCGCGGTCGGCAAAATCCCGCCTCGACGCGCTGTATGTTACCGTGATTTGGCCCGTTCCGTTGCGGAATGCGACGAACGCGCAGGTCTTCCGCGGCATCCGGGTGTCCCGACCGCGCTGCAAGTGTAGCGTGCCCACCACATGTGGCAACTACTCCTTCAATGCAGCCAAGGACTTAGGGCACGGCCCGAAACTTGAACTCCTGCGGATCGGCCACGTGGCGCGGCCACGACAACGGAGTCGAGTCCGTGGCCGCAGGGGCGTCGCGAGGGCAACCCGAGCGGAAGAACGATCCATGGAAGACAAACTGGGCCTCCACGAGCCGGGAGAATCTGAACCGTCGGAGAGATTCTTGGTCCCGAAGGAAGAACGGTCATCCATCCGGATTCTCGTTATAGACGACGAACCGAGCATTCTCGCGAGCTGCGAGACGGTGCTCGGCGCGGAAGGGTACGACTGCGAGGTCGAGCGGCGAGCGGAGGAAGCGCTGCGCCGCCTCAAGGCGGAGACGTTCGAGCTCGTGCTCATAGATCAGAACATGCCCCAGGTGCACGGCCTGGACATCCTCGCCGAGGTCCGCAAGCGCAATCCGGAAGCCCTGTCGATCGTCATGACGGGTCATGCGACGACCGAGGCCGGCGTTCGGGCCATCCAGGCGGGCGCATGGGACTACCTGCCCAAGCCGTTCACCGCGACCCAGCTCATCGTGCTGATCGGTCGGGCCGCGTTCACGCTCATCCGGGCCCAGAAGATCACGCAGCCCCTCAAGCGTGAAGGGCTTCTCGTCGAACGTGGCGGCATCATCCTCGGAGTGTCCGAGTCGATGCAGGAGGCGGTCAAGAAGGCCCTCAAGGTGGCGCCGACCGGAGCTTCAGTGTTCATCACGGGCGAGAGCGGAACCGGCAAGGAGCTCTTCGCCCAGTATATACACCGAGAGAGTCGTCGCTCGCGCAAGCCGTTCGTGGCCGTCAACTGCGCCGCTCTTCCTGGCGAGCTCCTGGAATCGGAGATGTTCGGCCACCGGCGGGGCGCCTTCACCGGTGCGATCCGGGACAAGGCGGGTCTTCTCGAGGTAGCCGATCAGGGAACCTTCTTCCTCGATGAGCTGGCCGAGATGCCTCTCCCCCTCCAGGCGAAGCTGCTGCGCGTGCTGCAGGATGGGGTGCTACGGCGTGTGGGCAGCGAGAAGGACGACGCTGTCGTGGACGTTCGGTTCATTTCGGCCACCAATCGGAATCCGGATGAGGCGCTGAAGGAAGGCGTCCTGCGCAGCGATCTCTACTACCGGCTGCGGGTCGTACCCATCCACCTTCCGGCGTTGCGGGACCGGCCCGAGGACATACCGGTGCTGATCCGGCACTTCATCGATCACTTCTGGCGCCAACATCAGCTTCCGGGAGAAGAGGCCCCGAAGCTGTCGAGCGGGACCCTGGACATGCTGATCCACTATCCGTGGCCCGGCAACGTGCGGGAGCTTCAGAACGTGATCGAGAATCTCGTCGTTCTCTCCGACCCCGAAGAGGAGATCCCACCGGAACGGTTGTCGATCCTGGAGCAGACTCAGGCGATGGGGAAAGCCAACGGGTTCGGGCCCGGGATCGACCTGCGCATGCCGTTTCACGAGGCCAAGCAGCGGTTGGTCGAGCGCTTCGAGCGGGAGTACCTCACGCATCTCGTGGCGCGCACCGGAGGCAACATGTCCGAGTCGGCACGCCAGGCAGGTATCGACCGCACGACGTTGTACCGGCTCATGGACAAGCACAAGCTGGCCCGCGAGGCCTTCACTTTCTGAGCCATGCCAGACGACGTCGCACCCTGGTTGGGGCCTCATCCGGATGGGCCCGCTGAAGGTTCGGAGGCGAGCGCCTCTCGCGCGGCCGCGTGGCCCGAGCTGCCGGAGCTCCTGGCGGAGCTGCCGGAGCGATTCAGGGAACCGGCGCGCCGGCTGGCCGCCGAGCTGTCAGGAGAATACGGGCTGCCCGTAGCGTGGGAGGAAGCCGCGGAACCTGCCAGCAGGGAGCCGTGGTACGCCACGCTGGACTCCCGGGAAGCCTGGGCCGTCGCCGAGGCCTTTCGCACTTCGATCGAGAGGTGGGCGGCCGGAGCCACGGGGCACCGTGTTCCCGAAGCCCACGCGGCGCTCGACCGCGCGCTTCTGGGGGCCGCCCTGGCCTCCACCCAACGTCTCTCCAGATCGAACCGTCGGATGCTGGCGGAGGTGGCGCACGACATCCGGTCGCCGATGAACTCGGTTCTCTTCCTGGCGGATGCGATTCGCAGCGAACGCACCGGTCCTCTGAACGAGGTTCAAAGACGCCAGGTGGGCGTGCTGTACACAGCCTCTATCACGCTGGTCAAGATGGTCAATGATGTGATCGACTTTGCGCGCATGCAGGATGGAGAGGGAATCCGGCTGTCCATGACTTCGTTTTCCGTGGAGTCGGTGGTCTCGGATACGCGCAGCCTGCTCGGTCCCCTCGTGGCTCACCGCGATGTGTCGCTTGACGTGGAGATCGATGCGGAGGGTGTTCGATCCGGCGATTCCCAGCTTCTGGGGCGGGTGCTGCTCAACCTGGCGACGAACGCCGTGCAGTCCGTCGACGAAGGAGGGAGAGTCACCGTCCGGGTCGACGAGACGGCGGTGGGCGACCTTCGGGTGGCCGTGGGCGACGATCGAATCGGTACCGATGTCGACCATCTGCGACGGCTGATCTCGGACGTGGAGACGGATTCTCCGCCGCTGGACGCCGGCGGATGGACGCACGGCCTCGGTCTCGCCATCTGCTCGCGACTCGTGAGAGCAGCCCGCGGGCGCATCTCCGTGGCCGGTCGCACGGCATCGGGCACCGTCTTCACCGTCGAGCTGCCGTTCCGTCGCCTGTAGGAGCGGGACGCGCCCGGTCCGGGCCACTATCGTATCTTCAGTCCTGATCCCCCGCGTCGCGCGCCGCAGAGCGTATGGCACGTGACGGGCGCGCGAGTCTGCTGCATTCCGCGGAGGTCCTGACGATGCCAGGGCGTGGCGAGTGAGGGCGCAACGGTCGATCGACTGGGTCGTGATCGGCGGCGGGATCGTCGGCCTGACGATCGCCACGGAACTGCGGCACCGCCACCCGGGGTCGACCGTGCGGGTACTCGAGAAGGAACCCGAGGTCGGACTGCACGCGTCGGGACGAAACAGCGGTGTTCTCCATGCCGGCTTCTACTATTCCGCGGACAGCCTGAAAGCGCGGTTCTCCCGGGACGGAAACCGCGAGCTGACAGAATACTGCCTGGAGCGGAAGCTGCCGATCAACCTGTGCGGCAAGCTGGTGGTGACCCGCACGCCGGAGGAAACGGATTCGCTCGACGAGCTGGTGCGACGAGGTGAGGCCAACGGTGTCGAGGTCCGTCGGGTGGATGAGCGCGAAGCCGCTGAGCTGGAGCCCGCAGCGCGCACCCTGGGCTCGGCCCTGTACAGCCCGACGACGTCCACTGTGGACCCGGTGACGGTGGTTCGAGCGCTGGCGGCGGATGCGCGCGAGGCAGGCGTCGAGATCCGGACGGGCGTAGCGTACGTCGGACGGCAGGGCGATGCGGTTCTCACCTCGACAGGTACGATCGGGGTCGGATTCCTGGTGAACGCGGCGGGACTGTACGCGGACCGGATCGCCCACGACCACGGCTTCGCCCGGCACTACCGGATTCTTCCGTTCCGTGGTCTCTACCTGCGGTACGAGGGTTCCGGCGAGGTGCCGCGGATGCACCTGTACCCGGTTCCTACCGCGGGGCATCCTTTCCTGGGGGTGCACTGGACGGCGACGGTCGACGGGGGCGTCACGCTGGGCCCCACGGCGATTCCTGCCCTGTGGCGCGAGCAGTACGGCGGAATGGCCAACTTTCGGCTTGGCGAGCTGCTCGAGGTAGCAGCGCGCGAGTCGAGCCTTCTCCTGCGGAACAGTTTCGGCTTCCGACGCCTGGCCGGGGCCGAGGTGCGCAAGTACCGCAAACGCCACGTCCTGGGTCTGGGTCGGAGTCTGGCCCGCCCGGGGATAGGCGCCGGGCGCTGGAGGTGGAGCCGTACCGGTGTAAGGGCACAACTGCTCGACGTCAGGACGGGGCGCCTCGAGATGGACTTCCGGTGTGAAGGGGACGATCGCTCGCTTCACATCCTCAACGCCGTCTCGCCCGCCTTCACGTGCGCTCTTCCCTTCGCACGGCACGTGGCCGACGCGGTGGAGGCCCGGGTCAGGTAGTCCCGACGGCACTCCTCTCCGTGTGCGACACGTCTACGGCGTCACGAACACGGGGATGGCGATGCGCTCGAAGATCTCCGTCGTGTGCGAACCGAACAGCAGGTCTCGCAGGCGGCCTCGCCCGAACGCCCCCATGAACAGGCAATCGGCCTCCCACCGCGTGACGGCCTCGGCCACTGCATCCGACGGGTCCGCATCGAGCCGCGCGGACTCCCAGGTCAACCCGGTCTTCCGAAGAGCCGCGTGTGCCTCTTCCAGCATCGAATCGCGACTCTCGTCACCCGCGTGCACAACGTTCAGGGCGCTCTGCACCGCGGTCGCGTAGCGAATCGCGAGATCCAGCGCCTTGCGGCTGCCCGGGCTCGAGTCCCACGCCACCAGCGGGCGGACCGGAAGATGCGTACCCGCTGTCCGCCCGGCGACGAGGACGGGATGGGTGGCCCGGTGCAGCACGCGCCACAGGGTCGCTCCCATGGGTTGCCGCCCGAACCCGGCGTGCTCTCCACGACGTCCCATGACCAGCAGGTCCGCCGTGCTCGCTTTTTCGAGGATCGTCTCCTCCGCCACCCCGATGTCGGCGCAGCGCTCGACGCGGATCGCACCCTCGGCCTCCGCTTTCGCGCAGAGATCGTCCAGCGTCGACTCCGCCCGTTCCCGGTACAGGCGCATGACCTCCGGCTGAAACGGTCTTCCGGTGACCTCGCCCCATAGCGGCGCCAGGGTCTCGACGGCCGGTCCTTCGACGACGCGAACGTCGATCACGCACAGCCCCAGCACATCCGATCCGAACCGCCGGGCAAGCTGGACTGCCATGGCCCCGGCGCTCCCTGCGTCTTCTGAACCGTCGAGCGCCACCAGGATTTTGGGGAACACGCTGACATCCCTCACTTCAGATGGTGACCTCCATCGACCCGAATCGTCTCTCCCGTGACGTACGGCGCTCGATCGAGGAACAGGACCGCCTGTGCCACATCCTCCGGCGAACCCACGCGTCTGGCCACGGTACGGTCCGCGGCGGCTGCCTCCTCTTCGGGCGTAGATTCGGTCTCGGGAAGCAACACGGGACCAGGGGCGACCGCGTTGACCCGAATCCTGGGCGCCCAGGCCCTGGCCAGCCCTCGCGTCAGACTCGTCAGGGCCGCCTTCGTCGCGACGTACGGCACGAAGGCCGGCCAGGCCTCCAGGGCTCCCGTGTCGGTGATGTTGACGATTGACCCGCCGTCTCTCATCCGTCGGGCCGCCTCCTGGGCACATAGAAACGGCGCGCGCGCGTTGAGGTCGAACACCCGGTCCCAGTCGGCGACGGTCACGTCGAGCGGGTCCTGGCGCGGGAAGACGCCGGCGCTGTTGACGAGCAGATCGATTCCTCCCAGCTGCCGATCGACATCCGCGAACAGATCCCGGATCGCTTCCGGGCGCGAGAGATCGGCTTGAAACGCCACGGGCCGGGCCCCGAGAGCCTTCAGCTCGCGTACGGTGAGGGCTGCCTCGCTTCGGGACGTCCCGTAGTGTACGCCGACCCGGTACCCGGCCCGGCCGAGAGCGAGGCTGATGGCTCTGCCTACCCTGACGGCGCCGCCCGTCACGACGGCTCGCCGGCCTCCCGGACCGGTGATCCACCAGTCGTCGCTCAAACGAATCGCTCCGGTTGGGATGGGCGGCGCGCGGACCGGCCGGCTCACCGCCCGCGTGCGCTCTCGGACAAAACCTAGCGCGCGGACCGCGCCGGTCCCAGACCCCGATCGCCACCCGGCGGCCACCGCCGGATGGAACGGGCGGGGAGCCCCCTCACTCTTCGTGCGGCAGCTTGATGGATGGTTGATGCTCGGGAGGCGCGATCGACTTGACGCGCACCGACTTGGCCGGTATTCCAACGTTCACGTGATACGCACGCACATCCCTCGTCGCCAGCGCACGTGCTCCCACCATGCCGTGCGTGCCGATGTGTACCCCGGCGAGAACGACGGCGCCGAACGTGATCCGCACGTCGTCACCGATGATGGTCGGAGCACATGTGACGTCGTCGATGTCGTTGATCGAGTGCGTGTGGCTGAACACGGACGCGTAGTCCGAAATCGACACGTTGTCGCCGATCACGATGCCGCCGCGGTCATCCAGCAGCACGTTGCGGTGTACGACCACGTCGTCGCCGATCTCGAGGTTGTAGCCATACGAGACCTCCACGAAGTGGAACGCCTTGAAGTTCCTGCCCACCTTGCGGAACACGTGCGGGGCCAGCAGCCGGCGCAGTCGCACCCCGAGATGGACGTTTCCGCCGAGCGGGGATCGATCGAACATCTGCCACAGCCAGATCAGCGGCTTGCGCGGATAGTAGAGCTCCGGATCGATGTCGTGATAGTACTCCGGCTCCAGGGTCGCCCCGCGCGGATCGAGACTGGCGATCACCGCCCGCGTACCGGCCGGAAGCCTCTTTTCGTCGGCATCCGGGGCGATGGCCGGCAGATAGATGTCCCGCAGCACGCGGCGGCAGATCTCGTTGCGGTCTCGCTCCGGCTCCGCGAGCTGTCCGGCGATCTCGTCCAGCCAGGCGTCGTAGGCGGCGACGGCCGGCTCCGATGGGTCGACCTGCTTCAACGGCAGCAACGTCACTTCGCACCTCCCAGCACATCATGTGCAGGACATGGAACGGGCCGCGCCCGTGGGCCGCAAGCGTCGGACCGCGCGACATGTCCGATCTCCGACCCGTCTAACATAAACAGTCCGCCGGCCGGCGTGAGGGTGCATTGTCCGTCGCGATCCCAGCGCCCGAGTCGGAAGGATGGAACCGCTCCGGACGGAAAGAGGTTCCGCACTGAAACTTTCGACGCTACGATACGAAGTAGGGATGGAGGACAGCGAGCGGCGCAAACCCGACCGGGACCGAGGAGCACATGAACGAGATCCTGCGCAAGGAGATCTGGCGCAAGCTTGAATCGCTGCCCGACGACAAGGCCTATCAGGTACTCGACTACATCAATTATCTGCAGTCGCAGTACGGGGCTGAGTCGACGACGTCCGGGTTTCAGCGATTCGGCGAGATCTTCCAGGACACGATGCGCAAGCGCAGGGTGCCGGCCTCCGCCATGCGGGAGACCATGAAGGTAATGGGCGCTGCGGACAGGGTCCTCGGAGCCGTCCGGGACGCCGGACGCGAGTTCCTGATCGAGCTCGAGGGCGGTCGGCCCGAGCCGTCGGCTCCGGACCGCGACGAGCCGCCGTCCGAACCGCGGGAGATCGCTGTCGAGGAGTAGCGCCCTCCCGAGACCGTTCGGAAGCGTTCTCCGGCACCCCCGCACGCGTTCCCGGCGGATCCCCACCGCCGGTTGACGGTACTACCGGCGTGATTTACCGTTTCAGATTCGACGAACTCGAGGCCGCAGCCGCGTCCGGGTGGACGCTGCGTGGTGTGTCCTCATCGCATGAAGGGGCCGCGGGCTCGCGTCAGGGCGCGAGGTTGACTGGCCGACCGTCATGGAGAAGACGACGATTCGACAGGCTCTGACCTTCGACGATGTGCTCCTCGTGCCACACCACGCGAGGGTTCACCCCGCCGACGTGTCGATCGGGGCGCGCTTTGCGCGTGGCATCCATCTTGCTGCCCCTCTCGTTTCGGCGGCCATGGACACGGTGACGGAACACCGGATGGCGATCGCCATGGCGCGTGACGGAGGGATCGGGATCATCCACAAGAACATGCCGATCGACGCGCAGTGCGCCCAGGTGGACCGGGTGAAGCGCTCGGAGAGCGGCATGATCATGGACCCGATCACCCTGGGTCCGGATTCGCGGCTGCGCGATGCCACGATTCTGATGAGCGAGTTCTCGATCAGCGGCGTGCCGATCGTGGACCCGACCGGGAATCTGGTCGGAATACTGACGAACCGCGACCTGGTGTTCGAGACGGACCTGGATCGCCCGGTACGCGAGGTGATGACACACGAGAACCTCGTCACGGCACCGGAAGGGACCTCTCTCGAGGGAGCCGAGGAGATCCTGCGAAGTCACAAGATCGAGAAGCTACCTGTGGTGGACGATGGAGGCCGGCTGTGTGGACTGATCACGGTCAAGGACATCTTCAAGCGGCGGGCGCATCCCAACGCCTCGAAGGACGCGCACGGGAGGCTGCTGGTGGGAGCCGCCACGGGTACCGCCCGGGCCGACCTCGACCGTGCGGTTGCCCTCGTAGAAGCGGGAACGGACGTCGTCGTGGTTGACTCGGCACACGGTCATTCGCAGGGCGTGCTCGACGCGGTGGAGCGCATCCGCGAAGCCCTTCCCGATACGCAACTGGTGGCCGGGAACGTGGCCACCGCCAAGGGTTCCCGGGCGCTCGTCGAGCGCGGGGTCGATGCGGTCAAGGTCGGGATCGGCCCGGGCTCGATCTGCACGACGCGGGTGGTCACGGGTGTCGGGGTGCCGCAGGTCACGGCGATCATGGACGCGGTGCGCGGTGCGGACGGCGAGGTTCCGGTCATCGCGGACGGAGGGATCAAGCAATCCGGTGACATCGTCAAAGCGCTGGCTGCGGGGGCAGATGTCTGTATGCTCGGCTCGATGCTCGCGGGAACGGAGGAGAGCCCCGGAGAGGCGTTCCTGCTGGAGGGACGACGCTTCAAGCTGATCCGAGGCATGGGATCGTTGTCGGCGATGGAGGAGGGCTCGGCCGATCGGTATTTTCAGGAATCGTCGGAGCAACGGAAGCTGGTTCCAGAGGGCATCGAGGGTCGCGTGCCGTACAAGGGTCCGGTTACCGATACGCTCTACCAGCTGCTGGGCGGTCTGCGGAGCGGTATGGGATATTGCGGAGTGTCATCGATCGAGGGGCTGCAGCAGGAGGCAGAGTTCGTGCAGATCACGGCAGGCGGTCTACGGGAGTCGCATCCGCACGACGTGGTCATCACGCGTGAGGCACCGAATTATCGTCTGTAGCAGAAGGAGCGCGGGGATGGTGAGCAAGGCCCGGATCGTGGAATCGGCGTGGAGGCGGGCGCCGGCGCTGGTGGCGCTGGCCGTGGTGTGGGGATGCTCGTCGAATCCACCCCCCGAGCCCTACACGCCGTCGCCCCCGGCCCCGGCGTCTCAAGCGGATGCCGATGCGCTCGCGGAAGCGGAGGCGGAGGGAGTGGACGAGAGTCGCATCGCGGAAGCGCAGCTGGAGGCGGAACATGCCGTGGACAGCCTCGACGAGGTCAGCCGGGAGGAGTTCTACCTGCTGTTCGGTGACGATCCTCTAGGCCTCTCCACAAATCCCGCCAACGCAGCACGCTACGAGATCCCACTCGAGACGAACGAGGCGGTCGAGCGGTGGATCGAGTACTTCTCGGTGAAGGCACACGACCGCTTCGCGACGTATCTCGTCCGGGCGGGCCGCTACGAGGACATGATTCGGCGGCGGTTGCGTGAAGCGGAGCTGCCCGAGGATCTGCTGTACCTGGCCATGATCGAGAGCGGAATGAACCCGAACGCCTACAGCCGCGCGCATGCGGCGGGCATGTGGCAGTTCATTCGCGGAACCGGCCGGCTGTACGATCTCAGGATCGACTACTGGGTCGACGAGCGGCGGGATCCGTACAAGGCGACCGACGCCGCGATCGCTCACCTCGCGGACCTGCACGAGGAATTCGGGTCCTGGTACCTGGCAGCGGCGGCGTACAACGCGGGCCGGGGCAGGGTCAGTCGGGGCATCGCGCGCACGGGCTCAACCGATTACTGGGACCTCGTCGATGCGCGGGTCCTGCGCCGGGAAACGCGGAACTACGTGCCCAAGCTGATCGCCGCCGCTACGATCGCGAAAAACCCGAAGAAGTACGGCTTCGACGATGTCGTCCCGTACGAGCCGCTCCGGTTCGAAACGGTCGAGGTGCCCGACGCCACGAGCTTCGACGTGCTGGCCGAAGCGGCGGGAGTGAGTGAGGACGACATCCGCCTGCTGAATCCGCAATACCCTCGACGGGTCACACCTCCCGGTCGACCCGCGGAGCTGCGAATCCCGGTGGGACGCGCCGAGGCGTTCGCGGCCAACTACGCGGCCGTTCCGCCATCAGAGAGGGTGACCTGGCTCGAGCACCGTGTCCGGAGCGGCGAGACGCTGGGTCACATCGCGCAGTCCTACGGCACCAGCGTCACCGCGATCCGAGCCGCCAACAACAACGTGAATCCGCGACGGCTTCAGATCGGGCAGAGGCTCATCATCCCCCGTGCAGGGGCGTCACCGACCCGGGTGGCCAGTGCGGCACCGGCGGCCGGCGCCGGAGGGTCACTCACGGTCACCGTACAGCGAGGCGACACCCTGTGGGCGATCAGCCGACGCTACAACGTCTCCACAACGCAGCTGATGCAGATCAACGGGTTGAATTCCAGTGTCATCCATCCCGGAGACCGGATCACGGTGCGTCGCTGAGGTCGTCGTCCGATCCCCTTCGACGCGGGGGACCGGCGATCGGGTAGACGGTCGAGTCTCCCGGGTCCCGCAGGGCGTTGCGCGGATCCACTACCAGGCCCGCATGCCTGGCCACCAGATCGTAGTCCACCGACGTGTGGTCGGTGGCAATCAGCACCAGATCCGCCGCCTCCAGACGCCTGGCCGAGAGAGGCACGGATTGGAGCCGTTCGAGCTCCAGGTCGAGGGTCGGTACGTACGGGTCGTGGTACTCGACCCTGGCGCCCTTCTCGCGCAATAGTCCGATGATGTCCAGCGCCGGGCTCTCTCGCGTGTCTCCGACGTCCGGCTTGTACGACACGCCGAGCAGGAGCACGCGACTGCCGTTGAGCGGCCGACGATCAGAGTTGAGGGCCTCCGTCACCCGATCCACCACGTAGCGCGGCATCTCGGCGTTGACCTCGGCGGCCAGCTCGATGAACCGGGTGCGGTACTGGAGCGTCTTCATCTTCCAGGCGAGGAAGAGCGGATCCACCGGAATGCAGTGACCGCCGAGACCGGGCCCCGGGAAGAACCGCATGAACCCGTACGGCTTGGTCGCTGCGGCGTCGATTACTTCCCACACGTCGATCCCGAGACGGTCCGAGATCACGGCCATTTCGTTCGCCAGCCCTATGTTCACGGCACGGAACGTGTTCTCGAGGATCTTGGCCAGCTCGGCCACCTCGGGCGAGGACACCTCCACCACCCGTTCGATCACGTCCCGATACAGACTCACGGCGAGGCGGTGGCAATCGGTCGTCAGACCACTCACGATCTTCGGGGTGTTCCGGATGTTCCACTTCGGGTTCGCCGGATCCACTCTCTCCGGACTGAAGGCCACGAAGAAATCCACGCCCGCCCGCAGGCCGGTCGCCTCCAGCGCGGGAGTCATCAGATCTCGTGTGGTACCGGGGTACGTGGTCGACTCGAGGACCACGAGCTGACCTGCGCGCAAACGGCGAGACAGTGATTCGGTCGCCTCGACCACGTGCGAGAGATCCGGATCCTCGGTCTTGGACAACGGCGTGGGAACGCAGATGACGATGACATCGGGCTCGCTCAGACGCTCGAGATCGTCGGTGGCGGCCAGCCGGCCGGTCGCCACCGCGGACGCCACGGTATCGTCCGGCACGTCGCCCACGTGTGATCTACCGCCCCGGACTCCCCGCACGACCTCCTCGTCCACGTCGAAGCCCAATACGGAGAAGCCTGTCTCTCCGAACGCGACGGCGAGTGGCAGGCCGACGTAGCCCATGCCCACCACCCCGATCAAGGCGTCACGGGACTCGATCCGGGACAGCAGCGACTGGAAGTGGGACATGGCACCTCGTGGCGGTCGGGATCGGTGCCCCGGTCGGGGCGTCTTGTCGAGGGGCACGTTTGCCTGTGCGGCGCACCGGCGCAAGGTGGGAATGCAGGCGACCGGGGCCCGGCCGGCGAAGACGCCTGTGCGCCGGGCCGGAGAGAGGCGCTACTCGCTCCCGATGACGCGAGTCGCGTACCCGTTGGCCGGATCGCCACCGCGGGCCACGATGGCCTGGACCGTTCCGGGGCCCCGATTGTAGGCGAGCAGAGCGAGCCGCATGTCTCCCTCGTACTCGTCCAGGAGCATCCGCAGGTACCGGAACCCGAGTCGCAGGTTCGTGTCGCGATCGAACAGCGTGCCCTCTTTGAGCCGAGGGTCCATCCACCGGGCGGTGCTCGGGAGAATCTGGGTATAACCCACCGCCCCCGCTTCGCTCACGGCGTGCCGGCGGAACGCCGATTCGACCCGCACGAGGCGGAACGCGAGATCCGGCTCCAGGTCCTCAGACAGCGCGATCTCGAACACAGCCTGCGCCAGGTCGGCTGGAATGCGGTAGCGGGACGAGAAATCGAGCACCGTCTGCAGCTGCTGTACCTGCACCTCCAGCAGAGCTCGCTCCCCCCTGACATCGCGATCGGCCGCGTCGGCTGCGGCCACGATCCCTTCCAGCTCGCTGACGCGAGGTCGTATGCTGCCGAACATCCACGCGGCGTTCACCGCGGCCAGGGCAGCGACGGCCACCGTCCACTTCGTCCACCTCAGAATCCGCGTGCGCAGCGGCCGGTAGCTCCAGTTGCGCAACTGCCGCCGCAGCTCGGGTCGCGACTCGCCGCGGCCGTTGGAGCCGCCACGGAAGCCGTGCTTGCCATTCGTCATCTATCCTCACTCCTGCCCGAACGTCGATCCTCCAGAAGTTCCGTAGCAACCGGATGTTCCCACTCACCACTCGCGCCGCCCGTCTTCGACAGGAGGCGGATGGAAGCGATCTCCATGGCACGATCCGTCGCCTTACACATATCATAGATGGTCAGCAGCCCTGCCGACACCGCGCTCAGGGCCTCCATCTCCACGCCCGTGCGAGCTTCCGCCGTGACCGAGACGCGCAAGCGAACGCCCGGAATCTCCCGCATCGTCTCGATCTCCACGTCCACGGCTTCCAGCGCCAGCGGGTGACAGAGAGGGATGAGCTCCGCCGTTCGCTTCGCCCCGCCGATCGCCGACAGTCGCGCGACCGTGAGCACGTCTCCCTTCTGGACGGAGTTGGATCGGATCGCGTCCAGTGTCGTGTCCGCCATGCGGATCAAACCCTCGGCCGTGGCTCGTCTGCGCGTCACAACCTTCCCGCTCACGTCCACCATGCGGGCGCGGCCACGCTCGTCCACGTGCGACAGCTTTCTTCGTGGCTTCATCAGCACCTCGTTACCGGCGGGTGTGCCGGAAGTTCCGGAACGGACGAGACGGAGCGGGGTCATGCCGTGGCCGATCGGTCGAAGTGGATCCCGTTCGGGCGTCCCGCCATCGCGATCCGCGCGATGCGCTGAGCAGCTCGTCCGTCCCACCGTTCCGGACGGAATGGGACGCGATCGGCCGAGTGGCACTGACGGACCGAATCGACGATCCCCTCGGGATCGCCGGATACGACCGTGGAGCCTTCGCTCATCACGATCAGGTCCCGAACGGACGGGCGGCGGACGGCGACGCTGGGTACACCGAGCAGCAGCGTGCTGTCCCGGATTTCTCCCGAATCGGTCACCACGACGGCCGCTCCCTCGATTAGCGCCAGCAGCTCCGAGTAGCTGACGGGCTCGATGAGGGTGAAAGGAGCCAGAGCGCCTCCGAGCTCGTGACGTCGCACCCTGGAGCCGAGTCGTGGCTCCACGACCAGAAGCGCCTGGAGACCCGTTTCGAGCGCTGCCCCGTCCAGGGCGAACAGGATGGACTCGAGGCGTTCCCGGTCATCGATGTTGTCGCCGCTCCTGAACAGCGCGAGAAGATACGATCGGGTATCCAGCCCCATCGCCGCCGGAAGGTCCAGTGACGCGGCCCTGTCCAGGAGCTGATCCACCGCATCCGCCACGACGCTGCCCACGAAATGGACCCGGTGATCAGGTACACCCTCGGCGAGGAGCCGCGAGCCGGCCTGCGGTTGGGCCGTGAAGAGCAGGTCGGACAAACGGTCCGCGACGAGTCGATTGGTCTCTTGCGGCTCCGTGTCGTCCCCGGTCCGCAGACCGGCCTCGAGTCGAGCGATCGCCGTTCCGTTCCTTCGTCCGACCACCACAGCGGCCAGAGTAGGTTCGCCATCCCCGACCGTGAAGATCCAGTCGGGGGCCTCTCGGGACACGATCGAGTCGAGACCGATCATGGCACGTCCGGTCCGCACGGCCGGTGAGCCCTCACCGACCCCGAGGACGAGGTCCGGAGCCGGCAGATCGAGGTCGGCGAGAAAGCTGTCCCGCGGAGCGAGGTCAGCACTCAGACCCACGTACACGATGGCCTGGCGGTCCACTCCGACACGAGACAGAGCCCGCATGACGGGTGACAGACGGAGAAAGCCCGGTCGGGAACCCACCACGTGCAGGATCTTCATCGCAAGCCCCTTCCCGTAGTGCTTCCACGCGCGAGCTCCAGCGGCCGGATGCGGGCGTAGCGGTCCGCAATCACCCCACCTGTCCGGGGGCGATTCAGCCGCTTCCAGCCTCCTCTTGCGAGCGTGACGAACTGATGCACGGGTCAAGATCCTGTGTCTGCTTCCTTCCGTTGGGCTACCGCTCGCCGGCCGCCCGTCGGGATGAGGAGTTACAAGAAGGAAGCCAAGCGGCGCGGCGCGGCACCGAAACGGGACACTGACGGCTAATGTATTGTGAGACAGTGTATTAGAGGGAGGAATGGAATGGTGCCAACATCCTCCGGGTGCGTCGGGTAGCCCGGCCGTGTGGCATGGGCGCGACACGGAAAGAGTCCGTTCCGCCGCACCGAGCCGCGTCAGCCGGCCTCCGCGATCCGGATTCCGCCCCCGGCCTGACGCGCCTGGTCGAGAGCTCCTTGCGCGGCCGCCACGCGTGACAGGCTGGCGACCCGGCTCGCCACCGATGTCACTCTCGGTGAGTCGGCTTCGGACTGCGCGGGACCACCGGCCGAGATTTGCGCGATGCCCGCGCTGAGGGGCGACTGGAAGGCCATCTCCGCATCCGCCACGGCCCGCTCCGACAGGCGCCGTACGAGCGACGTGGCCCCGGCGGCATCGGCACCGAACGCCACTATTCCGAGATCCGACCCGCGGACCCAGCCGCAGATATCCGACTCACGCACGTTGGTGCCGCACAGCGCGGCGAAGCGAGCCCTCGCTTCGGGATCGGGCTCGGGCATTCGAATCTCCGTCGGCCCGATCGCCACACAACTGAGCTCCGTTCCCTCGCGACGTGCCGCCGCGACCATGACGCGGAGCATCCGCATCATGCCCGCCAGACTGAACAGACCAGTCGGAAGGTCTGACGGCGCTCCCTCTTCGGTCGCCTCGATGAGTCGCCTGATCTCGAGGAGTCGGCGCAGCTTGGCCACGATCACGTGCGGGCGCAGGGGCTCCCTGATCACATCCCAGGCGGCGGCGCGCAAACCGGTGGGCAGCTCTCTCTCCTGCCAGGAGCTGGCGGAGTACACGAGGATCGGGATGCTGGGCTTGAGAGCACCGTCATCCATGGCGCTCGTGAGGCTTGCCGCCTCGACGTCCGGCAACCCGTCATCGATGATCATCAGGTCCGGGTCAACGTGGGCCACATCGCGTAGCGCCGTTCGAGCCACACGCATCCGAACGAACACGAAGCCTTCCGGCTCCAGAACGGCGCGCAGGGCGGACGCGAACCAGTTCCGGTCGCTGACCAGCAGCACCCTTACGGCAGTGGCCGGCGAGGCGTCCGTAACGTCGGGCATGTGGTGTAGACTCCCGCAGGTGCGGCGGCGATCGTGCGGACTCGGTCGCCCCCGCTCGTGATTTATCTCTCTCGCCCCGCGCCGTGCGTATGGTCTTTCGCGCTGATCCTGACTACGAGACGGCTTTCAGTGCCTCCATTACCGCCTCGAGCATCTGTCGTGCCAGCCCATCCCGTTTCTGTCAAATTTATCCATTACAGTAAGTTAGACGAATCGTACGATTCCCGCTCCGGGCCCGGGTATGGCGAGGCGACCACACGTGTATATCGCTCGACCCTGCGCGGGGGACTCTGCGCCGGTCATCATTCGAGGCCGTAATCGCGGATCTTGTACAGCAGGGCTCGATAACTCAAGTCCAGAAGCTCGGCCGCGCGGGTCCTGTTGCCGCCGGTCACCTCGAGCGCCCGCCCGATCAGGTGTTTTTCGAGCTCCCAGGTTCGCTTCTTCACCGAGAGCTCGTCGCTCGACAGATTCGTCGCCGCACCGATCTTCGGCGAAGCCTTCGGGTCGCGCACGATGTCCGGCAGATCGGCCTCGCCGATGAGGGGCCCGTCACACAGCACCATCGCCCGTTCCACGACGTTCTCGAGCTCCCGTATGTTGCCGGGCCACGAGTAGCTGCTGAGACGCTTCAGCGCCTGCGGCTCGAATCCCTCAACCGACAGTCCGAGTGACTCGTTGTACAGCTCGAGGAAGTGCTTCAGCAGCACGGGCACGTCCTCGGCACGGTGCCGCAGCGGCGGTAGATGTATGCGCACCACGTTGATACGGTAATACAGATCGGACCGGAACTCGCCCTCCTGCACGTCGGCCTCCAGGTCCCTTGCCGTGGCCGCCAGGATTCGGACATCGAGCTGCCTGGGTCGTGACTCGCCGACGCGCCGTACCTCCCCTTCCTGGAGGGCCCGCAGGAGCTTCACCTGAAGCGCTTGCGGGAACTCGCCGATCTCGTCGAGCAACAGGGTTCCCCCCTCCGATTCCTCGAATAGACCCGCGCGGTCACGAGAGGCTCCGGTGAAGGAGCCCTTCACATGTCCAAACAGCTCCGACTCCAGCAGGTTCTCGGGAATGGCGCCGCAGTTGACGGGAACGAACGGCCCATCGCTCCGGGCCGACGTCTGGTGGATCAGCCGGGCCACAAGCTCCTTTCCCGTCCCGCTCTCGCCGGTGATCAGGACGGTCGTGGGGTGTGGCGCCACTCGTTCAGCCAGCTCGACAGCCGCCTTCATTCCGGAGCTGGCGACCACGATGTTCCCGCGGCGTTTCTCGACCCGTACTTCCTTGCGCAAGCGGACAATCTCGCGATCCTTGCTTCCGTGCTCTTCGGCGATGCGGATCCGCAGCAGCAGGGCCTCGGGCGAGAACGGCTTGTCGATGTAGTCGTAGGCGCCCTTTCGAATCGCCTCGACCGCCAGATCCTGGCTTCCATACGCCGTCATGACGATCGTCCGTGCGGTTCCGGCCGCCTCACGATACCGGTCCAGGAACTCGAGGCCGTCCACGCTCGGCATGCGCACGTCGCACAGGATCAGGTCCGGCGTCGAGTCAGCGGCCTTCTCCAGCGCCTCGGCGCCATCCGCCGCGGTGGTGATCTTGTGGCCTTCGTTCTCAAGGATGAGTGAGGCCGTGCGCCGGAGTCCGGCATCGTCGTCGACCACCAGAATCTTCACTCGTCCTCCTCCAGGGCCACGGGTAAGAGGATTCGGAACGTAGCACCCACTCCGTCGCGGGGCAGGACCTCCATCGTGCCGCCCATTCCCTCCACCAGGCGTGAGGAGACCGCAAGGCCCAGCCCCGTTCCCCGCCCGGGGGCCTTGGTAGTGAAGAACGGATCGAACACCCGCTGAAGATCGGCGGCCGGAATGCCGTGTCCGCTGTCACTCACCGATATCTCCACCGCCATCTCGCCTTCCCGGAGCTGGCGAGTCGGTCCCGGATCGCGGGCCTGGGCGAGACGTCCCAGGTGGGAATAGTCGGTCCCCTCCGGATCATCTCTTCGTCGCCGGGCCGCCCCCCAGGAGTCGCGAGCCGTCACGTCGGCGGTCTTGGAAACGAGTCGGATCCAGCGGTCCGACTCGGTCTCGGCCAACGCGTCCGCGGCGTTGAGCAGCAGATTGACGAGCACCTGTTCCAGCTGAAACGAATCGGCTCTCACCGAAGGCAGGTCGTCCGCAAGATCAAGCCTGGTGTCGACGGTCTTGAGGCGCCCCTGGACCTGCATCAGCCCCACAGCCCGCTCGATCGCCCCGTTTACCTCCATGCGGCGAGGCGCCGCTGCCTTCGGGCGGGCAAAATCGAGCAATCCCCGCACGATCGCATCGATGCGATGCGACTCGTGCGAAATCCCGGCAAGCCATTCTGATCCGCCCTCGTCGCTTCGGCGGCCGAGCTCCACATACCCCATGATCGCACCGAGCGGGTTTCCGATCTCGTGCGCCACGCCGGCCGCAAGGCGGCCGATGGACGCCATCTTGTCGGCACGCACGAGGCTGCCGCGCGTGGCCGAGAGCTCCCGATTCGTCGCGGCGAGCGATTGCACGTTGGCGGTCAGCACCTGCTGGTTGTGGATGAGCCGGCCGGCCATCTCGTTTACCGCGGTGGACAGGCGATCCAGCTCCATCGTGTCGGAGGCGGGCAATCGGTGTTCGTCCCGACCGCCCGCGATCAGCTCGGCTCCCTCCACCATCTGAGCCACCGGACGCGCGACGAGGACCCGCAGTCGGTAGTCGGCGACGAGTCCCAGGAGCACGAGGTCGCCCGCGATGGCCGCCACGAGGGCCGCGTACAGGTATTCCGGCGGCAAGCCGAGTCGTTGCCACACGAACACGACGACGGCCAGCGAGAACAGCGCCAGGAACAGGAGGATCATCAGTCCGCCGATCAGACGGACCCGGAGGGATAACCTCAGTTGCGATCCCTCGGCCGGTACCTCGCCAGGCGACTGAGCGCCGGCAGCATCCAGTTGCATGCCCGGCAACCTAGCGAAGCGCACAGATCGGGCGCTACGGCTCCACCGTCGCGTTCATTCCACATCTCCGTCCGCACCGCTATCCACCCGTCCCCCCGAACCGACCCTTACCATAACTACACGAATACGGGAATTGCAGCATCAGAATCCAATGTCTATAATTAAAATGGATTAATATTGATACAATACAGCGTATATAGTGTTTAGGACTTGACGATCGGAGCGAAACGTTCTAGCCTTTGGGTTGACGCGCGGCACCACAGGCCGGCCGGACCACGAGAGTCCATCGAACGGAGGAATGGATGACGCCCGACACGATGTTCGCCGCCCCTTCCGAGCACGATCAGGATGCCCGATTCGCTACGTACGGCAGACAGCTCGGCGAGTCACCGGACACCGAAGGGATCCTCGAGCTCTGTCGCGCTCTCAGCGTGCGCTTCATGCGTCTGACGTTCACGGACATCCTGGGCCACACGAAGAATGTCGAGGTTCCGGCGAGCCAGTTCCGCAAGGCCCTCGACGGCGAGATCCTGTTCGACGGGTCGTCGATCAAGGGATTCGTGCGGATCGAGGAAAGCGACATGCTGCTGAAACCCGACCCGCGGACCTTCCGGGTGTTTCCGTGGGGAAACCCGGAGGCGCGCGTCGCCCGGTTGATCTGCGACGTGCACAATCCGGACGACTCCCCGTTCGCCGGTGATCCGCGCCTGTGCCTGAAGCGTGTCGCGGAGCGCGCCGCGGACCTCGGGTACGTGATGAACGCCGGGGTCGAGGCCGAGTTCTTCCTGTTCCAGCGCGACGAGACGGGGGGAGCGACGACCGTCACCCACGACAGTGCCGGATACTTCGACCTCACACCCGTCGACCTCGGAGAAAAGGCCCGCCGGATGATCGTCAACGACCTCGAGGCCATGGGCTTCGAAGTCGAGGCCGCGCACCACGAAGTGGCGCCGGGTCAGCACGAGATCGATTTCAAGTACGCTGACGCCATCACGACGGCCGATGACCTGACGACGTTCCGTTTCATCGTGCGCAACGCGGCCCTGGCGCACGATCTACATGCCACCTTCATGCCGAAGCCGATCTTCGGGCAGAACGGCTCGGGCATGCACACCCATCAATCGCTGTTCAAGGGCGGTGAGAATGTGTTCTTCGACGCCGAGGCGGAGCACCGGATCTCGGAGGCCATGCGCCATTACATCGGCGGGCTGAAGTCACACGCCAAGGCGATCGCTGCGATCACCAATCCGCTCGTGAACAGCTACAAGAGACTCGTGCCCGGATACGAGGCGCCTGTCGACATCGCCTGGTCGCAGCGTAACCGTTCGCCCATGATTCGAGTGCCGGATCGGCGCGGCGTAGGCACGCGCGTGGAGTTCCGAATGCCGGACCCCGCATGCAACCCGTACCTGGCGCTTGCCGTGCAGCTCGCCGCCGGCCTGGACGGACTGGAAAGACGACTCGACCCCGGCCCACCGGTCGATACCAACGTCTGGGAGCTTAGCGCGGAGGAGCGTTCTCGGTATCAGATGGAGAGTCTGCCGGCCAACCTGGGCGAGGCGATCGTCGAGCTGGAGAAGGACGATGTGATCCGAGAGACCCTGGGCGAGCATCTCTTCGTGAATTACGTGCACGCCAAGAAGCAGGAGTGGTCGGAGTACATCGCCCAGGTCACCCGGTGGGAGCTCGACCGCTACCTGACGACGTACTGAGCCGGCCGCCGGGCCTGTGCCCGTGCGGAACAGCGGGCCCGCCCGGACGCCCCGATCGCCAATCGATCAGCGAGCCTTCTGGCTCCACTCCCGGCACTGGTCGGAGACCGAGTGGACAGCGACCGTCAGGGCCGCCAGGGACGGCCGCTCGGACTCCTTCAGCTCGTCCATGAGATCCCCGATGCGGCGCAGGCCTTGAGCGCAGCGGCTTCGGAACCGATCCATGACAGCCGACATGTCGCCGGTCTCGCCCTCCACCTGGAGCAGCAGCTGGTTGACGATCAGACGTCGCGCCGCCTCCAGGTCGATCAGCAGGGCGCGAGCCGCCATCTGTTCCCACGAATCGGCACCCGGCAGCTCGACCAGGCAATCCTGCAGCCACGGGAAGTCGATGTCCGCCGCGAGGCCGAAGTACACTTCCCCGACGGAATCGGCGGTGATTCCTCCGATGCGCGACAGGCTGGCGACCGGGAGCAGGCCGTCGAGGAACTCGACGAAGACGAGGCTCGAGGCGAGGTCCTTCGTCATCCCGTCAGCCATGTGAAGGGCCACTCGATCGCCCACCCGGGCTCGCTTGGGCTCCGGCAGCAGATCCGTGAGCCGCGTCCGCAACTGCTGCACCGGGGCTCCGTACCAGGACACGAGCTCTTCGATCGAGCGCTCGAGATCCGCGTTCGCGAGGAGCCATCGAGTCGAGCGCGCCAGGGCCTCGGCCAGGGCGAGCAGCCACTGAGTCTGCACCCCCGCCGTCACGCGATCGTCCATCCCGAGGATGCCGCTCCGGAGGTCTTCCGAGCCAGCTACCCGGCACGCCACGTACCACGCCTTAGCGACATCGGCGGGATGGCGCTGCGTCTCTCGTGTCAGCCCGATGAGGCCCGCGCTCCCCATCGTGTCGACCAGGAGGTTGGTCAGCACTGTGACCGCGATGTTGGCCCTGAGGCGATGAGCGCCCAGCGTCTCCTCTCCGGCGGCCTCCATCACCCGGGCCGGGAAATACGTGCGCGCCAGATCGAGCAACGCGGGATCGTCGACGACCGGAGACTCGAGAAGTCGACCCTTCAGATGCAGCTTGGCGTAGGCCAGCAGAACCGAAAGCTCCGGGCGCGTGAGCACCGGACGTCCCTGCTCGCGCCGTTCGGCCAGATCCTCCGTCGTGGGAAGCTGCTCGAGGTGCCGGTCCAGGAAGCCGCCCTTCTCCAGGTGACGAAGCGCGTCAGCGAACACCACCGGATTCCGCCGGACGCGGTGCTCGTCGAGGCTGACGGCCAGGCTCTGCCTGTAGCAGTTGCGCAGCACGTCGTGCGCCACGTCGTCGGCCACGACCCCGAGGAGCCGGTCCCGCTCATCCAGCGAAATCCGGCCATCGGCTACCGCGGGGCCAAGCAGGATCTTGATGTTGACTTCGTGATCCGAGGTGTCGACCCCGGCGGAATTGTCCAGCGCATCGGTGTTCAGGCGCCCTCCGCCAGAGGCGTACTCGATGCGGGCCAGCTGGGTGAGGCCCAGGTTTCCACCTTCGCCGATCACCTGGGCCCGGAGCTCGGGGGCGGCGATCCGCACGAGATCGTTCCCGGGATCCGCCACTTCGGTGTCGGTCTCGCTCGAGCTCCGGACGTAGGTACCGATTCCCCCATTCCACAACAGTTCGACCGGAGCCGCGAGGATCGCCTGGATCAGGGCGTCGCCGTTGAGCGAGTCCGCCTCGATCGCCAGAGCCTCGCGAGCCCGATTTGATACGTCGATGCGCTTGTCCCCCCGGCCCCAGACACCACCCCCCTCGCTGATCAGGTGCGGATCGTAGTCCGTCCAGCCGGAGGCCGGCAGCTCGAACAGACGCTTGCGCTCTGTCCAGCTCACCTCGGGATCCGGATCGGGGTCAATGAAGATGTTGCGGTGGTCGAATGCGGCGATGAGCTTGATCTTCGGGCTCAGCAGCATCCCGTTGCCGAAGACGTCGCCGCTCATATCCCCGATGCCGACGACCGTGAACACCTCCTGCTGGATGTCCTTCCCCAATTCGCGGAAGTGCCGCTTGACACACTCCCAGGCACCCCGCGCCGTGATGCCCATGACCTTGTGGTCGTAGCCCTTGGAGCCCCCGGAGGCGAATGCGTCGCCCATCCAGAACGCGTACTCGGCGGACAGCTCGTTGGCCGTATCGGACAGCGTCGCCGTACCCTTGTCCGCCGCGACGACCAGGTACGGATCGTCGCCGTCTCGAATGATCGTCTCCGGCGGGTGAACGATTGTCCCGTCCTGGATGTTGTCCGTGATGTCCAGAAGACCGCTCACGAAGTCGCGGTAGCTCGTCTCGCCCGCCTCACGCAGACGCGATCGGTCGGCCGGAGGACGAACGACCACGAAGGCTCCTTTGGCCCCGGCCGGCACGATGACCGCGTTCTTCACCTGCTGAGTCTTCACGAGACCCAGGACTTCGACCCGAAAGTCCTCCGTACGGTCGCTCCACCGAAGGCCTCCGCGGGCTACGTCTCCCATGCGCAGATGTGCGCCTTCCGTGCGCGCGCTGCTTACCCAGATCTCGTGCCGGGGGCGTGGCGCGGGCATCGTCTCGACGCGGCGGCAGTCGAACTTCAGGGCAATGGGTGCGTCCGGATGATCCCGCAGTCGCGCCTGGAAGTAGTTGGTCCGCACCGTCGCATCGACGAGGTTGTAGAGGCGCCGCAGGGTCCGGTCGTCCTCGATGCCTTCCACGTCCTGCAGAGCTTCCTGGAACGCATCCACGAGCCCCAGCACGGCCGTGTCCCGATCGTCCTCCAGGTGTGGATCGAACTGTGCCGCGAAGATTTCGTATAGGAGACGAGCGGCGTGCGGATAGCGCACGAGCGGTCGGCGCAGTCCGAGACGGCTCGACACCGCCCCGATGCGGAACGCGTACGCGCCGTAGGCCTTCAAGAGGGCCACCCGCCTCCAGTCCAAGCCGGCGGACAGGATCAGTCGGTTGATCGCCAGGTTCTCGGCCCAGCCGCTCTGCACCGCATGCAGCGCCTCCTCGACGCGTGGCTCGACGGACGACCGGTCGTCCGCCATCTCCGGAGGCACGTCGACGAGGAAGCCGTGAATGGTGTACGGAACCTCTTCCCCCTGCACCGTCAGCTCGTGAGCCTCCGCGCGAATCACCCGGAAGCCGAAGTTTTCGAGTACGGGAAGCACATCGCTGAGCGCATACCGAGCCCCTCGGTCGAAGGCGGTGAGCCAGCACCGATCGGCCTGCGGGGGATCCAGATCGACCAGCGTCACCCGTCGGCGAGCGGTGGCCCGGACCTGCTCGACGGTCTCGATGTCGCGCACCGCCGTGTGGATAGCCGTGGCCGCCCTGTATTCCGGTGAAAACGCCTCGCCGTACCGCGTCGCGAGCGCAAGAGCTCTCTCCGGATCCGTGACGCGGTCCAGCGCCGCTCGCAGCCTCTCCTGCCAGCTGCGGATCGCCTCCCGGACCCTGGCCTGGAGATCCCGGACCTCGACCCGCTCGATCGTTTCGACCCGCGCGGCAAGGTGAAAATGCAGACGCGCCTGGGCACCCTCTCCCATGGCAAGGCGATAGTCCAGGACCTGTCCGCCGTACGCCTCGGCCAGTAGATCCTGGATGCGCCGCCGGGCCTCGTCCGAGAAGCGCTGTCGCGGCATGACCACCATGACGTTCACACCACGACCCAGGGCGTCGGGCCGGGAGACCACGAGCACATCATCGCTGGCGTGCGTCTCCATGACCGAGTCGATGAGCGGGAGGAGCTCCTCGACGGGTGCGATGAACAGGTCCTCCTTGGGCAGGCTGTTGAATACGCGCATGATGAGGCCATGATCGTGCGTTCCGGCTTCTACCTCCTCCAGCTCCATGATCTCCCGCAGCTTGCGCCTCAGGATGGGGGTCGCGGAGGCGTCCTGGGCGATCGCCTTGGCGGTGAACAGCCCCAGGAACCGACGCTCGCCCAGAACCCTCCCGTCCGGGCTGAGCCGCTTGATGCTGATGTCATCCATTCTGGCTCGCCGATGCACTGGCGAGAGCGCGTTGGTCTTCGAGACGATCAGCCCCGGGCCGGTCAACAGACGCGCTCGGAGGTCGGGGGCCAGATCACCGAGCGGCACGGGATCGAACAGTCGGGAGCTTGATTCCTCAGCCAGAATGCCGAGACTCGAGCCACGCCGCACGTGTACCTTGGGCCGGTCTACGTCCGCACGGCTGAGGTCGTATTCCCGGTATCCGAGGAACACGAAGTTGCCGTTCGCCAGCCACTGCAGCAGCTCCTGAATCTCGTCCAGTTCCGACGTCCGCCCCTCCAGGTTCACCTTGAGCCGTTCGAGATCCTCCGATATGGCTCGGGCCGCCGCCAGCATGGCTTCGAAGTCCCGCGTTGCGAGGCGGACGCTGGAGAGCCGTCGCCTCACCTCGTGCTCCAGCTCGCGCTCCCGGCCCGGCTCCAACTGGCCTTCGATCAGGGAAAGGGTGATCGACATGCGGGGCACGCCGCTTCCCCTCCCGAGCACCGCCGAGATCCGTCCGTCGGCCGAACGGCCGAGCTCCAGGATGGGGTGAAGAACGGCCAGGATGCTGAGATCCTCGGAGGTGAGGAGCTCCTTCAACGTCTCGACGATGAACGGGGAGTCCGGCATCGTCGTCAGCAGAACTGCGCGGTGTGGACGATCCGGCAGACGGTGGATCGCGACTCCAAGATCCTCCGGTGGCGTTGCCTCCAGAAGACGGAACAGGCTCGCGGCCTCCCGTCCGACGACTCCGGGCTCGGCTTCCTCCAAGCGCTCGGTCGGCACCCGCACAAAGAGCCGGCGCCCGAATTCCTGAACAACCGACGGGTCCGTATCCGGGAGCTGTGCCTGCAGCTCCTGCTGTATCTCTTCCGCACGGCGGTCGCTTCGCGTCGATCGCTCCGTCGGCATGTCGGCTCCGTGTTCCGCCCCGAGGAACAGGGACGTCCAGGATGGGGGCTCGCAGAAGCCCCGTTTGCTCTTCCGGAAGCGACAGACAATACTGCCCCGATGCGGCCCGCGGCGAGTAGGCCGCCCGGTGTAGCTCCATCGTGGTACGACCCCACATCTGGCCGACAACTACCGATGAGTGCACGAAGCGGTCATCTCCTGGTTCTTCGGGTCCGCCTCCGGCGCGCCTGGCGGGCCGTCGCTCACCGGGCGCTGGCGCGCCAGGTCTCCTCCGAGTGGATCATCGTCGTTCTCGCAGCGTTGATCGGGGTGGGCGCTGGCTTCGTGGTCCTCGGCTTCTACCGCTTCGTCGACGGCATGCGGGCCATCGCCGGATGGGTGGGTCAGGCGACTGGATCGCCCGGTCCTCTGATCGCGTTCGCTACCGTCCCGTTGGGACTCCTGGTGGCACGCTGGCTCAGCAGTCGGGCGAGAGTGGAGCAGGGCGGCGAGATGGTCCCGATTCTGATCCGGCGCGCTGCCAAGAAGGGAGGAGAGCTTCCACTCCGCGACATGGTGTTCAAGGTGCTCAGCGCCGGCGTGACCCTGGGAAGTGGTGGATCACTTGGCGCGGAGGGCCCTGTCGCCGTGGCGGGCGCGTCGGTCGGGTCCGGGTTCGGTCAGGCCTTTCACTTCAGCCCCAAGCGCATACGCGTGCTGCTGGCCTGCGGCACGGCCGCGGGAATCTCGGCGGCGTTCAACGCGCCGATCGCCGGTGTTCTGTTCGCCCTCGAGGTGGTAGCCGGTACCTTCGCCGTCGGGGCCCTAAGCCCCGTGGTCGTCGCGAGCGTGATGGGAGCGGTCGTATCGCGTGCTTTCCTCGGTGACCAGCCGGCGTTCCGAATACCCGACGAGTTCCTGTTCGTGTCGGCGCTCGAGCTGCCGTTCTACCTGATCCTGGGCCTCGCCGCGGGTGGCCTCGCGGCCCTGTTCGTGCGCGCGTTTTACGGCACGCAGGACGTCCTCCGGCGGATCCTCGGAAGTGGACCGATCGCAGCACTGGGAGCGGGATTGGCGGTGGCCGCCATGGGGCTCGTGCATCCCGAGCTGCTGGGAGACGGCCGCCAGGGCATCAGCCTAGTACTGGCTTCCGAGCTGGCGGGCGCCGGTGCTCTGGGGCTGGGCCTGATGAAGATCCTGACCGCCGGGCTCACGATGGGAGGTGGCGGCGCGGGAGGTGTGTTCACTCCCTCCCTGTTCGTGGGCGCCTCGTTCGGAAGCTTCTTCGGTCTCACGGCCGCGGCCCTGTTCCCCGGGATGGGCATCACGCCGGAGGCGTACGCGCTGGTGGGGATGGCGGCCGTGGTGGCCGGAGCGACGTTCGCCCCCCTCACGGCGATCATCATGGTCTTCGAGATGACCGATGACTACGGGCTCATCCTTCCGCTGATGCTCGTGTGCGTCGTCAGCTATCTCGTGTCGCGCCGGTTGGGCGGCGAGTCACTGTTCTCCGAAAACCTGCGACGGATGGGTGAGAGGATCAGCCACGGGGCTGATCGGTCGGTCCTGGAGCGCGTGACGGTCAGCGAATGCTACGACCGCAACCCACATGTCGTGGTCGAGGACGCACCGCTGCGGGCGATTCTGGTCCAGCTGCGGGGATCGCGGCAGACCGAGTTTCCAGTCGTCACGCGGGAACTGGAGCTCGCGGGCATGTTGAGCTATCAGCAGATCTCTCGCGCCCTCGACGATGGCGAGCTGCTCGACTTCCTGATCGCGGCGGACCTCCTTGATCCCGTAATGGAGGTAGTAACGCCCGACGATTCCCTGCTCGACGCGGTGGCTCGCATGGGCCTGCGTGACGTGGATTTCGTCCCCGTGGTCGACCCTGATGATCCGCGACGCCTGCTCGGCCTGCTCGGCCGGGGCGACATCATGGAGGCCTATCGCACGAACCTTCTGCTGCATGACTGACGGGGGACTTGATCGCCGGTGGTGCGAGCCCGCAGAATGGTCATCGGCAAGCCTGTCGAGGCGGACGGATCGAACCTGAGCCGGGAGAGCGCGTTGCATCTCAGCATCGAGTACTGCGGGGTCTGAAACTACGAGCCCATAGCCGCCAGTCTGGCGGCCACCTTGAAGCAGCAGTATCCGGATATGGTCATCGATCTCGTGCGCTCCGGCGGCGGGGCATTCGAGGTCGTCCTGGACGGAAGGCTCCTCTTCTCCAAGAAGGCCGTGGGAAGGCACTGCAACCACGACGAGATTCTCGAGGCCATCGACTCCTGAAGGAATATCAGAAGGCTTATGCCTCGGCAGTTCCATAATTAATAAATATACAACAATACGTTACAGCACAAGCGATTGGCTGCTGGAATCGTCGTATTGTGGCTGAGTGACCGATAAGTGACCGCCCGGTTCCGTATCCTGCCGGCAGAATCAGATGCACTGTCGCGGTGTCCGGCAGCCTATCCTCCGCTCGAGATTTCCTCCGCTCTCTTCAGCAGGTCGATAGCGGCAAACCGGGTTTCCTGATGGCGCCTTTCGGCGTGCTCGAGCATCGCCTCAGCCTCGGCACGGAGCCGAGCCGCGATCGTCTCGTGATCGTCCGCGTCGGAGGCATCCCGCTGGCTCGGCCGGATACCGTTGACCACCATCTCTGCGTCTACTCCAGCCGCCTCGAAGATCTGTTGTGACACTCCCTCGAGAGCGCACAAGCGTTCCGTGGCGGCGATCTGAGCGTATGCTTCGGTGACCTTCGCGTCACGGTGGCCGAGCACACTCCCCATGAGGTGTGGCGACCCGCCGGACGACGCGAGCCACGAGCCTGTCGAGTACCGAAGATCCTGCCAGCGCACATCCTCAAGGCCGGCAGCTGTCCTGATCCGGCGCCACGCTGCGCGAACGTCCGTCCGGTGGCCGGAGCCAGACTGTCGCGGCGACGGGAAGACCCATGCAGTCTCGCGAGGCAATGCATCGAGGATCGCGACAGCAACCGCCGGCAGAGCGTACGTGTGACCATCCTTGGGCTCGCCAGATGTCTTGCTCCCTTTCGGATCGTGGATCACGAGCTCCCGCGACGCCAGGTTCACGTCCCTCCATCGTGTCGAGAGGAGTTCGCGCTTCCGGCAGCCGATCAGGAGGGAGATCCAGATCGCCGCGCGAACGTGGAGGTCCTCCTCGTTCTGAACCGCTGCCGCCAGTCGCCGCATCTCCGCCGGTCGAATCCACCGCATACGCCGCTGCTCGCTGTTGAGCAGCACGCCGCTTGCGGGGTTTTCGGCGTCCGATGCGACGAGACCACGCCCGCGGCCGAACGTCCAGATCCGCGAGACGAGCGCGAGGACGCGGTTCGCTTCGATCGGACTGCGCCTCGTGATCTCCCGGTGGAGGTACCGCACGTCGTCGGCTGTTATCGCTCCGGCCGCCTTACTACCGAGAGCGGATCGGACGTGCTTCTCGATCCGTCGCTCGTCTTCTTTCCAGGTTGCCTTCAGAGGCTTCGCGTACTCCTCGACGTATACGTCGCACAGCTCGCCGAACGTGCCCACACCGCGGGAGCGCCGCCGCTCCGCCAATGGATCGAACCCGTCGCTCGCTTCCAGAGCAATCCGTTTGGCGCGATCGCGCGCCGCCTCGAGCGCGATCCTCGACGTCGATCCGATCGTATAGGTCCTTCGCCTGCCTCCGACGCGATAGATCACGAGATAGCTCTTGCGGCCGGACGGGTAGACGCGCACGCCGAAGCCAGGCACACCGTCGGCTCCGTCCCACCTGACGTCCCAGGACGCTCCCTCTCCGGCGTGGGTCGCGGCCTCGACCATTGCCTCCGTGAGCACGAGTCCCCTCCAAGTGACCTATAAGTGACCACGAAATGACGGATCCTACCCGCAGGAAGATATCGCACGCTCATACAGGAATACAAGCAAGGGTAGTGGTTTCTACGCGTAGGGTGCGGCATAGGGTGGATGTTGAACGCCTGAGGGAACCTCAGGAAGATGCAAAGGCCTTCGGTGGGTAGCGGAACCACAACCACGCGAAGAGTGCCAGCGCCAGTACCGTGAGCATTCGGTCGCCGGTCAGGAAGGTGCCGGTGATCCCCACGAGAGCCTGTCCTTCTGACAACGCCCACACCACGATCGCTGCACGGCGCGCTCCCGCCCCGTCTCCCGGGCGGGCCGACAGTCGGCCACGGATCAGGCCTACGACCAGTACGGCCGTCACGGCCGTGGCCAGCCAACCGATGCGCAGCACGCCGGACCGGATGCCGGTATCGAGGGGATCGAGGATGAGGAGGACGACGAAGGCGTAGAACAGGACCCCGACCGCGAGCGCAACGTAGACCGCCTTGAGACCGTGAAGCCCGCCCGACGGCTGCGCATCGCTCATGGAAGCTCTCACGATATGCGAACGAGTTGCGGTTCCGGACCCGGCGGAACGTTCGGCCGCCTCACGTGTTCCACAGCATGAGACAGCCCCCAGAGCCACGGTGCCTACCTCGGATCCTATCCCCGCAGTCAACCCGTGGCCGAGGGGGTTTTCTCGTGTCCGTTCCGGGGGTCGGATAGAATAGAACGCGGACCGTATTCCACGCAAATCTCAGCCCGAGACTCGACCGTACCGATCATCGAGGCGCACGACGTCGTCCAGCTCCGGCGTGGAAACCTCCAGAACAACGCTGTCCTCGAGCGCCTCCATGCGATGTACGGTCTCGGGCGGGATCTCGACGACCGTTCGGGGCTCCCAGTCGAACACGTCGTCCTCGAGCGTGAAGCGCATGCGTCCCGACAGCAGGTACAGGGTCTCGTGCTTGATCCGGTGTTTCTGAAGGGACAGGAGATGGCCACGCGTGACCTCGAGGATCTTCCCCGCATACGTGTCCGTATGGGCGTACCAGATTTCTCTGCCCCAGGGCTTCGAGACGATCCTGGGTTTCGCTCCGTCCATGCCTCGCTAGCTCCGTACCGAAGGGGCTCGAAGTCCGTCCACCAGATCGGATCCACATTAGCCAGGGACCGTCCTTCTGGATACGCCCGCAATCCGCCAGGCAGTCGGTGAGGTGCTCTGACGGGCGTGTTGCGTCGGTCGAGAGGCCCGCGTAGTGTCGCTTCTGCCGGTCTGAGAAGTGGCCTGCACCCTCTTCGACTGCGGCGATGCCCGGGTCAGCACGCGGGAGGAACTCAGTGAGATTCTGGCGCATCTTGAAGCGCCGCAGGGTCCACTCAGGACCTGCCCGCACGCGTATGGAGCTCGCGGCGACCCCGCCTGTCGTCGTCAGCCTCACCTCCCATCCGGCACGATTCAGATACCTGCACAAGACGCTGGGTGAACTTCTCAAGCTCGACTATCCCGCATTCAAGATCGAGGTCTTTGTCTCGAGTCCGCCGCCGGACCGCGTGACCCGAATGGCGGCGGGAGACTCCAGGCTGAACGTCTATTGCGTCGACCGGGACTACGGACCCGCGACGAAGTACCTCTACGCCCTCGAAAAGCATCCCGACCGTGCAATCGTGATCTGTGACGATGATCACACCTACACGTCCCGCTGGTTGCGCACACTGGTCGCATGGAGTGGTGAGCTCGGCGGAGACGCATGTGTCGCATGCACGGGTATGGTGGAAATGGGGACGATCGATCCCGCCGATCCCGATCTGACGGACGCGCTCCAGTCGATGGGCGGGAAGACCCGTGACGGGGTCGAGGTCTATCAGAAGCTCCGGGGTCAGTACCTCCGCGGCGGCCCGGTCCCAGTTCTCTGGCCGCAGGGATACACGGGGTACCTGCTCCCACCGGGGCTCTCCGAGCGGATCGACCCGGTCCGCCACTACGAGGAATGCCTGGAGTTGCTGCCGTCGGATCAGCTTCGGGACATGGAGGGGCGCGCGAATGACGATGCGCTGATGGGGGCCTACCTCCGCCGTCTCGGAACGCGCCAAGTCGTCGTGCCCCATGACAATGATCCGCAGCCGCTGAAGCGGGTCACCGAGATAGAATCCATCGGTGCATTACAGCGGCAGTTCCAGACTCGACATGGCATGAACATGTCAATGGCGACGTACCTTGCCCTGCGCGCGAAGGGCTGGCTCTGACGAGGTCATATGCGTTTCGGTGGACCTGGCAGTCCTGGGTCAGCGGTAGTCCCTGCTCCGACTGGGCCCAAGGTCACCGTTGAGATCCAGTCGCTCGGCCCGACTCGCCAGCACGTTCACCACCCCCTGTTCGTTTTCCACTACCCCTTCCATCAGGAGCAGTGGTGCCCGCAACGTATCCCTCATCGTCTCTCGAACATCGGGCATTACCACGAAGTTCGAGAACCCGGTTTCATCCTCCAGCGTCACGAACATGACTCCCTTCGCCGTTCCCGGGCGCTGGCGGCAGATCGCCAGCCCGGCGATTCGCACCTCGTCGCCGCTGCGGCGCGACCGGAGAGTTTCCGCCGTCAACACGCCCTGGCGCTCGAGTCTCCTTCGCAGGAACTCCATGGGGTGTCCCTCCGACGACAATCCGACGCACCGGTAATCCGCCGCCACTCGTTCCAGAGGTGACATTTCCCGAACCGGCACCGCACGTTCGCGCCCTCTACGCGCCAGAGGGCCCGCGTCCCCTCGAGCCTGCCTCAGCACTTCCCACAACGCCTGGCGGCGTCCGGGCCACAGCGTCTCGAAGGCGCCGGCCTCCGCCAGTACCCGGAACTCCGAAGCGCCGAGGCCGCTGCGACGCATCACATCCTCGACGCTGCGGAACGATCCCTCGATCCGCGCCGCCTGCAGCTTCTCCCGCGCCCTGGAACCGAGTCCGTTCACCAGGCGCAAGCCGATGCGCAGGGCGGGTGGCTGCACTCCCTCCGCGAACTGGTCCTCGCTCCGCTGCGGAGGTTCGCTCCGGGAGCACAGTCCACCTGCACGGCTTCGCGGAGGCAATCCAACCATTTCGGCTGGAGACGTCTCACCGACACGCAACTCGCTGCGACGACGAGGAGACCCCGCAGGAGCTTTGCTCCGAGGAGGCTCCGAGTCCAAAGCAGCCGGAGCGTGAAGGTGAGGCATCTCCAACGATGCCTCCAGCGTCGAGTTCCAGTCGGAATGCGCCAGGTCCACCGGACGTATCTCTACTCCGTGGCGCCTCGCATCGTGGATGATGGTCGAGGGAGAATAGAAGCCCATCGGCTGGGCGTTGAGCAACGCGGCATAGAATTCCGGGGCGTAGTAGCGCTTGAGGTACGCCGATGCGTACACCAGCAGGGCGAAGCTGGCCGAGTGGCTCTCCGGGAATCCGTAGTTAGCGAAGGCTGTGAGGTACCCCAGGATCTGCGCCGCCACATCCGGCGCGACTCCGTTCCGGTTCATGCCCTCGATCAGATCCTGCTCGACCTGCTTCATCTTCCGGTGTGAGCGCTTGAAGCCCATCGCCCGTCGCATGTTGTCGGCCTGCGCCGGTGTGAAGCCGGCCAGCGCGATCGCCACCTTCATTCCCTGCTCCTGGAACAGCGGCACCCCCAGGGTGCGCTTCAGCAGCGGCTCGAGCCGGGGATCCAGGTAGGTGACGGGCTCCTCTCCGCTCCGCCGTCGCAGGTAAGGATGGACCATGTTTCCCTGGATGGGCCCCGGCCGGATGAGGGCTACCTCGATCACCAGATCGTAGAAGCACCGGGGACGCACCCTGGGGAGGGTGTTCATCTGGGCGCGCGACTCGATCTGGAACACGCCGACCGTATCCGCCTCGCAGATCATGTCGTACACCTCGGGGTCGTCCGGTGGGAGCTTCGCCAGGTCGATGGACACGCCCCGGGTGTGTCGTATGGTCTGGATGGCGTCCCCGAGCAACGTCAGCATCCCGAGACCCAGAAGGTCGAACTTGATGAATCCCGGCAGATCGAGGTCGTCCTTATCCCACTGAATCACCGTGCGATCGGGCATCGAAGCCCGCTCCACCGGCACGAGCTCCCCGATCGGTCGGTCGGAGATCACGAATCCACCCACGTGGATGGACCGGTGCCGGGGCAGGTCTTCGAGACCGGCCACCGTATGCACAAAGGCCGCCGTGCGGGGATTCCCAGGATCCAGTCCCGCCCGGACGGCCCCGCCATCCGCCAATCGACGAGCGGCATCCACGGCGCCACCCCGGTCCACTTCCACCGCGAGGCGGTCGCTTATCTCGGTGGAAAAGCCCAGGGACCGCGCGGCGTCCCGCACCGCCATCTTGCCACGGTAGGTGATGGACTCACACACCATGGCGGCATGGTTCCGGCCGTATTTCTTGTATACGTACTGCAGCACATCCTCCCGGTCACGGTGCGCGATGTCCAGATCGATGTCGGGCGGCTCGTGGCGTGACTCGGAGAGAAAGCGCTCGAACAGAAGGTCCAGTCCGATCGGGTCCACGGCAGTGATGCCCAGACAGTAGCAGACGGCCGAATTGGCCGCCGATCCCCTGCCCTGCACCAGGATCCCTCGCCGGTTCGCGAACCGGACGATGTCCCACATGATGAGAAAATAGTCGGCCAGTCCCAGGCGACGGATCACCTCGAGCTCGCGCTCGATCTGCTCACGATGCCGAGCGTCCGGGTGCTCGCCGTAGCGTTCGAGAGCTCCCTGCTCCACCAGCCCCCGCAGGAACCGGTCCCCGTCGCCGCCTCCCGGTACCTCGAACGCGGGGAGTCGCGGCCTCAGCTCGGACATGTGGAAGTGGCATCGCTCTGCCACCCGCACGGTGCTCAGGAGTGCATCCCCGCTCCAGCGCTCCCTCATCTGGGAGGCTCCTTTCAGATACCACTCCCCGTTGAGTCGGAGCCGATCCCCCGCTTCATCCAGCGTCGTGTCGTGTCGCAGGCAGGTGAGAACGTCCTGCACGATCCGGTCACCCGGGCGGGCGTAGCAGGGAGCGTTCACCGGCAACCAGGGCAGCTTTCGCTCCACCGCGTGTCGAATCCACGCAGCGCAGCGCCGCGCCTCGGCCGGGAGTCCGTGGTGTTCCAGAGCCAGATGCAGGCGGTCCGGGAACAGCTCACGCAACCGCCTGATCCGGTACTCGAGGCCCGGCCTCCACGGATCCAGATTCCGTGTCATCACCAGGCAGATCAGGCCATCCGTCCTGCCTTCCAGGTCCGGAAAGACGATCCCCGGGAAACCGCGAGGAGCCGCGAGACGGGCCCGTGTGACGAGCGCCGACAGATTGTGGTAGCCCCGGATATCCTCGCACAGCAGCACGAGGCGGAATCGGCCGTCATCCGACGGGCGCGTCGGCTCTCGCATTCCGTTGCCCATCCGGATCTCGCCACCCGCAATGGCACGTACCCCCACCTCCTCACACGCCCGCGTGAAGCGAACGAGTCCTCCGAGATCGAAGACGTCCGCCAGCCCCAGTGCCGGCAACCCCTGAGCTGCCGCCCTTTCCGCCAGTGCTTCCGGGTTCGACGCGCCGTCGAGAAGGGAAAACGCCGACCTGGCCGCCAGCTCTACGAATTCACCGCGCATTCCACCCATCGGAAGCGGACCTCCGCAGCGCAGCGAGGACGAGGCCGGGGAGGCGAGGCCGTCGCTAGTCCCAGTAACCGTGCAGCCACCAGCGCAACCTCTCACGAAACAGCCACAACAACTCCCCTGCCCGTGTGCAGGCCCGGTAATATTCCCGGCGATACGGGTTCTTCCACCACTCACCGGAGATACGCTCCGGCCCTTCCGCGACGATCAACGGATGGGGACCCGAGGAATCGCGCAGCTCCACGAGGCATCCCTCCACGGTCCGTACCTCCACTTCCACGGGTTCGGGAAGCAGGTGCAGAACGCTGTCGAGAACGCTCTTTCCGGAAACGGGGTGAACGGAGCGAGGCCTGTCCTCCTCCGCCGTCTCAACGGAGGAGACCGGTCGCCATCTGCTGCGTGCTTCCGGGCGATGGACGGCTCGCGGATGCGGCCACGCCACCACGTCGTCCCCCAGGCGGGCCCGGAGGCGGGAGAGAGCGGCAGCGGCCGCCATGGGATCACGCCAGTCACTCGTGAACAGATCTCCCTGTCGCGTTCCGGGAGCAGCCACCCGCTCCACGCGCAGCGTGACCTCCAGGACCGGGGAGTCCAGGAGACCCTCCCTGCCCACGGCTCGTTCCAGGGACGCCCGACACAGGTCGTAGAGAAGATTTTCCCTCCGTGTCGGGCGAGCCGGCAGTATCCGGGCGCGGCGGGGGGTGTGCCGTCCTTCCAGCCGAAGCTCCAGGGAGAGGCGGGTGGCGCATTGTCCCAGATTCAGCAGATCGGCGCAGATGCGATGCAACAGGTGTCGGAGCACGAACAGCAAGGGCTCCAGAGCATCCGCCGGCCCATCGAGCTCCAGTGAGGCCTGCGGTAGATCGTCCACCTCGAGAGGCCAGAAGGCTCGATCGTCCTCCGCCCTCGACAACCGGTGCGCCCGGACACCGGCCGGACCGAATCGACTTTCGAGCTCGCTCCTGTCCCGGGTGGCCAGATCCCCGATGCGCCGGAACCCGAGAGCTCGCAGAATCTCACGCATTTCCTCAGGAAGCGGGAGAAACGAAAGGGGCAGAGGAGCCAGAAACGCTGCACCGGCCCGGGGAGCCACGATGATCGTCCCGTCTTGAGCGGCCGCCATGCCCGGAAGGGTCATGGCTCCTTCCTCTCGTCCCCGCAGCTTCCGTATCAGAAGTGCCGCGGCGTCCGCCACGACCGCCACATCTCCCACTCCGATCCCTGACACCGTGAAGCCCGCTTCGGCCGCCCCTTTGCCCAGAGCGCGGGTCAATGCCATCTCTCCCCCACACCGCTCCCATCCCCGGGCATCCACCCGACACGCTCCCGGCCCCACACGTGCCACCCGAGGCGAGCCCGCCAGCAGCGCGGTGGCCAATCGCGCATCCGCGGGCGGCTCCGCACTCCTTTCCGTCAACACCGTGGCCACCCGGGAGGGCGCGGCCTTCAAGTCGACGGCCCTTTCCGATCCCGCATCGACTCCCGATTCCAGGGTGGAGACACGGGACACAGGAGAGGGACCTCTACCGCACCGTGCTTGCCCACACTCACCCACACGGGTCGCACGGGCGGCAGGAAAGGCCCGAAGACCTCCTGCACGGGTTCGATTCGTCCGGCGCGGAAAGAAAGGCGGAGAGCGGCCAGCGGCACGCGTTTCGACGTAATGAAAACCGCACCGGCTTCCTCTGCCAGACGCTGCAGGCGTATCGTGACGCCGTGACGCAGCGGGAAATCGTCGTCATGTCGAAGCGAGATGCCACAGGCGATTGCCAGAAGCGCCACGGCCCCGAACGCTCCGCTGCGCAGGATCAGGTCGGCACACCACGCGGCCTCCGTTGGATCCACGGGCCGGATGACCCAGAACCTTCCCTCCCCGGCAATCAGAGCGTCCCAATCAGGGGAGTACAGCGTGCGGGCGGGATCGATGAGTGCCACCGATTCTCCGGTCGCGCGCAGCCCCGCAAGAGTGGCCCGCAGAAGCGTCGTCTTCCCGCTGGACCGGGGACCCGCCCATTCCACTACCTGTCCCCGAGGCAGGCCTCCCTCGGGGAGGAGGTCGTCCAGGGCAGACACGCCCGTGGAAACGATGCCTCCCGGACTCCGGGGACGGGCCTCGATCCTCTCGATCCGTCGTTCCAGCTCTAGAAGTATCGCCGAATGACGCACCGATCCCCTCCCACTGGATACCGAACAAAACCCGAAAGTAGAGAAATGATACGACGACGCACCGGGTCCGGCAAGTGTGGCGGGGAAGCGTGAGAGGACTACGGCTGACGGCTCATCCGCCGGGGGCCACCGGAAGCCGTTCGCACACCCGCGAAACGTGTGGAATTACTCGGGGTGGGGACATCCCGAGCCCTCGAAATGCCGTTGGAGGCCGTTCATGTCCTCGACCAGACGGTCGTGCTCCGCCGCGAGCTCCCCATCCGCCTCCATCGCGAGCGCCGTGAACGCTTCCTCCATGCCGCTGGAGGCCTCGCTGGCCCCGGCGTAGCCCCCGGCTAAAAGATCGCAGTCGATGCGGCCGAGATCGAAATCCTGCCTCCGCTCCCCGTATCGGAGCATGGATTCCTGGAGCTCCGTCGCCGCGTCCAGGAAGCGCTGCACCTCGGGAGACGGCGTCGGAAGCGCCTGCTCGCCGGTTTCGACCTCCGTGGCGACCGGCGGCGGGACGTCCCCGGACCCGGCCAGCCACAGGCCGCCGAGGGTCCCGCCGATCCCGACGGCCACGGCCGCGACCAACCACGCGGGCCAGCGGCGCCACACGGGCAACCGCCGCCGCGAGGGCTCGGATCGCCGGTCGGAGACGTCGATCCCGGCCGCAGCGGGTGATGCACCCACGCCGGGCACCGGTTGAGTCGCCGGGGGCGCCTCGGTTCGTCGCGGCGGATCCGACATGCCCGAGACCGGCTTCACTTCCCGATCCGGTCGATAGTTTGTCCACTGAATCGCGCTCTCCTGGTGCCCTGCGGCCGGGACGTCCTCCTGCGCCAGCAGCTCTCGGAACGGCATCGGCTCCGCGCTGCCGTCGTCCGACGTCGCCGAGGGCCGGAACACAGCTCCCATGGGCCGCGCGGGGTCGGGCACGAGGAGCACGCAACACTGCCACGGCTCACCGAAGTACCGCTCGTTGGCGGCGCGATCGCCGTCAGAAAGGAACAGCCCGAGAAGATAGTGGCTGTGGTACCAGCCCAGCAGAACGCCCCCGTGTCCACGGAACACCGACTGACATCCCGCCCATGCCCGGAGCAGGAAGGGATCGGGAGCATCCTCGGAGAACGGCTCGCTCGACGGGACGGTGGCGTCGGCGACGCAGTAGTGCACCCCCGTGTCGGGACACCGGTACAGGTGCCCGAGGAGGAATCCGAAGCGTGGTTCGTGTTCCCCGTCGGCGACGTGGGTCCCGATCTCGAGCATCGCCGACCGCGTCAGAAAGAACTCGTACGGGCCGGACGTGGCCGGGCTCTCCGGTGTGTCCGGATCCCGGTTCGGGGTCCACAGGACGGATCGATCCGAGGGCAACGGAGCCCGGTGGTGGCGGGCCGCGTCGTCCCCACCGCCGGAACCGTGGGCCGCTCGCCGCAGCGGCGTGTCGGCGGCGCCTCGGCCTTCGCTCATCCACCGCCTCTCAGTGCAGGGCGATCAGATCGAGGACAGGAACCCCCATGAGTGTCGATCGGCCTGTTCGCACGCGACCCATCACTTCGACCGTCTCGAGAGGCTGCAGCCGCTCGACGTCCACTAGCAGCTCCGGAGGCACCGCGACATAGACGAATCCCTGTTCCCCTGTGGTCGCGCGGACCAGCATGAACGGTTCTCCCTCGTAGAAATCGGTGCGCGTGGGCTCGGCCGATTCCAGGGACACGAACTGGAGCCGCCACTGGACCCGTCTCCCCCGGTACTGCTCCGGGTTGGAGGAAACGTCGGCCGGCGTCAGGTCCCCCGGCGCCGCGGAGTCCGCCGGAATCGTGGCCGGCACCCACACCCACCCCTCGAGGCGCACACGCGCCCAGCTTCCCCGGCGTGCCAGTACCTCCAGGTCGGCGCCCTCGTTCACCACGGCCAGTGTGTCTCCATCGGGCGATACGTGCAGGCGTCCGCCACCCTCGGTGACCGCGATCCGGTCCGGGAGCTCCGCTGGTCCCGACGTGACGGCGCTGTCCACGCGGACCGGCGTAGCAATCGGGAGCTCATCGCCCTCCCGCTCGACGTCGATCGTGGACTCGGCCCACAGCCAGGCGGTGCGGCGCACTCGCGTCCAGCCACCCTGCTGCTCGACCCGATCGAGGAGCATCCCGCGCAGCAGGCGAGCCACCCGGCGCGCGTCCCCGGCAGGAGACTCCCGCAGGTTCTCGCCCCCGGGATTGGACACCACCAGATCGAAGCCGTCCCGGTCGGTGGAGGAGACCGACGGAGTCCAGATCCAGCCTTCCAGGACCGAGCGCTCCCATCGTCCCTGTCGGTCTTCGACCGTGAGCACGGCACCTTCGAAGACCGTGGCCAGCCGATTGCTGGCGGTAACGCGAGGGTCCTTGCGGAAGTTCTCCTCCGGTACCGTGACCCGGACCGACTGGCCCGTCAGCGGTCCCACCGTTCCGGCGGCCGCGAGGCAGACGAGCATGGACGCGAGGCCTGTGGTTCGTGGCGACATACCAACTGGAAAAGGAGGGGTGGGGCCTCTACATTGGCCGCTTCGAGTCCCGTCGCAGGGCGTTTCCCAATCCCGGGCGTCGCCTTTTCCCGACGGGACTCCGCATTCATCGGTGTCGAGTATAGGAACAGTCCGGAACGGGTGTCAATGAAACTTTCGCACGCTTCCCACGCTCCCGGCGGCCGCCGGCGCGGATCCGCGCTCCGATTGATGCTGTCCGTCGCAGCCGGTCTGGCGGTCGTCCCGACGGCGGCTTTCGCTCAGGAGGAGCGGATCGAGACCCCCTATCGATGGATCGAGAGGGGCACGCGTCTCGGACTATTCGGAGGATACATCCTGGCGGATCGCGGCGAGCCGCCTCTGGGGCCCGGATCGGGCCCGCTCATCGGCGCGCGGCTGCGCGCCCGGCTAAGCAGTCCGCTGTCTCTCGAGATCAGCCTGGGCTATCTGAGCTCCGACCAGCGGGTGATGGACCCGCGGCTGGAAGGCGGCCCGGCCGTCGTGGACACGGTGAACGCGGACATGCTCATCATTGCGGCATCGGTGCAATTGGCGCTCACGGGGGCCCGCTCATACCGGCGGATTCAGCCCTACATAGTGATCGGTGGAGGGATCTTGCAGGAGCTGAGCACCGAGACGAGCGACGCACTCGCCGGCCCGAGGGAGCCATTCGAGTACACCGTCGGCACGACCGCCATGCTGCAATTGGGCATCGGCACCGAGATAGACCTCTCGGAGCGCTTCGGACTCGCGCTCGAAGTACGGGACGACCTGTGGCGCCTGAAGACCCCCGACGGGTGGTTCCTTCCAGGAGTGCTTCAGAACATCATCGATTCCGGAGCGCCGGCACCCGAGGCGTCGCAATGGGCCCACAACTTCGAGTTGACGGCGGGTCTGTACTACTACTTCTGAGGAGTGCGGAGGGGCGGTGAGCGGAAAGGCCATGCCGGGTCGGGAACCCGCCCTCGCGCCGGAGGCCGTCGTCCGGTTACGCGTGAACGGCGTCTTCGCGGTGTCCTGGAGCTGCACTCCCCATGCGCTCGAGCCTCTGGCGGCCGGCTGGCTGGCGTGCGAGGGGATCCTGCAGACCCGGGAGGATCTCCGCGAGATCGGAGTGGAGACGGCCGGAGACGGGGAGTCCACGGTCGTTACGGTGACCCTGGACCCGGCGGCGGAGCGACGCCTGAAGCGGCTTCCGGACTCGAGCGAAGGTGCGACGACCGGTCCGGAGGCGCCCCACGCGCCTGCACGTTCCGCCGGGAAACCGACCACCTCTCCGGGCTCATGGACCCCGGAAATCCAGACGCTCCTGACTGATGCGGACGTCCTGGCCGGCCTGTTTCGCGAGATGTTCGGCGAGGCGCCGGTCAGGGAGGCGATCGGCGGGATGCACACCGGTGGACTGGTCCTCGATGGGTCGCTCACGGCGGTCGTGGAAGACGTGAGCCGACACCATGTCGTGGATCGTCTCGTCGGCACGGCCGTTCTGAGTCACGGCTCCGCGGCGGGCTCGATCCTGATTCTGAGCTCTCGCATTTCCGGAGCCATGGCAGCCAAGGCGTGCCGCGCGGGCGTCACGGCCCTGGTGTCTCGCTCGATCCCGACGGACCTCGCCGCACGCACGGCCCGGCGGTGTGGTCTGGTGCTCGTCGGACGGGCGCGGCGGGGAGCCCCACAGGTTCACTGGCCGGCCGGATGACGGGCCACGCCGCGTACCGACGGGAAGGACTCCTCGGCGCCCTCCTTGCCGGCGGTCGGAGCACGCGGTTCGGCTCCGACAAGGGGCTGGCCGAGCTGGGCGGGATCGGCCTGGCCCGACGCGGCGCTCGCGCGCTCGGGCCGGTGACGGGTCGGGTGGTCGTGGTGGCCAACGAGCCCGCGGGATACGAGGCCGAGGGCTGGCCGGTCCGCCCGGATGTCATTCCCGGAATCGGCGCGCTCGGCGGCATCCACACCGCCGTCGCGTGGGCAGTGGCCGAGGGGCTGCGGGGCTGCCTGGTCCTGGCGTGCGACATGCCGTTCGTCCCCCCCTCCCTGTTCGTCGAGCTCGCGGACGCGCTCCAACCCGGTACGGTCGTGGTACCTGAGAGCCGGGGGCCGCGCGGGATGGAACCGCTGTGCGCCGCGTACGCCGTGGAGTGCCTGCCGGCCATCAGGAGGGCCATCGACCGCGGCGACCGGGCGGTGGTGTCCTTCTTTCCCGATGTCGACGTCCGCGTCGTGGACCTGGCGACCGTTTCGCGACTCGGGGACCCGGCCCGGGTCTTCTTCAACGTGAATCGACCAGAGGATCGGGTGCTCGCCGAATCGCTGTTGACCGAAGGGGGACGGGACCCCTTGATGGGATCCGAACGGAACGGGAGACGAGAATGAACGGGTGGCATCGGGTTCGACCGTGGTGGACCGTGGCGCTCGGCTCGATCATCACACTCGCGGCGCCGGTGCCGGCCCGGGGCCAGGAGACTCCCGCTTCGCCCGCGCCGGTTTTCTCCACTTCGCTGCGCACCCCGACTGATCTCGGAATACGCCTCGACCGGATCCTGGCCGACCCCGCGCTCGCCAGAGCGCACGTCGGGCTCGTCGTCCAGGTCGCCGAGACGGGCGAGGTACTTTACGAGCACCTCGGCGAGAAGCTCTTCGTGCCTGCCAGCAACACCAAGATCGTGACGGCCGCGGTGGGACTCGACGCGTTGGGCGCGGACTACCGCTGGCGGACCACGCTGGCGGCCGTCGGCTCGGTTCGCGACGGCGTCCTGGAGGGCGACGTGTGGATAGTGGGAGGCGGCGATCCGTGGCTGACCCGCGACGAAGTGGACGGATGGCCAGCGAAGCTGGCCGAGGCCGGGATCGGCAGGATCGCCGGTGATGTGATCGGGGATGACCGGGCGTTCGAGCCTCCGCAGTGGGGACGGGGCTGGTACTGGCATGAGGTCTTCACGTGGTGGGGCGCAGGGGTGAGTGGGCTCCAGCTCCGACCCAACTCGGTCCGGGCGCGACTGGTCCCGTCTTCCGAAGTGGGCGACGATGCGCGACTGGAGCTTGAAGAGGACGGCCCGCCTTTGACTCTGGAGGCGGGTGTGCGAACAGGTGCGCCAGGCTCGCGCGTGCGATTGCGATATGAGCCGCCGCCGGAGAGCGGGCCGGTCCGGCTCGCCGGCTGGATCCCACTCGGCGACACCGTCCGCCTGCATCTCGCGCCCGATCACCCGACGACGGATTTCCTGGCGCATTTCGAGCGCTCGCTCGCAAGAGGCGGGATCGAGGTCGGAGGTAGCGTTCGGCGGGTCGGACGGGGCGAGATGCGTCCGACGAGCCCGGGATGGTCCCACACCGTCGTCTCCGACTCGCTGGGCGCCGCGCTGGCCGAGATGCTGAAGCCGAGCGACAACCAGATGGCCGAATCGATCCTGCGCACGATCGGACTGGAGGCCACCGGCGAGGGATCACCGGAGGCCGGGCTGGCAGAGGTGGAGAAGGCACTGAACGGCTGGGGCATCGAGCCGGGCGCCATGGCGCTGGCGGACGGTTCGGGCCTGTCCCGCTACAATCGGGTCGCTCCGAACGCCATGGCTCGCCTGTTACGCGCCATGTGGAGACACCGTTTGCACGAGCTGTACGTCGACGGCATGCCCGTGGCGGCCGTCGACGGAACGCTGCGCCGTAGGCTCTCCGGCACGCCGGGCGAGGAGAACGTGAGGGCCAAGACCGGTTCCCTTTCCTCAGCGCGGGCCCTGAGCGGCTATCTGGTCGATGGCAGCGGTGAGACGCTTGTGTTCTCGCTCATGATCAACGATTACGACGTTCCCGGAGAAGTCGCGGTGGCCATCGAAGACCTCCTCATTGAGCAGCTTGCGCTCTACCGGAGGCCGGTGGAGCCCGGCTGGCCCGCGTATCGTGAGGACGGATCGTGAAGGCTCCCGGCGACGAGACGGGACTGCAGGAACGCGGAGACTGGCTTTCGTGGCGCGCGGCGCTCGACTCGATCCTCGGGCACTGCCCGACGCTGGCTGTTGAGCGAGTCGACGCGGCGGGGGCTCTCGGTCGCGCTGTCGCCGAGGAAGTGACGGCGGTCGTGGATCACCCGCCGTGGGACAACAGCGCGATGGATGGATTCGCCGTGCGGGCGGACGACGTGCGAGGCGCGTCGCGGGATCACCCGGTCCAGCTTCCCATCGCGGATGACATCCCGGCGGGCTCGTTCCCGTCTGCTCCCCTCGCTCCGGGCACCGTGGCCCGCCTCATGACGGGCGCTCCCGTGCCCGATGGGGCCACCGGCGTCATCCGCATCGAGCACTCGGACGGAGGCCGCGAGGGAACGGTGATCTTCTTCCGGGATTCCGATGCGGAGCGCAACATCCGGCGGCGCGGAGAGGACCTGTCGACGGGAGACGTGGTGCTCCGACCCGGCGATGCCGTCACACCCGCGGTCATCGGAGCCCTCGCGATGCAGGGGGCGCGGGACGTGCTCGTCCACCGCCGTCCACGCGTCGGTGTGCTGTCCAACGGCGACGAGCTGGCCGACTTCGACGAGATCGACGAGGTACTGGCCGGCCGCCGGATCATGAACTCCAACGGACACGCCCTGGCCGCACAGCTGGTCACCGCCGGTGCGGAGCCCGTCGACCTGGGAATCGCCGCCGACGACCCGGACGATGTGCGGCGGCGCCTCGAGAGCGCCGCAGACTGCGACGCATTGATCTCCTCGGCAGGAGTGAGCGTCGGAGATCACGATCAGGTCAAGGCGGCTCTCGACGGCATGGGCATGCGGCGCATCTTCTGGCGTGCCCGCATCCGCCCGGGCAGTCCGCTCACGTTCGGTCTCCTCGGCGACCGTCCGTTCTGGGGACTGCCGGGCAACCCGGTATCGGCCATGGTCACGTTCGAGGTCTTCCTGCGCCCGGCCCTGCGGCGGATGGCGGGCCATCGCGACGTCGAGACGCGGAGGATAACGGCCCGGGCGCGCAAGGCGATCTCCTCCTCGAAGGACCTGACGCACTTCTACCGGGTCACGCTGCGCACTGGCCACGGAGAGCTACCGGAGGCGGAGCTCACGGGCCCGCAGGGCTCGGGAATCCTCACCTCGATGACCGTCGCCGACGGGCTTCTCGTCATTCCCGAGGGAGTGGCGGGCGTCGAGGCAGGAGATGTGGTGCAGGTGATTCCCGTGTGGACGGGGTTGGCATGAATCGGGTGCGCCTGCTCGTCGGTACGCGAAGGGGGCTGTTTCGGGTCACTTCCGACCTGCGGCGAGCGGCGTGGTCCATCGAAGGACCCCGCATGGCCGGGTACGAGGTGTACCACGCGTTCCTGGACCCGCGCGATCGTGAGGTCGGATACGCGGCCGTCCGCCACGAAGTCTGGGGAGCGCACGTCTACCGGACGACGGACGGAGGCGAAACGTGGCAAGCGCTCGAGGCCAGGCCGACCTTCCCGCCGGAATCCGGTCGGAAGATGCAGACCGTGTGGCACCTGGCGCCGGGTGGCAGGGACGAGCCGCGAGTGATCTACGCCGGCGTGGAGCCGGCCGCGCTCTTCGTGAGCCGTGACGCTGGCGCCTCGTGGGACTGGTTGCCCGAGCTCGAGGCCCACCCCTCGCGAGCCGCCTGGCAGCCGGCGAAGGGCGGACTGGCGCTGCATTCGATCCAGGTGGACGCCGCGCGGCCGAACCGCATTTTCGTCGCGGTATCGGCTGGCGGAGGCTACCGCTCGGAAGACGCCGGCCACAGCTGGATCCCCATCAATGCAGGGGTCCGGGCGGATTTTCTGCCACATCCCGCTCCCGAGGCCGGCCAGTGCGTGCACAGCATTCGCCTTCACCCGGGCCGTACGGACCGCTTGTACCAGCAGAATCACTGCGGCACCTACCGCTCGGACGACGCGGGGGGCGGCTGGACGGAGATCACCGGCGGGCTGCCGAGCGATTTCGGATACGTTCTGGGGATCGATCCCGCCGACGCGGACACGTGCTGGGTGATACCCGAGCAGAGCAGCCACCTCAGGACGGTGTGCGACGGCCGGCTGCGCGTGTACGAGACGCGCGACGCCGGTGCTACGTGGACGGCCCGTACGGCCGGCCTGCCGCAGAATCAGGCCTGGATCACGGTCCTGCGAGAGGCCATGGCGACGGATGGGCTGAACCCGTGTGGCGTGTACTTCGGGACGTCCTCAGGACACCTGTTCGCCAGCCCCGATGGCGCCACATGGAAGGCCGTGGCGCAGTATCTCCCGAAGATCCTGTCCGTCGAGGCGTCCGCCCTTCCCGACTGAGGCATCCGGTGCTCGCTCAGGTAGAGGACCCTCCCTTCCATTCGATCACGGCACCGGCGCTCGTGTACCCACCGCCCACGGCCGTGAGAACGATATTGGCCGGATCGCGGAGAGGGCCGTGCAGCTCTCGCAGCGCCTCGTCGAGTGCGATGGGGACGGTAGACGCCGACACGTTGCCGTAGTTCTCGATCACGTCGATGACGCGACCCCTGGACAGGTTCAGCGCCCGCTCGATGCCCACCGTGATCCGCCGGTTCGCCTGGTGGGGCACTACAACGTCTACGTCCGCCCAGCCCAGATCGGTGCGCTCCAGGGCGCGTTCGGCGACGCTCACCATCGACTTGATGGCGTTCCGCAGGACGTTCGGGCCGCCGCCCATTCCGAGCTTGGGAATTCGATCACCATCGGACATCACGGCCTGGCCGGTGAGACTGAGATGCTGCGGCGAGTAGTCGGCCGTCGTATACGGCGGAGCGACCAGGCGGCCCCGGCCACCCTCTGGAGTGAGCACGACCGCGCCGGCACCGTCCCCGAACAGCACCGCCGTCTTCGGGTCGTCGTAGTCCGTGATCCCGGTCAGGAAGTCGCCGGACACGACCAGCACGTTCCGGGCGGACCCGGAAACCACGTACGCGTAGCCCGACGCCAGCGCATACACGAACCCGGCGCACGCCGCATTTAGCACGTATCCCGGAGTACGCGGAATCCCGAGAAGCTCTCCCATGGTGCAGGCGGCGTTGGGCACGATGTCCTGTTCGGTCAGCGAGGCCACGACCATGAAGTCAATGTCCGTCGGGTCCATGCCGGCGTCCGCCAGTGCGACTCTGCTGGCCTCGGCACACATCCGCTCGGCCGAGCGATCCTCCTCGGGATCCAATATGCGCCTGCGTCGGATGCCGGTGACCTGGACGGCCCACCGATCGAACACCTCCGCCGGACCCAGGTCGGCCGCCTCCTCTGACTCGATCCCGCGAAGCGACCCGCGGGCCGCTTCGACGTCGAACGCCCGGCGAATGGAATCCATCTCGAACAGCTCGAAGTTGTCCACGGACCGCTTCGGCAGGTACTTGCCCGACCCGGCTACGTACGCCTGCGGCGCGCTCGTCCTCAAAGTCCCTCCCAGCGAGGATCAGAGACGGACGGGCATACCGCTACCGGCGCGCATGCCACGTCACGCGGGGCAGTGAAGATAGACCTCCTTCGCGCCGGGTCAATCCGACCCGGGGGTCTTGTCCGTTTCCGTCCTGACCGATCAAGGTGGAGGCGTCCGACTGGCGGCAGGAAATGGGACGTGCGGATCGCTTGCGCGAATGGCGGGGGCCGGCGGGCTTCTCAGCCTCCGTCACGTGAGCGATGCGGCGGCTCGGAACCCGGCGGCACGGGAGGCGAGTCCGTCTCCCGACGGCTCGGACTTCGACGAAGCTGACCCCCGTCTTCCGGACCGCGGCCGCGCCGCATCGCCCCCTGCTCGGCTCGCCGACGGACCGCGTCGACCGCGCTTCGCCAGTCTTCCCCACGTCGGATGCGGCGACGAACGGCGGCCGACAGCCCCAGCATGCGGTCGCCCCGTGCACCCCGGTCGACCGCGCCATTGACCATGTCCAGCGCGTCTCCCGCAGGTACGCCGGCCTCGGTCAGCTCGCCGAGCACGATCAGCGGCACCGTCATGTCTCGACCGGCTCGATCCCGTGAAGCCAGCGACCGGATGGCGTCCGGTGGAACTCCGCGACGCAGTGCCTCGGCGGCGGCCGCCATGCTGGCCGGCCTCCGGTCCGGGCCCAACAGGGCCGAAGCATCGTGCAAGCGACCGGCGTACGACTCGAGCGCCGTGACGATGCGATCGGGTGGATACCCCTTCGCGGCTCCCTCGAAGGCTTTCCGAGCGATCAGAGCCGGCGGCACACCGGCCTCCTGCGCCTCCCGTGCCAACTCCCGGACCCTGGTGGCATGTTCAGGCGGCAGTACGTCTTCCAGGCGCCGCGCTCCGGCTTCCTGTGCCGGCGCATGCGCCGGCGCCGCGGCAAGAAGCACCAGGCCGGCGCTGAGTACGCACACGACCCGTCGGGCCACCTTCGTTCCTGTCTCGGTGCTCGCCTGATTCTTCATAGCATGCGTCCGGACTCGCGGTACCTCCGCGCTCTCCCCATTTTATCAGCAAGACGACGCGGGGATACGTGAGGTCACATCGGTGGTTCCTGTTCTCCAGGCACGATCAGAGTCGCCTGCTCCCCTCCCCATTCGTCCCTGCCGCGCCCCGGCGCGTCCGACGGAACGTACCACTCGTCATCGACCAGGAACCCGAAACGCTGCACTCCCCGTTCCACGGGCAGCTCGATGATCCAGTCGTCCTCCTCCCGCAGCAACGGGATCCCGTCCCACGCGGTGCTCAGGTACTCGCTGGGTTCGCCGATTCCCCCGGCGGGCGGCAGCGAGCCACGCCATCCCACGCCCGTCGCGGTCAGGTGCCGTCGAGCGGCGATACGGCGACGACGGCGTTTCTCTGACCGAAGCCGTCGTCCTGGAAGCTCGAAGCGTTCGGATCCGTGATCCAGTCGGCTCCGTCGATCACGAACATGTACTGGTGGACGCCCGGCCGGAGTGGAACACGGCTGGACCATGTGCCGTCTCCGTCCGGATCCTCGAGCGCCACCGTGGGTTGCCAGTCGTTGAAGTCCCCGACTACGTGGACGGTTTCGGCGGTCGGGGCGTCGACCACGAACTGCACGTAGAACCGGAGATCGTCGTCCTCCGCTGGTCCCGGCGAGCCGAACGGAAGCACGAGGACGAGAACGAGTGCCGCGGCCGCCAGCACGGCCGCCGGCGGCACCGGGACGGGACGGGGACGAAACAGCCAGTCGAGCCAGGCCGGCCGCTGCCCGCCGACCGCAGCGCGGACTCTCGTGTCCAGGCCCGCGGGCGCCCCCTCCGGGGCCATGGCCCGCATCTCCGTCAGGAGAGCCTCCCAGGCCTCGGCCTCGCGCCGGAGCTCGGACGGCAATCCGTCGAGCGGGAGGTCTCCGTCCAGGTACGCCTGCAGACGGTGGTCCATGTCAGCAGGTCGCTGACGAGCCCTGGGCGGCCGCGTTACGAGCGCCCTGGGGGCAAATGCAAGGCGGCGCGACGAATGCGATGCCGTGCGCATCGGGGAGGAGCGTCAACGCCGCAGATGCCCCCACGCCGCCGTAACCCGCAGGGCGCATGGGGGTTGCCGGTCGATACTGCGTCACTCGTCGTCGAAGATGCTCGCACATCGTTTTCCTCCTCGTTCCTCGTCTCGCCTCGGCAAGACCCGTCGCGCGGCCGCCCAGGGCTCGTCAGCTACCTGCTTGCTCCATACGGCTTCAACAGCTCCTGCAGCTCTTCGCGGGCCCGGTGGACGCGCATCTTGAGCGCGGGCACCGATACCCCCAGGCTTTCCGCCATCTCCGCGTACGACTGACCCTCGACGTGCTTCATCAGGAACGCCTCCCGTCGCTCGACCGGCAGTTGCTGCAGCGCGCGCTCCACTCTGTCCCGCAGCGCACCGCGGTCCGCTGCGAGCTGGGGGTCGCCGTGCCCGGCTGGCAGCTCCGGAACCTCGCTCAGCGAGATCGCCGACCGGCGCCTCGACTTGAGGAAATCCTTGCACGTGTTGGCGCCGATCCGAAAGAGCCACGCCCCGAACCGTTCCGGGTCGCGGCAGCGGCGCAGGCTCCGGTGAGCCTTGATGAACGCCGTCTGAACCACGTCCTCGGCATCATCCGCACGACCGGTCATGAGCTCCGCATGGCGATACAGTAGGTCCTGATACCTCCGCACCAGCTCGCCGAACGCCTGTTCCGAGCCGTGCAGCGACTCTCCCACCAGATCTGCATCGGAACGGTGTCGGATATCCGGACCTCGCATCGCGTTTCCATTGGTTAGACGGCACACCGTCCCGCTGGGTCACATCGTATCGTCCGCGACCGGCCGCGCCCCGGGTGCAGAGGGGGCGGGGCCGTGGTAGAATTCCGGCATGCAGACGATCTACGACCTTCCGACTCCGGCGCTGCTGCTCGACGCCGACGCGCTCGAGAGAAACCTCCGTGGCATGGCCGAGCGGTGCCGGGGCCTGGAGGTACGATTGCGACCGCACGTGAAGACGCACAAGTGCATCGAGATCGGACTCGCCCAGAGGCGACTCGGCGCTGCGGGCATCACCGTGTCGACGCTGGCCGAGGCGCGCGCCTTCGCCGAGCGAGGGTTCGACGACATCACCTGGGCGTTCCCCGTAATCCCGAGTCGCTTGCGCGAAGCCGCGGAGCTCGCCTCGCGGATTCGCCTGGGAGTCGTCGTGGATTCCGAAGCAGCGGCTCGAGCGGTGACCGCCGAGAGGGCTCCGTTTCGCGTATGGGTGAAGGTAGACTGCGGGTACGGGCGGGCAGGCGTGGATCCCCGGTCCGCCGCCCCCCGCGAGCTGGCCGAGCTGATCCAGGGCGAGGGCTTCGACCTTGCGGGCCTTCTTTCACATTCCGGTAACGCATATCGGGCCGGATCGCGCGCCGAAATAGGCCGCATCGCAGACGCGGAGCGGGAGGCGATGGCCCGGCTCGCGGCCGACCTGGGGGCTGATGGGATCGAGATCTCGGAGGTCAGTGTCGGGTCTACCCCCTCCATGTCTGCCTGCCGCGACCTGAGAGGCGTCACGGAGGTCCGTCCCGGCAACTACGCCCTGAACGACTATATGCAGGTGCTGTTCGGCGCCTGCACCGTCGCCGACTGCGCGGCCACCGTTCTATCATCCGTCGTGTCTTCCAGCGCGACTCGCGGAACGTCCGTGGTGGATGCGGGCGCCCTCGCGATGTCCCTGGATCCCGGACCCCGCCACCTGGGTCGGCGAAGCTTCGGCGAGGTGCTCGACGAACGCGCGCCTGGAACGCTCCGGCGAAATGCCCGACTTACCTCTCTCAGTCAGGAACACGGCGTCCTCTCGACGTCCCTTCCCGTGGGCTCCCGGGTCCGCATCGTTCCCAACCATTCGTGCCTCACGGTGGCCTGTTTTGACAGCTTTTCCGTCGTCAAGGAAGACGTCGTGCTGGATGCATGGCGGATTCGCCGCGAGCGCTGATCGACCCGTTGGCACGCGAGATGCACAGATCTGCAGCGAAACTCCGGATCGCCACGGGCGAGCCGGATCGGGTGCGCTGGCACCGCTCCGTGCGGGCAGCACCCGCGCGACACCGACACTGGGTGTCGCAGGCGTCGGGTGATGGAGGCATCTCCATGGCCAGCGGCAAGGCCGACAGAGAGCACAGCGGGCATTACCTCACGGCAGTCACCGTCGTTTCGGTGGCCGTGGCCGGCTTGGCGTGGATCGGCCAGAACCGTACGCTGGCGGCCGCCGCGGCGGCCCTGGGCGTGTACGCCCTTCACCTGCTCAGCATTCGCTTCCTGCTAGACAATCAGCGCCGGCAGCGCCGCGTCCTCGACGCCCAGTGGGAGGTCCTGCAGCGCTTCCTCGATGAGCCGGACGTGAACGATACGCCCGCCGACGAGCTGGTCTTCGTCATGCCCGTGGATCACGAGGAGCTCGATGGAGCGGGCGCCGAGGAGCTCGAGTCCGCCGACCCGGTGGTGCCGCCGGCCGAGGCACTGTCGTTGGAGCTCGAAGACGCGAGCTGGCTCGAGGTGTCGGAGCCGCCCGTTGCTCGCGGAGACGGCTCGCCAGCGGGATCGGAGCGAACGGGAACGGAAGTCCCGGTCCCGCGCCACTTTGCGCTTGGTACGGTGGCACTGGTTCGCAACCTCCTGACCCCGGCCGAAGTGGCCCGTGTGCTGCTCGAGCAGCGCCGCCAGATGGGCAAGAAATTCGGAGCATTGGCCGTGGAGCTGGGCCTGCTTACGGAGTCGGAGCGTGAGGAGCTCCTTCTCGCTCAGCAGGAGGGGCTGTTCACCGATGCCGAAATGCGGGATGCCCGGATGCGGCTGCGGGAGTTTCGCGAGAACGCCGCTCACACGCTGGCCGGCCTCGAGTAGTCGGACGGGGGGTCCCGGTCACGAACCCCCTCCCAGTCGTCCCAACCGGCGCACCGCCGCGCGGTAGGGAAACCAGCCCGCCAGCAGACACAGCATCGACGTCGCCCCCAGCGCCAGACCCAGCTCCCACGCGAACGGCTCGCGCGGCTCGCGTCCCGGCAGACCTGACGTCAGGAAGCCGCGCAGTGTCCACAACTGGGCAAACAGGACGGTGCCGAGGCTGGCGAGTGCCCCGAGCATGAACAGAAGGCCCCCGACGGAAGTCGGAATCTGGGCCGCATTCTCCGACTCGAACTCCGGATAGACCACCCCCCATGCCAGTGCCTGTGCCGTGAACGCCAGGCTCAGCCCGACGACGGAGACGAGCGACAGGATCGCCAGTCCCGCCGACACCCCGAGCAGGGCGTTCGTTACCCCCGTCAGAAGGACTGCCAGGACGGTCAGCGGGATCGCACCGACCCAGTACTTCGCCCCGAGCACGTCTCCCGGCCGCAGGGGCGCCGACCCCAGCAGCCAGAGCGTCTGGCCCTCGAGGCTGAGGGCCGGGAACACGAAGCGGGCGGCGATGGCCGCGAGGACGAAGCCCGACAGACCCAGATTGAGGAAGACCACGAGAGTGATCAGGTAGCGCGTGATCATCTCACCCGACGCCAGCGGCAGGATGCGGATGTTGTAGACGTACACCACGACGAGCACGGCGAGAATGATCAGCTGCGACCACTGGGTGGTGTCGCGGAAGAAGATCCGCACGTCCTTCAGAATCAGGTGGCGTCGCTGCGGCGGAACGGCGCGCAACACCTTCTCCAACCACAGCCAGCCGGCGTGGTTCGTGATCCGGTTTTCGGTCCCCTCCTGGGCCCGGGTGAAGCATGTCGGGTAGAGGCTCCGGTGCAGCAGCGCGCCCAAGGTGATCGTGCCGGCCGCCGTCGTCCACAGGAGGACGAGGAGGAAGGGATCGAGCCCGCCCTGCAGATACCCCGCCAGAGCGTCCGCGCCCCATTGCGACGGGAGCCAGGGTGAGGAAGGACCCCTCAGAACGGCGAGAAAGTCGACCAGGTTTCGGTAGGCCTCGGGACTCACCAGCCGTTCGGGGCGCAGAATGCGCAGCAACAGCACGACGAGGGCCGCGGCCGCGATGGCCATGACCCCGAGGATGTCCTTGGAGCGTCGGGCCGGAAACACGCGCACGAGGATCAGCGTGATCGCGCTGCCGATGGCTGCCGGGATGACGAGGAACGGCACGACCGCCAATACGGAGAGGGCGAGAAACGGCCATCCTCCGTCGTACACGCGCTCGTAGGCCGCGAGGATCGGAACGAGCATGAGCACGACCATCCACGAGGAGCTCACCAAGGTCTCGGTGAGGCGTGACAGATACACCGCGAGCCAGTCGACCGGGGCGGACCGGACCCACGACAGATCCCGTGAGAGGAAGAAGCTCGACAGGGCCCCGATCAGATTCGACAGCAGGAGGATCCCGAAGAACACCAGAAGACCCAGCGCGAGAAGCTTGGATGCGAGCAGCGGGCCGACCTCCTCCACACCGCGTAGCGTGCGCAGGAGCCTGGAAAGGGTGACGTAGATGAACGGCCAGGCGGCCGCTCCGATGCCGAAGACCAAGACCGCACGTCCGAGCCGACCGCCGCCGGTTGCGCCGCGCCGCCGGGCGGACAGCACCTTCGGGGTCATCAGACGCGCATACTCGGCCGCTACGGACACGGCTCAGGTTCCCACAATGTCAGCGATCTGTCGATCCGAGGCGCCACGAGTGATCTTGAGGAAGAGCTCCTCCAGACCCGCGTCCTCGGCCGCCGCCTCGCGCCTCAGGTCATCCATCGAGCCGCTCGCCACGACCTGGCCGCGATCGATGACGGCGAGGCGGTCGCACAGGCTCTCCGCCAGCTCGAGGGTGTGGGTCGAAACGAGCGCCGTCCCTCCGTTCCCGGCGAATGTCCTCAGCACGTCCTTGAGCAGCCAGGCCGAACGGGGATCAAGGCCGACCATAGGCTCGTCGATCACCAGGACCTTCGGCCAGTGCACCAGGGCGGACGAGATGATCAGCTTCTGCCGCATGCCGTGCGAGTACGAGTCGACGAGCTGGTCCTTCCAGGGCGTCAGGTCCCACAGCTCGAGAAGCTCTTCAATCCTGGTCTCGATCTCGACGCCCCTGAGACCGTACAGCCCGGCGGTGAACCGCAGCAGCTCGGTCCCGGTGAGCTTCTCGTACACGAACGGACGATCCGGCACGAAGCCCATGACGCGCCGGGCGGCGATGGGGGCCGCGACGTTGTCGTGGCCGTCGACCACGACGCGACCCGCATCGGGCCGCAGGATTCCCGCGATCATGCGCAACGTCGTCGTCTTGCCAGCCCCGTTCGGGCCGAGCAGTCCGAAGATCTGGGCGCGTTCGATCCGCAGGTCGATTCCGTCGACCGCCGTGAAGCTTCCGAATCGTTTCGTCAGGCTCTCGAGCAGGATCATTCGGGCTCTCCCTGCCGCAACGTGTCCCCGGCGTCCACGATCGAGAGAGAATCGACCGCCCACGGGCGCCGGAAGAAGGCGAGCTCGAAGGCTGTCCGCCGCACCCGCAGGCCACCCTCGATCTCACCGTCCACCAGCCGGCCGTCCTCGTCCACCCAGGCGTCGAGAACCAGGTCTCCGGCCCGGCGACGGGTTCGCCAGGCCAGGACGGAGTCCATACGCACCGCGATCCATTCGTCGGAGAGGGAATCGGTGTCCGCGCTGTCGGGAAAGGCTACGGACCTCCTCTCGAGCACCCGGACGTCGACGGGCAGACCCGCGGCGGAAACCGGATCGAACAGGTCGACGGCATAGCGGTCGCCGGGACGTGCGTCCCCGTCGGCGGCCAGACGCAGCCTCCATCCGGCGGACGTTGTAACGGGCCCGTCGAGGGGAATTACTTCGACCCGCCCCGAAGTGTCCTGCACGCGAACCATGGAGTCTCCCCGGACTGCGGCCACGAGTCGCGTGGTATCGTGTCCCACGACGAACGCCCGGGTGAGGCTGTCCAGGTTCAGATCCGCTCCCAGGTATTCGTCCGACGAGCGTTCCAGCGGGCCGGCGCTACCGAGACCCGGCATCTGGAACTCCAGGAGCTCGCGGATGCGAAACCCGGTCGAACCCGGGAGGGTGTCGAACTCGGTCCGAGCCCACCCGGCCAGACGATCGCCCCGAAAGACCTGGTAGTACGCGACTCCGGGGGGCAGCGTCTGCACGCCGAGTGCCAGCTGCCGGGCCTCCGAAGGGGAGAATTCCCTGCGGACGTGCCAGCCGAGCACTGCGGCCCAGGAGGCCAAGATGAGGACAGCCAGTCCGCGACGATCGAACAAACGAAGCACCTCTCCGCTCTCGCGCCGGTGCACGGCCCCGACCGCCGTGCCGCATCCAACCTGTCCCGCCACGGCCGCTGGCGGGACACGCCGCTCCGCAACGATCTGGCACCACGGGGATCCGCCCCGCAAGGTCTCGGAACCGGCTCACCGTTTCCGCATTCGGGCCCGCGCCCGACGCAGATGCGCCGGGGAATCGATGTCGACCGGCGCCGTGTCTTCGATGGGGACTTCCTCCGCGACCGCACCGGCGGCGAGGAGCCTCTCCCACAGGCGGTCGTCCGGCCCTGCTTCCCGGGCGATCTCGTGGACGACCGAAAACAGGGAGCGCCCGATGAGCACGGGGTGGCCCGGCCGGTCGCGGAAGCTCGGACGCAACAGCGTCGACCGCCCCTCAATCCAGGCCTGTCGCACCGCCTCGATCGGTACGGATCCGAGCCCGGGCTCGTCCGCAAGAAGCACCATCGCGCCCCCCGGATGCTCCTCGAGGAGCCGCAGACCGGCCGCGAGGGATCGGAGGCGGCGGCTCCCGGCGACCGGCACCGTCGCAAAGGTCACGTCGAGGCCGGCCAGTGCCTCGCGCACGCCGGCTGCGGCGTGACCGACGACAACGATGACGGGAACGAGTCCCGAATCCATGGCTGTGCGGACCGTCCGCCGCACCACGGGCTCCCCGCCATACGAACGGAGCAGCTTCGATCGACCGGGCATGCGGCTGGACCGGCCCGCCGCGAGCACTACTCCAGCCAGGCCCGGCGGTCTCGACATCTCGGGCCGCATCACCTCTCGACCACGCGGCCTCCCCGCCGGCAGGCAAGCATCTCGGCGAGCACGGCGACGGCGATCTCGGCGGGGGTCAGCGCGTTGAGCTCCAGGCCTATCGGGCCGCGGATGCGGGCGATGTCGGCCGCGGCAAGCCCGAGATCGACGAGGGCATCACGTCGCAGGCGCTGCGTCCGGCTCCCCCCGAGAAGTCCTATGTAGCGGCAGTTCGCACGCAGGGCCGCAGTGAGGGCGGGCACGTCCAGGCGAGGATCGTGCGCCAACACCGCCACGTCGGTCCACGGATCCAGCTCGAGCCGAGGGAGAGCCGCGTCGGGCCACTCGTGAACCACAAGGGCATCGCCGAAGTCGTAGGCCCGGGTCAGCGCCTCCCGCGGGTCCACGACCGTCACTCGGTACTCGACCATCGCGGCCATGCGAGCGAGAGTCGCGGCGACCGGACCGGCGCCCACGATCACGATCCGCCGGGTCGGGACCAGGGCGTCGAGAAACACCTCCCGGTTCCCCGCCAGCTCGAGGATTCGACCTCCCTCCCGGGCGAGCATGGCGGCCTCGGGATCGGCAAGGCTCCGTTCCAGCTCCGGAGCCCCCAGGCCCCCGAAGACGGTGCCGTCCGGCAGCACGAGCATGCGGTGCCCGGCGAGGTCCGGCGAAACCCCCGTGAGCAGGGCAGCCGCTCCTCCGCTGCGCAGAACGCCCTCCAGCTCGGGCCACACCGGGTCGTCCGCTGCGTGCGGACGGATGAGGACCTCGATCTCGCCGCCGCACGACAGTCCCACCCCGACGGCCATGTCGTCCGTGATGCCGTACTGGACAACTCGCGCCACTCCGCTCTCGAGGACTTCCATCATGTGCTCGAGCAGATCGGCCTCCACGCATCCCGCCGAAATGGATCCGGCCGTTTCGCCGTCCGCGGACGCTGCGAAGCGAGCGCCGGGAGGACGAGGAGCCGAGCGTTGGACCCGAATCAGCAGGGCCTCCGCCCACGGCCTACCCTCACGGGACCAACGATCGGCGTGATCGCGAATCTCCGACAGACTCATGGCGAGAATCCGGCGAGCGGGCCGATCCCGGCTGCCGTGCGCTTGACGTCGTGTCGTGCGGCCTTCACGTTGCCGCCCGCCGACGCGCGCCCGCACTCACGGGGAGTCCATGTCGATCACGCTGAAGCGAGCCTTCGAGGTCGGGCGTCCGGTGGACGACGTGTGGCTCTTCCTCACGGACCCCCATCGCATAGCCGAGTGCATGCCGGGCGCGCATCTGCGCGAGATTCAAGACGAGAAGTTCACGGGCGAAGTGTCGCTCCGTCTCGGTCCATTCGGGACCACCCTGCGCGGCCTGGCGGGCTTCCAGGAGATGGATCGGGAGAGTCACTGCGTCCTCATGGCGGCAGACGCCCGCGAGATCGAGGGTACCGGGCGGGCCGAGGTCCGCATGCGCAGCCGCCTGCAGCCGGTGAACGACTCCGCGACGCACGTCGATGTGAGAGTGGGAGTGCGGCTCTCGGGCCGACTGGACGGGCCACTTCTGCGCCGCGTCATGGCGGGGGCCGCCGAGATCGTGTTCCGCCGCTTCGTGGGGTGCGTGCGCGATCGCCTGGAGGAAAGGGCGGCGGGCGACCGGGAGACATCGAGCTAGGCCACACTCCCCCCACGGTCAGCTCACCCACTCCCCTTGAGGGCGCGGATCTCCTCCGAGAGTCGGGGCACGATCTCGAACAGGTCGCCGACGATGCCGTAGTTCGCGACCCCGAAGATCGGCGCGGCAGCGTCCTTGTTGACGGCGACGATGACGCCGGCCGTGCGCATTCCCGCCAGGTGCTGGATCGCCCCGCTGATGCCGACAGCGAAGTACAGGCCGGGCGAGACGACCTTGCCGGTCTGTCCGACCTGCTCGGAGTGGGGCCGCCAACCGGCGTCCACTACCGCCCGGCTCGCCCCGAGCGTGGCGTCCTCCCCGAGAGCGGTCGCCAGGCTCTCGAGCAGTTCCCAGTTCCCCGGATCCTGCATGCCGCGACCGCCGGCGACCACGATCGCGGCCTCGCTCACGTCAAGCGACTGACGGTCGCTCTGTTCGATTCCGAGCACCCGCGCGCGGGGGGCCGCGGCGCTCACGTCCATCGTCTCCATCTCTCCGTCGCGCGGATTCTCGGTCGGCGGGAAGACGTTGGGTCGAAGACTGATCAGCGCCGGTGAAGTGGAGAACCTGAAGCGTCCATAGGCCTTGCCCCCGTACATGGGTCGCCGAACGAGGACCGCCCCATCTTCCACCGCCATCTCGGTGACCTCGGTGGCCAACCCGAGGTCGAGGTGGGCCGCCACCCGGGCCGAAAGGTCCTTCCCCAGAGCGGACGCCGGGAACAGCACCGCGGCCGGAGCCGCGCCGGCCACGACCGATGCTACCGCCTCGACGGTCTCGTCCGCCTGATAGTGCTCGTGACTTTCACCCTCGGCGACAAGAATTCGATCTGCACCGAACCGGGCGAGGTCCGCTGCCGCGGCTCCGACACCGGGAGGGCCCACGACCAGAGCGTGCACCCGACCGTTCAGCCGATCGGCCAGGGATCGAGCGGCCGCCACCACCTCGTATGCCACCGGCCGAAATTCGCCGTCGCGAATCTCCGCGTACGCCAGAACGTCTGCCATCACAGGACCTTCGCTTCCTCTCGAAGTCGGCGAACCAGCTCTGGAACCGCGTCCGGACCCTCTCCCACGATCTCCGGCTCCGGGCGTGCCGGCGGTCCCGTGAGCTCGACAAGCTCGAGGCGGGGGGGTCGCAGGTCGACCGTCCTCTCCTCCAGCGGCTTTCGCTTCGCCGCCATGATGCCCTTCAGGCTTGGATATCGGGGCTCGTTGAGTCCCTTCTGCGCCGCTACCACGCCCGGCAGGTCGAACTCCACGATCTCGTGTCCTCCCTCCACCTCACGCCGCGCCGTCACCGTCCGGTTTTCGACGGACAGCTCGACTACGACCGTGGCGCACGGCAGTTTCAGCAGCTGGGCCACCATGGCGGGTACCTGCATGTTGTCGTCGTCGATGGCCTGCTTGCCGAACAGGACCAGATCGTACTCCCGGCTGGCGATCTCATCCGCCAGGGCGCGCGCGACGGAGAGGCCGTCCCACGATCCCTCGGCCACGAGCAACACCCCGTCGTCGGCCCCCATCGCGAGCGCTGAACGCAGCGTTTCCTTCGTTTCTTCCGGTCCGAGCGCGATCGCCGTGACGCTGCCGTCGCCCGACGATTCCTTGAGCTTCAGAGCCTCTTCGAGCGCGAACTCGTCGTACGGGTTCAGCACGTGCTTGACGCCGGACGATTCGATGCCCCGCCCGTCGGCCGCGATCCGTATTCGGGCCTCGGAATCGGGCACGCGTTTGATGCAGACGATGGATTTCACGTTTTTGCGCCTCTTCCTCGGAGCCTCGCCGGGCGGCCGCGGGCCGGCGGGTCGCCTCCGGGGCAGCGGCCCCGTGGCATGACGACGGTCCGGCGGATCGGCTCAGCCGGTCAGCTTTTCGATATCACCGTCGGTGAGACAGTACAGTCGGTACGAAACGAGGTCGATGAGCTCATCGGTGACCTGGATCGTGCGCTGGATCCGCGATCGATCGGCCGCATCCTCGGGCCTTCCGATCCGGAGCTCCACGAGGCGCGCCGCCAGCCATATCAGGAAGTCGTGCGCTACGTCCCGGCGCTCACGATCCCGATCCGGCTCCCCGTTCTCGGAGCGCGGCAGCCAGGCGTCCACGAGGGCGAGGAGTCCGGGGAACACCATCTCCGTGAACTCCCCTTCCGCCACGAGCTCCTCGTCGGTGAGCTGCTCCCAGTTCAGCTCGTTCCAGTAGAGCTCGCAGGCCTCCTCGAACAGGTGCTGCCGGGCAGCCGGCGCCGTCGGACGGAGGACGAGATCGCTCGGATCGAGCTCGCGCCGCACGAGGCGCCGCAATGACCGCACGCGCTCCTCCACGAGCGTTCGCGACGCCAGCTCGAGGGCCCGCTTGTTCGTCTCGTCGTTGTCCATGTCGCCGCTCTGAGTGTCAGCTTCGTAGGCTCGAGAACACGCTTCCCCGGAAGATGCGCCCGGTATGTCGGGGGAGCAAGCAACGGGGACATGCCATCGCGTCGGTCCGAGCGCCGCGGCCACCCTCCTTGCCCACGTCCGGTGTGGAACTCTAGCATCCCGCAGCACGAAGGCTGCAACGCCAGACATGGGAGATGTGTTAACAGTGGTGCGAGGGCGGAATCGACGCGCCCGAGAGAGGATCGAGAGGTCCGGCGTTCGGACTCCGGTCCACGGGGCTCGGGCCGCATGACTGCTGCCGACGGCTTCGCGGAGGAGCAAGTCCTCGTGCGTGCGGTACAGACCGGAGACGAGGCGGCCTTCGGAACACTGGTCGATCGGTACGTCGATTCCGCCTACGCGACGGCGATGGCTGTGATGAGGAACGCGCACGACGCGGAGGACGCCGTGCAGAGCGCCTTCATCCGGGCGCTCGAGCGAATCGGCCAGCTGAAGCCGGGCAGTCCGTTCGGACCGTGGTTCTTCAGGGTGCTCCGGTCCACGTGTCTGAACCTGAGGCGCCGCGAGGCGCTCAGAAGCCATGAGGAGATTCCCGCGTCGGCGGCGGGCGGCCCCGACCCGGAACGGAGCCTCCAGATGGAGCTGACCCGGGAGCGCGTCTTCACCGCGCTCGGAGAGCTTCCGGAGATGCAGCGCATAGCGGTGACCCTGTATGACCTGGAGGGATACACCCATCAGGAGATCGCGGACGTACTCGGCATTGCCGTGGGCACGTCGAGGGCGCACGTCCATCACGCCCGTCGAGCTCTTCGCCGCACGATGGGCGCCGGCGTGAGCGGTGACCGACCCGAGGAGTGACACGTGAGTGACGACAGGCCCCGGGAGTGGCTGCGCGTTCTCCGGCCGGACGAAGTGACGCGCAAGAGATTGCGTCGCACCATCCTGATCGAAGCACGGCCCCTGCTCGGTGTACGGCGGGACAGCTGGCTGGACGCTCTCGCGGACTGGGCGACGATCCTGAGTCCCGTCGCGGCGGCCGTGACGCTCGTGTTCGCGGGACTCGCCCTGCACCAGGCGCGGCCCACCCGGATAGCGGCGGAAGCTGCTCCGCCCGCTTTAGAGGAGCTGGTAGAGCCCGGACGGGGTCTTCCGGCGGCGTTTGAGCGCGACAGCGTCCCCGACCTCGACGTGGTCATGACGGTGATCTACGAACCCGACGATTCCCGATGACGGCGAGGCGGAGCCGTGCCGCGCTCCTCCTCGGGTTGATGTTCGCTGCCGGGCTCGCCGTGGGTCTGGCCGGCGAGCGGTACGCGCTGCATCGGACGGGGTCGGTGGAGCGCGCCTTGGACGAGTCGGAGGGGCGAACGACGATCGAGCGGTTCTCCGAGCAGCTCGGCGTGACGCCGGAGCAGCGGGCGCGGATCGACCCGATCCTCGTCGAGACACGGGAACGGATGGCGGAGCTCTACGATCGGCACCGGCCGGAGTGGCGGGTGCTGATCGATTCGGCTCGATCCAGGATCGAGGCGGTGCTCACCCCCGAACAGGTCGAGGAGTATCGCGCTCTGCTGGAGGAGCAGGAGGGGCGGAGACATTCGGAACGGAGCGGGGACGTTGATTCCGGTGACCAACCGGACTGACCGGGCGGCGACGGTGTTCGCCGGCCCGATGACCCATCCCGGAGCGCGTTTCCTCGACGGCGTTACGTGACCCGACCGGAACGGCCGGTGGATTCGCTGGCCGGCTGCAACGGTCTAACGGTCGGGAGGAAGCGTGGGCTCGCGGGAGCAACGAGATCCAAGAGGCATCTGATGCGAAACGCGACGCGGGCGGTGTTGGGAGTGATGCTCGTACCGGCGGTGGTGTCGGTGGCCGGAGCCCAGGAGATGGTGCGGGAGGTGACGCTGGAGGAGGCCCTGGCGATGGCGGAGCGTAACAACCCATCGCTGGAGCAGTCCGCCTCCTCGGTGGAGATCGCCCAGCACCAGGAATTGAGTGCGTGGGGACAGTTCCTGCCGAACCTGGATCTCCGATATCAGTTCTCGGACGCGTCCACCGGGCGTCTGGACCCGACGGGCCAGGATTTCGCGACGACGAGCTACAGCGCCCAGCTGGGGGGAAGCATCGATCTGTTCCGCGGATTCCGGCGGTTCACGGACCTGAAGGGATCGAAGCTCGGGGTGGAGGCGAGCCTGGCGGCGTACCGGGAAGCGGAATTCACGACGTCCGAGTCCGTGAAGATCGCGTTCTTCAACGCGGTGGCGAACCGGGAGCTGGTGCGGGTGGAGCAGGACAGGGTCGACCGCCAGGAGGACCAGCTATCCTTCGTCGAGCAGCAGCTTGCCCTCGGCCGGGCGACGCGGTCCGATGTGCTGCGTTCGCAGGTGGATCTGAACAACGCGCGGGTGGCTCTGCTGACCGCGGAGAACTCGGCCCGCAACAGCCGGTACTCCCTGGCGGAGGCGGTCGGCGTGACCGAACCGCTGGAGCCCGTACAGAGGGCGGAGCTCGAGGCGGAGCCCGTACCGTACGGGCGCCAGGAAGTGCTCGCGATGGCCCTGTCGGGCGCACCGAGCCTCGTGAGCGCCCGCTCGCAGGCGGCGGCCGACGAAGCAGCCGTGGCGAGCGCCAAGGCGGCGTATCTTCCGACGCTCACGTTCAGCGGGGGCTGGGCGTGGTCGAACGTGGAGTTTCCGCCGCAGAACCGGAGCTGGTCCCTCGCGCTGTCGGGCTCGCTTCCCCTGTTCAACGGCTTCTCGCGCGAGAGCGCATTGTACACGGCCCGGGCGCAGGCCGACCAGTCGCGGTCCCGGGAGCGGGCAACCGAGCTGGCTCTGCGGCGCGACCTGGACCAGGCCCTGGGGACGATCGAGGCTGCGGTGGCGTCGATCGGCCTGGCCGAGCAGACCGTTGATCTGTCACGCGAGGATCTCAGGGTCTCGCAGGAGCGCTACCGCCTTGGGCTGGCCACGATCCTGGATCTCCAGGCCGCCCAGATCACCCTCTTGCAGGCCGAGATCGATCTGATCCGGCGTCGATTCGACTACCAGCTCGGTCTTGCCAGGCTCGAGGCCCTTCTGGGTACCGACCTTCGGAACTGAGGGAGCCGGGCAGACGCCGAGCGCACGTGCCGAAACAGAACGAACGGAGACACAGCGGAGTCATGCGAAGAAGAGCGATGCGGGGCACGGCGACGGCGGCGGCGGCGCTGGTGGCAGCCATCATCGCTGCCGCGTGTGGCGCCAGCGCGGCGGACCAGCCGTCCATGGGGTTGACGACGACGGCCGTCGAGCTGATGGACATCACGTCGGCCGTGGCCGCCACGGGCACCGTTGAGCCCATCAGGGTCATCGACGTGAAGTCGCAGGCGTCGGGCGAGGTCCGGGAGGTCGCTGTCGAGCTGGGCGACGAAGTGGAGCGTGGAGCCCTGCTGGTGCGCATCGATCCGCGCGACGTGCGGAACGCACACGACCAGGCCGTGGCCGACCTGGACGTGGCCGAGGCCAGGTACACGGTGGCGCAGCGCAAGCTCGAGCGCACCGTGGATCTCAGGGACTCGCAGGTCGTGACCGAGGAGGAGTACGAGAACGCGCTTCTGGAGGAAGCCAACGCCAAGGCGGCACTCGTCAAGGCGCGGACCAATCTGGAGCTGGCTGAGGACCGCCTGAACGACGTGGCGGTGGGCGCGCCGATCAACGGCACGGTAGTCGAGAAGACGGTCGAGGAGGGACAGATCATCACCTCCGCGAAGGAGGTGACGGGAGGCACGATTCTCCTCCGCATGGCCGATCTCAACGAGGTTCAGGTCCGTACCCTCGTCGACGAAACCGATATCGGGGCCATACGCGCCGGGCTCGAGGCGGCGATCAAGGTCGAGGCGTATCCGGACCGCGAGTTCACCGGACAGGTGCTCCAGATCGAGCCGCAGGCGGTGGTGGAGCAGAACGTGACCCTGTTCGCCGTGCTCACCCGCATTCAGAATCGCGAAGGCCTCCTCAAGCCGGGCATGAACGCGGACGTAGAGATCGAGGTCGGGAGCCGCGAGCAGGTTCTCGCCCTCTCCAACGGCGGCATCAAGACTGTGGACGAGGCCCGCGCCCTGGTGGATGCTCTGGGCCTGGATCCGGAGCTCCTGCAGCAGCGCGTGGAGGGCCCGGACACCGACTCCGGAAACGGGCGGCCGACCGAGGCGGGCGCCGGAAGCGGCGAAGGGGCTCACGCCGAGGGAGATGACTCAGAGCTGCCCAGCATGGAGCGGCTGCGGAGCATGTCCCAGTCCGAACGGCGGGAGTTCATGCAGAGCCTGAGCGCTGCCGACCGGCAGCGCATGTTCGCGCGGTTCCAGCAGCAGGGTGGAGAGGGACGCCGTGCGCAGCGGGTCGATCCCGCCAGCCCGAAGCCCGGGTTCGTGTTCGTGGACACGCCCGCTGGGCAGCTCACGCTGACCCCGATCATGATTGGTCTCAGTGATTGGGAACACACGGAGGTTGTCGCCGGTCTTCAGGAGGGCGACGTCGTGTACGAGGTGCCGCAGGGCCTGGTGCAGCAGAGCGAGATGCTCGAGTTCATGCGTCGGCGGACTTCGATGCCCGGCATGGGTCGCTGAGGGCGCTGCCATGCTGATTCTGGAGATCATCCGGGTGGCGCTCCAGGCGATCGGCGCCAACAAGATGCGCAGCGTGCTCACGATGCTCGGCATCGTGATAGGGGTCGCGGCGGTGATCACGATGGTCGCGCTCGGGACCGGCGCGCAGCGCTCGGTCGAGGACCAGCTGCAGGCCCTGGGCACCGACGTGCTGACCGTCCGGCCGGGCCAGGGATGGCACCGTGGCGTCCGATCCTCGGATGCCCGCATGTACATCGCCGACGCGTACGCGGTGCAAGCAGGGGCGGACGCCATAACGATGGCGGCACCCGAGATGGTCTCCAACGCCCAGGTGGAGTACGGTCGGTCGAACGCCAACGTACGCGTGACGGGAACGGCGGCGAACTTCGCCGAGCTCAACAACTACGCCGTCGAGTACGGTCGGTTCTTCACGGACGAGGAGGATTCGGGGCGCCGGCGCGTGGCGGTTCTCGGCGGCACGGTAGCCGAAGTGTTCGGGAGCACTCCCATCCAGATGCTCGGACAGCGCATCTCCATACGCAACGTCACGTTCGAGGTGGTCGGCATCCTGGAGGCGAAGGGCGGCTCCGGCTGGTTCAACCAGGACGAGCGGATCTTCATTCCCGTGCAGACGGCCCAGTTCCGGATCATGGGCACGGACCGGATCGGCTCGTTCAACGTCAAAGTGGCGGACGGCCACTCGCAGACGGCGGCGATGGCGCAGATCGAGCAGGTGATGCGCCGCGAGCACAGGCTCAGGGTCGGCGACGACAACGACTTCTACGTGCAGGATCGGGCCGAGCTCATGGGCACCATGCAGGAAGCCACCCAGACCTTCACGTTTCTTCTGGCCGGAATCGCGGCCGTCAGCCTGCTGGTGGGCGGCATCGGCATCATGAATATCATGCTCGTGTCGGTCACCGAGAGGACGCGCGAGATCGGGATCCGCATGGCCATGGGAGCCACGCGCCGGCAGGTGCTTACGCAGTTCCTTCTGGAAGCGCTGGTCCTGTGCATGGTGGGTGGCTTCCTGGGCATCGGCCTCGGGTTCGGAGCGTCGAGAACCCTGGCCCGGCTGGCCAACTGGAGCACAGCGGTGTCTCCCGAGGCCGTGGGAATGGCCGTCGTGTTCTCCGCCGTGGTGGGGCTGTTCTTCGGCGCATGGCCCGCGCGCCGGGCTGCCAGTCTTGATCCGATCGAGGCGCTCCGCTACGAGTGACGGGTAGATCGGGGAGGGGTTGCGCGCCGTGCCCCGGGCGATGAGCGTAGCCTCATGAGCCTGGTTCCGTTTCGAGCGCTGCCCGACGACGCCCGCCTGTGGTGCTTCGCGGCCTCCCGACCACCCGACGGGGCGGAGACCGCCCGTCTCCTGGATACCGTGCAGCGGTTCGCTCAGGAATGGACGGCTCACGGTCACGAGCTTCGGGTCGGCATCGAGTGGCTGCACCACCGCTTTCTCGTGATCGGTGTAGACGAGTCGCGGGCCGGCGCCTCCGGCTGCTCGCTCGATGCTCTCCTGCGGGCGCTGCACGATCTCGGTTCGGAGCTGAACCTCGACCTCCTGGACTCGACGCCCGTGTGGTACAGGGACGGCGAGCGCATCCGGCGGTGCGGCAGACAGGAGTTTCGCGAGCTCGGCGAGACCGGGCACGTGGACTCCTCCACTCCGGTCTTCGACCTCACTCTGTCACGCGCGGCGGACATCAGGGCAGGACGGCTCGAAGTGCCGGCCGGCAGCTCCTGGCATCGCTCTCTGCTCGGCCGGAGCTGACAGATGTCGGAGTGCACGCCCGCCCTCGTTCTGTCCGGCGGCGGGGCGCGCGGCGCGTACCAGGTCGGCGTCCTGCGCCACATCGCGCGGCACCACCCGGAGCTGAATTTCAAGGTCATCACCGGCGTCTCGGCGGGAGCCATCAATGCGACTTTCGTGGCCGGACACGCCGGAAGCCTGGGGGATGCGGCTGACGAGCTGGCCGACCATTGGCTCTCACTCGCCACGAGCCGTGTCATTCGAAGTGACGCCTTCTCCCTGTCCGGTAACGCCCTGCGCGTCCTGAGCAACGTGGCCACCGGCGGATCGAGCCTCGCTCCGCCCATTCGGGGGCTGGTCGACACGTCGCCCCTTCGCCGGTTCCTGACGGACGTCCTCCCGCTCCACGGGATCGAGAGGAACGTGCGCGAGGGCAGGCTGCGGGCGCTCGCGATCTCGGCGACATCGTATCGCAGCGGCGAGAGCGTCACGTTCGTCCAGGGTGTCGACGACGTTTCGATGTGGACCCGTGTGCGCCGGCGGGCCCGGGCGGCGGACGTCACGGTCGATCACGTGATGGCGTCAGCGGCCATTCCGCTGTTCTTCCCGGCCTGCGCTGTGGACGGCGAGTTCTATGGCGATGGCAGCCTGCGCCAGTCGTATCCGCTGGCCCCGGCCATCCACCTCGGGGCCGATCGCCTGCTGGCCGTGTCCTCCCGATACGATGGCGGCCGGGAGGGCACGCAGTCGGTCGAGACCGGCTATCCCACGGCAGCCCGCGTTTTCGGCCTGATGCTGAACTCCATCTTCCTCAACAACCTGGATGTCGACGCCGAGCGGCTCGATCGGATCAACCGGCTTCTCGATCGGATCGACGAGAGCAAGCGGTGGCTCGTCGCGGAGCGCCAGGTCGACCTCCTGGTGCTGCGCCCGTCCCGGGATATCGGTCGGATCGCCGCGGGATACGAGAAACGGTTTCCTCGCGGGCTTCGCTACTTCATCCGCGGCCTGGGCACGCGCCGGCTCGCGAGCTCGGACCTGCTGTCATACCTGATGTTCGAGCGCGATTACCTGGAAGAGCTGATCTCGCTCGGCGAGCGGGACGCAGGCGTGAACCGCGCGAAGATCGCGCGATTCGTCGAGGGATGCATGTCGGCCTCTCCGGTACCGTGAGCGGCCCGCGTCCGACGTGATTGAGAAGCATCAATTCGTGCGGATGCGGCGACAAATAGGCCTGATCCAGCAGGTAGGGCTGCTCGAGCTTGCGGACGTGATGCCGGATCAGGGTCACGGGATCGTCCAGGTACTCCCGCGTCAGTCGCCTGGCCGGAACGCCCTTCCCGGCTTCGCCGAGGAGCCGCCCGAGCCGGCGCGTGCCCGCCTGGTTCCGGGCCATGCACAGGAACTTGTGCCGCGCGTGGAATCCCATCGGCCGCGCCCGCGTGACACCGTCCTCCTCCAGGTCTTTCCAGCGGTGGCAGGCGAACAGTCTCGCGATGAAATTCTCGCGCAGGCGCGGGTCGTTCAGGCGCCCTTCCTCTTCGACCGCGAGATGGGGAGCCAGGCGGAGAAGGACTCCGGCAAACACGCCGGCTCCGCTGCGAACCGGGACGTCGTTCGCGTCGTACACCTTCACGCGCTCCATCCCGCAGGTGGGGGAGTCTTCTTGAGGATGTAGCCGCACGGATCGAAGCGAAGCAGTCGCTCCACCCGCTCCTCCGAGAACTCGTTCATCCGGCGCGTGAGGTCCTCGCCGGACGATGGCATGACGAGGCGCACCGACCCCTCGGGACTTCGCTCGCGTCGGATCGTCGGCCTCGGGACGCCGAGCCCGATCTCGACCTCGGGGCAACGGGGATCCATTGTACGTACGGGTCGAACACGTCAGCGACGAATCGGTCTCCCTAGTGGCCGCCGTCGAAGCGGACCTTCTGTCCGAGAAGGCAAGACGAGATCCCGATGCGGATCGGCCTTCCGGTCGCCAGCCCTCGGCTCATCCTGCCGTCTCGCGGGGTCGGCCCAGGACGTGCCGTAGGGCGCCCTCCAATTCCGGGTGTCTCCACTCGAAACCGGTCTCCTGGAGTCTCCGGGGGACGACGTTCGCGCCGCCGAGCAACATCTCGTCGGCCATCTCGCCGAGCAGCAGCCGCAGGGCGAGCGAGGGAGCCGGCAGGACCGCCGGACGATCGAGCACCTTCCCCAACGTCCGGCTGAACTCGGCGTTGCGCACGGCCCGCGGTGCGACCGCGTTCACCGGTCCTTCGAGGCCTTCCACGATCGCCGCGTGCAGGATCACCGACACGAGATCGTCGAGGGAGATCCAGCTCCAGAACTGGCGACCGCCGCCCAACGGTCCACCCAGGCCCAGGCGCCACTGGGGCAGCATCCGCGAGAGGGCCCCGCCGGCCGGCGACAGCACCATCCCGATCCGCAGGTGGACCACTCGGATCTCCGCCGCGCGTGCGGGAGCCGCCGCGGCCTCCCACTCCACACAGGTCTGCGCCAGGAAGCCCTCACCGGGCCTGCTGCTCTCGTCGACCGACGTGTCGCCGCGATCACCATAGAAGCCCACCGCGGAGGCACACACGAGGACGCGGGGGCCGTTCTCAGCCGCCGCGAGGGTCCGGCACAGAAGGTCGGTGCCCCTCACCCGGCTGTCGCGAATCCTCGCCTTGCGGGTGGCCGTCCACGGCCCCGCCGCGATGTTCTCACCGGCCAGATGCACCGCCACGTCGTGCCCGTCCACGTCGCCCGTGTGGAGGGTTCCGCTCTCGGGCTCCCAACGGACGCGAGCCGTTCTGCCGGGGTCGGCCTCGGACGGCTTTCGGGTCAGCCCGGTGACCCGATGACCGCCTGCCAGGAGCAGCTTCGTCAGGGCGGTCCCGACCATCCCGGTCGACCCGCTGATCAGGAAGCTCGGCGGCTCGCCCGAGGAGCGGAGTCCTCCCAATGTTCGATCGTTCACCGTCCTCGATTCAGCTCCGGTCACGAGGTGTCCATGTCTGGCCGTGTCGCCGGCACGGGTTATGATATGCTGTATGATACGCATCCTGCACGTTGCGGACGTACACCTGGGGGCTCCGCTGCGCTCCTTCGGCGCGGGTGCCGAGGACAGGGCGGAGCGCGTGCTCCAGGCCTTCCGGCAGCTTCCGGAGATCGCGGAACGCGAGCATGTTCACGTCGTCGTCATGGCTGGTGACCTGTTCGACACGCCGCGACCGCCGGAGAGGATCGACGCCGAGGCGCGGGAGACCATTCGCCGCCTGCTGGAGCTGGTGCCGGCCGTGTTCCTCGTCCCCGGCAATCACGACCCGCTGGTCTTCCCGGCAACACCCTACGGGCGGCTTCCGCCCGGCGCCCACGTGTTCGGACGTCCGGCGTTCGGCGACCCGGTGAGCGTCGAGACCACGGCCGGGCCGGTGCACGCATATGGTTTCTCGTACGACTTCGCCCACAATCCCGATCCGATCCCAGGATTCCGGCGGGCGGATCTGCCGGGAGCGCACGTCGTTCTGATGCACGGAGCGGTTCGCGATGCCCCGCACTGGTCCGGTGGCGATTCCCTGCGCCTGGAGCCCGAACAGCTGGCCGGATTCTCCGTCGACTACATCGCCCTCGGGGACTATCATCGCTTCCGTCCCCCGGAAGAATTCGCCGCGGACGGTTCCGTACCTGCCTGTTACAGCGGCTCGTTCGCGGCTCTCGATCATACGGAAGCGGGACCGCGAGGAGTGGTCGTGGCCGAGGTCGAGCCCGGCCGCGCGCCGAGCGTGCGGCTGCTTCCGTCCGGCGTGCCACCCGTCCAGGCGGTCGGGGACGTCGATGTAAGCGACTGTTTGGACGACCTGGAGGCGGCGGATCGGGTCGCCCGTCGCGTGGACTCCGGGTCCCTGCCCGTCGTGACGCTCACCGGCCAGACGGAGTACGCGGTGGACCGCGGTCGCGTAGAGCAGGAGCTCGGCGCCCGTTTCTCGTTCGCCAGAGTCCGCGACCGCACGCGGTATTACGATTCGGACCGCCTGGGCGAGCTGTCGGGGCGCGACGACGTGGTGGGGTACGTCGCCCGGCTCGGCCTGTCGCGCATTCGCGAGGCGTCGAGCGACGAGCAGGCCCGGCTGCGAGAACGAGCGCTGCGGCGGGCCCTTCGCTCGATGGGGGTCGTGTGAGGCCGCCTCTCCTGACGGCCGTGCGAGTGCGGTACGGCTGCCACGATCGCCGCTTCGACCTGCCGCTGGAGCCCCGTCCGGTGGTGATCTCGGGTCCGAACGGATCCGGTAAGACGACGCTCCTGGAGGCTTTCCTGCGGACGCTGTACGGCTTCAGCCGACGGCTCGCCGCCGAGCGGACGCACCTCGAAATGCGCCGCCCGTGGTCCGGCCGAACGGCCGAGGCGGAGGTGGAGCTGATCTCCATCGGCGGCGATCGCATATCCGTGCGACGGGACTTCGAGACCGACGAGGTCGTGGCCCGCGATCTGGAGTCGGACACCGAGCTGTTTCGCGGAGATGGAAACCCGGTCGGAACCGGGAGCTCCGCGCGCCGGTTCCGCGAGCTGGCCTCCGGCTGGATCGGCCTCTCGAATCTGGAACCCTATCGGAAGACGGCGTGGGTCGGGCAGGGAGAGCTCGTAGACACGCGCCTGGACGACGAGCTGCTGCGCGCCGCCGCCGGCACGCACCGCAAAGTCGAGACGGCGCAGGACGAGCTCCGGGGAGAGCACGACGAGCTCACGTGGGAGCCGATCGAACCCGGCGGCCGCCGGAAGAACCTGCCGCGCGACCTGGAGACGCAGCGCGAAGCCGCCGAAGACCTGGCCACCCGCCTCGCCGCCGCCCGTAGCGCTCGCGAGAAGCGGCGGCCCCTCGTCGCGGAGGTCGCGGGTTTCGACCGTCGGGTAGAGGCGTTGGACGGTGAGATCGAGCTCCTGGAGGCGGCCTATCGTCCCCTGGCTGAGCACCGCACGCTGGTGGCGGAGGAGCGAGAGGCCCGGGCCCGCCTGTCCGCGCTCTCCGATGCGCTGCAGTCGCTCACCGAGGCGGACCGCGGCACGGGGCGAGCCCGCGGTGCGGTGCAGGCCGCGGAGGCGGGAGGCGTCTACCCCGAAGAGTTCGGATCGCGGCTCGCACAGGCCGACGTCCTGTGGGAGCGGGAAGCGGCCCTGGAGAAGGAGCTGGCGACGGGATTCGCGCCCGCCGGAGAGAGAGCCGCGCCGGCGAGCGGAGTCGCCCGCCTGGCGGCCGTGGCCGGCGTGGTCCTCGTGCTGGGTGGCATCGCCACCAGCGTGCTCGGATCGGCGGCGCTCGGAGTGTCGGCAGCGGTCCTCGGAGCGTTCCTGACTGGGGCGGCCGTTCGGGCGGCACGGGGACAGCGACCCGGGAGCGAGGGGGTGGCTGCTCGTGTGACGCGCGAGCTCGAGGACACGAGGACCCGGCTCGCCGATCTGGCGGCCGACGTCCCGCGACCCGCATTCGAGCCCGCGGCGGCGGACGAGCACCGGGCCGGGTTCGCCCGGCAGGTGAAGGCCCGCCAGGCGGCCCGCCAGGCGGAGCGGGTCCAGGCGGAGGCCCTGCGTCGCGCCCTGTCACTGCTGGACGCCGCCGGGGCCGCCGCCGGTGAGCCGGCGGACGACACGCCTGGAACCCTGAACAGGTTGCGCGGGGCCGAGGAGGAAGCGCGAACGGCGCTGGCCCGGGTGCAGGTGCGTCTCGAGGAGCAGCCCGCCGTGCCCGAGCTCCCCGAAGGCGTCGAGCCGACCGTCCCGGCGGTGGACGTGGCGCGCACCGATCGACGGGCCGAGCGGTCCGAGATTGTGGAGCGGCGTACGCACCTCGAGCTGGAGCTGCGGGACGCGGAGCGGGCGGCCGAGGACGAGTTCGGACTGGAACGCGAATTGGCCTCCGCCCGGGAGCGGATCGAGGAAACGGAAGCCGAAGTCCAGGTGCGTCGCGAGGCGTGGAACCTGGTCCGGGATGCGTACGTCGACTTCCGGGAGCGTGACCAGGAGCGTCTCCTGGGCGCCGTGAACGAGCGCCTCGCGGCCCTGTCCGACGGTCGGCTCGGCCCTGTCGAAGCCACGGGCGAGCTGGCGGATGCCTGCGTCCATATGGCGGATCGCCCGGTCCGCCTCGAGTCGCCACCGCTCAGCTTCGGCGAGAAGCACATGGTGCTGTTCGCGATTCGCCTCGGGTCCGCGGATTTTCTGGCCGGTGAGGGAGTGCGACACCCCCTGCTGGTGGACGAGCCGTTCACGCACCTCGACGAGCGCAACGCGCGCCAGGTATGGGACCTCCTGTGCTCGCTCGCCGAGGAACGGCAGGTCATCGTCGGGACGCAGAACCGGCTGTTCCTTGACCACCTGGGCATCGTTCCCGACATCGACCTGTCGGCGCCGGCGCCCCGGCCCGAGGCGAGCAGGATGCTCGACGCGGAGCGCGTGAGGGGCCCGGCAGAACGATCCGAGACCGGATCCGGGCGGGAGAAAGCGGAACGAGACGCGGCGCTGGCTCGCAGGGTCGCCGAGCAGGCTCAGCTGGAGCTCGGTTGACGGCGAGGCGGTCTTGCAGCTGGCGAAGTACGAACTGGGCCTCGCGCCGCGGACTCAGCGGAACCTTTCGCGCGCGTGTTGTAGCAGAGGTGTTGTTGCAGCATTGAGGCGCGCGAACCTTCGGCGAAGAGGCGGCGGTGATCCTATCTGACACATCCATCCGCCGGCCCGTGCTCACGAGCATGGTGTCGGCGGCGTTGGTTCTGTTCGGCGCGATCAGCTTCACCCGACTCCCGGTCCGGGAGCTGCCCGACGTCGACCCGCCCATCGTGTCCGTGTCCGTCTTCCTGCGCGGTGCCAACGCCGGTGTCATGGAGACGACGGTCACGGACATTCTCGAGGAAGAGCTCAGCACGATCCCCGGGGTGCGCACGCTCAGCAGCTCGAGCGCGGAACAGACGACGAACATCTCGCTCGAGTTCACGCTGGACCGCGACCTGGAGATCGCGGCGCAGGACGTGCGGGACAAGGTGTCGAGGGTGCGCGGACGACTGCCGCAGGACATCGAAGAGCCCGTAGTCGTGAAGCAGGACTCCGATGCGCAGTCGTTCATGTGGTTCGCGCTGTCGGGCGCCAACTACGACCTCATGCAGCTGTCGGACATCGGGGATCGACTGGTCAAGCGACGCCTGCAGTCGGTTCCCGGAATCGGGCGCGCTCAGATCTACGGAGAGCGCCGATATTCCATGCGTGTTTGGCTTTCCAGCTCGCAGCTGGCCGCCCGGAGCCTGACGGTCCAGGATGTCGAGTCCGCCATCCGCACCCGCAACGTGGAGATCCCGGCCGGACGGATCGAATCCGAGCGACGCGAGTTCACCGTCCGCTCGCTCGGAGAGCTGAAGACGCCGGAAGAGTTCGCCAACCTGGTCGTCTCGAGCGAGAACGGACAGACCGTGCGCCTGCGGGATCTCGGCCGGGTCGAGCTCGGACCGGAGACGGAGCGCTCGTACTGGCGTTTCAACGGCGATCCCGCCGTCGGCATCGGACTGGTGCGACAGTCCAAGGCGAACCTCGTCGAAGTATCGGACGGGGTACGCGAAGCCCTCCCTTCCATCCAGGAGGCGCTGCCGCCGGGGATCGAGCTGACGCTGAGCTTCGACCAGGCCGACTTCGTGCGACGGTCCATCCAGGAGGCGGAGGAGGCGCTGGTTCTCGCCGGCTTCCTCGTCGTGATCATCATCTTCGTGTTTCTGCGGAACCTGCGGGCCACGCTCATCCCGGGACTCGCGATTCCCACCTCGATAACGGCGGCCTTCGCCATCCTGTACGCCCTCGGCTTCACGGTGAACAACTTCACCCTCCTGGCCCTCATCCTGGCGATGGGCATCGTGGTCGACGATGCCATCATCGTCATGGAGAACGCGTACCGGCACCAGGAGGAGCTGGGCGAGTCGCCGGAGCAGGCCGCGACGAAGGGAACCCGCGAGATCGCGTTCGCGGTGATCGCGACGACCGTCGCCCTGGTCGCCGTATTCACCCCGCTCGCCTTCCTGCAGGGAACGGCCGGCCGTCTGTTCAACGAGTTCGGTATCGCGCTCGCCGGTGCCGTGATCGTGTCCAGCTTCGTGGCGCTCACGCTGACGCCGATGCTCAGTGCCAAGATCCTGCGCGTACCGGCCAGTCACGGTCGCCTGTTCAACCTGTTCGAGCGGGTGTTCAGAGGGATCGCCGGCGGGTACGCGCGAAGCCTCGTGTTCGCGGTACGGCATCGGCTGTTCGTCCTGCTCGCGGCGGGCGCGGTCGCGGGACTCGCCGTGGTCGTGTTCGACGCGCTCGAACGCGAATTCCTCCCGCCCGAGGACCGGGGCTACCTGTTCGGCTCCACGCAGGGCCCCGAAGGTGCGTCGCTCGACTACATGGACGACTACCAGCGCCAGGTGGAGGCGATCGTCGCCCGCACGGAGGATGTGAAATCCTATTTCACGTCGGTGGGGTCGAACCAGTGGCGCGCGGCGGTGAACGGCGGCTTCGTGTTCCTTCCGCTGGTTGACTGGAGCGAGCGGGAGCGCGGCGTCGAGGAGATCCTGGCCGAGATTCAGCCGCAGCTGTTAGCCATCCCCGGCGTCACGGCGTTCGTGTTCCAGCCACCGGCGATCGGCTGGCAGAGCCCGCTCCAGTTCGTGGTGCGAAACCCGAACTTCGACTCCCTGACCGCGGGTATGGACCGGATGGTGGAGCGGTCGCGTCAGATTCCGGGCATGGTCAACGTCAACACCAACCTGCGGGTGAACAAGCCGGAGCTCGAGATCCATTACGACCGGGATCGAGCGGAGGATCTGGGCGTTCCCGTGGCCGACATCGCCGGAGCGCTGCAGACACTTCTCGGGGGTCAGCGCGTGAGCACGTTCACCCGCGAGAACAAGCTGTACGATGTGATCGTGCGGCTCGTTCCCGAACAGCGCGCCACCCCCGGCGACGTCTCGGGAATCTACCTGCGCGGCCGGCAGGGAACCCTGGTACCGCTCGGGGCGCTGGCCTGGGTAGAAGAGACCGTAACCGCCCGCGAGATCAATCACTACGACCGCGTCCCTTCGTTCACGCTCAGCGCGAGCCTCACGCCGGAGCTGACGCTCGGGGCGGCGATCGACTCGATGCACGCGGTGGCGGCAGCAGCACTGCCACCGGGCAGCAGCACCGCGCTGGCCGGAGAATCCCGGGAGCTCGAGGAGGGGGGCAACGCCCTCTATTTCGCGTTCGTCCTCGCACTCGTCGTCGTGTACATGGTGCTCGCGGCCCAGTTCGAATCGCTCGTTCACCCGTTCACCGTCCTGCTGTCGGTTCCCCTTGCCGTGACCGGAGCCCTGCTGACGCTCATGGTCACCGGCGCCACTCTCAACCTGTTCAGCCAGATCGGAATGATCCTGCTGATCGGCATCGTCACCAAGAACTCCATTCTGCTGGTGGAGTACGCGAATCAGGCCCGGGTGAGAGGCATGGACGCGGTGGAGGCGATGCTCGCGGCGGGGCGCATCCGCCTGCGGCCGATTCTCATGACCTCGGTGGCCACGATCATCGCCCTGATGCCGATCGCCCTCGGACTCGGAGCGGGCTCCGCCAGTCGTCGACCCCTCGGGTACGCGATCGTGGGCGGTCTGTTTTTCTCCACGGCCCTGACCCTGTACCTGGTTCCGGTCGTCTACGTCCTGCTGGATGCTCTGGGGGCGCGCATCCGAAGCCGGCGGACGGCAGCCGTGCGGCTCGAGACCCTGGAAGCCTCCTCGTGATCCGAGGAGCGTCTCCGTCCCGTCGGGCCGGGCGGACGAGCCGACGGCATGCCCGATCGGTGGCGGTGGGAGCGGTCGCATGCGCGATGGTTCCGTTCAGCGTTCCGGGCGCGGCGCTGGCCCAGTACGCCACCACGATTCCCTCGGCGGGAGGAGTGCGCACGACGGCCGACGTGCGGCAAGCGACGGATTCCCTCCCGCGGATGGGGCTCACGGAAGCGCTGCGGCGCGCGGCGCAGGTCGATCCGGACTACGTGGCCGCCCTGCGGCAGGTCGGAGACGCTGAGTGGGTGCGGCGCCAGGCGCGCAGCGCCTTCATCATCCCGAGCATCGCCTTCCAGTATTCCTGGAATCGGTATTCGTCGGAGCAGTTCAACTTCGGGACGGGAGAGTTCACGGACGAGCTCACCCAGGCCTCGCTCGGCGCACGCTACGATCTGTTCCGGGGCGGCGCGAAGATCTTCGATGTGCGAGGCGCGAACGCCGACGTGGAGGGAGCGCAGGCGGGCGAGCTGCAGGCCCGCTTCGCGACGGCACTCGGGACGGAGGCGGACTACTACGACGTGATCGCCCAGACCGAACTGCTCCGGGTCGCGCGCGAACGGGTCCGGCGAGCCGAGCAGCAACTGGCCGTGGCGCGTGCGCGCGTCGTTTCGGGGGCCGCCGTGCAGACCGACTCGTTGCAGCTGGTCCTCGAGCTCACCCGTGCCCGGGTGGACCAGCTTCGCCAGGAGTCGCTGGTTACCGTTTCGCGGCTCCAGCTGGGGCGCCGCGTGGGAGTTCCGGGACCGGTGGACGCGGTGCCGCTCGACACGCTGCCGGCCGGACCGCTTCCGATCACCGAGACGGAGGCGCGGGAGGAGGCCATCCGCGGGAGTCCACGGGTCCAGGTTTCCCGGGCGGACGCACGGGTGGCGAACGAGGCGTTCAAGGCGGAGCGGAGCTCCTACCTGCCGACCCTGAGCCTGTTCGGTCAGTGGACGGGCTTCGACGACGCGCTCGTCCCCACGGCGACGACACGAACCTCCTACGGGGTGGCGCTCAGCTTCCCGATCTGGGATGGAGCCGAGCGGGAGATCAGCGTGTATCGTGCCAACACGCGTCGGAAGGTGGCCGAGGCCGAGCGGCTCGACGCGGAGCGCGAGGTCGCCCGGGACATCATCGGTGCATACCAGGCATACGAGACCGCCCGCGCGAGCACGGAGCTCGCCGCGCACGCCGTTGTGGTCGCGAGAGAGAACCTGCGGGTGCAGGAAGAGCGGTACCAGGCCGGAGCGACGACGATCATCGAACTCATCACCGCTCAGGTCGCGCTGACCGAGGCGGAGGCCGGGCTCGTGCAGGCGCGGTTCACGACGCGCCTGGCTCTGGCCGCGGTGGAAGCCATCCTGGGTCGCAGGGTATTCGCCAAGTGAGGGGCTTGATACGCGTGAAGGCTCGAATCGGAGGTTGGCGCCGGCGTATCGGCGCCGTGGTATGCGTCGCCGTGTGGTGCGGTCTGGCCGCATGCGGCGGTGACTCCCCGGGCGAATCGGACGCCGGCGGCGGTGGGGCGGACGCGCCGCGGATGGGGCTCCCCGTGGACGTGGTGGAATCACGTCTCGACACCGTGGTTGAAGCCATCCAGGCCACCGGTCAGGTCGAAGCGGTTCAGGCGATCGAGCTGCGCCCGGAGGTGTCGGGACGGCTGACCGAGATCCTTGCCCGCGAGGGGACCGAAGTCCGGGAGGGAACGCCGCTGTTCAAGGTGGACGATGCCGAGCTTCTGGCCCAGGTGGCGCGGCTGGAGGCCGAGCGCGACCTGGCCGTGGCGGATCTCGACAGGACCCGCGAGCTGCTCGCGCGGGACGCCTCCTCGGAGGCGGATCTCGAGCGGGCCGAGGCAAGCTACCGGAGCGCCGCGGCCCAGCTGGCACTGCAGCAGACCCGGCTCGATCGAACGGTGGTACGGGCTCCGTTCAGCGGTGCCGTGGGGGAGCGCTTCGTCAGCTTGGGAGACTACGTGACATCCGCCGATCGCCTTACCACCCTGCAGACGGTGGATCCTCAGCGAGCGGCTTTCCAGGTGTCCGAGCGGTACGCCCAGCGCCTCCGCCTCCGACAGAGGATCTCGTTCCGGGTGGCTTCCTTTCCGGACCGGGTGTTCGAGGGCACGGTGGACTTCGTGGACCCCCGCGTGCAGCTGCCAGGGCGCACGATCAACGTGAAGGCCCGGGTGGGCAACGCCGACCGGGCCCTCATGCCAGGCATGTTCATCGAGGTGCAGCTGGCGACCGAGGTTCGTGCCGCGGCCGTCATCGCGCCCGAGGACGCCATCCTGCCGTTGCAGGGAAAAGACTACGTCTGGCGGGTCACGGACGAGAACACGGCGGAGCGACTCGAAGTCGAGCTCGGGGTGCGCACGCCGGGCTGGGTCGAGATCCTCACCGGGCTCGAGGCCGGGACCCTCGTCGTGGTGGGCGGAATGGAGCGCCTGGCTCCGGGCGCGCCCCTGACGCCGAGAGTGGTCGAGCGCTGAGCGACCCGCGGTCGCCGGCTCGACCTCAGGTCGCTCTTGCCGGGTCCTCAGCCGCGGGATGCCACCTCCGGATTCCTGTTTCCCCGTAGTCGATGATGGCGTAGACCGCGACGATTCCGGTCAGGAAGATCGCCGGCTTCACGTATACGGGCTCGAAGATCAGGGCGAACAGGGCGAGCACCTGGAGTCCCGTCGTGATCTTGCCTCCCGTCCGGGAGTGGAACGGCATCTCCCGGCCGGCGAGCCTGCCCACCAGGAACACGCCGCCCGTGAAGATGTCCCTCAGAATGAGGATCAGGAAGCCGGCCCAGTCGAGCATTGCGGTGGGGATGAACGATACGAGGCCGAGAAACATGAAGATCCGGTCACAGAACGGATCCAGGAGGGCCCCGATCTCGGACTCCGTTCGCGTGACCCGCGCGATGAAGCCGTCGAGCATGTCCGTGGCCGCACCCGCCAGCACGATCGCGGCCAGCCACGCCTGCCCGTCCACGGCGAGGAAGGTGAATCCGAGCGGAATCCGCAGCAGCGACAGGAAGTTGCTGACCGTGAGGAATCCGGTCCCGTGGTGATCGTCCGCCGGACGTTCCGGGTCGTGTCCCGGGGCCGTGTTCCGGACCGCGTTCACGCTCGCTCCTCCGGCTCGCCGTCGCCGTCCGCACCCTCATCCTCCTCCAGGGAGCCCTCGCGCACGAGCCCGGCGGATCCCAGGTAATCCGCGAGCGCGTCCCGGAACGGCAGCGGCTTCACCAGGAACACCGTGCGCAACGGATTGTCGCTGCTGCTGAGAGCGCTTCCCCAGCGCAGAACGTCCAGTTGCTCGGAGCTGAACGGTGTCAGAAAGCCGGCCCGCCTCGCGAGCCACACCGCCCGTGCCGCGAATCGATCCGAAAGCGGAACGACGGGTCGGGCGCAGCCGGCGATCTCACCGACGATGCGCACGATGCGGGTGAAACTGAGGCGATCCGGTCCCGCCAGCTCGTACAGCTCGCCGGTCACATCGGGACGCTCGACGGACTGCGTCAAGGCGTCCACCATGTCCTCCACGGCAAGAGGCTGGAGTCGGAACGTGCCGTCGCCGAGCATCGGGAACACGGGCAGGGCTCGCAGAATGGAAACGATCGAGGTCACGAAATGGTCGTCGGGGCCGTACACGACGCTCGGCCGGAGGATCACGTGGTCCAGGCTCGACGACATCACGGCGTCCTCCGCCTGGAACCGGCTCCGAAAGTACTCACCCGCCGCAGGGCTCGCGCCGAGGGCGCTGACGTAGATCACGCGCTCGACCCCGGCCTCCTGCGCAGCCGCGAGCACGTGGCGCGTCCCGACCGCGTTCACCTGCTCGAGGCTGCCTCCTTCGGGGGGCGTGCTGCAACCGGCCAGATGGACTACGACATCGCACTCGGCGACCGCAGCGTCCAGCGAGCTCGATCGGGTGACGTCCGCCTCAAGCCAGTCGACTCCCGGTGCGGATCGGCGCCCCGGTCCCTCACGGCCGCGCCACATCGCCCGCACGAGGTGGCCGCGTGAAACCAGTCGCGGAAGAAGGTGACTCCCGATGAAGCCCGAGGCGCCGGTAACCAGGACGCGACGCAGCGGATACGTCGCCATGTCGATCGGATCGGGTTGCTCCCGGGCGGCGATACCTCCGGCCGCCTCCAGGTTCCCACCGTCCTCATGCGGAGCGGAGCCTCTCGTCGTTCCCTCCCCACGGCTGGCCTCGAACAAAGACTAAGTTTGGGGAGTGGCAGCGGAGGAGCGCAACGCATGTCACTCGAGGACGGCCGACACCTCCGCCTCCTCACGTCCGCCGTCCGCCTCGCCGTTCGGTCTGGCATCCAGAAACACGAAGTCGTTCACGATCACGTCCGACGTCGGAATCGTCACTCCGTCCCGGTCGTACGAACCGTACTCGATGCGTCCTTCGACGTACAGGCGGGAGCCCTTGCTCACCCATCTTTCCACCGCCTCCGCGGCGCCGGCCCAGAACGTCAGGCGGTGCCAGTCCGTCTTCCGCTGCTCCTCGCCGTTGCGCTGGAACACCCTGTTGGTGGCCAGAGACAGGTGTGCCACCGTCGTTCCGGAGGCGGTATTCCGCACGTCCGGATCCGATCCCGCGTTGCCCACCAGGATCACCCGATTCACCGATCGACTCATGCTCCCTCCGCAGCTCGTGGTGTTGCTCATCACCCCCCTCGGGAGGCGTTCGCCGTACGGAACGCTCAGGCAAACGACAGGCATGCGGTAGGGCACGTGTGACAGTGCGGGTCGAGGACCTACGGAGCGAAGCGGATCTCCCGCGGCGGAGGCGGCTCGCCGATCTGGTGCGCCAGCTCGAGGAAGCGCTGCAATCCCCGGAGCATCCGGTCGTCAAGGTCATACCGGATGCGGCCCCAGTAGGCGCGCAGCCGGTCCGGCTCGAATCCGTAGCGTTCGGAAGCCCCGTCCGCGAGCTCGACCGCCGTCGCCTCGACCGCGTCGCGCCGGGTGATCAGGAGGCGATGCAGCTCCCGCAGCTCCTCGCGGCCGGCGACCTCGCTTCGCGCGAGCCACAGCGCGTACACGAAAGGCAGACCGGTCCAGGAGGTCCATGCCGCGCCGAGATCCATGCGAACTTCACCGTCGCGCGGCGGTCGGCGGAGGGCCGTATCGCCGATGAACAGGGCCGCGTCCGCCGTCCCCGAGAGATCCTTCGGCTCGCCGGGACCGGCGGTCGCCGTGCGCACCGGTTCCTGCATCGCCTGGTCGAAGTCCAGCCACCGCGGCGCGATCTCCAGGTGGACCTCGAGCAGGATCCGCAGCAGGCACCGCGATGCGGCGGACGCAGTCGGAAGGGCCACCTCGCGGCCGTCCAGCTCGCGCACCGGCACCCGGGATACCAGGACGATGCTGTCGACCGGTCCGTCGCTGCCTATGCAAAGTCCTCGCAGCACGGAATACTCGCGGGAGTGACGCGCAAGCTCTATGCTGGAGCACGGGGCGACGTCCAGTCCGCCCTGCGCCAGGCGGCGGTTGAGATCCGAGGGCGATCCATCCGTCACAGCGAGCCACGGAGGACGATCCTCCAGCACGGGCCCGTGGATCGGGTAGCAATTGCTGTAGTCTATGTTGCCGAGTCGAAGCATGGATTCCTTTGCCGGTCGGAGCACCGTGGACGATGGATCGCCACGGGCGGCGCGTCGCGCAAGCCGATGAGACGTTCAGCGCGTCCCGAGAGCTGGCGTTCTCATCTGCCGGGGCTCCTCATCCTGGCATGCATCATCGCCGCGTCGCTGGCCGTCTTCTTCATGGACACGATCCGGCGCTCACTCCTCGAGGGCCCGCGGATCGTGGTGCTCGCCGCCGAGGCCAGGGGGCTGTCTCCCGGCGCCGACGTGTGGGTGGCCGGCTCGCCTTCCGGACGGGTCACGGACGTGTCGTTCCGCGATCCGGAAGGCCCGGGTGAGGGACGAGTCGTGATTCACGCGATCCTCTACCACACCGCGATTCCTTACCTCCGCGCCGACGCACGCGCCTCGATCGCGAGCTCGTCGTTGCTGGCGCCGGTCGTTCTCAAGCTCGATCCCGGCCAGGCCTCCGGCGATCCGTTCGACGCCGCCGACACGCTGTACGTGCCCCGGAACCTGACCGCCGAGACGTTTCTCGGCCTGGCGGCCGCCGGCAAGCAGGCGATGGATTCGCTTCAGCGGGATCTCCGGTCTCTGGCTCAGCGGCTCGATCGAGGTCCGGGCACCCTGGCCGCCCTCCGGAACGATTCCGCCCTGGTGTCACGGCTCCCCGCCGCGGCGGCGAGGTTGCGGGACCTCGGGCGGGCCGCCCGCTCAGCGGACGCTCTGCCGGCGCTTGTGGCGCGGGATTCCGTGCGCGCCGTGCTCCGTAACGCCGCCTCGAGCCTCGGTGCCCTCTCCACGGACGACCGCGCGGCGCGTGTGGCCGACTCGGTCGCCGCCCTCGCTGCCTCCCTCGAAAGGATCTCGGCGCGACTGTCCCGGATGGACGCGTTCCTGCGAGAAGGGAGTGGCACGGCGGGACGCGCCCTGTACGACGACGAGATCCACCGGCAACGGGAGGCGTTGCGGGCGGGCGTGGACTCCGTCCTCTCGGAGCTGCGGGAGGCGCCGATGCGCTGGCTGCGATTCAAGCTGTTCTAGCAGGTGCCTGAAGGACCCCGGGTCGCCGCACGCGGGAACCCGATCGGCCCGCCGTGTTCAACCGCGCCGCGGGGGAAGACGCGACTCCAGGATGTACTTCACGACTTCCTTCCGGCGGCCTCGCCTGGGTCGCGTGACGACGATCACCGACTCGATGATGTCGCCCGGATCCTCCACCGACACCCGGAACTCAGTGGACCCGTCGACGGCCGCCACGCCCGTGCGCACGACCCTTCCGGGCACCGCCTCGGCACGGCGCGCCGGATTGCGGAACAGGGTGACCATGGAGCGTCGTCGTCCCCCCGGCAGCTGCCGGGAGATCTTGATGCGGCTCAACCAGTCGGGCTGAAAGCTGATCCGCCAGAGCGTTCCGAGCTGATCGACACCCCGGGCCTCGCGATTGTGTCGTGCCATACTTCGCCTTCCACCCGAAGTGGCGGATCGATGCCCCGCGGCTCCACCCTCGCGGCGGTCGGAACACCTTCCGCCGCCGAACGTATACGATCGTGATGCTTCTCGCGATCTTGACCGGATCGTTTCATCCGGTTATATGGGAGAATACCAACCCGGGTCTCACCGAATCCCCTGTAATTTTTTCGGACCACTGAACGACGCTGGCTTTCTGGATCATCGAACCCGACCGAGGGACCGCACCGGCGGCAGGATCCGCCCGTTCCGGGTGAAGCGGTCCCCGAATGCATGGAGTACCCCGTGGACATCGCCGAACTGAAATCCAAATCCGTCACCGAGCTTCACGACATGGCCGAGGAGATGAGCATCGCCAACTTCTCCGGCCTGCGGAAGCAGGACCTCATCTTCCGCATCGAGCAGAACCTGCTCGACTCGGACGTTGTCCTCCGCGGCGAAGGCGTCCTTGAGATCCTGCCGGAAGGCTACGGCTTCCTGCGCAGCCAGGACTGGAACTACCTGTACGGACCGGACGACATCTACGTGTCTCCGTCCCAGATCAAACGCTTCGATCTGCGGACCGGCGACACAGTGCTCGGGAGAGTGCGTCCGCCGAAGGAAGGTGAGCGGTACCTGGCCCTCCTGAAGGTGGAGGAGGTGAACGGAGAGGACCCCGAAGCGGCGAAGCACCGCATAGCGTTCGACAATCTCCGTCCGCGGTACCCGGAACAACGGCTGAAGCTGGAGAAGGAGGACGGCGACATCTCGATGCGTGTTCTCGACCTGATGGCTCCGGTCGGGAAGGGCCAGCGAATGCTGATCGTGTCTCCGCCGAAGGCGGGAAAGACGATCCTGCTGCAGAAGGTCGCGAACGCGATCCTCGAGAACAACTCGGACGTGCATCTCATCGTGCTCCTGATCGACGAGCGTCCCGAGGAAGTCACGGACATGGAGGAGCACGTTCCGGCGGAGATCATTTCGTCCACGTTCGATGAACCGGCGGATCGTCACACGCAGGTCGCGGAGATGGTGCTCGACAAGGCCAAGCGGCTCGTGGAGTACAAGAAGGACGTGGTAATCCTGCTCGACTCCATCACCCGTCTAGCGCGGGCTTACAACACGACTGTCCCGCACTCGGGGAAGATTCTCTCCGGCGGTGTGGACGCGAACGCTCTGCACAAGCCGAAGCGGTTCTTCGGCGCGGCCCGGAACATCGAAGAGGGCGGAAGCCTGACGATCATCGCCACCGCGCTCGTCGAGACCGGCAGCCGCATGGACGAGGTGATCTTCGAGGAGTTCAAGGGTACGGGCAACAGCGAGGTCCTCCTGGACCGGCAGATCTCGGACAAGCGGATCTTCCCGGCCATCGACGTGAACCGGTCCAGCACGCGGCGCGAGGAGCTCCTGCTGGAGGACACCGAGCTCAACCGGATCTACCTGCTGCGAAACTTCCTGGCCGACATGCCGCCTGCCGAGGCGATCCAATTCCTCATCGAGCGCCTCAAGAGGACGGGCGACAACACGGAGTTCCTGAATTCCATGACGGCCGGTGAGTGAGGATCGGGCCGACCTGCTCACCGCGGAGGCGCTCGAGCGAGCCGGCCTGGCGGACATGCGGCCGGGCTACCGCAAGCTGCTCGTGCGCCTCCGACAGGCCGATCCCGACGGCTTCGAGGAGGCCACGCGCCGGTACCGGGAGGAGGTCGAGCCGGCGATCGCCGCGGGGGAGGCCGATCCCGTGTCGGCGTGGGTCGGATACGGGCTGTGGCTGGCGGACAGGCTGGAACGTGGACGAGCCATATCCGTGGACGCGTCCGGCCGCGCCCGACCCCTCGATTCACACGCCGTCCCGGGCTCGGGCGCTCTGGTGCTCCACGTTCCGGACGACGACCGGGCCCCCGTCGTCGCGCTCGCCCGCCCCCGCGAGCCCAGCGAATCGCAGCGGACTACGTCCGACCTGCTGATCCGCTGACCGCCCCGATCCAACTCGTACCCACCGCCGCACGGGGCGCTCTTGTGCCCCGCCACGCCCGTAGCGACAATCCGAAGGAGAGCCGAAGCCGACCCTCGGATGAGCCGAAAGGAAGCGCCATCTCGCCGTGAACACCACCGCCCGCAAAGAAAGAATCGTCACCCGCCTGATCGAGGAAGAGCTGCGCGACTCCTTCATCGACTACTCGATGAGCGTCATCGTGCAGCGTGCGCTTCCCGACGCGCGGGACGGCCTGAAGCCGGTGCACCGGCGAATCCTGTACGCCATGTACGAGCTGGGCCTGCTGCCGGAGCGCGAGCACAAGAAGTGCGCGACGGTCGTGGGCGACGTGCTGGGCAAGTACCACCCGCACGGGGACAGCGCCGTGTACGACACGCTCGTGCGCATGGTGCAGGAATTCTCTCTCCGGTATCCGCTGGTCGACGGACAGGGAAACTTCGGTTCGATCGACGGTGACAGCGCGGCGGCTTACCGGTACACCGAGGCGAAGCTTGCGTCGATCGCCATGGAATTGCTGACGGACATCGATCGGGAGACGGTGGACTTCGCTCCCAATTTCGACGGTCGATTGACGGAACCGACTGCCCTGCCCGCCCGGCTGCCGCACCTCCTGCTCAACGGCTCGGACGGCATTGCCGTGGGAATGGCCACGAAGATCCCGCCGCACAACCTCCGCGAGCTCGTGGCGGCGACGGACTACATCGTCCAACATCCGGACTGCGAAATCGATGACCTGATCGAGCGGATCGAGGGCCCCGACTTCCCGACCGGCGGATACATCTGGGGCTGGGAAGGTATCGGGGACGCCTACCGCAAGGGACGTGGCCTCGTCGAGATGCGGGCTCGCATGCACCTCGAGGAGGGCATGTATGGCAAGAGATCGCTCGTGATCACCGAGCTTCCATACCAGGTGAACAAGACGCGGGTGATAGAGCAGATCACCAAGATCGTGCGCAGTGGCCGCGTGGAGGCCATCACGGATCTGCGCGACGAGTCGGATCGAGACGGTGTGCGGCTCGTCATCGAGCTCAAACGGGACGCCAACCTGAAGAAGCTCGTGAAGACGCTCTTCCTGAAGACGCAGCTGAAGAGCACGTTCGGCGTCATCATGCTTGCCCTGGTCGACGGCAAGCCCGTACAGCTCGATCTCAAGCGGGCCCTGCAGTGCTTCGTGGATCACCGATTGGACGTGATCCGACGTCGCGCCGCGTTCGAGCTCGGAAGGTCGCAGGATCGGGCGCACGTCCTCGAGGGGCTGCTTGCCGCGCTCGACCACATCGATCGGGTGATCGAGCTCATCCGCTCCTCGGCCTCTCCCGGGGAGGCGGCGGGTCGACTGCAGGGGGAGCTGCACCTCACGGAACGACAGGCCGAAGCGATCCTGGCGATGCGGCTGGCTCGCCTTACGCAGCTCGAGGCCCGGAAGCTGGCCGACGAGCTCGAAGCGCTGCGGGAGCGGATCGAGGAGCTGCGGCACATCGTGGAAGAGGATTCAGCCCGGCGGGACCTGCTGCGGACCGAGCTGACGGAGCTCGCCGCCCGGTACGGAGACGACCGGCGCACCGAGATCCTGGACGAGAGCGAGGCCTTTCCCCTCCCGGCCGGAGAGGGCGGTGAGTCGTCGTTCGTGATGGTCAGCCGACTCGGCTACGTGAAAGCTCAGGCCGTCCGAGGGAGCGGTCGCATATCGGGCGCCGAGGCCATGGCCGAGCGTGACGGCGACTTCGTCAGCCAGGCGTTCGTAGCCCGGGGCTCCACGGAGGCCCTGTTGTTCACGGCTCGGGGCATCGTCCACTCGGTCGCCGTGAAGGACCTCCCACGCGGCACTCGCAGCTCGCGAGGAAAGCAGCTCTCGGATCTCGTGGACCTGGCACCCGCAGACCGGATCGTAGCGATAATCCCCGTCGCGGAGTTCGACACCGATCGCTACCTGCTGTTCGTCACGCGTGAGGGCCAGGTGAAGCGCACGTCCCTCGGCGAATACTCCAATGTGCGAAGCGGCGGAATTCGTGCGATCGGACTGGGCGACGGAGACGAAGTGATGATGGTCCGTCCGAGCGCCGGCACCGGCGATCTACTACTCGCCACGCGGGGCGGCCTGGCGATCCGGTTCGCGGAAGAGGAGATCCGTCCGATGGGTCGATCGGCCAGGGGGGTGAGGGGGATCGGCGTGGCACAGGGAGACGCGCTGGTCTCCGCGCTCGTCCCGCGCCGGGATGCGGAGCTCCTGGTCGTCGGGGCGGCCGGGTACGGCAAGCGGGTCCCGTTCACCGAGATCAAGCGACAGGGACGAGCCGGCAAGGGAATGACCCTCCTGCCGGACACCGGCAGGGCGGGCGAGCTGGTGGGCGTGCTGGGCGTGCACCCGGGAGAGAGCGCGATGTGCGAGCTGGCCTCCGGACAGGTCGTCTCCCTGTCCGTGGACGGTTTGCCGGTCAAGCCCCGGAGGGGAGCCTCCGTGCGCTTCGAGGAGCTGTCCGGACGCGCGGGACCCATCGTGTCCGTCCATCCGCTCCGCGGGCGTCCGGGCGCGGCCTCCGCGGAAGGCGAAGCCCGAGGTGAGCCGGAGCTCCGGGAGTCGATCGCGGCTGGCCTGGCGTCGGAACACGTCGGCCAGGGAGATCTCGGGCTGTAGCCTCAGTTGCCCGTGACCAGGATCTCGGTTCGGATGGGGAGAGTCGACACCCCGCTCGTGAGATCGCGAACGGTCACCGACATCTCGTACCGGCCCGGCTCGGAGTCCGACAGGTTCAGCCGGAGGTAGCCGCTGGTCGCGATGCGGCCCCCGGTCGGGGCCGAGCCCGGATACGACAGGTAGAAGGTCTGCCCGCCTCCCGCCGGCTCCAGCACGACCCGGGTCTCGTAGCGCCCTCCCGGCGTAAGGTTGTACGCCTCGTAGTAGATGAACGCGACTCCGTCCGGCCCGGTCACGTGGGCCGGCGTCGGGTTCATGCTGATCCCCCGGCCCGGAGACCACATTCCCGTGGAATCGGGCGACACCGCCACGTCCGACAGGAGGGGAAGGTCGCCGCTCATGTCGCGCACCGTCAGATCGCCGGTCGCGTAGCCCCCTGTCGGCTTCCGTCCGCTATCGCTCGCCACCGTGTTGCGATCCTTGACCACCAGCATCCACCGGTATTCGCCGGGCGGAACGTCGGCCGGCATCCGGATGGACAGTCCCGCGTTGCCACCCAGGTCGGGCGGCGCCGATACCTCGAACACGGCCGGAACCCGCTGCAGAAAGGCCCCGTCCTCGCCCAGGATCGTCCAGATCGCCTCCACCCGATACACATCGGCGAGCTCCTGCCCATCCGGCCTCAGGGTGCCGGCCTCCACGAGCCCGTTCATCCACATCCGCGTCATCCCCGGGCGAGGCGCCCGGAAGTGCAGCCATTCGATGGCGAAGTTCACGCCAGGGTCGACGGAGGGTCGCTCCGGCACGGTCGCGACGGCGTACTCCACGTCCGCCCACGTCCACTTCCGCTCGTCGGACAGGTTCTGGATCATGCGGGAGCCCACGAACGCCTGACCGCTTACCATCACGGCCTGGTTCGCGATCGCGGCGTACGCCGGGTCCAGCGCCATGCGCGTGACGTACAGATCACGGATCACTGAACCGGGCACATCGATGAGCAGCGGGGGCACCGCTGCCTGCGGACTGTGGTCCCAGCTTCCGCAGCGGTATACCAGGGCCAGGTTCTCCAGGAGAAACCAGTCATCCGCCCCCTGCATGGGCGACAGGTGATACACCCGGTATCCCTCGGGACGGTCGTACCCCCAGGAAGCGTTGGGCTCTATGCACTCCCCGGCCAGGTGAGCCGCCACGGCATCGGGCTCGCCCATCCGCACGTACAGCAGACCGCGATCGTCGAAGATCGAATTCGTGGGTCTCCCGAGGCGGGTCGAGAAGCGGGGCTTCACTTTTCCGCGCCGGCGGTAGTGTTCCAGCGCGTACTGCATACGGCCGTAATGTTGAAGAACTCGCTCATTCACGTCCATCCCGGACGCGGCCGCCCGGTAGTTCCAGAAGCGGCGCAGGAAGCCGCACGCGTCCCGGTCACCGGATGGCAGAGTGCGAAAGCGATCCCAGCGCTCGAATTCGGAGGGAGTCGCCAGGGTTTCCACATCGAGCCACATCTCGATGGCCGCCGCCTCGTCCGCCGACTCGCACGCCTTCCAGTAGTCGGAGGCACCGGCCACGTCGCCTTCGAGAAACGCGACGCGCGCGCTTTCCAATCGAAACAGGGCCTCCGCGATCCTTCCCTCAGTCCGCTGCAACGCCGAGCGCGCCCGCTCCGCGTCGCCGGAGCGTACCCACATGCGGGCCACGGCAAGCCAGTCGTACCCTGTTCGCGGTCCTTCGCCCTCGCGCTCCCAGCGCTCGATGAAGTCCTCTACATCGCTCTCGTCCGGTCGAGAACGCAGGTCGAGACGGCGTCCGAGGTCGCGGGCGAGCCGCCGGTGACCCTGCTCGAGAAGGTCGTAGTAGACCTGGCCGGGCATCGTCTGCGCCGGCGCTGCTGGCGGGCCCGCCAGCAGCAGGATTCCGATGGCCATCGCGACCACCCGGAGCACACGACGTGCGAGGATCGCCGTGGGTGCGACGCCTCGAATCGATCGTCCGACACACCGCATTCCTACCTCCCCCCCGCCCCTTCTTCGTGCACGGTCTGAACCTCGAAGATCGGGACTTCTGGCCGTCGGGGATCCGGTTCGCGCACCTTCAGCCGCGCCTTTCGAACCTCGCTCCGCTTCCCGGTCGCCATGTCCGTGACCCGGACCTGCACCTCATACGGACCGGGCTGCGTGTGCTCCATGTCCACCCGCATGACGGCGCGGAGGGGCTGGGTAGGATCGGCGGGCGCGGTGCCCCGATACTGCATCTGGAACGGCTGGTACGAGCCGGTGAATCGCTCTCCCTGGCCTCGCGAGACCCACGTGGAGGCGAGTCGGACCTCGCCCCGATACGCGCCGCCCGGAGTGAGACCGTATACCTCGTAGTACACGAACGGCCGGGCTCGTCGACCGACGATCGCCGCGGCGTTCAGCTGCAGGCTCAGGTTTTCCATCGGCGACCAGGTTCCGCCGGAATCGGCGGCAATCGCCACGGAGCTGATGACCGGCCGGCTCACGTCGAAGGCCGGGATGGTCACGCGACCGTTCCGCACGTTGACCGAGCGATCGTCCGGCCAGTTCAGATCCTGGACGACGAGCCGGAACTCGTACTCGCCGGGCTCCACCAGCACCATCGTCTGGAGCGGGAAGCCGTCCGACACCCACTCCGGAACCTCGGCGCTGAGCACGTAGGTCAGGCGATGCGTGTCGGCCACGACGACCGAGTCGTCGCGAAGGAGCTCGATCCCGACGGAAAGCTGGTACCGCCAGCCACGATCAAACACCCCGCGCACGCGACCGGCGTGCACGCTCGCCGCGGCCCACACCTCCACGGAGTCGGGAGTACCCGTCTTGAACGCGAGGAACTGGAAGTCGAACGGAAAGGCGCCCGTCTCCTTGATGCCAGCCGATTCGGCCAGGGCGTCGAACGCCGACTCGTTCGCGTATGCCTGGAAGCGGGATTCCTGCGGAAGAACCGCCGCGGCGCTCGCGGCCGGACAGACAAGCAGGAGTGCAGCTACGCGGAGCGCGCGGGGAACCCGAGATGGCGAGAGCCGATCTGCGGCGACACGGCCTCGGGTCCGTCGTGGTGAGGCCCCGGCAGTGTCCGTGCGACCCATCATCCCTTCCGGCATTCCGCCTCCTCCTGTCCATCTCCACGCCCCCCGCCGGCCGGGGTCGGCGGACAAGCGCCGACGCGGCCCGGGCGTAGACGTGCACGATCTCGTCCCGCGCCCAGTGCTACTACGGAAAAGGACGGAAAAAGTGCCGCCTGCGAAACCGGATGGGATTCCTACTCGAATTCGCCGGGCACGGCCTCACGCATGCGGGACTCGAACTCCTCCGGGGACTTCATGTTCGACAGATCGAGATCGAAGTCGGGTCGCTCCGCCGGCTGCAGCTTCTCGATCAGCTCGACCGCTTCGCGCCCGGACAGGCCGTGGGCGCGCAACGCCTCGACGTCGAGCGACGCTCCGTCGCGCCCGCGCAGCCCTGCTTCGTCGGCTTCGATCATGGCACGCAGGGCCTCGAGCTCTCCGTGGCTCATGTGTTGTCCGCAGAACTCGTAGTCGAGCCACGCCTCGTAGCTGAGCGGGGCCACGCGCTTCATCACGCCGGCCATCACGCGAGCGTACTCCTGGATCTCCCACTGCGCGTGCGGGTCGGCTCGCAGGCTGAGGAAATGGAACAGGTTGTGGAGGTCGATCTTCCAGTACCATTGGGTATAGGTGGACAACGGGAGGTCGATCCGGGCCAGCTCGCGAGCCACGTCCTGTTCCACCAGCCAGCCATAGGTGTCACCCGCCGTTCGGCGGACCTCTTCCCACCGTTCCACCGCCCTGGCGTACACGTCGCGAGGCGCGGGCTGGCCTTCCCTCCCCTGGCGGTTGGCGAGGCTTTGGATCGCGAACTGCTCGTAGTCGGGCTGGTAGAACAGCAGCGGCATCAGGCTGTAGCGGCCGCTGTATTCATTGACGGAGACCATGCGATGCCGTATCCACTGTCGCGCCACGAACATCGGCATGGCGCAGTGGAACTTTAGCTCCACCATCTCCGACGGCGTGGTGTGGCGGTGACGTCTCAAGTATCGGATGAGCCCGCGCACGGCGCTCGTCTTGCGCGTGCCGAATCCGTAGCTGACGCGGGCGGCCTGCTCGATGCTCTCGTCGGACCCCATGTAGTCGATCAGGGCCACGAACCCGTGGTCGAGCACCGGGAAGTATCCGCCCAAGATCTCTTCGGCGGCCGGGATGACGGTGCGCCTTGTCTCCATGTCGAACCTGTCCCGCACGTGGAAATGATCCCTGGCTTTGCTCGCGAATCCTACACGTCGAGGTTGTCGCTTCGCTGCGCTCGCGAATCCTACACGTCGAGGTTGTCGCTTCGCTGCGCTCGCGAATCCTACACGTCGAGGTTGCGGACGAACCTCGCGTTCTGCTCGATGAACTGCCGACGCGGCTCCACCTCGTCGCCCATCAGGCGCTCGAACAGGAGTGACGCCTCGGTCGCCTCGTCGATCGTCACCTGGAGCAGCGTCCGATTCTCCGGGTTCATCGTGGTCTCCCACAGCTGTCCCGGGTTCATCTCGCCCAGACCCTTGTAGCGCTGGATGGTCACGGAGCCGCTTCCCTTGCCGTTCCCCAGCTGCTTCACCGCCTCGGTGCGCTCCTCCTCGGTATAGCAGTACAGCTCCTTGCGGCCCCGGTACACGCGGTACAGGGGGGGCTGGGCGATGTAGACGTAGCCCGCCTCGATGAGCTCCTGCATCTGCCGGAAGAAGAAGGTCAGAAGGAGCGTGCGGATATGGGCTCCATCCACATCGGCGTCCGTGTTGTGGCAGCAGATGCCGCCCATGCCGGCCACGAAGTTCTCATCGGCCTCAACCGAGAAATCGTATACGTAGCCGTTCGACGGTTCGACTTCCTCGATCGACCGGATCGGGAGCGCCATCAGGTCCCCATCGATGTCCTCGAACCGACGGTTGACCGTAGGCCATCCGGTGGCGAGGCGCGCGTTGACCGCTTCCGAGTTCGGGTGATCCTCCCACACCGGGCGAAGCCGCTCCATGTCCTCTCGCGCCGCCACCGTGATCATCCACGATCGGTGGCGCGTCACGCACGGCTGTCCGCGGATGCTCGTCTCGCGACCGTCCGGCTCTCTGGTGCTCGACGAAGCGACGACGCCGAACGAGGAAAGGAGATACATCAGTCCGGCGGCCAGGTCTCTCGACGACGTCGCGAAGCTCAGACGACCCCCGGACAGGCTCCCGTCACCCTGCAGGTATCCACGGAGAAAAGCGGCGCGCAGCTCATCCGATGCGTTGAAGACGACATCCGGAACGCGCTTCGTCGGAGCGTCGACCGTGCGGAATCCGAACACCTCCTGCCAAGTGAGCACCGCCACCCGATTGAGGATTCTGAGCTCGTCCACCCGGCCACCCCTGCCTTCGTACCTTCGTGGGGTGACTCCAAACAACCGCTCCATGACCGCGCTCAGCTCCGGTCCCCAGCTGTCGCCGTTCCCGCCGAGTGCCACGCGAATGCCCCCGCGATCGGAGCAGCAGCCGTCCGCTACGAAGTAACCGAGAAGGGTCATCAGGTCCGGGCCGACATCCAGGAAGCGAGCCAGTCCAAGCTCGGCATGGTGCTCGGGCGTGAGCCGCAGGTCCTCTCTTCCATCGAACCACTCGACATCGACCGCGTCCAGGTCCGCGAGCCGGACGTAGGAGCGAACCCGGTTGGCAGGAGCCCCCCGGTACTGCTGGTTCCACGCCCGCTCCAAGCGCGACGGGCCGACGTCCACGCGCGCAGCGACATCGGCGGCGTCCGTCCCGATGGCCGCCATGTAGCGCTCCCAGTTGGGAAGAGTCGGACGCGACCGACCCTTCTCCCATGCGTAAAACGTGGCAGGCTGTCGGATGCCGATGGCCGCACACAGGGCCCGGTTCGTGATCCCGCTGGCCCGGCGGGCACTCGCCAGCTCCTCTCCGAGATCGGCCGGTACCTCCACTCGCGGTGCCGACATCTCGGGCACCTCGCCATACTCCCGCGTGACCCGATCCCGGTACCAGTCCTCCACGGCTGGGCCTCTGACCCACACCTGGCGCGCCGCCGACGGAACGGCGTGCAGCTCTCGCAGAACGTCGATTCGCGCCGGCGCGTCGGCCGGCAGTCTGAGGCGCCGCGGTACGACCAGCCGGTCTCCCTCCCGGAGCTCGTCGCCGCGCTTCAACCGGATCTCGCCATCCTCATGGACGAACACGCTGTGGCTGGCCGTTACGCGGACGGACCGACCGTACGCCGTCGTGACCTCGTACAGCTGGTCTTCGAGCTCGTGGCGGATCGCGGCCTTGATGGGCCGGAACCGAACCTCGTGGTCGTTCGTCCCGAAGCACAGAACCTCGCCCATGGGGGCGTTCGCGACCCGGGAGTAAGGAGCGCTTCCGTGTCCGTGTGCCTCGACGATCCGGTCGATGAACGCTCCGATCGTCGTGAAACGGACGCCGTCGTCATCCCTGACGAACACATGCTCGTCCCCATCCACACTCATTATGACGATCTTGTGATACCGGGCCGCATCGAGCGAGAACTCCTCGCCGATCCCCGAGCCGATGGCCGTGATGATGGCCCGGATCTCGTCGTTGGACAGGATCCTGTCGATGCGCGCACGCTCGACGTTCAGGATCTTCCCCTTGAGCGGGAGGATGGCCTGGAACTCGCGATCGCGGCCCTGCTTGGCGGAGCCACCGGCGCTGTCTCCCTCCACCAGGTAGAGCTCCGACAGGGAGGCGTTGCGGCTCGAGCAGTCGGCCAGCTTGCCGGGAAGGATCCCCGTCTCGAGGGCTGACTTCTTGCGCGTGAGGTCGCGCGCCTTGCGGGCCGCTTCGCGCGCCCGCGCCGCCTGCACGGCCTTCTCGATGATGCGACGTGCCGAGGACGGGTTCTCGTCCAGCCAGGTGCCGAGCTTGTCGTTCACCAGGCTCTCGACGATGCCCCGCACCTCGCTGTTTCCGAGCTTCGTCTTCGTCTGTCCCTCGAACTGGGGCTCGAGGACTTTCACGGAGAGCACGGCCACGAGACCCTCGCGGACATCGTCACCCGACAGGCTGGGTTCGCCTTTCTTGGCGTTCTTGCTCCCGTACGCGTTCACCGTACGGGTCATGGCCGCCTTGAAGCCCGAGAGATGCGTGCCGCCCTCGTGCGTATTGATGTTGTTCACGAAGGTGAACGTGTCCTCGTTGTAGCCGTCCGTGTACTGCAGGGCGAGCTCGATCTCCGTACCCTCCTGCGCCCCCTTGAGGTACACGATCTCATCGTGCAGTGGGGTCTTCATGCCACGGAGATACTCCACGTACTGGACGATCCCGCCCTCGTAGTGGAAGCGCTCCTCGAGCAGTGTCTCGCCGTCATCGATGCGCTCGTCGCGCAGCGAGATTCTGACCCCGGCGTTCAGGTAAGCGAGCTCCCGCAAGCGGCTCGCGAGAGTATCCCAGTTGTAATCCAACTCGTCGAAGATCTCGTGATCCGGCCTGAAGTGGACCATCGTGCCGGTCCGGTTCGTCTTCTCGCCCTTCTCGAGCTCGGTGTCCTTGGCACCGCGCTGGTAGCTCTGCGTCCACACGTGGCCGTCGCGCTTGACCTCGACGTCGAGCCGCTCCGAGAGTGCGTTCACGACCGACACTCCGACGCCGTGCAGGCCGCCGCTGACCTTGTAGGATTCCTTGTCGAACTTGCCGCCCGCGTGGAGTCGGGTCAGGGCCAGCTCCACGCCCGGGACTTTCTCCGTCGGGTGGATGTCGACCGGAATGCCGCGGCCGTCGTCGGTCACCGTGATCGAGCCGTCGTCGTGAATCACGACTCCGATCTCCGAACAGTACCCGGCCATTGCCTCGTCGATGGAATTGTCTACCACCTCGTATACCAGGTGATGGAGCCCGCGGGCTGCAGTCGAGCCGATGTACATCCCCGGCCGCTTGCGTACCGCCTCGAGACCCTTCAGAACCTGGATCTGCCGCGCGGTGTAGCCGTCGCCCTTCCCCTTACGTGCTCTAGCCTTCGCCATCCCGTTCCTCCGAATGTGTTCCGTCCGCCTGCACGAACACGATCTTCTCTATGCGTCCACTACGCCGGCCCGCGTTCAGCTTCGCCATCAGCTGCGGTCGCATCAACGAGAGCTCCATGCGCCACGATGCGCTCTCCACCTCGACGAACAGCGTCTCGCCTCGCAGGCCAACCGGCCGGGCCACCCGGGCGATCGGGGAGCCCACGAGCTTCTCCCAGTTGGCGATGACCGAAGCGCGTTCCACCTTCTCGGCTATGCCGAGCCGCGCGAACAGAGCCTCGACGACGCCGCCCACCGGCTCCGGCGGGTCTCGCCGATCGCCCGGACGGCGCCGCCTGGATCGTCGCGGCTCCTGCTCAACCATCGCTCAGCACCACGCCGTCCCGGATTCGCCAGCTGGCAAGCCCGCCTCCTCGCAGCGGAATGTCGGCCGGCTTGGGCGCCGCGAGCAGGATCTGCCCCGACCGACCTTCGTCCAGCAGATGGAGGACGCGTGACGCACGGTCCCGGTCGAGCTCGGCGAACACGTCATCCAGCAGGTAGATCGGGTCGCGTCCCAGCCGCTCCCGCAGCGTGTCCGCCTCCACGAGGCGGAGCGCGATCGCTGCCGTCCTCTGCTGACCTCCCGATCCGAACATCCGCAGGTCCCGTTCCTGGTCCCCGCCGTCCACGGCCGCCCGGATCACGAGGTCATCCCGATGCGGGCCGGCCTGCGTCGAGCCGCGCCGCCGGTCGCGTTCCTCGTTCTCGCCCATGGCCTGCCGCAGGCGCTCCACCCACGTATCGAGGCGCTCCGGCACCCCGTACGCCGCCTCCGGCTCGGCCACCCGGTCGCGGGCGGTGTCATCGGTCGACTCCGAGCGCGGGCCGAGCGCGGATTCGTAGGTCAGGCTTCCGGATGCACCTCCCGCGATCTCCGCCTGGTACGCTCCGAACGCCTCCGTGCGGCTGGCGATCCACGCCTCTCGCTCGCATATGATGCGCGCCCCCGGCTCCAGGAGGCCGTCGGTCCACACGGCGGTCACCGCGTCCGCCCCGCGCCGCAGGGACGCGTTGCGCTGCGCCAGCACGGCGCGGTATCGCTGGAGCGCGGCCAGGTATCCTGGCCGGACGAGCGACAGCAGGATGTCCAGGAATCGGCGACGCCGTCCCGGCGAGCCGCACACCAGCTCGCCGTCCTCGAGGCTCAGCACGACGGCGCCGAGGATGCCGAGCGCGTCGCCGACGCGTTCGGCCTCGCCTCCGTCGACCTCGACCTTCTTCCGACCCCGCGAGCGCTGGTACGCGGCGGCCAGCTCCCGCGTGTCCTTCCCGCTGCGCAGCGTGCCCTCGATCCGGAAGACGTCTTCGCCGAACCGCACGAGCTCGGCGTCACGCGCTCCCCGAAAGGAGCGGAAGATCTCGAGATAGTAGATCGCCTCGAGGAGGTTGGACTTCCCGGAGCCGTTGGGTCCGACGATCATCGCCCCGGCTTCCGGAAGCTCCAGCTGGAGCTCACCGAAGTTCCGATAGTCTCGTGCTACCAGGCGCTCGAGAGAGGCCGGTCGGGCCTGCCCCGCCGCCTCGATCGGGGCGCTGGCGATGCTTGACATATATCTAGGAAAAATATCCCGGGACACCCGCGTGCCGCAACGGCCGGGAGACCGCGAAAACGTTGATGTTATGCGGATGAACGCGGGATCGTGGACGGCTCCACGACGGCGTGGTCCGATCGGGCCGACCGAGCGTTCCGGCGGTTGCGTCACTCGGCGGTGGAGCCGTCCCCTTTCCAGCCCTCCAGGGCCCGAATGGCGCTCGCCACCGCGTCGGGAATGTCGCACTTGCGGCGACTGTCGTAGTCGTAGGAAACCACGACCCCCGCCCCCTCGGCCACCACCTCGCCCGAACTTTCGGAGATCACCGCGTACTCCATGGTGAACCGGTCGTCCTCGAGCTCGACCGAGCGCCCGGCCACGATCGCCATATCCGGGAAGAACAGGGGTCGCCGGAAGCGGCAGCCGGTCGACTGGAGGATGGCCCCGATGCGGTCCACCTCCCACGAACGGGCGAACCCGCACCGGACCAGATACTCGACCCGCGCCGATTCGAAGTAACGGAACAGAACGGTGTTGTTCACGTGTCCGTAGGCGTCCATCTCCCCCCATTGAACGGGGATGCGGAGGACGACGGGCCATCCGGCGAGGGCATCGGGGATCGAGTCGGTCACGGCTCCACCCCATCCGGCGCCAGGCGACGAACGGCGGCCCGGGCCTGCGCCACCAGCGGCTGCAGGTCCGGATCCGCGTCGCGCCACATCTCGGCGAAGCGAGCGTATTGCCCGGCTGCCTCCTCCGGCCGGCCGAGAGCTTCGTAGATCTCCGCCCGACGGAAGGTGGCGGCCGGCTTGTAGGCCAGCTCCATCGCGTTCACCTCGCCCAGGTGCTCGAGCCACGGTAGCGCCTCCTCGTAGCGGCCCAGGCTATGGAGCAGCTCTCCACGGGTGTAGCGCTCGAGAATCAGACCGTCGTACGGCGAGGACATCGACAGCTGATAGAAGATGTCCTGGCGCACCGTCTCGATCGCCGCCAGGGCGTCTTCCGGTCGCCCGGCGGCGAGCGCGATCTGGGCCCGGACGCCTGCGGCGAGGTCCGTGGTCAGCGTCCCGCTCTCCGCAGGCGGCGTGGCGGCCTCGAGCCGGTCCGCATAGACCGTCGCCGCGGCGCCGTCTCCCAGCCGGGCGGCCAGAACGCCGGACAGGTAGAGCTGGATGATCTCGTGCCGATTCTCCAGGACGCTGAAGAAGAAGCTGGCGTTTCCGCTGCTGGTGGCACTCGCGGGGTCCAGCGACTCGACCTCCGTGCGCCGGCGCCGGAGCTGCTCGCGGTCCGCCGGAATCAAGGGCACGACAGACAGCAGTGCCCGAAACTCGGCTGCCGACAGCGGGTCGTACCGCCCGATCGTTTCGATCTCGCGGAAGGCGTCCCGCACCCTGCCGCGGGCCACCAGCGTGTAGGCCGCAATCGTGTGTCCCATGGTCCAGACTTCGCCCGTGAATCGCGTCTCGTCCGTCAGGAGACGCGCCGCCATCTCGACTCCTTCCGGGTTGTTCGCGACCAGAGCCGTGTTCCACACCACCTGGCTGAGAATCAGATCGGACTCGGACGCGATCGTGGAAAGAAAGCTGTCGGTCCGAATCGGGTCCGCGTGGGCGAGGACCTGAACGGAGCGCACTTCGTGCTCGCGGTCGGCGTCCGGATTCAGCGCGAAGAAGCGGGCCGCGAGGGAGTCCATGTCCGCGTGCCTGCCCTCGGCGGCCGCGATCCGCACCAGGTGGATGATCGAGGTGGCGTCGTTCGGCTCGAACGACAGCACCCGCTCGAACGCCTCGCGCGACTCGGCGGAGGACCTTCCGTGGAGGGGGTTGCCGTGGTACTGGATCTCTCCCAGCTGAAACCAGGCTTCCACGTCGGTCGGATAGGTTCCGACGATGGCCCGGTACCGCCGCTCCGCCTCTCCGTGCGCTCCGCGTCGCCACGCGAGGAAGGCCTCGAGGAGCCTCGTATCCCGCTCCGAGAGACGGCTGGAGTACCGGTACGCCTTCTCCGCCGCCTCCTGGGCCGGCTCCGCGCGGGTGAGCCACTCGGCCGCCACGCTCAGCCGGTAGTACGCCATCGCATAGAGCGTATCCAGCTCGACGGCCCGTCGAAACGCCTCGAAAGCGGGCTCGAAGCTTCCGTGGCGAAACTCGGCCTCGCCCGCCAGATAGGCGCGAAACGCAGGCAGGGACGTCGTGGTCACCGCCGCGATGCGGCGAACACGGGCACCCGGACCGCCCTCGACGCCCGCCAGGAGCTGCGTCGCGATCTCGTCCACCAGCGCGAACGCGTCGTCGCCTTCCGCCGCGGCTTCAGCCACCGGCTCGGTCCACTCGTCCGTGCCGTACAGGGCCGCGGCGACCCGCAGCCGACCATCCGCCTCCACTACGTCCCCCATCACGAACAGACCCGCTCCGAACCGGCGGGCGATTGCCGCCGCGCGTGCGGGATCGGCGGCCGATTCCGCGTCGTGCGCGATGCGACTCAAAAGGGCACGCGAGTCGACGCTCCGAAGCTCGCCGGCACCGTCGAGCTTCGTGCCGAGGAGGCTGACCACGCCCTCCCCGAGATACTGGAGGTCGGAGCTGCCCCGGACGGAGAAGGGGAGAACGGCGATCACCGAGCGCGAGATCAGATCGGACTCCGTCGCATCCGGGCCCGGCGGCCCTGATCCGTCCTGCGTGACCAGCCATGCCGTGACGACCACGCCCCACACAGCGAATGCCGCCACTCCGCCCCCGATCACGTTGCGCCATGTCAGCAGTCGCCTGGCTCCCGAGGAGCCCGTCCCCACGCCGCTCGACTCCGCCGCAGCCTCGTCGGCGCCGTCGCCGGTCCGGTGGATCCGTTGCTGAAGCAGGGCCGTGGCGAGGACCACGGGCAGGCCCACGATCAGGATGGCCAGGGCGATCGCGGCGAATCGACCCGGAAGATCGAACGCGTCGGAGAGAACGTCGACCACCTGGAGCGCCACCCAGGCTCCGGCACCGTACAGGCCGAGCATCTGCCACAGGGACCGCCGTCGGATCCCCTCGATCAGTCTGTCAAACGCTTCCATGCGCCTCCCGGCCTCCGAGAACCACTCAGGATGGCACGGAGCCGTGGAACGAGCACCAGCTCCCGGAGGAGGGGCGTCCGTCTATCAGTGCTTCACGAACTCCGATACGACCGGCTCGTCCCCCGAGTAGTCGTAGAACCCCTTTCCGGTCTTCCGGCCGTGATGGCCGGCCAGATACATCCGCTTGAGCAGCGGCGGCGGGGCGAAGCGCGTCTCCCGGTACTCGTCGAACATGATCTCGGCGATGTAGAACAGGGTGTCCAGTCCCACGAAGTCGCCCAGGATGAACGGACCCATCGGATAGCCGCAACCGAGCCGCATCCCCGTGTCGATGTCCTCGATCGATCCGATTCCCTCCTCGTAGGCCCGGATCGCGTCCAGCATGTACGGGACCAAGAGACGGTTCACCACGAAGCCGGAGTTGTCACGGCACGCGATGGGGACCTTGCCGAGCGAGCGGGCGAACCCGAAAGCACGGTCGAACGTGTGGTCCGACGTTCCTCCCGTGCGCACCACCTCCACGAGCTGCATCACGGGCACCGGGTTGAAGAAATGGAGCCCGACAAACCGGTCGGGCCGGCCCGTCGCCGCCGCCATCTCCGTCACCGTAAGGCTGGAGGTGTTGGACGCGAAGATCGTCTGGGGAGGGCTCTGGCGATCGAGCACCCCGAACAGGTCCTTCTTGACGTCGATGTCCTCCACGATGGCCTCGATGACCAGATCGCAGTCGGCCAGGTCCTCCAGGGAAACGGTGCCCTGCAGCCGGCCCAGCGTCGCATCCCTCTCGTCGGCCTCCAGCCGACCCTTCTCCACGGCCCGGTCGAGCTGCTTTCGGATCGCGGCGAGCCCCTTCTCCAGCAGGTCTTCGTTGACCTCCCGCACCACGGTCTGGTATCCGGCGGCGGCGCTCACCTGCGCGACTCCGCGGCCCATGAGACCACAGCCGACGACTCCGACTCTCTGTATATCGCTCACGCCCCTCTCCTTTCCGTTGTCTCCCGGCCTCTGTCCGGGCGACTCAATCCTCCAGGAAACCGCTGATCCGCTCGCGCAGGGTAGGCCTGTCCGAAGCGAAGCCGGAGTCCCGCTCCAGGCGGTCCAGGAGACCCTGCACCGCCAGCTCGACCCGACCCCGGCGACGGGCGAGCGTCTTCATCGTCCCCAGCGTGCCCACGGCTGCCACACCCGTCGCCACCGCCGGCGCAACGATCATGGCAGAGGCGCCTTCGCCCAGGATGGCTCCCAGCGCTGAGCCGAGGCCGAGCGTGCCCAGGGCGCCATACCACGCCGCCGCAGCGCCGGTCCGCGTGTTGGAGATGTCGGCGATCACGCTCACCAGCGTGCGGCCCTCCTCCAGCGGCTGCGCGAGAACCGTCAGCGTACGCGCCTTGGCCAGCAGGTAGCCGCGCCCGCTGAAATCGAATCCGCGCTGCAGCTGACTCAGGAAATCAGAGGCCGGCTCCCACACCTGCTGCCCGGGCCGGTCACGAACGCAGCGCAGGCTCTCCCGGTCACTCAGGTACCGGCGGAGCTTCTCGAATACCTCCTCCGGTCCGCCCGGCACCACGCGACTCTCCACGACCGCGGCCTCACCCCACAGCCGCGTCGCGAACGATCGCTCTCCGGGGTGGGCCGGGAACAGGGAGTCAGCGCGCATCTCGGCGAGCGCCTGCCGAACGTATCGGCCCTCGAGGCCGACCTCCTCGGCGATGCGCTGTACCTCTTCGACTTCGAGGCTGTCGTACCCCTCTCCCCGATCGAACTGCAGCTCGGCGGCACGATGGATGACCTTCTCGAGCTGCGCCCGCGACACCTGCACCGGTACCGGTACCGGGAGGTCGCTCCCGCCGCTCTCTTCCCTCACTTCATCCCTTGCCCGGTCGCGTATCGCGCCGGGACCCGGCGCCAGTCATTCCTCTCCGCCGTCGCGGTCCACGGGCACGGGCTCGGTCGCCGACTCTCCATCCCTGAGCAGGCCCATCTGGTCCGCCGCCTCCGCGATGCGTGATGGCGTGGTCAGGCCGGTCGCCTCGTCGGCCGCCTTGCGGGCGCGCTCCTCGAGCTCCTTGATCTCTGCCTTCTCGGTCGCCTTCTCGGTCGCCGTGAGCTCGGCACGCTCCTCGTAGAGCTTCTTGAACGGAGTGAACAGATCCACCGGCAGCGGGAACAGGGTCGTGGAGTTGTTCTCCGCCGCGATCTCCGACGCCGTCTGCAGGAAGCGGAGCTGCAGGGACGCGGGCTGCAGGCTGAGCAGCCGGGCCGCGTCCTTCAGTCGCGAAGCCGCCTGAAGCTCGCCTTCGGCGTTGATCACCTTGGCGCGGCGTTCGCGCTCGGCCTCTGCCTGACGGGCCATGGCGCGCTTCATCTCCTGCGGAAGATCGACGTCCTTTACCTCGACGGCCGTCACGTCGATTCCCCAGATATCGGTCCCCTCGTCGATGATCCGCTGCAGGATGTGGTTGAACTTCTCCCGCTCCGCCAGGAGCTCGTCCAGCTCGGCCTGGCCGATGACCGAGCGTAGCGTGGTCTGTGCGAGCTGGGACGTGGCGAACAGGAAATCCTCGATCTCCAGCACCGCCCGGCTGGGGTCGTGGACGCGGAAATACAGTACGGCGTTCACCTTCACGGACACGTTGTCCCTGGTGATCACGTCCTGCGGCGGAATGTCCATGGCGATGATCCGCAGACCGACCCTGACCATTCGTTCGACCCCGAACGGCACCAGGAAGATGAGACCGGGACCGCGGACGGGCCGGACGCGCCCGAGCCGGAACACGACGGCTCGTTCGTACTCGCGCAGGATGCGAAGACTGGTGGACAGCGCGGCAGCGCCGCCGATGGCGATGAGGGCGAGAATCACATCCATGGAAGCCTCCATGGTCCCGAGGATCGAGTCGCGCGGAAGAACGTGACGGGTGGCGCCCAGGCTGCCCCGTCACCGGTCGTAAGATACACCCCGCGAGTCCGATGTGCCCGTCGGACCCGACGGGGCTACGTCAGCTGCCTGCCTGCACGATCACGGCGATGCCCTGCCCGCCACCGATGCACGCCGACCCGAGCCCGAGCCCACCTCCGCGACGCTCCAGCTCGTACAGCAGATGCGTCGTGATGCGAGCTCCCGTGGCACCCAGCGGATGCGTGACGGCGATGGCCCCTCCGTTGACGTTCACACGCTCCCGGTCCAGTCCGAGCTCCTTCTCCACCGCCACATACTGCGGCGCGAAGGCTTCGTTGACCTCGATCACGTCCATGTCGTCCAGGGTCAGACCGGCCTTGTCGAGGGCCTTGCGGGCGGCGGGCGCCGGACCGATTCCCATGATCCTCGGCGGCACGCCGGCTACGCCCCAGGACACCAGGCGTCCCATGGGCGTCAGCCCGTGGGCGTCCGCGAAGTCGGGGGCCGCGATCACGAGGGCCGCGGCGCCGTCGCCGATCCCGCTGGCGTTGCCCGCCGTCACGAGGCCGTCCTTCTTGAAGTAGGGACGCAGCTTCGCCAGGCCCTCCAGCGTGGTGTCGGCACGCATGTGTTCGTCGAGGCGAAACTCGATCTCCTTGCCGCGCTTGAGCAGCGTGACAGGAATGACCTCCTCGTCGAAGCGACCTTCGTCCCACGCCTTGCTGGCCAGCTGCTGGCTGCGCACCGCGTAACGATCCACGTCCTCGCGGCTGATGTCGTACTCCTCGGCCAGGTTCTCCGCCGTCTCGGCCATCGAGAAGCCGCAGTACGGATCGGAGAGAGATTCCCACAGGGTGTCTTCGAACGGCGGGGCGGGGCCGAGCCGCAGCCCCCAGCGGGCGCCGCGCACCACGTGCGGCGCCTGGCTCATGGACTCGGTGCCGCCCGTGAGGCAGACGCGGGAGTCGCCGTACAGGATGTCCATCGCGCCGTCGATCACGGCCTGGAAGCCCGATCCACACAGGCGGTTCAGGGTAACGGCGGGTACCTCCACCGGCAGGCCGGCATTCAGGCCGACGTGCCGCGCCAGGTAGAGCGCATCCGCCGACGTCTGGAGCACGTTGCCGAAGAACACCTGCCCGTAGTCGCCGGCGTCCACTCCCGCCCGCTCGATCGCGGCTCGGCTCGCCAGGACGCCGAGCTCGGTCGCCGAGTGGTCCTTCAGGCTCCCTCCGAACGTCCCGAACGGGGTCCGCGCGGCGGCCAGGAACACCACCTGCCTGTCACTTCCCATCGTGCCCATGCTCTCTCCGTCTCCGTTTCGGTTCCTGTCTCAGCCCGACTCCACGCGGGCGGCGATCCACTCTCCAACCTGCGCGGTCGAACGGTCGCCCCCGATGTCCGTCGTGCGGACGCCGGCGCGCAGCGCCGCGTCCACCGCCTCCTCGACGCGATCCGCCGCATCCTCCGCCCCGGCATCCCGCAGCAGGAGGGCCGCGCTCAGGATGGCCGCCATCGGATTGGCCGCGCCGGTCCCGCTCAGATCTGGCGCGCTCCCGTGCACCGGCTCGTACAGGGCGTGCCGTCCGGGGTGCAGGTTGGAGGACGGCGCCAGGCCCATCCCGCCCACCAGCTCGGCCGCGAGGTCGGAAAGGATGTCTCCCAACAGGTTGGAGGTGACGATCACCCGGAAGCGCTCCGGCTCGCGGACGAGCTGCATGGCAAGCGCGTCGACGTACCGGGTCTCGGCGTCGATCTCCCGGTACTCCGCAGCCACTTCCGCGAAGACGCGGCGCCACACCCCGTACACGTGCGGCACTGCGTTGGCCTTGTCCCCCAGGGTGACGAGCCGCAGCCCGCGCTTCCGGGCGTGCTCGAAGGCGGCGCGTACGATCCGCTCGACCCCGCGACGGGTGGCTACGGCCTCGCTCACCGCGCGCTCATCCGGCGTGCCCTCGCCCTCCAGGGATCCGGCGCCGGTATACAGTCCCTCCGTGTTCTCCCGGAAGATCACGAAGTCGATCGGCGCCCGGTCGGCGGCTCGCAGCGGAGAGAGCTCGGCCAGGCGCAGGCGGGCCGGCCGGAAATTCACGAACAGGTCCAGGCGGAATCGCAGGCCCAGCAGAATGTCGCGCGCGTGGCGTCCGTCCGGTACCCGCGGGTCGCCCACGGCGCCGAGAAGGATCGCGTCGAACTCGTCCCGCAGGCGCGCGAACGTCTCGTCCGACAGGGTCTCGCCCGTGCTCAGGAAGTGGTCGGCGCCGTTCGGAAACGTGTGGAACACGAGGCTTGCCAGGCCGGCGCGGCCGCAGGCCTCGAGGCTCCGCCGGGCCTCCCGCACGACCTCCGGGCCGATTCCGTCCCCCGGAATCACGGCGACACGGATCATGGACGGCTGGTCTCCACGCGTCTCTCCTGCACTCCTCGATGGAAAGAAGAGGCCGGCGGCCCCTGAGGGCGCCGGCCTCCGGCGTCACAGGCCTTCCGGCGGAGCCGGTCGACTACTGGCTCAACGACCAGACGTACGCCGAGACGGCGCTGACCTGCTCGTCCGTGATGGCCGTTCCGCCCTTCGCGGGCATCGGAACGCCGGAGCTGGACTCCTGCGCCGTAACGCCCTCCGCGATCGACGCGAGGATTCCCTCGTACGTACCGTCGCTGTGCAGCCACTCGTCATCGGTGAGGTCGGCGCCGAGGTTGGGGATGCCCGCACCGTCCGGACCGTGGCACGACATGCAGATGCCGGCCCCGTTGTAGATCCCCTCGCCTTCCTCGATCATGGCCGTGGTCACCCCATCCGGCATCTCCTGCGGCATGGCGGCGGCCGCATCGCCGGCCTCGTCGGCCGCCGTGGCCTGAGCCGGCTCCGCCTGGGCCTCGGCCTCACCGTTTCCGTTCGCGCTCGCGTCGCCGCTGCAGGCGGCCATACCGAGCGCGAGGAGGGCGACGAGAACGAGCCCTCCAATCTTCCTGTCGATCATGATCGATCGCTCCTGTGTGACTCTGTGTGTGTCGGTCCCGGACGCGTATCGCCGCGCCCCGAGTGGTCATGACGTGGGCAACAGTTTACCGCACGTGGCGCAGTAACTCCACCCCTGCTCCACCTCCTCGCCGCACGCCGGACACGGCCATTTCGACTGGTCGGCGCCGCAGCTCGGACAGAAGTTGATCATGGGACGATCCGGGAGATTCGTCCCACAGGTCAGGCACGCCCGTCCCGCCGGCTCAGCGCCGCGTGCTTCGTGGTCGGTCCCGTCGTCGGATCCCGCGTCGGCCGGCGGCTCCGCGACCGGGGCCTCCGGCGCCGCCGTGCCGCGGCTCCGCAAGCGGACCTCGGACGCCGCAAAGCGCTGGAGCAGGGCCAGCCCCGGCTCCGGAAGGAGCAGCTCGGCACGCGCGGCCGCCCGCAACGTCTGCTCGGCGACGTGCAGACTCAGATCATCGGCAAGCAGCCCGAGCAGACCGACGTCGTACTCCGCCTTGCTGACGTAACCGGCACGGGAGCGGCAGACGATGTACGGAAGAAGCCTGCGGTGCAGCTCCGCGACCGAGATAGGCACCTCGGGCGACATCCCCTCCTCTTCCAGCCGGAGGGCCAGAAGGTCCCGCAAGCTTTCACTCATCGTGCCTTCCGTCCCTTCCGTCCACGGCGGGCTAGCGATCGACGTGGAGCACGCCGGCCCGGGCGGACGCCTTCAGGAAGGCCTCCGGGTCGTCGTGCGGGATCTCGATCCCCGTGAGGTCCCGCACCCGGCGAGCGGTCTCGCGCATGAACTCTTCGACCGACAGTCCCGGATTCTGGGAGCTCTCGCACATGGCGCGCACGATGCCCGCCCAGCTGCCGTCCTGGTGGGCCACACCGCCCTCGGGATCTAAACCGAACAGATCGAGCTGGTCACGCGGCCCGGCTGGAGCCACCAGCCCCCGCGCCTCCAGCTCCACTTCGAGCAGAATGCGGTCCTCTGGGGTGGGCTCGACGAAAAGCCGGTCTAGCCGCTCCAGGTACGGATCGAGCTCCGGACCTCCCTCGGAGACCGGCCGGTAGGCCCGGACGAGCTCTACGAGGCGCCACACGCTGACCGCGTCCCACATGCTGTCGATGGGAATCAGCTCCAGGTGCTCCAGCGCCTGTTCGGGCTCTCCGTTCTCGTAACACAGGTTCGCGAGCAGGGACCGGGCGTCGTGGGCCTCGGGATCGAGCTCCACGGCCTTCTCGAGCCAGGTTCTGGTCCCGGCGGAGTCTCCGTGTCGATGGAGGGTGTACGCAAGGTCGGCCGCGGCATCGGCGCTCTTCTCGTTCGCTGCCACGGCCCGGCGGAAGAAGCGCTCCGCGTGCTCCCACAGGCCCTCCCGGAACAGGGCGCGCCCGATGGAGAGCATCAGATCGAGGTCCCGGCCGAAACCGAGGTCCAGCACGCGCTCGAAGCAGCCCAGGCCGCGGGCTCGCTCGCCCAGCTTCAACCTGCTCTCCCCGAGCCCCACGAGCGCGTCCTCGTGGTCGGGCTCGGCGGCCAATGCTCGCCCGAAGGAGTGCTTGGCCCACAGGAATTCCTCGCGTGCCAGCTGGGTGTAGCCGATGGATACGGTGAGCTCCACAGCCTCCGGATACAGGGTCGTCCCACGTCTCAGCAGCTCCAGCGCCCCGTCGTAGTCTCCGACCTCGTACAGCCGCTGGGCCTGCTGATCGTACTCGTCGGCGCTCCAGTAGCGGGGACGTTTCATGAGTCTCCCTATGCTCGTTCGAAGAGGTACGCGCTGTCTGTCAGTCGATTCCCGCGATCGTCATTCACGACGTGCCGCCTCCCGGCCCAGATGGTAGCTCCTCCCGTGTCTCCTCTCTTGTTCACGGCGTAATAGCTCACGTTGAAATCCGGTCGACCGGTCGCGTCCAGCAGGCGGGGCTCCACAGTCCAATCCACTACGCGGCGCAGGGCCGTGAGGCAAGCGTCCGTCGGATGGGCACCCCGTCGCATCTCCTCCACGATGAGGTGCGAGCCGACCGTCTTGATCACGGCTTCCCCCCGACCCGTGGATCCGGCGGCGCCGACGTCGTTGTCACAGTAGCAGCCGCATCCGGGCAGCGGGCTGTCGCCGACACGACCGGGGAGCTTGGCGAACAGCCCGCTGGTCGTCGTCACGGCGGACAGGTTCCCTTCCGCGTCCACCGCCGAGCAGTGAATCGTGCCCATCGGACGCACTCCGTCGTACGAGTCCTCCATGCCGACGGCTGCCGGTTCACCCGGCGCGCCGGGCCCTCCAGGATTCGCGAAGCCTTCGAGGACCTCGCCGCTCTGTTCCGGCGCGATGTGGTCGTCATCCTCCGACAGGCTCGCCCGCCAGCGCAGCCACCGCTCGCGGGATGCGTCCGTGAGGAGATCACGGCTCTCGAAGCCCATCTCCCGGGCGAACCGAGCCGCGCCGCGCCCGACCAGCAGCACGTGATCCGTGTATCGCATTACGGCCACGGCCACCCGCGACGGGTGCACGTACCCTTCCAGGGCCGCCACCGCCCCGACCCCGCGGGTCGGACCATGATACACCTGGCTGTCGAGCTGGACGACGCCGAGTGCGTTCGGAAGTCCTCCGTAGCCTACGCTCTGGTCCTCCGGATCCGCTTCCACGAGGTTCACGCCCCGTACCACCGCTTCCAGCGTCCCCGCGCCGTCCAGGATCGCCTTGAGAGCCGCCTCGGTCGCGCGCAACCCGTTTCCGCTGGACACGGCAGCCGGGCGCGAGGACGCGCCGTCCCGGATCAGGGGACCCCTCGACTCCGCCGCGGCGGCGCTCACCAGGCCCGGGGCGAGCGTGCCGGCTCCGGCCGCGAGGCTCGCGTCGCGCACGAAGCGCCGGCGAGTCAGGTTCCGCATCCGGCCTCCTTTCCCGTCGCCGTCAGTGAGGCTCGGTCCCGGCGGCGTCGCGGTCGCCGGGCCTGCCCTCGGGCTCCTCCTTCGGCGCGAGTCGCAGGCGGAGCCGTGTGACGCGTTGTTCCAGCGTCTCCGCCACCTCGAGCTCCGCGCCACCCAGACGCACTGTTTCTCCGATCTCCGGGATGCGACCGAGTCGGCCGATCACGTACCCTGCCACCGTGTCATATTCCTCCGCGTCGTCGATCTGGCCGAGCATGAATCGCTCGATGACGTCCGCCGGATCGGCGCCACCATCGATGCGCGCCTCGCCGTCCCCGAGCACCACGATCTCCTCCTCCGGCACGTCGTGCTCGTCGAAGATGTCCCCCACGATCTCCTCGACCAGGTCCTCGAGGGTCACCACGCCGTCGGTGCCGCCGAACTCGTCCACTACCACGGCCAGGTGCAGCGCTTGAGCACGAAACTCAGCGAGCAGATCGTCGACCGGCTTCGTGTCGGGCACGAAGAAGGGCTCCCGCATCAACCCGGGAATCGTGAACTTTTCCGCATCTCCGTGCCTCATCCAGCGGAGAAGATCCTTGACGAGGACCACTCCCGTCACATCGTCGATGGACTCGCGGTACACGGGAAACCGCGAAAAGCCGGAAGCGGCGGCCGTATCGAGCACGTGGTCCAGCGATGCGGTCTCGGGGAAGGCCACGATGTCGGGACGCGGCGTCATCACCTCACGCGCCACGGTACGCGTAAGCTCGAAGACGCCGTGAATCATCTCCTCCTCGTCTTCCTCCACGACGCCCTGCACCCGGCTCTGGCGCAGCAGTCGCTCGATCTCCTCCGGACTGTGGACGCGCCCGTGGATGCCGTCGATCTTCGCACCACCCCGGCGCACGATCCGCTCCGCGGCACGATTGAGCGCCCACAGGATGGGCGCCATCAGGGCGTTGAACAGATTGAGGGCCGGGGCCACCACGCGAGCCACCCGGTCCGGCCGGGCCAGCGCGATCGCCCGGGGCACCAGCTCCGCGAACAGGACCTGGGCGACGGCGATCAGCCCCAGGGACACGAGCACGCCGAGGGCCAGGCTCGGCCCGCTGGGAGCCGCTATGGCCCCGGCGATCCACGGCGCGAGGAGCGTAACGCCGAGCCAGCCGAGGGCCAGCGACGCGACCGCCAGGCCGAGCTGCGTTCCCGACACGGCGCGCTCCAGGTCCCGACGGGCCCGTCGGACCTGCGCTCCCTCGATCCCCTCGTCGGCCTCCCGCTCGATCCGGATCCCGATCAGCGCGAATTCCGCGGCCACGAAGAAAGCGCTGGCCCCGAGCAACAGCAGCACGGCGATCGCGTGCGTGATCGTGGAACCGCTCATCGGCGGGTGCGTCGGGGGGAGGCCGACCCGCTCCGGATGGCTCCGCGGAGTCCATCCGATACGGGTTCAGGTCTCTTCCGCACCGGTAGAGCGGTGGGGGAGATGGAGACCGGCGCCGGTCGTTCTGACGGCGGGTTCAGGTTGTGCCGACCTCGTGTTGCTCTCAGTCCGTTGCTGGTTGGCCGTTCGCTTCGACTTGACCGAACGGGAGCGCCGGCTGGCAGTACCGGTGACCGATCTCCTCGAGCTCCGTCACCTCTACTTCGGAAAGATCGGGATAGCGCTCCCGCAGGTACTCGACCGTGTCCGCCATCCAGTTCTTGCGTTCGGCGTCCTCCGCCTCGAGCACCCCACACCTCTGAATATGACTGAACAGCTCATCGCGAGCCAAGTCCAACGCCGTCTGCTTGTTTCGTCCGCGGGCCAATGCTCCTCCTCAATCGGGGTTCGTCGCCCCGCTTCCGCCGGCCCCGTGGTGGGGCCCGGCTTCCGCCGGGGTCCAGGACTGCGAATATACCGGGGCCCGGATGAGGCCGCAAAGCGGTCGTTCGACGGGATTCGACGAGGCGAGGCCTCAACCGGAGCGGCTGTCGGACAGCTCTGCGGCGATCGCCCACGCCACCAGCGGCACCATGATCTCGTGGTGTCCGGTGATCTGGTATCCCCTGCCTCCCCCCGTGCGCGTGGGCCGTTCGACCACGTTCACGCGCGGGCGATACTGCCGGATCATGTCGAAGTCCGCCGTCATGAAGTGGCGCGGAGCGCCGTCGTGGCGGTTTCGGCACATGGTCAGCGCCTTGAGGAAGACCTCGGGCAGGATGACGGCCGAGCCGATGTTCAGAAGCACTCCTCCGCCGTCCAGACCGCGCAGGCCCTGGACCAGGGAAAGGAAATCGGTGAACGAGGTCTCGCCGATGGCCCCTCCGTCCGCCTCCGGATGCTGGTGGATGATGTCCGCGCCGACGGCCACGTGCACCGTCAGGGGGATGTCCAGGCGCCGGCACGCGAGCAGGAGCGAGAGATCCGGGTGGCGGTTGTCGTCGCGGGCGGCCAGGTCCTCCGCCAGCGCCCCGCCGAGACCGAGACCCGCATCTCTGCCCTTCGCGATCGCCAGGTTCATGTCCCGTCCGGTCTCGAGCGCCATCCCGAACGATCCGTCGGCGAGGCCCGCTTCCACGTCTTCCGAGGTTCCGCCCCAGCGGGTCGCCTCGTAGTCGTGGATCACGGTGGCTCCGTTCACCGCCAGGTGGGTGATCGCACCGTGTTCCATCAGGTCGATGAGCGTGACGGACAGCCCCGTCTTCACGACGTGTCCGCCGAGCATCCACACGGCTGCTCGCTGCTCCCGGACCGCGCTCGCCACGCCGCGGGCCACCGCGCGCAGCGAGTCGGCCGCCAGGATGTGGGGGAGCGATTCGTAGAACTCGCGGAACGTGGCGTCCGTCCCGTGCGACGGAGGTCCGGCGAAGTCACCGGAAGACACCTTGTGGGGTCGCTCGGCGACAGGAACGCGTCGGAGCTCCGAACGCTCGTCCAGCGGGCCATCCGGGGAGGTCACGGACCGTCGTCGCCGCCGTCCGTGGTCCCGAGCACGGCTCTCTCGGGCTCCGCCAGCGGAATCAGGGCGCCGTCCCCCGGCTCGTACCGGGTGAGAAACATGTTCCCGGACCCGACCTTCATGCTCGTCTTCAAGCGCACGATGGCCCGGCGGTCGTCGTCGGTCACGTACAGCTCCGCCTCGCCCCCGTCTCCAAACACCCCGCCGGTCCGGATGATCGGCCGGAGCACGAGCGTCTGGAAGGTCCCGGCGGGAACCCGGATCTCCTCGCGTCGCAGCACCTCGATCACCACCGGATTCCCCGACTCCTTGAAGTACCGGTCGAATTCGTAGCGCTTCCCGATCTCGAGGGGGAGCAGTCGGGCGAGGTACAGGTACGACAGGTCGTCCAGGGCGCCGGCCGGCACGGGCACGGCCGTCTCCCCCTCCCGCGGGCGCCACTCGCCGTCCCGAACGTCGAGCCTGTCGTACGTGCCCGCCTCCAGGTCGAACAGGTAGCGGGTGTCGCGATGGTAAGACCCTTCACGCAGGCGCTGCTCGAACCCGAGCGACGTCAGGGGCTCCGCCGGTCGGATCCATGAGACCTGCCGATCCTCCACGCGATAGAACGGAGGACCGCCCCACATCTCCAGCGCGATCCGGTAGCCCGGATGGCCCCCGATCGTGTCGATCGCCTCCACCTCGAGGGAGCCCTCGCCCAATCGCAGGCGCCCCCAGTTCACCGAGTACTCCATCCGCTCGCCAACCGGGAACGACCACTCGCGGGTACCCGGTGCGGGGGCATCCGTCTCCTGTCCTGCGGCTCCGGCCGGTCCGGCGAAGACCGCGAGCAGCGCCGCTCCACAGAGCCCGACGACTCTACCGGGCCTCATGCGCTTCCCCCGGTGGCCTGTTCCGCCGGCCCCGCCGGCGCGGCGCTGCCCCGCAGACGGGGGTCCCGCCGAGCCCGCATGAGTCCCCACAGGGTGGCGAGCGCCCGGAACCGGCTGGTTCGGTAGCGCCGCGTGTAGTCGGGGGCGATGTCCACCTGCGATGAGCTGCGGAGGTGCGGAGCCACGGCCGACAACAGCTCCATGCTGGCTGCCCAGCCGTCGTGGTGCAGGAGCATTGCGCCGTCCGGCAGTTCCTTGAGCGCCCGCTTCAGCACGATGAGCCGGTACAGCCGGAAACCGCAGTACGGGTCGTCGGCCGCGTTCGCGAGAGTCTGTGGCCACGAGAACATCGCGGCCCCGAAGCGCGCGAGGCGAACCGCACGTGGTGGTTCTCGCACGTCCACGTGGCGGCCGGCCACCAGATCGGCTCCCCCCTGGAACCGCCTCAGAATCTCCGGGATCATCTCGGGGCCGTCGGTGAAATCGGCCTGCATCACCAGCACAGCGTCCCGCTTGGGATACCGGGACAGGCGCACGGTCTCCCGGATGAGGGTCTCGAGCGAGGCGGCGTACCCGCGGCGCGTGTCGTTCCGGAACACGGTCAGAGGCAGGACCCGCCGGTATGGCTCCAGCACGTCGGCCGACCGGTCGGTGGACGCGTCGTCGAGGACCAGGATCCGGAAGTCCCGGTCCAGCTCCGCGAACACTTTGCGGATCTTCCACAAGAGCACGCCGATGGTGTGCTCCTCGTTATGTACGGGCAGCGTGACGTAGATCACGTCGCGCACGCTCCTTTCGCCTTGTCGATCTCGCCCGAGCCGGGGCGACGCGGACGAATCGCTCCACACGAATGTGTGATTACCGCGCGGAGCCCTCCGAGTTTCCCACCGGCGAGGACTTCCAGCGGCGGTGGAACCAGAAATACTGCCCCGGCGACCGGCGCACCCGGTCCTCGAGGCGGGCTACCCAGCGGCGTGTCATCTCCTCCTCCGCCCGCTCGGGCGAGCCGGGAGGCGGTACGTGTTCCAGGATCGCCCGGTACCGGTCGCCCTCCCGCACCGCGGCGCCGAAGAACAGCGGCGCGTCGTGGGCAAGCGCGAGACGGGCCGGACCCCGGAACGTCGAGGCGGACCGCCCGAGGAAGGGGACGAGCACTCCGCGGCGGCCGGCGTCCTGGTCGGCCACCAGGGCCACCGCCGTCCCCTCGCGGAGAAGTTCCGGTATGCGCGCGCTGGCCTCCTCCATGTAGACGGGCTCGATGCCCATGCGGCGCCGGGTGAGGAGGAGCCACCGATCGAACGCGGGGTTGCGCTGACGCTTCACGACGGCCGCCATGTCCAGCCCCGCTGCGGCGAGGAACGCCCCGGCCACTTCCCAGTTGCCGAGATGCCCCGTGACGATCAGCGCTCCCCGGCCCGAAGCCGTCATGCTCCGGTAGCGGGTCACCACCGCGTCCCCGTCCAGCATGCGTCCCCGCAGGACCGCCCCACCGGTGCGGCCGAGTCGCGCCATGACGGCCGTCTCGCGGCCGAAGTGACCGTAGCAGGCCGCCGTCGTCTCACGTATCCAGGCGGCCGACCGGTCGGGAAAGGCGGCCGAGATCTGGGCTTCCACCACGTCCCGGCGGGTGCCCGCACGCCAGGCCGCGTGGCCCGCCGCCGTTCCGATGCGCTCCGCGAGTTGGATCGGAAGGCGCGCCAGGCCGGCCGCGGCGGCTCGGGCCGGCACGTACTCCGCCGCGTCCCGCAGCTTCAATCGGCCTCCGGGCGCACCGCGCCCGATCCCGCGGGATCCGTACGAACCGGGCCGGGTCGACCCGCTGGCTGCATCATGCCGGCAAGGTAAGGGACCGGTCGTCCCCCTACAACGAACCGCGTCGTCGCGCCGGGCCGATGTTCGTCGCATTATGGAGCATGCGCGCGCACATTCCCGGGTGGATGTCGGGAGAGTTCTCCATCCTACGGTCGGGACGCCGGATCGCCGTCGTGCGGTCTGATTTCCTGTCGCACTTCGAGCGCCACCGCCTGCTGGACTTCGCCGTCTTCTCCCTGCGGGCGGTGTCCGGCGGGTCGGCGGATGCGACGTCCGAGTCCGGCGGCCTCACGGGCGGTCGGGGCACGGTGCGCATCGTCCAGGCGGGACCGCTCGGCGAGGCGGTCGTTCGCCCGTACCGGCGCGGAGGCCTGGTCGAAGCGTTCAACGAGCGCCGCTACTTCCTCGGGAACCGGGCGTTCGACGAGCTGGTGGCGACCCACCGACTGCATCGCCGCGGGGCTCCCGTGCCCGAAGTCCTGGCCGCCGTGCAGACGGCGCTCCGGCCGGGCTACGCCGCGTGCATCGTGACGCGCCGTGTGCCGAAGGCGATCTCTGCCGCCGCGGCTCTCGAGCATGCCTCCGCCTCGCGGACCACGGCCGTGCTCGAGGCGATGGGACGATCCGTGCGCCGCCTGCACGAGGCAGGGGGGGTGCATGCGGACCTGAACGCGCACAACCTTCTGGTGCCGGAGGACGTCGACGGCGCCGTGACCATCATCGACCTGGACAGGGTGGGCGTGGTCTCCGGGCCCGCGCCGCCGCGCCGTGCCCGCGCCAACCTCGACCGGCTGCGGCGCTCGCTCCGAAAGCTCGGACTCGACCCGGCGCTCGACAGGTGGAACGACTTCGAGCGGGCCTACAAGTCTCCGCCGCGGCCACCCACCGCCGCCTGAGCTTCGTGAGCCCGGTTCGGCCGGCAACCCCCGTGCGCCCTGCGGGTCACGGGGACGGGGGCTCCTCGCCGACCTGCCGGGAGCCCCCGCCCGGAGGCGGGCCGAACTGGAGGTCGCACAGGCGGCGGTACGCCCCGCCGGCCGCGTACAGCGCGTCGTGCGTGCCGGATTCCGAGATTCGGCCCTCGTCGAGCACCAGGATCCGGTCGGCTCCACGGATCGTCGACAGGCGATGGGCGATGACGAACACGGTCCGATCCCTCAGCAGACGGTCCAGCGCGGTCTGGATGAGCTGCTCGGTCTGTGTATCGAGGGAAGAGGTCGCTTCGTCGAGGATCAGGAGGGGCGGATCACGAAGGATGGCGCGGGCGATGCCGATGCGCTGCTTCTGCCCTCCGGACAGGCGCACGCCGCGGTCGCCGAGAGGCGTGTCGAGCCCGAGCGGGAGGTCGAGGACGAACTCCTCCGCGTTGGCGGCGCGGATGGCGGCCAGGATCTCGGATTCCGGACGTCGCCTTCCGTACGACACGTTGGCGCGAACGGTATCGTTGAAGATCACCGTCTCCTGGCTCACGACCCCGAACAGTGACCGTAGCGACCGCAGGGGGAATTCCCGCAGGTCCTTCCCGTCGAGGGTGATGCGGCCGCGTGTCGGGTCGATGAAGCGGGGCAGTAGATCCACGAGCGTGCTCTTCCCGGCTCCCGATGGACCCGCCAGCGCCACCACGTCTCCTGGGCGCGCCTCGAGATCGATCCCCCGCAGAACCGGCCGTCCCGGCTCGTACTCGAAATCGACGTCCTCGAACCGGATGGAATGCGCCGGCGGCCGTGCCGGCGCCGCGTCCCCGTCCATGGGCTCCCGCTCGACGTCCAGGACCTCGAAGAACCGCTCGGCCGCAGCGAGCGACGCCTGGACCTTGGTGGGGAACTGGGCCAGGGCCTTCACCGGCGACACCAGCCGGACCGCGATCGTCACGAACGCCATGAACACCTCGGCGCTCAGGGTCCCCGATCCGAGGACCATGCGACCGCCGATCCAGATGAGGACGAGCGCGATGAGGGACGATAGCGTCTCCGACAGCGGACCGGCGGCCCCCGACAGGGCTCCGGCCCGGACCATGCGCCGCGTGTAGTCCCGGGAATGGTCCCGGAACCGGTCACACTCCTGTTCCTCGGCCCCGAACGACTTGACGAGCCGGATGCCGCTCATCGTCTCCTGCGCCACCGAGACCAGCTCTCCCCGCTGCTGGTACGCCCGGCCGTAGCTCTGCTTGAGGCGCCGGATGAGCGGACCGAGGAACACGACCACCAGGGGACCCGTCAGGAGGGCCACGAGGGTGAGCCGCCACGAAAGCAGGAACAGGGTCGCGATGTAGGTGACGGCCGTCACGCTGTGCCGGAGCAGGTCGGCGAGCGACTCGCTGATGGCGCCGCGCGCCTGACGCGTGTCGTTGAGCACCCGAGTGAGCAGCTGCCCGACCTTCGTGCGGCCGAAGAAGCTGAGCGGCAGGTACTGGACGTGGCCGTAGACGTCCTCCCGCATCCGGCGCTCGACGCCCTCCTGCACGATCAGGGAGATGACTTTGGCCCCGTACAGGAGCGCGTTCTTCAGGACGAGGGCGCCGAGGACGAGCAGGCACACGTTGCGCAGCGAATCCAGCGGGTTCCCGGAGCGCAGCCAGGTCCCGAACCAGCCGTCCAGCAGGCGCTCCACCGTCGACGCGCCGCCACCCATGAGGACCTCCATCCCGAACAGGGACTGGAGGAACGGGATGAGCAGGACTAGCGTGAAGGTGTCGAGCAGCGCGGCCACCACCATCAGGAGCAGCACCGCAGCCAGAGGTGCCGTGAACGATTCGAGATAGCGGAGAAGGCGGCGGAAGCTCGGACTCATGGCCAGATGATCCTCAGGCGCGCGGTGTGAGGAGAGCGACCGGAAGCAGCATCTCCTCCGGACTGACACCGCCGTGCAGGAAGCTGTCCCGGTACCGTCCCTGGTACTCCCGCAGCTTGGTCGGATAGACGAAGAAGTAGTCGTCGCGGCACAGCATGCACGTGGAATGGAACCCGCGCGGCGGCAGCCGGAGAGCGGCCGGATCGGTCACCGAGAATACGCCGGCCTCGTTATCGACCCGCATGTCGCGCCCGAACTTGTAGCGCAGGTTGGGCGTGGCGTCCTTGCGGGCGTAGATGGTGAGCGGGCGGTTGCAGTGCACGGCGCCGTGATCCGTGGTCAGAAGCACCGGCACGCCTAGCTTCGCCGCCTCCTGCGCGGCGCGAAGCGCGCCCGAGCGCTGGAACCACGAAACGGTGAGCGACCGCAGGGCCGGCTCGTCCCGCGCGACTTCCCAGATCAGCCTCGACTCGCTGCGCCCGTGCGTGAGCAGGTCCACGAAGCCGAACACCAGGGCCGTGGCCGACGGCGGTGTCAGGTATCCCCTGAGGCGACGGAGCATGGACTCGCCCTGGTCGGCGGAGAACACCTTTTCGAAGTGGGTCCGGAAATCGGGCCCCACGAGCTCCCGGATGTGCGCCGCGAACAGCTCGTCCTCGAACGTATTGTATCCGATCTCGGATCCGGCGTCGTACCACCCGGGCCGGAGCTCCTCCAGCTCGTCCGGAAACAGGCCCCCGAAGATCGCGTTGCGCGAAAAGGGAGTGGCGGTCGGGAGCAGCGAGCAGTACAGCGCCTCCTCCACATCGAACTCGTCGGCGAGCAGGGGCCGGATGGCTCGCCACTGGTCGAGACGCAGGCAGTCGATCACGATGAGAAGGGCCGAGCCGCCCTCGCTGAGGAGAGGCGAGAAGAACCGCTCGAGCACATCCACCGAGAGCGGAGGCCCGGCTTCGCCGCCCTCGTGCACCCACCCGGAGTATCGGCGCACGATGAGGTCGGAGTAGTCCCGGCGCACGTCGGCCCTCAGCGCCTCGAGGGTCTCCCTGAGGCTCGTCTCCCCGGCCTCTTCGAGCCGCAGCTCCCAGTCCACGAGCTCGCTGAACAGACATGCCCAGTCGTCCCACGAGTCGGCCCCCGAAATAGCGTTCCGCAGCTCGCCGAACCGGGAGGTGAAGTCGCGCGCCGTCTGCTGGTGGCGCAGGCGGGCTCCGGACAGCAGCCGCGTCACGACCGAGAGGATCTGCCGGGGGCTGGTCGGCTTGACGATGTAGTCATCGGCACGCCGGCCGAGCGCCTCGTGCAGCGTCTCCTCCGCCTCGCTCTTCGAGACCATCACGATCGGCACCTCCCGTCCCGCCGCCCGGATGGCGCTCAGCACGTCGAGCCCGCGGAGGCCCGGCATCTGTTCGTCCAGGAGGATGAGATCGTATGTCTCGTGCTCCAGGAGCTCGAGCGCGTCGGCGCCGTTCATCACCGCATCGACGTGATAGCCCTGGTGAATGAGCAGCAGGGTGTGGGGACGCAGGAGGTCGACTTCGTCGTCGACCCAGAGGATTCTTCCCTTGCTCACGGGCGGTCGGGCGCCTCTCGTCTGGTGGATGCGTGACGGCCGGGTCCGGGCCGGCGAGGGACGCGTCCCCGCACGAACCGGTCGGGGAATATGGCACGTCGTTTCACCCGGGACACCCCGGCACGGTTCCATGTGCGGCGGGCGGCGCTTCGAGCGACGTTTTCAGGCGGCGCCGCACGGCCAGATCGAGCTTCTCCAGCACGTCCCGCACCTGGATCCGCGACATCCCGCCGGGCCGGAATTCCATGGTGGGAGGCTCATCGGGCGCGCGGGGAAAGCGATCCACGACGAGGTCCGGGTCGCCGTGATACGGGCCCTTCACCCGCGGGTCCGTCAGGCCGTACAGTCCCACCACGGGCCGATCGAGAGCCGCCGCGATGTGCAGCGGACCCGTGTCCGGGCTGAGCACCACGGAGCTTCCCTCGAGCAGCCACGCGAGACGCCGGATGTCGTCGCGTCGCGCGTCGACGATCCGTGCACCCGATTCCGCGAGAACGGCTTCGGCTACGGCCGTCTCCCGCGGATGCCGGCTCCCCACCAGCACCGGGCGCAGGCCCAGGTCGGACTCCGCCGCCTCGAGGGCCCGGGCGTACCGGCGCGGTGGCCAGCCACGCCTCGCATCGGTCGCGCTCAGGACCACGGCGAGCGCCGGGCGATCGAGACCGTTGAAGAACTCGCGCTGGGCCGCGCGCTCGTCCTCCGTCAACTCGAAGCGCCATTCGGGCACGGGCGGCACGCCAAGGTGGTGCAAGAACTCGAAGTACTGGTCCTGGACGTGTTGCGTCGGGCGGGCGGGAATGCGTTCGGTGGTGAACAGCGTGTTGAGGTCGCGGGTGCGCGCCCGATCGAACCCGAGCTTGCGCGGCGAGCGGAGCAGGCCGGTGAGCACGCCGGCCTTGAAGTAGACCTGCAGGTCGATCACGAGGTCGAAGCGGCGACCCCTCGTCCGGCGTCTGAAATCCAGGAAAGCCGCTACGCCGCGGCTCCGATCGAACACCAGGAAGTCGTCCACGTCGGGGTGTGGCTCGACGAGCCGCAGCGCAGCCGGCTGGATCACCCACGTGAGGCTGGCGTCCGGCCACGCCCGCTTGAGGGACGTCGCCACGGGCATGCCGTGCACGACGTCACCGATCGCGCTCAGCAATACCATCGCGATGGAGCGCGGGGCGCCGCTCATCCGGGATCGGCCTCTCGGCAAGGGGGACGGTGGAGCCTTCGTGACGTTCCGCGGTACATTACCGCGACTCTGGTCCACGGCAAAGCGTGACCGTCTATTTGGAACGTCCATGAGGATCATTAGCCGCTACGTCCTGAAGCAGCATATCGCGCCGTTCATCTTCGCGGTGAACGCGCTCACGCTGCTCATGCTGCTCGATCAGCTGGCCAAGCAGTTCCATCGCCTGGTGGGCAAGGGACTGGAGGCCAGGGTGATCGCGGAGGTGTTCTTCTACTCGATCCCGTTCATCCTCGCGGTAATCGTCCCGATGGCGGTGCTCGTGGCCGTCCTGTACGCGTTCAACCGACTGGCGGGCGACAACGAGATCTCGGCCCTCAAGGCGAGCGGCGTCAGCCTGGCCCGCATCACGGCGCCGGTCGTCGTGGCCTCGATGTTCGTGGCGGTCGGGCTCGTGTGGTTCAACGACACGGTGCTCCCGGAGGCCAATCACCGTCTCGCGAGCCTGCGCTCGAGCATCGCGCGCAAGGAGCCCACGTTCGCGTTACAGGAGCGCGGCGTGAACGAGGTGGTCGAGCGCCGCCTGTTCATTCAGGCCGCCTACATCGACAACGCTTCCAACAGGCTCGACAACGTCACGATCTGGGACGAGCGGGACATCGACCGGTCACGTACGATCTACGCCGACAGCGGTCTGATGGCGTTCAACGAATCGATGACAGACCTGTACCTCACCCTGTACGACGGGAAGATCGAGGAGACGCGGCGTGAGTCCCCCGAGGCCTTCCGCGAAGTGTGGTTCGCCACCAACTACGTCCGCATCCCGGAGATCGGGAACGAGCTCAACCGTGACCTCACCCGGTACCGGAGCGACCGGGAGCTCCCGATCGACTCGATGCGGGTTCGCGTGGCCGACGCGATCGTGCAGGGCGACCGGACGGAGGACGTGAGTCGGGCCATGGCCCTCGGGGCCACGGCGGGTCGGCTCGGGGGACTGGCCCCCGATCTCGAGGCCCGGCTGCCCACCGACTCCGCGGGTCCGGCGTGGCGGGCGTGGGACACGGGCCGCCGTCTCCGCGTTCCGTCCGCCGCGTACAACGCGTTCCGGGCGAACGCCATCGAGCTCCGGCGACATCGCGAGGCGGCCAACCGGTTCTCGGTCGAGATCTGGAAGAAGTTCACCATTCCGGCCGCGTGCGTCGTGTTCGTGCTGATCGGCGTGCCGATCGCGGTCCGCTACCGACGCGGGGGCGTCGGGCTGGTGGTGGGCGTGAGTCTCGGAGTGTTCTGCCTGTACTACGTGGCTCTGATCGGGGGAGAAAAGCTGGCGGACAGGCAGTTCGTCTCGCCTTCGCTTGCCATGTGGAGCCCCAACATCCTGTTTCTGCTGGTCGGCGTGGCGGGCTTCTTCCGGGCGCGGAGGGCCGGAGGGTGAGGATTCTCGACCGGTACGTGGTACGACAGTTCATGCGGATCTTCCTGGTCTGCGTGCTCGGCGTGCCCTTCCTGTTCCAGGTGATCGACCTGACCGACCGCCTCGACAGCATCCTGCGAGAGCATGTCGGACAGGGGCAGGTGGTGTCCTACTACTTCTACCAGCTCCCCTACCAGATGCTGCTCGCCTTCCCGATCGCCTGTCTGCTGGCGGCCGTGTTCACCATCTCGAGCATGACCCGGCACTTCGAGGTGACGGCAGCCAAGGCCGGCGGCGTGAGCTTCTACCGCCTGGTGACCCCCATGCTCGTGCTCGCCATGGGCATCAGCTTCGTGGCGCTCCTTCTCACGGAAGTGGTGCCGGATACGAACCGGATCGCCGCGGAGGCGCTGGAGGAGGGGAACCAGGATGACCCTGAAGTCCGCCTCAATTTCGTGTACCGCGGAGACGAAGGCCGCTACTACTTCGTGCGGCGCCTCGACGCCCGGGCCGGCCGCATCACGGACCTCAAGATCAACCGGGAAGGCACCGGGTACGAGTACCCGACGTACATCATGACGGCACCTTCGGCGCGTTGGGACTCGGCCGGCGCGCGCTGGGTGATCGAGGACGGACACCTGCGCTACCTGCCGGCCCGGGACCACATCATCGATGTCGCGTTCGCCGAGCTGTGGCAGGGCCCGTTCGTCGAGCAGCCCGCCGAGTTGCTGGCCAAGGCGAAGGCGCCCGAGGAGATGGGGTACGAGGAGCTCGGCCGTTTCATCGAGGCGCTGGAGCGATCGGGGGAGACGCCGCTCAAGGAGAAGGTGCAGCGGGCGCTCAAGATCGCGTTTCCGTTCACCTGCTTCATCATCGTGCTGTTCGGGGCACCGCTGGCCAACAGCACCCGCCGCGGGGGAGCCGCGCTCTCGATCGGGCTCGCCCTGGCGACGACCGTCGTGTTTCTCACCCTGATCCGGGTCGCCGAGGCGCTCGGGGCCGGCGGAGTGCTCGCCCCCGTGGCGGCCGCGTGGTTCCCCAACGCCATCTTCTTCGCGGCCGGGCTGATGCTGATGGTGCGCGCGAAGACCTAGCAGCTCCGGGCCCGGCCCTACAGCGCGGCCGCGATCGCGGCCCGTACCCTCTCCTGCGCCGCGATCCCGATCGAAGGCCAGATCGGGAGGCTGAGCACCTCCCCGGCCAGCCTTTCGGCCTCCGGCATGGAGACGTCGCGGTCCGCGTAGACCGACAGCCGGTGGCACGGGATGGGGTAGTACACCATGGATCCGATGCCCGCCCCCCGCAGGGCCTCCCGCACCCGATCCCTCCGCTCCCCGAGGATCCGGATCGTGTACTGGTGGAACACGTGCCCGGGCACGATCTCCGGGGTGACGACACCGGCCAGGCCGGCCAGCAGATCTCCGTAGCGGGCGGCCGCCCGCCGCCGGGCCTCGTTCGCCTCATCGAGACGGGGCAGCTTGACGCGCAGCAGGGCCGCCTGGAGCGCGTCGAGGCGGGAATTGTAGCCCAGCTCCTCGTTCTCGTACCGGCGAGCCGAGCCGTGATCGCGCAGTCGCCGGGCCCGGTCCGCCACGCCGTCGTCGGCCGTCACCAGGAGTCCGCCGTCGCCGAAGCCGCCCAGGTTCTTGGTCGGGTAGAACGAGAACGCCCCCGCGCCGCCGACGCTCCCGGTCTGCCGGCCCGCCAGGCTCGAGCCAGGGCCGAAGCGGGCCCCGAAGCTCTGGGCCGCGTCCTCGATCACGACCAGACGGTGCCGGTCCGCGATGTCGAGCAGGGCATCCATGTCGGCGGGACGCCCGAACAGATGCACCGGCATGAGGGCCCGCGTGCGCGGCGTCACGGCATCCTCGACGCGGCGGGGATCCACGTTGAACGAGTCGGACCGGACGTCCGCGAACACCTCGCGCGCCCCGATGATCCCGATCGACTCGGGCGAGGCGAAGAACGTGAAGGGAGACGTGATGACCTCGTCGCCGGGCCCGATCCCGAGGGCGCGCAGGCCGATCACGAGGGCATCCGTCCCCGAGTTCAGCGCCACGGCGTGCCTCGTCCCGAGATAGGACGCCGCCTCGTCCTCGAACGCCGCCACTTCGGGCCCGCCCACAAATTGCCCCGAGGGCAGCACCCGCTCGGCAGCGGCGGACAGGTCGTCCCGGAGCGCCTCGATCTCGGGAGCCAGATCGAGAACCGGGACCGGGTGGTCCCGGCCCGGCTCAGACCCCGTGGTATTCACGGTACCAGTCCACGAAGCGACGCAGTCCGACCGCGAGCGGAGTATGCGGACGGAACCCCGTATCGCGACCCAGCGCGTCGATGTCGGCCGCGGTGGCCGGCACGTCGCCGGGCTGCATGGGAAGGAAGTTCATGTTCGCCTCGACCCCGAGGATGTCCTCCAGGACCCGGACGAACTCCAGGACCCGGACGAACTCCAGGAGCTCGACCGATTCGTTATTGCCGATGTTGTAGATCCGGTACGGAGCGTAGCTGGTGGAGGGATCGGGAGCGTCGCCGTTCCACGCCGGGTCGGGGCGAGGCACCCGGTCCAGTACCCGGAGCACTCCCTCCGACACGTCATCGACGTACGTGAAGTCACGGTGCATGCGCCCGTGG
>JBDGXC010000002.1:0-204750 GCA_039584815.1 Gemmatimonadota bacterium
ACCGCACCGTCGCAAACGCCGACTCGATCGGGTTCGTCGTGCGCAGGTGCTTCCAGTGCTCCGCGGCCCTGTGTGTCTCACGACTGGTCGTCCGGCAAACGCAGAATTGTGGTACAGGTTCTCAAGAACTGGAGGCCTGCCACTGCCAATAGAATGGTCACGCCGAGAACGTAGCCGGGCTGGGGCCCAATAACAGCGACCACAGATAGGGCAAACGACAATACCGTTGCCAAGCCCAGAAACAGCAAGAGAAGAGCCATCTTCAGGCTGTAGTCCGGCACCCTGCGCATCTCTTCCCGGAGCCCGCGTGATGCTTGCATGCGGAGCACCAGCAGCCCCGAGGCCGCCATGATACCCGCAGCGACCCTCCATACTCCCTCGCCTCCGACCCCAAGTTGGCCAAGTAGGTAGGGAAGCACCCCACCGGCTATGGTTAGGAGACTCAACTCAAGCATCTGTCGGAGGCGGTAGGCGATGAGATACCGCCGGGGCGTGTCCGATCCGCTATCGAGCGCTGATACGATCGCCGTGAATCCCGCAAAAGCAGCGGCTAACTCGCAGATCAAGATAAGGTAGTCGGACACCGGCACCCTCCTGGCGGCAGCACGTCGGAGATCTTAAAGACGCTCGTTGATTCATCCCGACTCATATTCGATGGCCGAAACACCCGCGGGAGTCGCGAGCATGACTCGGCCTGACTCCAACCGTCCCGCACTGGAGATCACAGTCGGACGGGCATAATGAAACGTCAAGCAACGGACTATCAACAGGAAGCACCCGGCGTGAACCGGGCGCTGGAGAACTTCCTGTCACCGCCTCTGTCACCAGCCGTCTCAATCGAGTGAGACGAGCCACCCCATAGATGCACGAAAGCCCCGTCGGACGGGGCTTTCCGCATATGGGCCCGGGTGGATTTGAACCACCGACCTCACGCTTATCAGGCGTGAGGTCCACCCAACCTTGACACCAGCACCCGCCACGCCACCTCCTCCACCCCCATCTCCTCCAGCTTCGCCTTGACCTCATCCGGCACCTCTGAATCCGTCATGAGCTTCCCCTTCCGGTGCCACTCCGGGGCCAAGATCTTGTCCCACAACCCCGCCGGCTCGAGGATGGCCCTGAGCGCCTCGTCGTCCGGGAACTTCGTGTCCACATGGCGCTTCGCGGTGAGGCGATACTCCTCGCCCGAGACGGCTCGCTCCCCGGTCTCCTCGAAGAACCGTTCCAGAACCTCCCGCACCTCACTGAGTTCCGTCTGCCGCTCTTTGACCTCGTCCTTCAGACGTCCGAACCGGTCCGCCAACTCCTTCGCCTCCTCGTGCGATGGGGCAGGGGCCGGCGGCTCCTGCGCCCAGTTCTCGGGATACCAGTCGGCGAACAGGGAGCAGTGCTCGCGCCAGTCGCACCAGGTGCAGCGCGCCTGCTTGATGGGCTCGAACTCGCCCGCCTCCACACCGCGAACCACCTCGCGCACCCGGCTTCTCGCTTCCTCGAGCTGCTCCTCCGTGCGACGCGGCACCGTGATCGGGGTCTGCGACGGCACGTGGTACAGTTGGAGCTCCTCCACCTCGAGACCGAGCTGATCCTCCACCGCGATCTGGTACAGGCTGAGCTGCGGCGCGTTCTCGACCATCTCACGCGTCCACAGCTTGCCGGTCTTGTAGTCGACGACCCGGACCCGGCCGTTCTCCAGCTTGTCGATCCGGTCGAGCACCGCCATCACCTGGATCCCGTCCACCTCGAATCGGAGAATCTGCTCCACGACCATCGCCGGCTTAAAGTCCTCTGCGTGCTTCGCGTAGAACTCCTGCACCATGAGCGTTCCATCGGCGTAAGCGTCCTCCCGCTCCTCGAACGTGAGGTAGGCAGCGTCGTCGAACGCCTCGTCGAACGCGTCCAGCACGTGCGTCACGGGAGGCGCACCGTTCAGCCGTCCCTTGTAGAAAAACTCGAGCGCCGCGTGCACCGCGCTCCCCTTGTTCAGCGGCGGCGCAGGCTTTGTGGGATGGTGGTCCAGGTAGTGGAGCTTGTATCCCTGGGGGCAGTCCAGGTACAGGGTGATCGACGTGTGGCTGAGCGTCTTCATGTTGCGTTGGCCTCCCTGCGCCGGCCTCGTAGGGTGGTGCGCGTCATCCGCGAACCGAGCAGGGGGGCGCGTCCGGGCCGGTCCGGGCTTTGTGTTGCGGAACGCATTTCGTGGATCGAGTTGCTCTGTATCCTAGTCTAACACCGCAAGGGGTGTTCCTTCTTCAACTGCTTGGCTTTGTGGGCCTGCGTCATGGGATTTCACCGCCTCTCGCGCGGCCTAAGCTCCGTTCGCCACCTCAATCTGCCGCGCCGGTGTGACAGCGAGCTTGGGCGAATCCGGCCTGTGGAAGCCGGGAGGTGTGTCGAAATGGCCCGTGGACCTTCGGGGTCCGGCACCGCTTCCCGAACCTCCTACTCCTCCCGCAGCACCCGCATCGGCTCGATCCGGCTCGCCCTTCGGGCCGGGACGAATACCCCCATTACCGCAGCTCCCGACAGCACGAGGGCGACGAGCGCATACGTCCTGAGATCGACGGCATCCACTCCGTACAGCAGGCCTGCCTGGAATCGGGTGAGGACGACCGCAGCCACGAGGCCGAGTCCGACGCCCACCGCGATCAGGCGGCCCCCGCTTGCGAGGAAATGACGAATGATGCGGATCGAGTCCGCACCGAGGGCCAGTCGCACACCGACCTCGCGTCTCCGTTCGCCGACGGAGTACGCGACGACGCCGTAGATCCCGATCACCGCGAGGCTGAGAGCCACGCCGGCGAACAGGACGAGCAGGGTCATCGCGAACCGGGTGCGCCCGGTGGACTCGGCGACGTGGTCGCGCATGGTGGCGACGTTCGTGACCATGATTCCCGGGTCGATGTCGCCAATCGCCGCGCGGATGGCGGGCACGACGGAGGCGGGATCGGCCTCCGTGCGCGCGGTCACGGTCATCTCGCGCAGGTAGAACTCGAACGGGATCTGCGCGTAGTTCACGTAGTAGGCCGGCTCGGGATCGGCTTCGAGAGAGACGTGCCGGGTGTCCTCGACGACGCCGACGATCTCGAACACCTCCTCGGGGCGCGAGATCACGTACATGTGCTGCCCGACCGGATCCTCGCCCGCCGCAAAGAACCGGCGCACAAGGGACTCGTTGACCACGATCGCCAGCGGCGCGCCGGCCCGGTCACTCTCGCGCAGGTTGCGGCCACGCGTGATCTCCATGCGCATCGTCGGGAAGTAGTCTGGCGACACCGCGTTGTATGCGAAGTCGCGTTTCTCCCCCTCCTGCTGCTCAGGTTTGCCGTCGACCTGGATGCTCCACGTCCACGCCGGGCCCTGCAGCGGGAGGAACTTCGTGACGCCCGTGAGCTCGACCCCGGGCACGGCCCGCAGCCTCGGAACCAGCTCGTCGTACAGGGCAACCTGTCCGTCCGTCTCGCCGTAGCCCTCCCCGGTCAGGGTCACGTTCATCGTGACGACGCCACCGGGCTCCCAGCCCGCGTCGACCGTCATCAGAGAACGGAATGTCGCTAGCATGAGCCCGGCCGAGACCAGGAGGAGGGTGGAGAACGCGAGCTGCGCCACCACGTACGCTCCACGAACCCGCACGTGCCGCTTCGAGCCGCCGGATCGGCCGCCGCTCTCCTTCAGTCCCTTCGACACGTCGAGACGGACGGCGTGCAGCCACGGCAGCAGGCCGAACAGGAGCCCCGAGGTGACGGTCACCGCGAGGACAAACCACAGGACGCTGCCCTCGAAGATCGACACCATCTCGCTCCGCGGCAGCACGTCCGGCGCCACGGCGATCAAGGCCTTCGTGGCGATCGCCGCGACCGCGATCCCGAGGACGCCGCCGGGCACGGCAAGCAGCAGGCTCTCTGTGAGCTTGTGGCGCAGAATCCGGCTCCGTCCGGCTCCGAGAGCCGTGCGGATCGTCAGGTCGCGCGATTCGCCGAGCGTCCGTGCGAGCATGAGGTTGGCGACGTTCACCACCGCGATCAGGAGCACGAACGCCACCGCCGCAAGGAGAACGAGAAGCGCCGGCCGGATGTCGCCCACCACGGCGTTCGACATCGACTCCACGTTCACGTCCCATCCCTCGAGGTTCTCGGGATACAGCTCCGTGAGGCCGGCATTGATGGACTCCATGTGCGCCTGGGCCTGCTCGCGCGTCACGTCGGGCTCCATGCGCGCGACCACGTTCAGGTAGTGCGACTGCCGGTTGTCCCACTGGTCCTCTTCGAGCCCGACCGTGAACCAGAGGTCCGGCTGCCGGTCGAGGAACTGGAAGCCCGCGGGCATCACTCCCACGATCGTCGAGACCGACGTGCCCGACATCCCGATCCGCATGGTCTTTCCGACGATGTCCGGGTCACCGCCGAACTGGTTCTGCCACACGTGGTGGCTCAGGAGGACGACGTCGTCGTTCCCGTCCCTGTCTTCCTCAGGCAGAAAGGTGCGGCCGAGCTGGGCGTCGACCCGCAGGATGCCGAAGAATCCCTCGCCGGTGAGCACCGCGTCGACGCGGTGCGGACCCTGTTCGTCGTGGTACGTGACCGGGTAGGCCTGCCAGTGGGCCATGTCCTCGAACACCTGTTGCTGGTCGTGCCAGTCGCGGAAATCCGCCGGAGTCACGGCGTTCCGGGGATCGTAGAATCCAGGGCGCGCGTCGACGAGCCACACGAGAGCGAGCTGCTGGGGTTCGTCATGCGGTAGTGGCTGGAGAAGTACGCCGTTGACCACGGCGAACACCGCAGTAGTGGCGCCGATACCGAGGATCAGGGTGAGAAGGACCGCAGCGCTGTATCCCGGCCGCCGAAGCAGTCCCCGCCTGACATGCCGGATCTCCTGCCACACATCACCCATTCGCTCCCCCATCTTGAAGCCGCGCCGGTTCGAGACTGACGCGTCACCTCCGCCGCCCGATCCGGCACCTCGGAACGTCATTTGAGACAGGAAGAAACGCAGGATGGTTGACAGCGGCGGTACGCGACCGTCGTCGCCCTGGTCGCGTGCCTGCTGCCGTCGTGGCGGGCGTGGCGGGTCGATCCGGTGGTGGCGTTCCGCGCGGAGTAGGGCGGAGAGTCCCGGCGGTGGTGCCAACCTGAAACCGCCCGCCCTCGCCTCCTCGTACTGCCGATAGTCAGACGAATTCCACGCCCTCACACGAGGCAGGTTCATGCTGGCCGATCTCCGATACGCCATCCGGCAGCTCGTCCGCCGTCCCGTCTTCGCGATCGTCGCCCTCCTGACCATGGCTCTCGGGGTCGGCGCGAACAGCGCGATCTTCAGCATCGTCAACGCCGTGCTGCTCCGGCCGCTGCCCGTGGTGAGTCCCGAAGATCTGGTCGACATCTACACGCTGGATGGCGACGAAACCTTCATGAACCCGCACGACTATCCCGACTACGTCGAGATCAGACAGGACCGTGAGACGTTCGTGGACGTGGCCGCCTACGCGGCCGACTTCGTCGCCATGACCGTCGGAACAGAGGCCGAAGTCCTGTTCGGTGAGAACGTGTCAGGGAACTACTTCGACGTCCTAGGGATTCCGGCGGCTCGCGGACGCGTGTTCCAGGACGGCCTCGACGATCGGCCCGGTGCCTCGGTGGCCGTGATCGCCACCAGCCTCTGGAGGCGGCACTACGGCGCCGACCCGGAGGTCATCGGGCAGACCATCATCCTCAAGGGCAAGCCGTTCGAGATCGTGGGCGTGGCGCCGGACTGGTTCAAGGGCGTGTGGGTGGGCTTCAGCGTGGAGGTGTGGATCCCGGCCAGCGCGATCACCTACTTCGATCCGTCCCGGTCCGGCCTCGATGTGCGGAGCGGCCGGAACTACCTGGTGAAAGGCCGGCTGCAGCCCGGCGTGACACATAAGCAGGCGCAGGCGCGCATGGACCTCAAGGCGGCTCAGCTGGGCGCCGCGTTCCCCGAGAGCAACGCCGAGCGGAGCTTCCACGTCATTCCGAGCAGCGACGTGCGCATGCACCCGAACATCGACGGCTACATGGTACCGGTGGCGGCACTTCTGATGACCGTGGTTGGCCTCCTGCTCCTGATCGTGTGCTCGAACATGGCGAATCTCATGATCGCGCGGGCCCTGGGCCGCCGCCGCGAGATCGCGATCCGGCTGGCCGTGGGGGCTGGAAGGGGTCGCCTCATCCGGCAGCTGCTTACAGAGAGCCTGGTGCTGGCCGTAGCGGGAGGAGCGCTCGGTCTCCTGCTCGCGTGGGCGATCACGACGGCGATCGTGCGCTTCCAGCCACCGATGCTGGTCTCGTTGTCTCTCGACCTGGGGCTCGACGCGACGGTGCTTGCCTTCACGTTCGGCGTGGCTGTCCTCGCCGGGCTCCTGTTCGGTCTGGTGCCCGCCCTCCAGGCCACGAAACCGCAGCTCGTGCCCGCCCTCAAAGACTTGCCCTCGACGGTGGGAAGCAGATACCGACGTTTCGGTCTCCGGAACGTGCTCGTCGTGGCGCAGGTCGCCATCTCCATGGTGCTCCTGGTCGGAGCGGGCCTGTTCGTTCGCAGCCTGATCGCGGCGCAGGAGATCGACCCGGGGTTCGAGGAAGAGCAGGCCGTCGTGATGACAGTGGCTCCCGGCCTGACCGACTGGGAGCGAGAGCGCAGGGACGAGGTGCTGGCGCTGCTCCTGGAGCGTGCTCGGGCTCTTCCGGGCGTCGAGGCGGCGGCGATGGCGAGCCGCCTTCCCCTTGGAGCCGCCGTCCAGACGAACGAGATCTATCCGGTGGGAGCGGACATCGACCTGGAATCTCCTCCGAGCGTGGACGTCACCCGCATCTCGCCGGACTACTTCCGAACCCTGGACGTGGTCCTGCTCGAAGGCCGCGACTTCACGGAATCGGATGACCGTAACGCACCGCTCGTGGTGATCGTTAGCGAGGCCACGGCGCGGCAGCACTGGCCCGGCGAAAGCGCGCTGGGAAAGAGGCTTCGCCTCGGGGACCGGGACGGCGAGGTTCGGACGGTCATCGGCGTGGCCCGCGATACCAAGGTCCGGACGCTCGGAGAGGCCCCGCGTCCCTTTGTGTACCAGTCCTGGATGCAGAGCAACGAGAGCTTCATGTCGCTGGTGGCGCGCACGTCCGGCGAGCCGGGTCCGCTGCTCCCCGTCCTCCAACGCGAGGTACGGGCGATCGCTGAAGACCTGCCCGTGATGGAGCTCAAGACGATGCCCGAGCATATGGGGCTGATGTTGTTCGCCCCGCGCATGGGAGGGATCCTGCTGGCCGTGTTCGGCGGTCTCGCCGCCCTCCTCGCCACGATCGGGCTGTACGGCGTCGTGGCCTACACGGCGGCCCGTCGCACGCGCGAGGTCGGGATTCGGGTGTCCGTCGGAGCCGGTCCGGGCGACGTCATCCGACTGCTGATCAGGCAGGGAGCCGCGTTGGTGGCCGTGGGAACCGGCATCGGACTCGTTCTCGCCTTCGTGGCGACTCGACCGCTCGGCAGCATGCTGTACGGCGTCGGCGTGTCGGATCCGCTGACGTTCGGGGGAGTGGCCTTGCTGCTTCTGGGAGTTGGCCTCGCGGCGACTATGATCCCGGCGCTGAGGGCAGCGCGGCTCGATCCGTTGAAGGCACTCAGGTACGAGTAGGGAACACAGGCCGGAGGCCGGACGCTACCCGAGGCGCGTCCGGTGCGTCTTCTTCACGGCCTCGAAGAGCGTCGGCCGTCGCGCGACACGCAGCCGCACCCTCACCGCAGCTCCTCCAGGAAGCTCGCCTCCACCCAGAAGTTGTTCTCGGTTCCGGCCCGCCCGCTGTTCAGGAACAGGTACCGTCCGTCCGGCGACAGGATCGGGCAGATCTCGGGGCCTCGGGTGTTGACCGGCTCGGGCGGCCGCGCTTCCGTATCGACCTTGGTGCCGTCGTCGGGTCCCGGCACTGGAGCCCGGTCCGGGGGGAGGTCCGGGTACGAAGGCGCGATACACCCCGGACGGACGCGGGTGCACCACGGGCTGGCCCAGGTACAGCGTGTACTGTCCGAAGAGGGGGGCTTCGCTGCTGTCGATGAGGAAGTCCTGACCACGCCTCGCTAGACCTCGAGGGTGAACCCAACCATTTTCAGATCAGGAGGACTGCGGTTCTTTTTCTTCTCGCGAGAGGAAGCCCGCCTCCACGTGCACGTGGCCGGTCCGGACGGCGAGGCGAAGATCTGGCCGGAGCCCCGGATCGAGCTTGCGCACGATTACGAATTGAGTCCACCAGACCTCAAGCGGGCACTCGACATCAAAGGGAGCGGCAGGATGAAAACCGGCAAGCCTGGCAAGGTCACTTCGACGGCTGAGCTCAGCAACGTGTCTACGCACGGCATGTGGCTGCTCGTGGACGAGCGAGAGCTTTACCTGCCGTTCGACCAGTTCCCGTGGTTCCGAGAGGTCCCGATCGCCCAGCTCTCGAGAGTCGAGCGTCCGACGCCCGACCACTCGCGCTGGCCGTCTCGATCGACTCGATCGACCATCCGGAGCGGTATCCCCTGGTAAGTGGGACAGGTTCCGAGGTGCGCGAGACGTCCGACCCGGATCTGGACCGAGGCTAGGTGCAACGCTGCACTCGCGAGGGGCAGACATCATGAAGATCGCGGTTCTCGGCTCGGGCGCCGGCGGCACGGCCGTCGCCTTCGACTGGTCGGCGCACGGTCACGAGGTGTTCCTGTTCGACTTCGAGCGATTCCCGGACAACGTGGGTCACATCGCGGCGACGGGGCGGATCGAGGCCGAGGGCGACCTGGAGGGAGCCGCGCCCGTCGCCTACGCCGGCCACGACATGAAGACCGTGATGAGCGGAGCCGCCATCGTGTTCCTGGTCGGCCCGGCGTTCGCCACACGGCCGTTTGCCGCCGCGTGCGCCCCGTACCTCGAGGTCGGGCAGGAGGTTGTCGTGTGTCCCGGGTCGACCGGTGGGGCCCTCGCCTTCAAGCACGAGGCGGGCCTCGGCGTGGCTTTCGACGAGATCCGGGTATCCGAGACGTCCACCCTTCCGTACGCCGTGCGCCTAACGGAGCCGGGCCAGATCCGCGTCTTCCTCAAGCTCACCGGCGGCTTCTTCGTGGCGACGCTTCCAGCGCGTCACACCGGGCGCACGCTCGAGCTGCTGCGGGAGCTATACCCGGGACTCGAGCCCGCGCGGAACGTTCTCCAGACAACGCTCCAGAACGCCAACCCCGTCATTCACCCGGTCGTGACACTGCTCAACGCCGGCCTGCTCGAGCGCACGGGCGGTGACTTCCTGTTCTACGAGGAGGGCGTCACGCCGGCGGTCGGCCGGCTGATCGAGGCCGTGGACCAGGAGCGGATCGCGATCGGCGAGGCGCTCGGCATCGAGGTCGTGCCGGATCCGGAGCTCAGCCTCCGGCAGGGCTACATGACCGAGGACTCGTACGAGGACGGGTACCGGACGGCGCCCGGATTCCTGGGGATCAAGGCACAGCCCAGCCTCGATCATCGGTACGTGAACGAGGATGTGGGCTACGGTCTCGTATTCCTGGCTTCGCTTGGCCGGCAGCTCGGCGTCGAGACCCCGATCATGGACTCCGTGATCGCCCTCACGTCACGCCTGATGAAGCGGGACTACCGGGCGGAGGGGCCCCGCACGCCGGCCACGCTCGGGATCGCGGATCTGGACGCGTCAGCGCTGGAGAACCTCGTGTCCTGACCGCGCGGTGTCGACCTCGCGCAACAGATGCGTGATCCGTTGCCGTGACCTAGTTTTGCAAGCGTATCCACACGCAGGTCAGACCCCCCCTTCTGACCACTCCGGCCTCAGGAACGCACCGGCACCCCCCGCCGATGCTTGCACTACCACGGAGGTGGTTCGTGAATCGTCTCATGAAGGCTTTCTTCGCCGTGGCCCTCGCGGCATGCGTGCTCGCCCTCACGTCCTGCGACGTCCAGGTGCCGTCGGACCCCGTCGTCGATCTGGCTCCGATCCATGCCCAATTCGAGGCCCGGGCGCCTGCTCACCTGGTGACCGGCAAGGGAACCGTGTGGCACCCGACCCGGGAGCAGTGGATGGAGATCGAGTTCAACGTCCAGCAGCTGGCCGACGGAAGCGTTGACGGCAAGTGGCACTACCTCTACCACAGCCGCAGACCGCGCGGGCGGATCATGGCACGCGTGATATGCATGAGCGTGGTCGGCAACAGCGCCTGGCTCGGCGGGCAGGCCATTCAGGCCATGAACGAGCAGAACATCGGAAAGTGGTTCGGACTCCGGGTCGTGGACCACGGGGAAGGTGCTGTCGAGCCCGGGGACGAGATGACGACGTCCCTATGGTTCGGAGTCAACGAAAACATGGCGTGGGATTTCTGCTCCGGGATGCCTACGAACCATGCGCTGCAGGAGATCACCAGGGGAAATATCCAGGTCCGCTAGCTCCCTCGCGGACAGCCTGCAGGCAGGCCTGTGCGGTGGGGCGACGTGCGTTCCAGGCGAACGCGCCCTGTCCGCAGTCTCTCCTTGACCACGGGTCGTCGCGTGGATCGTCTTCGTGCGTGGATACGGGCGTGCAGGGTCTTCCGGGCACATGACAGATCCAGGAAGATATCTTCCTGAGATTGGGCGGGCCGCACGAAGTACATCTCATCTCTGAATTCCGAGCGAGCTCAGGCCACCGTCTGCGCCTGACCGCTGCGCCATCCTCGCCCAACGTCGCCGCGCTTGCCCTTCGGACACACGCCATTCCCGATGTATACTGGTCCAGCACTCCCGGCCGTCTCCGTGCGGGGCGTGGAGCGGCCTTCCGGTGGCGGCTTCCCCATCCGTGCGGGGCAGGGCCCACCCGACGCAAGGAGACAGCGATGAGGGCTCGCTCGATGATCCGCGGACTTCCCGTTCGACTTCGGGTACTCGCCGCGATGGTGCTCCCGGCGCTCTTCATCGCCGCACCGGCCTCCGCTCAGGAGGAAAAGGCGGCCGAGCCCACGCGGGCGATCCGTGCCGCGCCGGTCCGGGTCTCGGTCGCTGCGACTCCGGCCCAGCAGGCCAATCTCGGACCCTCGCCGGGGATGGGCGAGATGTGGGATCCGGAGACGGACGAGGTGGAGCGCGACCTCGGCGCCACGTACCGTCCCCCCGCGACATCGAACGAGGAGCTCGCCGCGACCCTGTCCTCGATCACGCGGGCGGGCTCGTCGCCGGCCCTGGTGTTCACGCCGGAGCTCGTGGTTCAGGCCGCGATGGCCGCCAGCCCGGAGCTCCGCGCGACCCGGGCGCAGGCCGAGACGCCTACGCGGGCAGCCGTCCGGGCCCAACCGGCCGTCGCCGCGCAACCCGCCGTCCCGGTGGGCGGAGTGGAGTCGATGGGTGGACAGGTCAGCGCCGGATACATCGACCCGATCGGCGCGCTCGACCTGCCGCCCGAGATGCCGGCCATCCATCTCCCCGACTTCGTTGACGGCTCGTGCGAGCGAGATGAACCGGGCTATCGACTGTACCAGGCCAAGCAGGCCTGGGCCCTGGCGCATTACAACACGTGGCGCGCGTATCAGCTGCTGGAGTTCATCGGCGAGAGCGCGAGCCAGTTCCGGGACGACTACTGGGCGGACGGCTACCGCTCCGCGGACGGCGACGACAACTGGTCTCCCCGCCACTGGTTCGGCCCGTGGAAGGGCTACCGCTTCGACGCCATCCGGAAGGTCGTGCGCGCCGAATGGGATCGCTTCCGCTCGGCCGAGACGGGCGGCATCAAGATCAAGCTCAAGTGCCCCACGAAGCAGAACGAGCCCAACAACCCGGGCAACGTGTGCTTCACGGCGGCGCCTCCCGCGCACCACGTCGTGAAGGGCTACGTCAACCTGTGCGAGGGATTCTTCGACGAGTCGGAACGCTACCGCGGGCTGCTGGTGGCCCACGAGCTGCTGCACCACACGTCGGCCGTGTACAAGGAGGACATCTGGAAGAGTGTCCCGCTCGGAGACACGCACCTCCACGCCCACGGGGACGCGTGCCTGTCCGGCGTGAAGACGGAGAAGATGTACGGGCCGGACAAGATCCTCCATCTCGCCGCGACCCCCGAGTGCAACCACCGCGACAAGAACATGGCCAACAACGACACCTACGCCTGGTTCATCACCCGGCTGGGAAGCGCGGTGCGCTCCGGAAAGCTGCAGAGGTTTCCCACCGAGGGCGTGCCGTGGGACACGCCGGGCGGGACGACCAACGAATGCTCCGAGATGCATCACCCGCCACCGGGCCCCGACATCCAGGACCCGGACGAGTGCTTCAAGGCCGACGGCCAGACGATCTGTCCCGGCGGCGGAGGTGCGGGAGGCGGCATGGTTGTCGAGGACCAGTGTCTCGCGATCCCGGGGCCGCCGGGCGGCTGAGCCGACCTCGGCAAGTCTTGCCCCGCTCTCGCGCTCCGGACTACTCTCCACGGCGTAGTCGGCACCCGGTATCGATAGCCTGGAGAGACGCGTGCGCCCGAACCGGCACGGCACCCCGCGGTCCCTCGTTTGCATCCTGAGCGCCCTGCTCGGATCCGTCGTCCTCGTTCCGGCGATTGGCGCCCCACTGGCGGCCCAGGACGCACCGCGCGAGGATCCCCTCCGTCTCGCTCCGGGCCGCGTCCTGACACTGGTGAAGGGCGATCGGGCGGCAGAGGTAAGGGATCCGTATCGCGCGTACCTGGCCGATAACGGGCGGCTGTACCTCACCGATTCTCGTAAGGGCGACGTGCTGTGGTTCGACGAGAACCTGGTGTGGAAGGGCAACCTGGCGGCGCTCCACCCGTCCCGGGACATAGGCGAGCCCGTGCGGACGCTGGTGGACTCCCGCGGGCGAGTCCTCGTGGCGGACGCCGAGGGCCGGCGGATCTTCGTGTTCGGCGACGGTGGGCTCCTCGCCGGCTGGGGCGGGCGGGGCGACGACCCGGGGCGCTTCGACTCCTTGGATGACATCGCGCTCGACGCGGACGACATGGTGTGGGCGGCTGACGCCGGCCGCGGGGTCGTCAACGTGTTCACCCCCGACGGCCTGCTCGAGCGTGTGGTCGGCGGGTTCGCGGGCGCGATCTTCCGGAAGCCGACCCTTGTGGCCGTGGACCCGGCCGGGGGCACCGTCGTGTACGACGCCGATGGCCGGGTGGTCCTGGCGGGCGCGCGCGACGGCACGCTCCGCTGGCGCTTCGACCTGACCCAGCGCCTGGGCGGCAAGAAGCCGACCGACCTGGCCGTGGGCCCGGCGGGCGCCGTGTTCCTCGTCCTCGAGGACAAGTCCCGCGTCGTGGTCCTCGAGCCGACGGGCGAGCTGCGCGGCGAGCTGTTCGGGCCCGGCGGGCGACCCGCGCGCTTCGAGCGCCTCACCGGGCTCTCGATTTCCGGCCCGCGTGCCGTGCTCACCGTCGTGGACCAGAAGGACCTGCTCGTGCAGGAGTTCGGCCTCGAGTGGGCGGAGGGGACCGTGTTCCTGGAGCCGGCCCGGCGCGCCTGGACGACCGCCGCCGTAGACACTCTTCCGGGACGCGTCCTCGCGGTCGCCCCCGGTGCCGAGGGTGGAGACGCCGACGAACGGTGGCTGGTGCAGGACGAGCGAGGCCTCGTGGTGCTGGATCCCTCCGGCGTCACCGTCGCCCGGATCGCCCCACCCGCCGAAGTGTCTCGATCGCCCGTCGCCACGGGCACCGCGGAGGGCTTCGTGCTGGTCGGCCCGGACCGCCGCATGCGTCGCCTGTCGCGCGACGGAGCGGTCGTGGGGACGCTGCCGCAGGCCACGGCGGGCGGTGAGCTGAAGAGACCGGAGGCCCTGGCATGGCGCGCCGGCGACGGGGCGTTGGCCGTGTACGACGGTGACGACGACGAGATCCAGATCCTATCGTCCGACGGCACCTTCCTGCAGCGCGTAGGCCGCCAGGGGACGGGGAGGGGAGAGATCTCGAAGGCCGTGAGCCTGTCGTTCACCTCCGCCGGAGACCTCGCGGTCGTGGACCTCGAGGGGTCGCGCGTCCAGCGGTTCGACGAGCACGGGATCTACGCCGATGGCGGGCCGCCGGTCACGGGCGTCGAGACGATCGGTGCCGGCGCCGATGTGTGGGGCCGCTCCTTCCTGCTGGACGGAGCCACCGGAACGGCCGTGCAGCTCGGACCGGAGGGGACGCAGTGCCGGGTCGGCGCGCCATGGATCACCAGCCCGGTGACCGGGCTCGCCGTTACCCCGACCGGCGACATGCTCGTCAGCGGCGGAAAGGAACGGTTCCGCACCGTCCGGTTCCGCTGCACGGGGCCGCCGCCGGCCCCCCGCGGACTCAGCCTCACGCTCGACACGGGACCGGAGGGAGGCGCTCGGCTGGCGTGGATTCCGGGCACACCGGGCGCCGCCACGTTCGAAGTGTTCCGCCGGCAGGACGGGGGAGAGGACGCTCAGGTGGCCACCTCCTCCGAGCCCGTCGTCGTCCTGCCGCGCACGGCGTGGGGGACGCGACCCGGCGAGCTGTTCGTGCGCGGGGTGAGTGAGCGTGGAGTCCCAGGGCTCCCGTCCGGCACGATCACCGACCGCCTGACCGCCGCCATGCGGGCTCTCACGTCGGGCGACGATGCCGCCGGGGCCGAGACGCTGCTGCGCGAGGAGCTGGCGGAGGCGGAGGCCGCGGAGCGAGACGACGTCGTCTCGCTGCGGGCCGCGTTCCTCCAGTCGATCATCGCGCAGGAGGAATACGAGCGGGCGCGCACCGAGCTCGCGGTGTTCGAGGCCACGCTCGATCCGGAGCAGGTGCGGCAGATGCGCCTCGACATCGCTCGGGCCGCCGTGTCCGGCGCCATCCGGGCCGGCGCCGGGGCCACGGCCGTTCAGTGGCTCCGCCCGATCGGGGAGATGGATCCGGAAACGCTCAGCCCGGTGGAGCGCCTCGCCCTGGACCGGGACGCCGCCGGCGACCCGGTCCTCGCGGCCGAGCTCCTGGTGCGGCACGGCTACGCGGCGAGCCTCGACGGCGTCGATCTCACTCTCGCCCTGGCCGACGTGCAGGTGGACGCCGGCCGGCCCCGGCAGGCGATGGCCACCCTGGTGGAGGCCTCGCGCGAGGTCAGCGGGCCCGGTCTTCAGCGCCAGCTCGACCGGGGGATCTTCATGCTCGCGGCGGACGTTACGGAAGACCTGCTCGACGGTTCCATCGTCGGCTCCCCCGACCTGACGCCGGAACAGCACGTGGACGCGGTGCTGCGGGACCTGGAGGCGTACGCGGCCGGGACCTCGGCCAGCTCGGCCGAGGAGTGGGAGCTCCGCCTCGGGGCGCTCGCCGCCAAGCCTCGCATCCACCGGGCGGTCGAGCTGGAGGGCAGCGACTTCGACGCCGCCCGCGAGCTGTACGAGGCGATCCTCGCCGAAACTCCCTTTCTGATGGAGTCGGACGAGATCCGGGTACGCGGCCGCCTGGGGGCGCTCGCCCTGGCCGAGGGTCGGGAGGAGGACGCCCGCGCGGAGTTCGGAAACGTGCTCCAGATCGTGCCCGACTGGATCCCCAGCGAGGAGGACTTCAGCCCCAGCGTGCGGGCGTTCGTGGGCGGCATGCAGGCGGAGGCGGCGGGCGCGCTGGATGAAGGGTCCGCCGATGACGCTGAGAGCGAGACGGGCGTCGGCGACGCGCCGGACGGCGGGGGCGCATGAGCCAGCCCATGCTCGGCCGCTACCGTCTCGAGGCGCACCTCGGCCGCGGCTCCATGGCGGAGGTGTTCCGGGCCTACGATCCGGACCTCGACCGGGCCGTCGCCATCAAGACGGTCCGCCTCGACACGGGGCAGTTCGCCGGGAACACGGACGAGCTCATCGCCCGCTTCCAGCAGGAGGCCCGTTCGGCCGGAAGCCTCAGCCACCCCAACATCGTCACGGTGTACGACTACGGGCAGGAGCGCGGCCTGTACTATCTGGTGATGGAGTACGTCGAGGGCGACACGCTGGCCCGGCGCCTGGCGGGTGGGGCGCTCCCGGCGGGCGAGGCCGCCGTCATCGTGCAGCAGGCCTGCGAAGCCCTCGGCGCGGCGCACGAGGCCGGAATCGTGCACCGCGACATCAAGCCGGGCAATCTGATGGTGGATCGCTCGACCGGCCTGGTGAAGGTGATGGATTTCGGGATCGCCAAGCTCGGCGTGGGCGACCTGACCCGCGACGGGGGCCTGGTCGGCACGCCGCGCTACATGTCCCCGGAGCAGGTGCGCGGGGAGCCGGTGGACGGACGCTCCGACCTGTTCAGCCTCGGGACCGTGTACTGCGAGATCCTCACCGGCGAGCTGGCCTTCACGGGCGACAACATGTCCGCCATCTCCTACCAGATCGTCAACGAGGACCCGGCGCAGCTGGCCGAGGTGGAGAGCCGGTTCGGCGAGGGTCCGGCGTGGGTTCTGCGGCGGGCGTTGGCCAAGGAGCCCGAGAAGCGCTTCCAGACGGCGGCCGAGTTCCGATCGGCGATCGACACGCACTGCCTGGGGACGGGCGTGACCCCGCCCGAGGCCGCGGCGGACGTCGCCCGGGCGCCGGATCCGCTCGTGGCACCCCCGGCGCCGGTCGCACCGGAGCCCGTCGACACGCCACCGGTGCCCCCGATTCCTGTCCCGACTCCGCCGACCGCTCCGGCTCCCCCGGCGGCTCCGGCCCCCGCGACCGGCAGCGCGGGCGCGTCTCCGTCCGCCGCTGACCCGAGCCAGCCGGTCCCCGCCGCGCCCGTGTTCTCGTCGCCGCGCCGCGTCAAGGGGCCCGGCCGAGGGCTGGTTCTCGGCTCGTTGTTCGTGGTCCTGTTTCTCGGGGGAGGCTTCGCGGCGTGGCTTCGTTTCGGGGCCGAGTGGGGCCTGCGCGGCACGGGCGACGAGAACCTCGTGCTGGCCGCCGATTCGAGCGAGGTCCCCGACAGCCCACCGCCCGACACGGCCCCGCCGCCCGAGCCCCCTCCGGTGCGGCTCGCGCTCAGCGTCGAACCGGTGGCCGCCGCAGTGACGGTGGACGACACGCTCGCCGTGAGCCCGGACTCCGGCGCCCTGCTGGCCGTGGGGTCGCATCGGGTACGCGCCGAGGCGGCCGGCTATCTCACCCTGGACACCCTGATCGAGCTGGCCGCGGACGACTCACTCCGTCTCACGCTGGCCCGCGCACCGCCCACCACCGGCACAGTGGCCGTGAGCGCCAACCTTCCCGGCCGGGTGCTGCTGAACGGCCGCGATCGAGGGGCCGCGCCGCTGAGCGGGCTGCGGCTCCGCCCGGGCTCCTACACGGTGCGCTTCGTCCCGGAAGCGGGCGATGGGTTGGCCGAACAGCGGACGGTGATAGTGCGCGCCGGCGAAGCCGCCCGCATCTCGTTCGATATCTCCGATGCGCTCCTCTCGGTGGGGGTGCGCGAGCCGCGCTGGGCGACGGTGTACGCCGGCGAAGCCCGCCTCGGGGACACGCCGCTCATCGAGCACCGGATGCCGGCCCGCGTGTACACCGTCCGGGTGGCCCGCGAGGGCTACGTCACGCAGGAGCGCCTGGTGCGCCTCACGCCGGGTGAGAGCTACCAGTGGGTCGACGTCGTGCTCGATCCCGTGGGGAGTCCGTAGAGCGGGAGGCCGGAGTACGACGCGCTCGAACCCTGCGAGGCGCCGCGTGGCCCGGAGCCCCCTCACTCGTAGCGGATCGCCTCCAGCGGATCCACGCGCGCCGCCCGCACCGCGGGGACGAGGGCCGCCAGGACGGTCGTGCCGAACAGGGCGAGGAGCGCTCCGGTCCACACGGCCGCGCTCAACGGATGTACGCCGTACAACATCCCCTCCAGCAGTCGCGTCAGTAGCATGCCCGCCACGATCCCCACGGCCAGGCCCCCCAGGGCCAGCAGCGCGGCGTCCCGCAACACGAATCCGAGGGTCCGGCTGCGGCTCGAGCCCAGCGCGGCGCGGATCCCCAGCTCCCGCGTGCGCTGCGCCACGGCGTAGCTGATCACCCCGTACAGTCCGGTCACGGCCAGCACGACGGCCACGAGCGCGAAGCTTCCGAGCAGGATCATGTAGAACCGCTGACGCCTCAGGGAGGCGGAGATCACGGCGTCCATGGACCGGACCCGGGTGACCGCCGCGTCGGGGTCCACCGTCCGCAGCGCGCTCGCGATGGACGTGGCCCGCGCCTCCGGATCGCCCGTCACCCGAACCACGACCGGAAACCGCGTCCTCGAGCTGCTCCCCTGCATGATGTTGAAGTAGGCTTCGGGCCGCGGGTCCTCGATCGGCCCGAAGTTTCGAATGTCGGAGACCACGCCGACGATCGTCGCCAGCACCGTCTCCGAGAGGTGAAAGCGCTTCCCGATCGCGTCTCCGTCGGGGAAGTCACGACGCACCAGGGCCTGGTTCACCACCACGTTGGGAGGCGTGTCCTCGAGTGTGATGTCGCTTGCCTCGAACAGGCGGCCCCGCAGGAGTGCCTGCCCGAACGTGGCGAAGATCCCGGGGGACACCACCCGGCTCTCGGTCAGCGGGAACTGTGTCTCGTCTCCCGACACGCCCTCGTATCGCGTGTTGAAATTGTTGCCCCATCCGGCATACGGGATGAGCGAGATGGTGGCCGCCGCCTCGACGCCGGAAAGGTTGCGCACGGCCTCCATGCCCGGTTGCAGGAAGGCGTGGTTGGCTCCCACCTCCTGGTATCGGTCGGGCGAGACGTCTACCACCAGAGTCAGCAGCGACTCCGTCTCGAACCCGGGATCGCGATCGAGCAGGCCGAGGAAGGCGCGCAGCAGCAGTCCGGCGCCCACGAGCAGCACGGCCGACGTCGCGAGCTCGGCCACCACGAGGCTCCGGAGGAGCCTGTGGTGCGAGCGGGTGATACCGGTGCGAGCGCTGCCCGAGCGGAGGGCATCCTGCGGGTCGCTGCCGGAGATCTGCCAGCCCGGGAGCGTCCCGGCGAGAACGGCCACGAGCGCCGTGACGCCGAGCGCGAATCCGAACACCCGCGCGTCGAGCGTGAGCCCCTGGAGCTGCGGGTACAGGGTGGCGCCGAGCTGGCCGATGACGCGCACACCGGCCCACGCCACGAAGAGCCCGATCGCGATCCCCGCGGCGGCCAGCACGGCGCTCTCCAGCAGCACCGTGCGGACGATGACCCCGCGCGTCGCCCCGAGGGCCGTGCGCAGCGCCATCTCATGACGCCGCCGCGCGCCACGTGCCAGCATCAGGCTCGCCACGTTGGCCACCGCGATCAGCAGGACCATGGCCACGGCGCCGAGCATCAGGAGCAGCGGTCCCCGGATCGGTCCGGCCGACTCGTGCCACATGGATCCGAGCCGGACCGACTCGCCACGGATCTCGGGATACGTCTCGGCGATTCCCGCCATCAGCGACACGAGCTCCGTCTCCGCCTCCTGCACCGTCGCGCCGCCCGCGAGGCGGCCGACCAGGAGCAGGTAGTTGCTGCGCCGCGACTGCGCGTGCTCGAGCGACGGACGATACGGGACCCAGATCTCGCTCTCCATGTTCCGGGTGCGGTGCGGGATACGGAAGTCCTCGGGAAGCACCCCGATCACCGTCACGATCTCGCCATCCACGGAGAGGGTGGTGCCGACGACGGACGGGTCCGCCCCGAAGTGCGACCGGAACGCCTCGCCGCTCAGCACGGCCACGGGCGGCGCCTCGAGGCGCTCGTCCTCCGGACCGATGAGTCGCCCGAGAACGGGCCGCACGCCGAGGAGCGGGAACACGTCGCCGCTCACCTCGTAGGCCGATATCTGCGTCGTCCCCTCGGAGCGCTTGAGCAGGCCCGTTCCCTGCGAGATGGCTCCCAGCGCGCTCAGCGTCCGGGTGTGGTCGCGCAGGTCGCGGAAGTTGCCCGGGGCGAACGGGCCGTTCCGGAAGTGGGGCGTGGTGCGGAACACCGCGACCAGCGCGTCGGGGTCTTCGAACGGCAGGCCGCCGAGCAGAGCCGCGTTCACGGCGCTGAACACGGCAGTCGTGGCCCCCAGCCCGAGCGCCAGGCTCACCACGGCGGCGCCGGTGACGAGGGGCGTGCGGGTCAGCGAGCGGGCCGCCAGGCGGATCTGGCGTGTCGCGGAAGGCATAAAGCGCGTCCTCGGCTTCGGGTCAGGGAATCGGTACGGGCGATCTCGGCAGGTTGGACAGGGTGACGAGCGATTTCGTTGACAGCGCAGCCGGTGAGGCGCCCGTCGCCGCCGTCACTCCTCGGGGTCGGGCTTCTTCCGTGCCTGCTTGATCTCCGCGCGGCGCCGCTTCTCCTCAAGGCGGCGCCGCTTCTCGCGTGCCGGCGTCCGTGTGGGGATTCGGGGTGCCTCCTCGCGGGCCGCTTCCTCCAGCGCGCCGCGCAGGCGGGCCAGCGCCGTCTGCCGGTTCCGGTGCTGGCTGCGTGACTCGCGCGCCGTAACGGAGATGCCCGTGGGCAGGTGCGTCAGACGAACGCCCGACTCGGTCTTGTTCTGGTGCTGGCCGCCGGGCCCGCCGGCCCGGAACGTCTCGACCCGGCAGTCCGCCAGGAGGGCTTCGTCGTCCGGCGGCTCGGGCGTACGGGGCGGGTCTGCGTCCAGGGTCATGCGGTACGATAGACGCGGCGGCGGCCCGGCGGAAAGTCGGGTCCCCCGTAGACGTCGCGCGCGAGCCGGACGATCTTGGATCGTGTGGAGCGTGTACGCGTGGCCCGCAGCTCCCCGAGGCGACCGACCCGGAGACCGATTGAATCCACCCAAGCCCATTTCGGACTGCTACTGGGTCGCTCCCGGATTCCTCGCGGGACACTACCCGCGCACCCGTGACGACGACTCATCGCGCCTCAAGCTGCGCCGCATCCTGGACGCGGGCGTCACGTGCTTCGTGGATCTCACGACGCGGCAGGATCCGCTCGAGCCGTACGATCACCTGCTGGCAGAGCTGGCCGACGGGAGAGCGGTGCGCGAGTCGCACCCCGTGCCGGACATGTCGATTCCCGATTCATCCGCCCGCACGGGCGGGATTCTCGACACGATCGACCGCGTGATCGAGGACGGGGGCACGGTCTATCTCCACTGCTGGGGAGGCATCGGGCGCACGGGGACGATCGTCGGATGCTGGCTGGTGCGGCACGGGATGACGGGTGAAGAGGCGCTGACTCGCGTCGCCGAGCTGTGGGAGACCCGACCCGACTCGTTCTGGACCACGTCTCCGCAGACGGAGGCGCAGTTCCGGTACGTGCGGGAGTGGACGGAAAGCGGCGGCGCGGGAGCTCCCTGACATCATCCGACCGCTCGACGACGGGCGGCCCCCATCGTGGGAGGGCTCCCGCCCTCTCCTCCTTACCTGCTCGGCGCGCCGAACAGTTCGAGCGCCGCCTCGATCACCTCGTCGACCACCTCCGTGTCGCCCGAGTTGGTGAGGCAGATGACGATCGCGTCCGTCTCCGGGATCGCCATCCCGAGCGTGCCGGTGGCCCCGCGGTGCCCGAAGACCGGAAGCGTCCCGGGAGCCGGCGGCGGCGCGTAGATCTCCCAGTGCATGCCGTAGAACCGGTTCCTGGGGCCGCCCGCAGCGTCGGGTGCCGGATCGGCGAGCGCCGAGTCGACAAGGGAAGCGGACAGGAGACGTCCCCCGTCGTGTCGGCCGCGGTCCATCCACGCGGCGATAAAACGCGCGTAGTCGAACGCCGTGGAATAGAGGTCACCCGCCGGGCTGAACCACGTCTCCGGCCGGGCCCGGGCCGCGCTCCAGGCTCGCTCCCACCGTCCGGCTCCCCACTGCCGGAAGGAGCTGGGGACCCGTGACGTCCACGTGGCGCCGGGTGCGAACCGGACGTGTGTGTCGGACAACCCCAGGGGTGCGAGCACGCGCTCCGCGAGAAGGTCCTCCACCGAAACGCCCGAGACCGTCTCGACCAGGGCGCCGAGGGCCTCCGAATTCAGGTTGGAATAGATGAACCGGTCGCCCGGTGGGAAATCGGGACCCGCCTCACCGGCGAGCCGCACGGCGTCGAGCAGGGAAGGGCTGGCCGCGTAGCCGGGCGGCTGCCCGCCCTGGACGAAGCCCGACCGATGGGTGAGCAGCTGTCGCACCGTGATGGACGCGGACGGCCTGCTGTCGAACGAGGGCAGGTGATCGGCCACGCGGTCGTCCAGCGTCAGGCGCCCGTCGTCCACCATGAGCAGGGCCGCCGTCCCCGTGAACGGCTTGGTCATGGAAGCGATCCGGAACACCGAGTTGCGCTCCAGCGGCACGAGCTCGTCACGATCCGCCCAACCCATCGCCTGGTGCAGGACGATCCGCCGGTCCTTGAGCACCAGGATCTCCAACCCGATCACGCGGCGCGCGACCACGCGCGAGTACAGGCGCTCCTTGAGCCACCAGATCGCGTCGGAGGAGAGCCCTACATTTTCCGGCGCGGCATACGGGAACGGCGCGCTCGCGATCGGCGTTCGGGAGGTGCGCGGAAAGCCCGGCCGCGACTCGTCATCCGCCGTGCACGCGCCGAGGAGTAGCGTCGCGGCACACGACCCCGCCAGGATGATGGGGTTATTCGGACGCATCACCGGGCTCTCCAGGGTCCAGAGGCGAATCCGTGTCGGGGCGGTAGATCGGTGCTCGATACACGGGAGCGTTCCGAGCGTGCCGGTCCCTGAGCGAGTCGCAACGACCGGATGTCCGGCCTAGAAGGTCCGGACCAGGTACGCGATCTGGATCAGGATCCACAGAGTGACCAGTCCCAGCATGCCGCCGACCGCCCAGCGGAACATGTTGCTGCTGGACACGGATCCCGACTGTGCGTGCACCGCCATCACGCGGTGGCAGGTGGGGCAGGTGAGAGCCGAGTCGGACACGACGCCGGCGCAATCGGGACACTCTGTGAGGGGCATGCTGCGACCTCTCGGGATCTGGGAGTCACACCACTAACGCCAAGCGGACGAGTCCACGTCAATCCCCCCCCCGTTGCCAGCGGACCGGAAAGATCCAGCTGTCAGACCCCTCCCGTATCATTCATTGGAAACCATTGGATACGGGAGGTGCCCATGGCGCAGACGGATACGAACCGACCCCAGCCCTCGTTGTCGCCCCGCTTGCCGGTGTCGCTCGGAGAACGGCGAAGGCACGAGAACCTCACCGTGTTTCCGGTGCTCTCCGGCTTGCAAGCGGATCTGCCCTACGTGCTCCTGACGGACGCACTGGTGGCGAACCTGGTCACGATCGCCGAGATCGGTGCGGGGACCGTGCCGAGCCTGTGCGCGGCCAACCGCGGGGAGTCGGACGTGCTCATCCTGGACGGTGAGCAGCTGATCGGGGCGAAGCAGAACCGGATCACCAACCGGACGATCATCCTGGAGGCCGGGTCGGAGACCGTGATCCCCGTGTCCTGCATGGAGCAGGGCCGGTGGCACGACGTGAGCGAGCGTTTCCGCGCTCGTCCCACGCCACGGCACGCGCCGTCCCGTGTCCGACGCAAGGCGCGTGAGGTAGAGGCGGAGTACGCCGGCGCTCCCAGCCTCGCGGCGGCGAGCGTCCTGGCCCACGCACAGGGCGCCGTGTGGAACGAGATCTCGGATTACGGCGCCAGCCTCGGAGTTGACTCGGCCACCGGGGCGATGGACGAAATGTACGACCGGCACGCCGATACCCTGAACGAGTGGATCCGCCGGTTCCCGCGAGCCGATGAGCAGGTCGGCATCCTGGCCTTCCTCGGGTCACGCCCGCTCGGGATCGACGCGGTGGGAAGCCAGTCCCTATACTCCCGCCTGCACGAGCGGCTGCTTGCCGGCTACGTGATGGACGCCATGGCTGCCCCGTCTTCCGCCCGCCGAAGCGAGCGCGAGCCGCATCCCGAGGAGACCGACGCTGCCCGCTTCCTGGCTTCGGCCGGCAGGGCGTCACGAGGCAGAGCGCCCACCGTGGGGAAGGGAACCTACGAGCTCCTGACGGGCGAGGTGATCGGCGCGGAGCTGGCCGATGTCGTCGACTCGGCCGAACGCCTGGTGCACCTGTCGGCGTTCCCGGGAGCCGGCGGCGGCGCGCGGGACGAATCCGCTGGCGTCGCGTCGCTCGCATCGCCGAGTCGTCGACGGGGCTGGGCACGGGGTCGAGGGATGGACGGCTAGTCCCTTCCAGCCGGGGTGGAGAGGCCCACCCCGGCGTACCCATGCCCGTGAGAGGGAGTGACGTGAAGCGACCGCGCTCTGGAGGCTCCCGGACCGGAAGGCTACCTTGCCGGGCGCCTCGCACGCCGCGTTCGGACGGTTCCACCCATGCACAGCGGACACCTCGATGACCGAAGCGAGCGCCGTGCCTCGACATCTTCTCAGCGTGTGGAACCCCTCATACGCAGACGACGCGATGGACCGCCACCTGGAGGTACTTCTCCGCTGGGCCGCCCAGCGGAAGGAAAGGAAGGTCCCCGAAGAGGACGTCTACGTATGGTGGGCCAAGGTCCGTTCGCCGAACCGGCAGGGGCCGCTCCCGCACCGCGACGAGGTGCTGGCCCTGCGGGACCAGGTCGCGGCCGAGACGGAGACGCACCTTTACCTGACCGACTACAGCTCCCTGTACGTGGCTCGCATCGTCGACCTCACCGACGCGGATGTGCGGGATCACATGCCGCGTTACTATGAGGGCCTCGCCGCTGACTTCTGGTTCCAGCTGTGGGACATCCGTCGCCTCGTGGCGAAGGACTCGCCGGCTACGATCGAGGAGCTGCGGCGGCTCCGGAACGTGCGCTATCACGACCGGCCCGTGTCGCTGTACGGGGGGATGGTGGACCTCCCGCTCATCGTCACGCGTGAGGATGGCGCGACTTGGTTCGCCGACGCCCTGTCACTGACCGGGGGGCGCCGCTGGGCCGAGCGGGACGCGGAGCTGCGCGGCGAGACGGAGCGCCTGGCCGCAGAGCTGCGGGAGAACCTTCTCGGTCCCGACATCTGGGACGCCCTCGAGCCCACGACCCGGACGTTCCTCACGACCGGCGAGGCGATCTTCCGCGCCCGACGCGACGACCCCGGCTTCGACTTCGGCAGCCCGGCTGTCGAGTACTGCAAGGCTGTCGAGACGGAGCTCAACACGCTGATGTTCACCGCGCTGGCCCGGGTGCTGGCCGGCCGTCCGCCGCACGAACGGGAGGTGAGGACCGACGGGGGCCTGGTGGATCTCGGGAAGGGGCGCCGCGTCCCTCATCAGACCCTCGGCTCCCTGCAGCGGTTGCTCGAGAAGGAGCCCGTGGTGCGCCGCGCTCTCGAGGCCTCGCTGCCGCACGACTGGCGGTGGCTGGAGGGCGTTCTGCCGCATCAGCTGGAGCCACTGCGCGGCCTGCGCAATCCGGCGGCTCACAACGAAGCCGTGACTCGCGGGGAGATCGGCCGGTGGCGTCGCGAGATCCTGGGGATCGGCTGCGAGGGCCTGCTCGTGCGCGTGGTGCGGGCGAAGATGCGGGGACGTGCGTAACGTGGGGGTGGATCCACGTCCCGATCGCGGGAGGGCGGCTTGACCGACTCGATCTCCAAGACGCAGCGCTGGCTGGACCTGATCGCCTTTCTCGTCGGTCGCCGGGTGCCGGTCGAGGTCGAGCAGATCATGGAGGCCGTCCCGGCCTACGCCGTCCGGTACGCGGACGGAGACGACACGGCGCGTCAGACCGTCCGCCGCATGTTCGAGCGCGACAAGGATGAGCTGCGCCGGCTCGGAATCCCGATCGAGACCGTCGATCTGCGCATCAACTACGGGACCGAGGAGATCAAGGCCTACCGTCTCGCGAGCCGGGACTTCTACCTGCCGTACCTGCGCCTGATCTCGGACACGGCCGGACCCGCGCCGGGCCCGACTCCACGCCAGGAGTCCAAGTACGGGAGCGTGGAGATCGCCGTGGAGGACGCCGGCGTCGCCTACGACTCGCTCGAGCGACTGGCCGACATGCCCGCGTTTCCGTTGCGGCGCGAGGCGCGCTCGGCCATGCGGAAGCTGTCGTTCGACCTCTCGCCGCACGTCGGACACGGAGGACCGCCGCCCGTCCTGTTCGCGGACCGGCCTGAGGCGAGGGACATCCGGGGGCGCGTCCGTGCCCTCTCCGATGCTCTTCTCGCCCGCAAGCGGGTCCGGTTCACGTACCACGGCATCCGGCGCGGGGAGTCCACGGAACGGGACGTCGCCCCGTACGGAATGGTGTACCAGCGTGGAACTTGGTACCTGGTCGGTCAGGACGCCCTTCGCGACGATCTGCGAGTCTTCCGTGTGGGGCGCCTCGAGGACCCGACGATCAACCGGAAGTCTCCCGCGACGCCCGACTACGAGATCCCGGACGGCTTCTCTCTCGATCGATTTCGCGATCGGGACGCCTGGGAGCTCGGCTCCGAAGACGAGCCGGCGATCGAGGCCCGGGTCGGCTTCGCCTTCCCTGCCTGCCTGTGGGCCGAGCGGAACGGCTACGGTGCCCTCGTCGAGGAGAGGCCGGATGGATCGCAGGTTCGGACGTTCGCCGTGCGGCAGGTGAACCCGTTCCTGCGCTGGATTCTCAGCCTCGAGGGGAACGCCCGCATCGAGGATCCCCCGGAGCTGGCTGAAGAGCTCGGGTCCCTCGTCCGCGAGGTGCTCGCCGTGTACGGGGCGGCTCCCGCGGGAGGCACCGATGTCTGATCGCGGCACGGCGGGACAGCAGCTGGAGCGGATCCTGTTCCTGCTCCCCCTGGCGAACCGGGAAGGAGGGGTCTCGGTAACCGAGGCGGCGCGGACCATCGGCGTCCCTGCCGACACGGTGCGACGCGATATCGAGGACATCTCGGCCCGCGAGTGGTACCATCCGCCGGGCGGTGCCGACGAGCTTCAGATTTTACTCGAAGCTGAGCGAGTAAAAATCTTTTCAGGAAACAAGTTCGATCGTCCTATCAAGCTGTCGCAACGCGAGGCCCTGGCACTGTCGCTGGGCCTGCGGGCGGCCGCCGCGGACGCCTCCGGAGAGGACCGCGAAAGGCTGCGGAGTCTGGCCCACCGCCTCGACATGGAGCTCGCGGTCGCCTCGGCGGAGGGACTCGCCGAGCGGTTCTCGGTCCAGGACGATGACGGATCGGGCGCAAATCTCCGGGTGCTCCTCGAGACGGCAGCGCGGGCCCGCAGCCGCTGCCGGATCCGTTACCTGAAGCCGGACGATACGGCTGCCACGGAGCGCGAGATCGACCCGTACGTCGTGGTGCACGGCGGCAGCGGGTGGTTCGTGATCGGGCACTGCCACGTCAGGGAAGACGTCCTGGTGTTCCGCTTCGATCGCATCCTGGAGGCCGCGATCACGGACACCCGGTTCGAAATCCCGCCTACGTTCGATCCGGCCGAGTACGTAGAGGGCGGCCGCGTCTTCCGTTCGGACCGACCGGACGAGGTGCTCGTGCGCTACTCGCCGGTCATCGCGGCGTGGATCCGGGAGAAGGGACCGTGCGAGGAGCTGCCGGAGGGAAGCGTCTCGGTACGGTTTCCCGCCCCGGATCCGGGCTGGGCGGTGCGCCACGTCCTGTCGCACGGGCCCGAGGCGGAGCTGGTCGAACCGGAGGAGATGCGGGAGCTCGTGATCCGGAGCGCCCGACGGTGCATTGCTCTCGAACCGTCCTGAACGCGGCCCGAGGCGCCTGCCTCACTCCGCGCTGCGCCTCCCGACCGGCATGATGGCGAATACGTCCTCTCCGGCCGGAAGCCCGATCGCCTGCTTCGCCTTCTGGTCGTCGAACGCTCCCACGAAGACGGTCGCCAACCCCAGCGACTCGCACTGCAGAAAGACGTTCTCGCCGGCCGCACCCACCTCCATGTGAACGTACCGCCCGGCCCGTTCGCCGTACTTGGCCGCCGTGCGAGCCGGCACGCCGGCGAACAGGAGAGACACGGGCGCCGAGCTGACGACAGTCTGCCCGTGCGCCGCCCTGGCCAGCTCGGCTCTCAGGTCGCCACGCGATTCCGCGCGCAGCGCATGCTCTACCGGCACGTACCGGTACAGTCCGGGCCGCAGCCCGTCCACATGGCCCACCACGGCGTACAGCTCGAGCGGGTAGAGCGCCCCGGCCGACGGCGCGGTGCGATACCCGCCTCTCCATTCCCACGGGAATCCGGGTGGGCTCTCCGGGACCCGGTGCGTGATTCCCTGCGCCGCCCACAGGAGCTGACCCAGCTCCTCCAGCGTCAGGGGGCCGCTTTCGTACCGCCGGATCGAGCGCCTTTCGAGGAGCGCCTGCTCCACGGATACGTCTCCGGCTGTGCTTGGAGCAGGCAGGGGCACGAGGTCCGGCGCGCCGGCCTCCTGGGATGGACCCGCCGCCGGGAACGCCGAGGTAAGAAGCACGGGCACGACGCTGAGCGGGAGCGTGCGGGCGAGAACGCGGCTCACACCACAAAGCCGAGCAGAAGCGATCGGGCGAGGCATGGAGGCAGCTCTCCGGAAGCCGGATCGACGGAGGGGGAGCACGGGCCTTCCAGAACATAGAGTCACTGCTTCCGGCAGAGAAGTCCTTCCCCGCGCCAGCCCGCCGAAGCTGCCACCCGGCCTTCTCATTCGTCCTCCGTTTGTGTAGGGTAGGCGCGGAATGCGGGCGGCATTCCGATCCGCTCGATCCCTCGGATCTACATCGGGTCCCGCGGGACCCGCGCGATCCACCACATTCATGGAGGTGTTCGATGACCGTACGCCGTCTTCTCATGTCGGCCCTGTGCGTCGTGCTGCTGCCGCTGGCCACGGCGGACGATGCGGCCGCACAGGACGAGGCCACGCCGATCGTCTACGGAGTCTACCTGGAGTGCAACCCGGCGCTCGGCCAGAGGCTGAGCGAGATCGTCGCCGATGTATGGGGCCCCATGGTGCGGCAGCGGATCGACTCCGGCGATCTCACGGCGTGGGGGATGATCACCCACGCCACGGGTGGGCCGTGGAACCGGGCCCTCTACCAGGTCGGTACCGACCTGGCGCGCCTCCTGGGGGCGGTGGATGAGATGGTCGCGGAGTGGGCCGAGTCCAGCCCCGAGACGTTGACCGAGTTCTGGGATGCGTGCGGGGATCACGAAGACTACGTCTGGAGGTACGTCACCGGTTCCGCGCCGGCCGAACAGGTGGCCGTGGCGCGCCCCACAGCCGGAATGTCCACGTACTGGGTGTGCGACGAGGGGCGTGGATCGCTGGTGGACCTGATCGTCGAGGAGGCCTTCGCGTCAATCTATGACGCCCAGGTCGAAGCCGGTCTGCTCAACTCCTGGTCCTGGTTCTCGCACTTCGTGGGCGGAGAGTACCGTCGCCTGCTCGTGATGGACGGAGCCAGCCACGAGGAGTTGCTCACGGCGCGCGACAACGTCCTCGAGGCAATCGGCGACGAGCACGCCGGCCTGGGCTCGGAGTTCACGAACGTGTGCAACGGGCATACGGACTACCTCTGGAACATCGAGATCGCCGAGCCGTAGCCGGCCGGGGTGGAGGTCGCTTCCGCCGACCTGTGTCCCTTTTGATGATCGCGGTGGTATCTTAGGTTCGGTGTCGCGGCCGCCAGCGGCCGCAACACCACCACCCCTCGCTCGCACTGCTCACGCAGTGGGTTTTCGGGTGAGCGCGTCGATCCCTGGAAGTCGCTCTCTTCCGGCGGCCTCCGGAGAAGCCGCGCCGGGCATGCTGGAGTGCCGCGATGCTTCCGATACGACGTATCCTCGTGCCCCTCGACGGATCCATGACTGCCGAGGCCGTTCTTCCTCACTCGCGCCGCCTGGCCCGGTCGCTCGATGCCTCCGTGCGGCTCCTGCACGTCCTCGAGCACGGGCGCGCCGGCGGACTGTCTCGGGACAGCGTGGAGTGGCGACTGCACCGGGCGGAGGCCCTGGGGTACCTGGACGCCGCGGCGGAGCGGCTGTGCGCAGCCGGCCTCACCGTCGACACCGCCGTCGCGGAGGGACGGCCGGCGCGCCAGGTGATCTTCGAAGCGCGGCGCTGGCAGGCAGATCTCATAGCCCTCAGCTCGCACGGGCACGGGGGGGCCGACGCATTCAGCCTCGGCAGCATCGCCCACAAGATCGTGTCCCGATCGGGGGTGTCCATCCTGCTGGCTCGCGCCGGTCCGCCCGCCACCGATGAGTCTCCGGGGGAGGAGAGCTACGAGCGGGTCATTATTCCGGTCGATCTCTCACGCCGCTCGGACTGGGCGCTCTCAGTGGGTGTGCTCATCGCTCGCGCCGCCGCCGCCGAGATCGAGCTGCTGCACGTGGTCTCGGTTCCGGAGCTCCCGGAGCGTGTCTCTGGGGACATCGTCGGGCGCGTGCACCGCACACGTCTCCTGGAAGTGCATCGGGAAGTGGCCCGGGAGTACATGGTGGCCACGCGGGATGAGCTCGCGGCGCCGGACGTGACGGTTCGCACCCGCCTCCTGGAGTCCTCCTCCGTGTCCCGGGCCCTCGCCGAGGGCGTGAGCGGTGAGCCGCGCGACCTGCTCGTGGTGAGCGCGCACGGCGTGTCCGGAGAGTCGCCATGGCCGTACGGCTCGGTGGCGAGCCATCTGATCATGCACGGCACGCTTCCGCTTCTGGTCCTCCAGGACGTGCCGCGTGAGATGCCGCTCCGGTCAGAGCCTCCCGGGACTTCCGGTGTCGAGCTACCGGCGTCATGGAACGCCTGAGGCGGCTCCCGAGGACCGACGAATCCGTCGAGCTGATCGCCCTCGACCTGGCCGGACGCCATTCGATCTCGCTTCAGCCGGGTCGGGAAAGACCCCTCGGCCGCGAGATTCGCCGCCGGCTCAAGCGCCTCGATCGTGAGCTCGGCGCCGTCTACCGGATCCTGCAATCCGATCCGCAGGCGGCCGAAGCGCACCCGCGCGTCGTGGAGTGGCTTCTCGACAACGAGTACCTGATCCGGGACACGCTGCGCATGGTGGGGGTGGGACTTCCGCCGGCCTACTATGGACGTCTGCCACGTCTCGCGGTGTCCGCCGAGCCGAATCTGCCGCGCGTCCTCGACCTCGCTCGCGTTGCGGTGGCCGAATCGCGCCTTCAGGTCGATCCGGACCAGCTTCTCCATCTAGTGTCCCGCTACCAAGACGAGCGCCCGCTCACGATCGGGGAGCTGTGGGCCGTCCCCGCCGCGCTTCGTCTGGCCCTCCTGGAGGTGGTGTCGCGGACGGCCGCGACGGTCTTCGGGGTGGTGGGTGGGCCGTCCGGTACCCGCGGCGCGGCGCGCGCCCGGCTGCCGCGTTCTCCCGGGGATGACCTCACGACGATCGCAGCCGGAATCGGAAGTCTGCGGACGATCTCCTCCCACGACTGGCGTCGCTTCGTGGAGCGAGCGAGCGTTGTGGAGCGGGTGCTGCGCGGCGATCCGCCCCGGGTATACGGACGGATGGACCTCGACAGCCGTGACCGCTGCCGCCGCGCCGTAGAGGATCTGGCACGCGGATCGGCCCTGCAGGAAGAGGAGGTGGCGCGCGAGGTCGTGAAGTGGTCGCGTGCCTCCCGAACAGGCCCCGAGGGGCGGGAATCCCACGTCGGCTACTGGCTGATCGGCGAGGGCCGCCCGGCGCTCGAGAGGCGCCTCCGGTATCGAGCCCCGGCCCGTGAAGCGGTTCGGCGCTTCGTCCTGCGGCACCCCCGGCTCGCGTACGGAGGTGTGGCCGGGGCGATCACCTTCGGCCTCCTGCTCGGTCCGGGCCAGGCGGCGATCCGGTCCGGCGAGCCGGGAAGCCTGGTGGTCGCCCTGCTCATCCTGGGGCTGGTGCCGGCTTCTTCGCTCGCCCTCAGTGTCGCCAACCGGCTGGTCACGGCCACGGTCCCGCCCCGGGTGCTCGCCAAGCTGGATCCGTCGGTCGGAGTGCCGGAGGACTGCCGGACGGTCGTCGCCATTCCCGTACTGGTGAACGACACACGGGAGGTCGACGCGCTGCTTGCCAGCCTCGACGTGCGGTATCAGGGAAACGCCGACCCCAACATATGGTGGGCCCTCCTGACAGACTGGGCGGACGCCCCCGAGCAACAGATGCCCACGGACGAGGCGATACTGCAGCGCGCGGCGGAGGGGGTCGAGCAGCTGAACGCTCGGTACGGGGACGGCGGCCACGTGCCCTTCCTGCTCCTGCACCGACGACGGGAGTGGAATGCCTCCGAGGGGTGCTGGATGGGGTGGGAGCGCAAGCGTGGCAAGCTGCACGAGCTCAACCAGCTGCTGCTCGAGGCGGAGGGTACGCGCCTCGTGCCGGTGGTCGGCGACGTTCGACAGCTTACCGGGATCCGGTACGTGATCACCCTGGACTCCGACACGCATCTGCCGCCGGGAGCCGCGGCCGGCATGGTCGCGACGATGGCCCATCCGCTGAACCGCCCCCGCTTCGGTCCTGACGGTCGGGTGCGCGCCGGCTACACGGTGCTCCAGCCGGGTCTCGAGACGGCCCTCGAATGGGGGGAGACGACGGCCTTCACTCGAATCATGGACGCCGATACCGGCCTCGATCTGTACTCGCACGCCGTCTCGGACGTCTACCAGGATCTGTTCGGCGAGGGGATCTACGCCGGAAAGGGGATCATCGACGTCGTCGCGTTCCAGCGCTGCGTGGACGGCCGAGTGCCGGACAACGCGCTTCTCAGTCACGACCTGTTCGAGGGGGTGCACGGACGGGCGGGCCTCGTGTCGGACGTGCAGTTGTTCGAGGAGTCGCCCCACGACGTCGTCGCGTACGCCCGCCGGCTGCACCGGTGGATTCGGGGTGACTGGCAGCTTCTCCCGTGGCTCGCTCCCACGGTGCCGGCGCGGGGCGGAGGACGCGTCGCCAGCTCGCTGTCGGCCCTCGACCGGTGGAAGATCCTCGACAATCTCCGCCGCAGCCTCCTCGCGCCCTCCCTGCTGTCGCTCGTGCTGGTCGGCTGGACCCTCGGCCTCGGTCCGGCGTGGGCCTGGACGCTCGTCCCGGTTCTCGTCCTGTCCGTGCCCAGCTTCCTGGACGCCGCGTCGGTCACACGCCGGCTGCTCGGTCATCCTCGCGCCCGCCGGTCTGGATCCGTCCGAGAGTCCGTGAATGTCCAGGCGTCCGGCCGGCTGTGGCTGTCCGGCCTGGGTCGAGCGGCGCTCACGCTCATCTTCCTGCCCTATCTCGCACTGCTGAGCGCCGACGCGATTGTCCGCACGCTGTTGCGCCTCCTCATCACGCGCCGCCACCTGCTCGAGTGGACCACGGCCGCGCATGCCTCGCGCAAGACCGGGAGCCGCAGCACCCGTTCGGACGTCTGGAGGGCCCTGGCGGCTGTTCCACCGCTCGCCGCCGCCGCGCTGGTTGCCGTGTTCTTCGCCAATCCGGGAGGCCTCGGTGGGGCGGCGGTGCTCGCCGTCCCGTGGCTCGCCTCGCCAACGATAGCTCGGGCGACCGGGCGGCGACGCCCGCAGGACAGGGCCACGGAGCTCGACGCGGACGACCGTCGGCTGCTGCGCGACGTAGCGCTCCGGACGTGGCTCTACTTCGAACGTCATCTGACCTCGGAGGATCACTGGCTACCGCCCGACAACTACCAGGAAGGACGGGCGGGGGCCGTGGCCCGGCGGACATCTCCCACCAACATCGGGGTGTTTCTGACGGCCACTCTGTCCGCTTGGGATCTCGGCTACATCGGCCCGCTCGAGCTCGAGGCTCTCGTCCTGAACACGCTGGAGTCGATGCGGCGCCTGGAGCGCCACCGCGGTCATCTGCTCAACTGGTACGAGACGGAGGACCTCCAGCCGCTGCACCCCCGCTATGTGTCCACCGTCGACAGCGGCAACCTGGCGGCCGCTCTGATCACCCTGCGGCACGGCCTCGAGGAGGGGATCCGCACGCCCATGTTTCGACCCGCCCTGCTGGAAGGGCTGGCCGATACGGTGCGCTCCGCCACCCGGCTCCTCGCCTCACTCGGTGGGACCGAGGTTCGTCGGCCGGCGGTGGGCCTGCGCCGCAACCTGGCGGAGTTGAGCTCGGGCCTCGCGCGCGGCTCCAGGAATCTCCTGGAGTGCCACGCCTATCTGCAGGACATGGAAGACCGGTATCTCGCGGAAACGGACGAGCTGGTGGTGGAGCTGGCCGGCACGACCACTGCGCACGTGCGGTTCTCGGCCCTCCGCGACCTCCGGGTGTGGACGCGCAAACTACATCAGCACGTCGGTCTGCTCCGCCGCCTGTGCCGCACGTGTCATCCGTGGCTCGCGGTACTGGCGGAGACCCCCCCGCCTCTCCGGGAGGCGGCGTCCGGCTCGGGCCTGGAGACCCGACTGCGAGAGCTGGAAGCGTGCCTCGCGGCGCCGGTGAGTCCGGAGGACGTGCCGGCCATGGTCTCTCGTGCCCGGGCCCGGGCACGGGCGCTGCTCGACGAGGCCGGGTCCGAGCTGTCGTCCCTCGAGCTGGAGGCAGCGCGGGCGTGGGGCGCTCGGCTCGACGAGGCGCTCGGCCGGGCCGTGGAGGCGGCCCGCCGGCTCGTGCGGAGCCTGGCGGACGCGGCGCGCGAGGCCGACCGTCTGGTGCAGGAGATGGATTTCGGCTTCCTGTTCGACCGCCGCCGGGGTCTGTTCCACATCGGATTCGACGTCTCGGCGGATGAGCTCGATCCCAACTACTACGACCTTCTCGCATCCGAGGCTCGATTGGCCTCGTTCGTCGCGATCGCGAAAGGCGACGTGCCGCGCGAGCACTGGCTTCGCCTCGGGCGACCGTATACGCGGCTCGGCGGGCGCCCGGTTCTCCTCTCTTGGGCCGCCACCATCTTCGAGTACCTCCTTCCACAGCTCTACCTGCGGACGCCGCCCCACACGCTGCTCGGCCGTTCGTGCCGCGACGCGGTGCAGCGCCAGATCCGGTTCGCGCGTCGCCGCCGCATCCCGTGGGGGATATCCGAGTCCGGGTATCATCAGCTCGGCAGCGACGCGAGCTACCAGTACCGGGCGTTCGGCGTGCCCGAGCTCGGCCTGCGGCGCGACCCCGGCGAGCGCGTGGTGATATCGCCGTACGCCTCGCTGCTCGCTCTCTCACTCGACACGCCTCAGGTCGTCCGGAACCTCCGGCGGCTCATCCGCTTGGACATGCTGGGCCCGATGGGCCTGTACGAGGCGATCGACTACGGTCCGCCGGCTCGCATCAAGCTGACGCGGCCGAAGCGAGTCCGATCCTACATGGCGCACCACCAGGGGATGATCCTGGTCGCCATCGGGAACAGGCTCGCGAGCCGGCGCATGGCCGACCGGTTCCACGTCGACGCGCGGATCGCGGCCAACGAGTATCTACTCAACGAGCGGATGGCGTGGAGTGTGCCCGTGCGACAGACGTGGACCGCCACCGTCCGCACCGCTCCGCGGAAGCTTCCAACCCCGCCTGCCGTGACCCCGTGGACCGTATCGCCCGCGTCGCCCCTTCCCGAGACGCACATCCTGAGCAACGGGAGCTATACGGTGCGGCTCACCGGTCGCGGGGGAGGGGCCAGCTACTGGAAAGGCACGGCGCTCACCCGTTGGAGCGCCGACCCGGTCGTGGACGATGCCGGGACATGGATGTACGCGCGCGACCTCGTCTCGGGACACCTGTGGTCGGCCGCGCCCGCCCCGGCCGGTCACGACGGCATGAGCGTCGAGCTGGCGCCTCACCAGGCCGAGTTCCGCGATCACCGGCACGGGATCGGCCTGCGCATGCGGATCACGGTCCCGCCGGACGATGACCTGGAGATCCGCCTCGTCACGGTGTCCAACGAGGGGCGCGAGCGTCGCCGACTCGCCCTGGTCAGCTACGCTGAGGTGGTGCTCGCTCAGGAGGCCGCATACCGTCGCCATCCAGCCTATTCGAAGCTTTTCGTGCAGACCCGCTGGCTGCCCGGTCACGACGCACTGCTCCTGTGGCGTCGGCCGCAGACCCCCGAGGCGACGCCCGTGTGGCTGGCCCATTCGGTCGTGTGCTCGGGCGGCTCGGAGCCTCCCGTCCTCAGCTTCGAGACGGACCGGGCGCGCTTCGTCGGGCGAGGCGGCACGTGCTCCCGTCCGGCTGCCCTCGACACCGGCCTCGGGGTACTCTCCGACACGACGGGCTTCCCGCTCGACCCCATTTTCTCGCTGAGCTGTCGCTTCGAGCTCGCGCCGCGCGAGATCCGCCAGTTCGCCTTTCTGACGGCTGCCGCGGCGACGAGACAGGCGGTGCGGGAGACCCTCGATTTCTATCGCTCGTTCCTGCACGTGAGTTCGGCGTCCGAGCTGGCCCGGCAGCGCACGCAGCTCAACCTGCAGGACCTGCGGATCCAGCCCCACGAGATGGAGGAGTTCCAGGCGATCCTGTCCTCGGTGCTCCGGTCGCACCACGGTCTGAGACCCGGACCCGAGGCGCTCGCGGGATGGACCCGGCCGCAGCCGGCGCTGTGGAAGCACGGGATCTCCGGGGACCATCCGATCGTGTTGCTGCGCATCGCGGGCAGCGACGAGGTGGGGCGCGCGGGGTCTCTGCTGCGGGCGCACCGCTACTGGAGGTTCTGCGGCACCCCGGTCGACCTGGTCATCCTCGACCTCGAATCGGGCGGCTATGCCCGTCCGCTGCGCGACCGGCTGGCGGCGGCGATCGAGGAAGAGGGTGGGGCGGAGTGGGTGGGGCGGCCGGGCGGGATCCACGTGGTAGGGGTCGAGGCGTGTGACGCCGAGGACCGTGCCCTGCTGGAGGGCGTGGCTCGCGTGGTGCTCGACGGCGGTGCCGGGGACGTGTTGGACCTGGTACGGGAGATCCGGCGATCGCCGGCCCTCCTTCCCGCCTTCGTGCCCGGCTCCTCGTCGCCGCCCGGCCGGTCGGAGAACGTTCCGATTCGCCTCTCGTCTGATCTCGTCCTGTTCAACGGCATCGGTGGCTTCAGCCCGGACGGCCGCGAGTACGTGATCCGGGTGCGGCGCGACCGCCCGACCCCGGCTCCGTGGATCAACGTGCTCGCGAACCGCTCGCTCGGGTGCCTGGTCTCGGAGTCGAGCCTCGGGTGCACGTGGTCGAAGAGCGCCTCCGAGAACCGCCTGACCCCGTGGCGCAACGATCCGGTCTCCGACTCGCCGGCCGAGTCGATCTACCTGCGGGATGAGGAGACGGCCGAGGTCTGGTCTCCCACTCCGCTTCCGTGCGGTACCGCCGCCCCATACGAGGTCCGGCACGGCGCCGGCTACACCTCGTTCAGACACCACAGTCACGGCCTGCGGCATCTCATGACCGTGTTCTGCGCGCCTGACGCGCCCGTCAAGATCGTCCGCTTGAGGCTCGAGAACGCCCGGCGTCGACCCCGGCGCATCACGGCGACGTACTATGCCGAGTGGGTGCTCGGGCGGGACCGCGACGCCAGCGCCCACTACGTGATCCCCGAGTACGATCCCGCGGCGCAGGCTCTGCTCGTCCGCAACCCGTTCGCCCGACCGTTCGCCGGCCGCGTGGCTTTCGTGGCGGCCAGCGAGCCGCCGCACTCGCTCACCGCTGATAGGTTCGAGTTCCTGGGACGATCCGGCGATCCCGCGCGCCCCGCGGCACTGGAGCGAATCGGCTTCTCGGGGACCGTGCGGGCCGGCCTCGATCCGTGCGCCGCGTGGATGGTGCACCTGGATCTCGCTCCCGGCGAGACGAAAGAGGTCCACTTCGTGATCGGGCAGGAGGAGAACCGCGAGGCCGCCGTGGCGCGCGCCATGGAGTACCGGCCGGCCTCGGCGGCCGACGACGCCTGGGAGCGCCTCACCGTGTTCTGGGACCGCACGCTGGGCGCGGTCACGGTGGATACGCCGGATCCGGCCATGAACCTGGCCCTGAATCGTTGGCTCCTGTACCAGACGCTCTCCTGCCGGATGTGGGCCCGGACCGCCCTGTACCAGTCGAGCGGGGCGTTCGGATACCGGGATCAGCTACAGGACTGTCTGGCGCTCCTGGAGGCGGCGCCCGAGGTGGCCCGGGCCCACATCCTGGAAGCCGCCGGGCGCCAGTTCGAAGAGGGGGACGTGCTGCACTGGTGGCTGCCGGACACGACGGCGGGAGTGCGCACCCGCTGCTCCGACGACCTCCTGTGGCTGCCCTACGTGACCTCGGAGTACGTGCGACACACCGGGGACACGGGGGTGCTCGACGAGCCGGTGCCTTACCTTCGCGGGCCGCCACTCGAGCGGCGTGAGGCCGAGCGGTACGACCGATACGAGATCACGGACGGTACGGAGTCGCTGTACGAGCACTGTGCGCGGGCGATCGAGCGGGGGACCACGGCGGGCCCGCACGGGCTGCCCCTCATCGGGAGCGGCGACTGGAACGACGGCATGAACCGCATCGGCCTTTCCGGACGCGGCGAGAGCGTGTGGCTGGCCTGGTTCCTCACCGCTGTGGCGCGCCGCTTCGCCGGAGTGGCCGCCGGACGGGGGGATGCTCTGCGTGCTCGGCAGTTCCGCGAGCTGGCGGAGACGCTGCCGCGGCGAGTGGACGAGGTGGCGTGGGACGGAGAGTGGTACCTGCGGGCGTTCCACGACGACGGAACGCCGCTCGGCTCCGCGGAAGCCCGGGAGGCCCGCATCGACGCGATCAGCCAGGCGTGGTCCGTCCTGGCGGGGGGTGGCGATCCTGAGCGGGCCGCCCTCGCCATGCGCTCGGTCGATCGGCTCCTCGTGCAGGACGAGGACCGTCTGGTACTGCTTCTGGCGCCCCCGTTCGACCGGGCTGAGCCCGACCCGGGCTACATCCGCGGATACCCGCCGGGGGTGCGGGAGAACGGCGGGCAGTATACGCACGCGGCCGCCTGGGTGGCGTGGGCGTTCACGGCTCTGGGTGACGGCGAGAGCGCGATCCGCCTGTTCGAATACCTGAACCCGATCCGGAGCAGCGCGACGCCGGCCGGGACGGTCCGCTACGCGGTGGAGCCGTACGTGGCGGCGGCCGACGTGTACGGCGTCCCGCCGTTCACGGGGCGAGGCGGGTGGACGTGGTACACCGGGTCCGCCGCGTGGCTGTACCGCCTCGGTACCGAGGCCATCCTCGGCCTGGTGCGCGAGGGAGACGTGCTGTGCATCCAGCCCTGTCTCCCCGCCGCATGGGAGGGTTTCCGGGCCGAGCTTCGGCACGGGTCGGCCACCTATCGGGTCCGCGTGGAGAACACGAAGCCCGCCGGGGACGCGGAGTCCCGGTGCGGCGTGCGGAAGGTGATACTGGACGGAGTCGAGATCCACGCCCAGGAACAGGTGGAGACGGCCGCACATCGAGCCGGGCCGGCGGCACGGGTACCGCTCCTCGACGATGGCCGGCCGCACGAGGTGCTGATCTGCCTGTGAGCTCCCGTGATCGTCCGGCACGGCCTTGCGTGCCGGACGATCGTGTACGTCGCCGGCCGAGAGCGTATATTGCCGGTACCTCCTCGACATCCTCCTCGCGGCCGGATGATCGGACGTTGCCGATCGTCGCCGGCGGGACGTGCAGGTTCATTGAAGGGAGGTTTCCATGCCCGGTCGCTTCATGATGGTCCCCGCTCTCCTGTTCTGTGCTCTGCTCCCGGGCTGCCAGGCGGCGGAGGACGCGGAACCGGTCGACAGCGCCGAGGTGGTGGGTGAGATGCCTGCCGACGCTGTCGACCTCGATGCCGTTACGCGGGCGATGGATGAGCTCGAGCAGGCCTACGCGGCCGCCTACAACGCGGGCGACGCGGCCGGCATCGCGGCCCTGTTCGCGTCGGACGGCACGCTGGCCCCGCCTCTCTCGCCGACGTTGGATCCGGCCGGGATCGAGACGATGTACAGCCGCAACTTCGAGTTGTCTCCGGGTGGCAGACTCGAGATCGAGCGCGAGGACATGGTCATCTCCGGCCCGTTCGCCATCGGATGGGGCAGCTTCGCGGTCATGACCCCGGGCGAGGATGGAGAGCCCATCGTATCCACCGGCCGCTATGGTGCGGTCTGCACTCGGACTCCGGACGGCGAGTGGAAGATCTTCCGGCATCTCTACAACTACGAGGTGTCTCCGCCGGGCGTGGAAGGGTAGGGCTATCGCCGGTCGGCTTCCGGGGGTATTGCGTGACAGTCGGGTGCGTTGCACGCTCGTTCTCGATGCGGTGATACCGGGAACTCGAAGCCAGAGGTGATACAACATGTTGCGATGGACTATGCTGGCTGTGCTGGTGGCGATGGTCGGGGCGTGCGACTCGAGCGACCCCGCCGGCGCGGGAGGCGACGGGACGGGGAGCATTTCGGTCCTGCTCACGGACGACGCCGGCGACGTGGTGGAGGCGGAAGTGCTGATTGAGCGGGTGGAGCTCGTGGGCGGGCCGGACGGACCGATCGTCCTCGCCATGCCTGACGGCGGCTGGGTCGGCGACCTCACGTTGCTCGAGGACGAGGTCGCGACGCTCGTCGACGAGGTCGTTGTGCCGCAGGGCAGCTACTCGCAGCTCCGCATCATCATCCCGCAGGCCTGCATCGGCGTCGCCCTGGGTGACCAGCCGTCGGACGGGACCGCGGTGTACGAGTCGGACGAAGCGCCGGCCGTCTCGTGTGAGGGGACCGCGACGGGCGATCTCCACATGCCGAGCCTCGCCCAGACAGGCATCAAGGTGGTATTCCAAGGACCGATCGAGATCGGAGGCGATCATAGCATCGTTCTCCTCGACTTCGATGTGTCCGAGAGCTTCGGAAGGCAGGCCGGCGCCTCCGGGATGTGGGTCATGCACCCGACGATCCACGGGATGGATATGACGCTGTCGGGCACGGTGAACGTGGAGGTGACGCTGGCGAACGGCGTGACCCTCCCCGATCCGCCGACGTTCGAGGATTTCATGGCCCGCCTGGAGGGTGAAGAGAACGAAGAGCAGGTCCTCGAAGCAGACGGCACGACGTCCTTCCTGTACCTGCTGCCGGGCGACTACGATCTGTTTCTCGACCCGCCGACGGATTACGAGATCACCACGGATCCTGTGCTCCCGATCGAGCTGACCGTCGAGTCGGAGGGCGTGATCGACGTGACGATCGAAGTTCTGAGCCTCGACCCGGTCAGTCCGTAGCCGAACGATCAGGGGCCCGGCCGGTCACGCCGGCCGAGCCCCGCCGCCTTCCGCCCGACCCTCGAGTCGGGCAGCACGCAACGAGTTGCGGCGTCGGTACACCACTTACCGCTCGACACCAGGACGTCATCCCGGCGCGAAACACCCCTAACAGGTTGGAATGTAGCCACTTGTGGCGAATTGTCAGACTTCGGCACGTGTCTTGAGGTACCCGTATCGGCTCCCGTCCACCAGCGCACCTATGGATCGGTGCGGGAGCCTCCTGAGGGATTTGGAGGGTCGTCGACCGGTGAGTGCGCGGCCGAGGCATATGCCTGTGGTCAAATCCACGTCGGTTCGGCGCCCTCCTCCAGCTTTCCCTCACGCCGTCGCCTCTTTCCTTCCGGGTCGCGCCTTCCCACCTTCCCTTGCCCCCCGAGTTTCCGGAAGGAGGCAGCTCATGAAGCCCTTCGAGACCTTCGGAAGTTTCCTGTTCGGGCTGATCGCCGTGGCGCATCTGGTGCGCGTGATCTTCGGATGGAGCGTATCGGTCGAGGCGGTGGCGATTCCCGTGTGGCCGTCCGCCGTGATCTTCGTCTTCGTCGGAGCACTCGCGATCCTCATGTGGATAGAGGCGCGACCGGGCACCCCGTCCGAAGCGTAAGCGAAGGCAGCCCGCCGTCAGCGGCCCCGTATCGGCGTGACGGCCGCGTGACGCCTGCATCGCACCGTGATACTGCGTTCCAGATGGAGGGGTATCATGGTAGACTGGTTGGCTCGTGTGACGCTCGTGGCGGCGATCGTCGTGGCGGATTGCGCATTGATTCTCGTGACGGCGAAGCTGGTCTGTCACCGGTGGAACGAGGGCGGCCGGAATCGACTGTTCGGCCATTTCGACACGGCGCCGCCCCGCCGGTACTGGCTGACTCAGTGACTCCGTCCGGGAGCACCGGAGTCGTTCGGATGTCCGCGACATCCCTGCCGCGGTACCCGGCGAACCGGTGTCTCCACTTCCTCGTTCCAGCTCGTGGGCGACAGCCCGACGACTCGCCCGACAGCCTTCTCCGGGCCCCGCGGAACAACGCGGGGACGATTCCGCGTTGTAAAACCAGCACGGGACCTGGCGCGTACAGATGGGTACCAGCAGTCACCGAACGATTGGCGGCTGCCTCGCGCCCGGCGGCGCGTGAGGCTACCAGGAGAAGATGCGGCCATGATGGAACGTGCGGTGTTGCCCGCGCCGGAGGAGAAACCTTCCTCGGCCAATGAGCGATTCAAGACGGCATGGAGCCGCATGGTCGCGCTCGCGGTCATCGTCTCCGTAACGCTCCACTTCGCCGCCTTCGAGCTGATTCCGCGCTTCCGCGTGGCCGACCTCGACTTCGTGCCGGACGAGCTGGCGGCGGTGGAGCTGCCTCCGGAGGTTCGAATCCCTCCGCCTCCGGAAGCCATCCTTCGTCCCGCCCGTCCGCGTGTCGCGGAGGCGGTGATGGACGAGGACATCACGATTTCGGCCACCACCTTCGAGGCCAATCCAGCCTCCGAGCTGGCACCTCCACCTCCGGGCGTCGAGGTGGACCCCAGCCAGCAGCCGGTCTACGTGAACCGGGACATCGAGCCGCGCCTGCTCAACGGCCCGGAGCTGATCAGCCTGATGCGCGAGCTGTATCCGCGCGGACTCAAGGAGGCGGGTGTCGGGGGCGAGGTCAACATGTGGGTCTTCGTTGACGAGGAGGGCAACCCGGCGAACGCGCAGATTCGCAGCTCCAGCGGCTACGAGCGCCTCGATGAGACGGCTCTGACCATCGCGGCCCGCATGCGCTTCTCGCCCGCCATGCTGCGAGACCAGCCCGTCGGTGTGTGGATTGCCCAGCCGATCAGCTTCTCGGTGGGGAACTGACGGATTCTCCCTCCACGATCGCCACGAGGCGCTGGCCCGGCTCCGGCGCCGACCACTCGTCGGCCGCCAGCACGGTCAGCTTCCCGGGGTCACGGATGACGAACAGCGGGATTGCCTCCGGGTGCTCCGTGCGATAGGCGTCCCATCCGAACTCCTCGGTGAGCGGAGTCGTCCGCACCTCCCAGCCCGAGTCGAAACGCGCCGTCAGGCGCCAGTAGCTCGCCCGCGGATCGAACAGGAACCGGCTCCGCAAATGACGCCCCACGTCCGACGCCGAACCGAGATCCTCGGGCGGTAGCTGATAGATGTGGTCCGATCCCAGCACCTCGCTGAAATTGAGGCCGGAAAGCGAGTTGACCTCGTCGTTCGCCGTGATCGCCAGCAGGTGCCCGATCCCGTCCAGGTCGATGCCGTCGAGCGCGCCTTCGGTGAGGGCGCTTCCGTAGTCGGCCGGAAGCCCTGCGAGTCGGCACTCGACCACGTTCTGGCGGTTGGTATCCACGAGCCGGACTGCGAAGCCCTGCGCCTTCAGCCCGGTGGCGATGGTCCTGGCCCACGGGTGGGCTCCCACGAACAGCACACCCTGCGGATCCGGCTGCGACAGTCCGAGCCACCGGGCGAGCGGCGTTGCCGTCAGACCGTAGATGACGACGGTGGCGATGATGACGGCGAAGGTGATCGTGGCGATCGCCTCGGCGCCCGCGTATCCGGCCTCGTGCAGCTCGATCGCGAACAGCGAAGAAACGGCCGCGGCCACGATACCGCGCGGCGCGACCCAGGCGAGCACGGCCCGCTCCCGCCACCCCAGGCCGGCGCCCTGCGTGGAGAGCCCGACGGCGATCGGACGCACCACCAGGATCAGCGCGGCGATGAACATCGCCTCCGCCACGCCGATGCCGGTGAGGGACTCGAGGGGCAGCCGGGCGGCCAGGATGATGAACAGCGCGGAGATCAGAAGGACCCGGAGGTTCTCCTTGAACTCGATGATATGCCGTACTTCCACGGCCCGCTGGTTCGCCATCACCATCCCCATGAGGGTCACGGTGAGCAGACCCGACTCGGCCTGGAGGGTGTTCGACGCAGCGAAGGCGGCGACGACAGCCACCAGGGCGAGAGGACTCTGCAGATACTCCGGCACCCAACGGCGGTCCATCAGCCATATGAGCAGGCCCGCCCCGAGCCCCGCGAGGGCCAGGCCGACGACGATCGTCTCGAGGAGCCCGACAGCTGCCACTTCCCACTCGGCGAGGCCCCCGGCGGCCAGGGCCTCGAACACGAGGACGGCGAGCACCGCCCCGATCGGATCGATGAGGATGCCCTCCCATTTGAGAGCGTTCCCGACCGTGGCGGTGGGTCGCATCTGACGAAGTAGAGGGACAATGACCGTCGGGCCGGTCACCACGAGGATCGCCCCGAGGAGAAGGGAAGGCCCCGGATCCAGGTGAAGCAGGTAGCGCGCGGCGATCGTCCCCAGCGCCCACGTGATGAGGGTGCCGATCGTGACCAGTCGACCGACGACCCGTCCCACCTGCCGCAGCTCCGTGAGCCGCAGACTCGCGCCACCCTCGAACAGGATGATCGCCACAGAGACCGATACGATGGGGAAGAGGAGATCGCCGAGGATCGCGTCCGGGTCCAGCAAACCGGTGATCGGGCCTGCCACGAACCCGGCCACGAGCAGCAGGAGGATCGACGGCAACCCGATCCGCCAGGCGAACCACTCGGCCGCGATCCCGAGCGTGATGATCAAAGCGATCGCCAACAACAGGTTCTGGCTCAGGGGTCGAGCTCCGATCCGTGCGTGAGGTGTTTGATCCGGCCAGCCGGCCTCGATATCGGCTCACACGCTACCTCGCAGAGCCGGTCTCCGTCAAACAACGGGCCCGACGGCCCCAATCGCAGCGAAGGTTGACGCCGCGGAACGAAGTCTTATTATTAAGAGCAATAACCATATAAAACAAAAAGGGCCAAGAATGCGCGAAACACTGGGCGTTCACGAGTTCGCCCGCCTCACGGGCCGACATTTCAACACGGTATACAACTGGATCCGCTCCGGAGGCGTCGCGGCCCACAAACAGAACGGGGAATGGCGGATTCCGGGAACCGAGCTGGATCGCGTCCGGCGACAGGCCTCCGGTTCGGGGGTAGCCTCGGGAATCGCCCCGCAGGATCTGCTGTCCTGGTGGTCGCACGATTTCGAGCACACCATGCGGCGCCTCCTCCGTCTGTCCGATTGGATGGGTCGCATCGGGAGGCAGAGCATCTCCCGACGCAGCTCCACGGCGATGCACGTCGTGGCGGAATCGCACTCTGCCGAGCTGTCAGAGCTCGTGGCCGAGCTGCGCGAGGTGGCGGCGACCATCGAGGCGGCGGAGCGGCTCCGGCCTCGCCTTCTCGAGCTCCAACGGAGGGCCGTCATTCGGTCCGGGCCCGGCCCTGCGGAATGACGGTCCGGGGCGTCTCGTCTAACGGTCAGTCAAGGAGGCACGAAAGCCTCCGACTCGACCACACGACCGGCGAGCCCGGTCAGCGAGCAATTGGAGCGAATGATGCACTCACGGACGGGAGGACATGACAACCGGGGTCGAGGCCTCGGTCGACGGCACTTCTTGGCGGCACTCGCGCTGGGATTCCTGATTGCGCTGGCCGCTTGCGGCGGATCACCCACGGAGAGTCGGGAGGGGGACACGGCCCTCGAGGTCGAGGCCGATCTGGCCGTCGTGATCGGCGAGCTCGCCGGCGAGCTCGCCCTGACGGACGAGCAGAAGGAAGCTCTGCGGGACGTGACGGAATCGTATCGAGGCAAGGGACTGGAGCCGGGCTCCGGCTGGACCGTAGCCGCCGACCTGCAGGAAATCCTCACTTCGGAGCAGGTCGAGGTCCTCGGGGCGAGGACCCGGGAACTGCGCACCGGACGGAGGGGAGGTCACAGAGCGCCCCGTGCTGACGGCGGAGCGGGATTCCGGCGCCGTGGGTTCGGCACGCCGGAGGCGTTTGAAGAGGGACCCGTGTGGAGACGCGGGCCCGAGTCGGGCGACGCGCTGGCTCTCACGTCGGAGCAGCGCGACCGGATCCGGGACATTCGTGAGTCCTTCGGGCCGCAGCTCGAAGACCTTCGCGCGGCGTTTCAGTCAGAGGCGATCACCAGGGAACAGGCCCAGGCCCGGGCCCGGGAGATCCGCGACGCCCTGCACGAGGAGATCTCCGCGATTCTGACCGACGAACAACGCGCCAGCCTCGCGGAGCACCGGTTCGAGGCCGAGACGCGACGGGACGAGAGGCAGGCTGCCGAGCACGCCGCCATGGTCGACGCTCTCGATCTGACGTCCGAGCAGGAGGCGTCCCTCGAGGCGCTCAGGGAGACCTTCCGGACCGCCGGCCGGCCGGCGAACGAGGCGGAAGCCGAAGCACGACGGGAAGAGCATCGGACGGCGCGATCCCGGATCCTGGACGCCCATCAGCAAGAGATATGGATTCTGCACGGAGTGGTGGTCGGTCGCTTCACCATGGGCCGGGCACGGTTCGGGCAGGGATCGGAAGGCCGGAGGCTTCGTCGCGGAGGGGGATTCGGTGGTCCGTCCCCGCTCGGCGGAAGCTGAGGGGGGGCCGGGCGGGCGGTGACCGGGAGGCACCGCTCGCGTCAGGGCATGCCGCCGGCCCCGCCGCTGACCAGTCGCCGGCCGGTCGGAGGACTCTCCTTGAGGAGCTTTCCAAACACATAGCCGATGGCCTGTTCTTCGCGCTTGGCGTTCGAGCCAGCCGGAAACACGGCGTACCAACCCGAGCCCGCGAAGTCGACTCGCACGCTGTCACCGGGCTGCAACCGGCCGACGACCTCGCTCGCCGTCGTCCTCTCCGCCCGAACGCGTGATGCGACGTGGACCCAACGGATCTCTGCCCACCCATCTGACGATCCGCGCGCCGCGACTTCGAACCCGAGGGTCTCCCGCAGGGCGGGAATGGCCAACGGTCCTCCCATGCCAAGCACGGTAGTCGTGATCGCCGCTACGACGAAAATCCCGAGGAAAATGCGGACCTCGGACCCTCCATTGCCGGATGCCGCACGATTTGCTGCAACCTGCCGTCCACTGCCGGCCACTGTCTCTGGCCGGCTCTGGAAGTCGCAAGTCTCGCAATATCGGCGATCCGGCTTGACCGGACGCCCGCAAATGGGGCACGCCGCGGTATTCAAATCCAACCTCCTCCGCTTGCGTTCACCGCTTCGGACCGCCGTACGGAGCATATCCCGTGCCGCAGGGTAGGCGCATGCCCCGCCATCGGCTTCGCCGATTCCGGTGGAGTAAAGCCGGAATGATCCGCGGCTCGATCCGGTCTCAGGGACGGGGAAGGGATTCCAGCAAGGACAGCCGGGAGGTTCTATGGGAGGTGTCGGTCGAGGCTGCGCCGTAGCGGCCCTGTGGATTCTCACGGGCTCGTGGGTAGGCTCCGCGGTCGGCCAGGATACCGGGGGTGGAGCGACCCTGCCTCAGGACTTCGCCGGCGACTGGGTCCTCAACCGATCGCTGAGCGACGACCCGGCGGAACAGATGACAGGCACGCGAGGCGGCATGCCTCGCCGCGGAGGTGAGACGGGCCAGCGGGATGCAGAAACGGCTCGGGTGCGACGGGCCATGGAGCGCTTCCGGATCGGCCTCGACGACTCGACCGTCGTGCTCGCGTACCCGGACCGCAGCCTCGTCATCCGTCCGGACGGCCGGATGCGGAAGCAGACGATCGGTGAGGACCGCGAGATGGAGTACCGCGCGAGGATCGAAGACAGCGCGCTGGTCATCGAGAGAAAGCTGGACGGCGACGTGACCTTCACCGAGGAGTACGCCGTGCAGGAGGGGACCGGGAGGCTGCACATCCTCACGCGCATCGAGGGCGGGCGTCTGCCCCGGAAGATCAGCTTCGTACGCGTCTACGATCCAGCCGCGCGCCGGGACGAGCCTGCGAACGAGTCCTGACGGCTGCAGCGCCGGACTCCGCCTCGTTCCCGGCGAGGCCGGGAGCGGCTGATCCCCCCGTTCGATTAGCCCGGCGACAACGCTTCCGCCGGATCGATGCGGGTCACACGCCGCGCCGGGATGTAGCTGGCGAGGATGCCGACCAAGGCGAGTGCGAGCACAACGCCACCGAAGATCACGGGGTCCCGGGCGTCCACTTCGTACAGGACGATCTGGAGTGGCCGCGTGGCGAGTGCCGCCAGCACGATCCCGAGCGTGATCCCGATGGCCAGCTGCTTGAGCCCGCGCCGCATGGTGAGCCGGATCAGGCGACCGTTGTAGGCTCCCAGCGCCATCCGGATGCCCATCTCGCGCGTGCGCTGGCTCACGCTGAACGACATGACGCCGTACAGCCCCACCGCGGCGAGGAACAGGGCCACGAAGCCGAACACCATGAACAGGGTGCCGAACGTCCGGTAGAACCACGTCTGCTGATCGATCACCTCCTGCATCGGCATGGCACCGAAGATCGGCAAGTTGGGGTCCATCGACGCCACGGTCTCGCGAACGCGCGCCGCCAGCGAGGCCGGGTCTCCCGCCGCCCGCGCACCGATGCTGACGAAGTTGCCCAGGATCTCGCCGAACTGGTCCACCGCGATGTAGTAACCGGCGGGGCTCGCGTTGTTGTTGCCGATGCCTTCCATCTTCATGTCCGGCACGACTCCGACCACGGTCATCCAGCCGTAGGCGTCATCGTTCTGGTGGATCCGGAAGCGCCGGCCGATGGCCTCCCCGCCGTCGAAGTACTCCCGCACGAAGCTCCGGTTTACGAGAGCCACCAGGGTGTTGTCTCGCGTGTCCGAGAACGCGAACGCACGGCCGTCGAGCACCGGCGTCTGGAAGGTCGCAAAATAGCCGGGTGTGACGATGCCCTCGCGGGCCCGCGGGTAGTCGCGCTCCGTCGGATACTCGCCTCCCTCGATCTCGAAGGTGCGCATCCCGTTGCCGCTCGCCGGCAGGCCGTCCGACAGGGTGGCCGCCTCGACCCCGGGAGTGGTCTGCATCCGCTGGAGGAATTCCCGGTAGAAATCGGTACGGGCGTTGGCGTCCGGATAGTCGGTCTCGGGCAGGTTGAGGCGGGCGGTGAAGATGCTCTCCACGACGAACGGGAGATCCACCGTGCGCAGCTGGGTAACACTCTTGATCATCAGGCCGGCGGCGATCAGGAGACCGCACGACACGGCGACTTCGGAGATCACGATGATCGACGTGATCCGTCCCATCCGGAGGCCCGAAGAGCCGCGACCCTCGTCCTTCAACGCCTCGTTCATCCCCTTGCCGGTCGCCCGGAGTGCCGGAAACAAACCGGCCGCGATCGCCGCCAGAGCCGTCACGGCCACCACGAAGGCCATCACGCGGGCGTCCGGATCGAACGTCATCCAGAAGGGCGGTGGATTGCTCGAGATGGCCTTGTTGAACCAGCTCACGCCGCCCAGACCGATCAGCACGCCGATGGCGCCGCCGATGAAGGACAGGACGCCGACTTCGACCAGGAGCTGACGGATGATCCGCTTCCGGCCCGCTCCCATGGCCGACCGCACCGCCACCTCTTTCTCGCGCACGGCCGCGCGCGCGAACAGCAGGTTGGCCACGTTGGCGCACCCGATCAGCAGGACGCCGATCGCGGCGCCGAGCATGGTCATCAGCAGTCCGAAGATCTCATCGCCGATGACGAACTTGGTGTACGGTTCCACCAGCGGGGCGAAGCCCTCGTTGGCTTCCGGATACTGTTGCTCCAGTCGCATTCCGATGGTCGCGAACTCGGCTGAAGCCCGGTCGAGCGAGACGCCTTCCCCGAGGCGACCGAAGCCGGGATACGACGGACCTTCGTTGCGCTCATGCTCCAGAGGGTTGACCTCGATGGTGGCCCACAGCTCCGCCTGTATGGGGAACTCGAATCCCTCCGGTGCCACCCCGACGATCGTGTGGGGCTCTCCGTTCGTGCGCACCGTCATCCCCAGCACGTCGGGTGAGCCATCGAATTTCTCCTGCCACACCTCGTAGCCCAGGACCAGCACATTCTCGGCCCCGGGCTCATCCTCGCCCGGAAGGAAGCCTCGCCCGATCACCGGGGCGACGCGAAGGATCTCGAACATGTTGGCCGTCACCCTGGCGCCCTGGTAGCGCTCCGGCTGATCGTCCTCACCCACAAGGTTGACCGCTCCACCACCCCACAGCCCGAACTCCACCAGGCTGGTCTGCTGATCGCGGTAGTCCACGTAGTCGTGCAGGGACACGCCACCGCGCTCGATGTCCCGATCCGGGTTGCTGCGCCACACGGCGACGACCTTATCGGCGTCGTCGAACGGCAAGCCCTTGTACATGGCCCCGTTGATGATGCTGAACACCGTCGTCGTGAGTCCGATTCCGAGGGAGAACGCGAGGATCGCTACGAGCGAGAGCACCGGCGACTTGAAGATCATTCGCACGCCGTACCGAACGTCCTTGAGAAATCCATCCATGGCCCTGTCCCCTTCGACCCGTGTGTTGACCGCCGCCGGCCACCCACGGCCGGGAGGCGCAGCCATCCCGTCACACGCTCTACGGAGGGCAGTCGAGCGGGGTTTCAAGGCCCTTCCGGAGGTCGGGCCGCCGTGACGGAACGCTCGGATGATCTACCGGCGGTCCGGTGCTCAGGTTCCCCTTTGACTCCCGCCCGGGATGCTCCCCGGCCGGGCTCATCCGCGCCTGCGAGTGTAGCGGCCAGAACGCTCCCTCAACCGACCAGGTTGCAGAAGTACGCCGTCGCCACTCCGAGGTAGTTGCCGAGCGCGTACCCGATGAGGGCCAGCATGATCGAGATGGGCACCAGCTCCTCGCGGTGGTAGCCGGCGGCGACGGGCGCCGAGGCGGCTCCCCCCACCGCCGCGACGCTGGACACGGCGGCCATGCTGACGTCCAGCTTGAGGATCTTCGCGCCGACGAGGACGAACAACAGATGGATCGCGATCGTCAGGAACCCCGCGACGATGAACCACTGCGCCCCGCCCAGGGCCCGCAGGTCGGCGGACGCCCCGATCATCGTCATGTAGATGTAGACGAAGGCCATGGCGAGCGGTTCCGTTCCGGGCACCTTGCGCAACGGGGTCGCCGACATGGCGATCCCGAAGGTCGTGACAAGGAGCAGAGCCCAGGTTCGCTGCGTGAGCACAGGTGGCAGCGGAGGCACCAGCGTGGCGAGCCACTCGGCGACGAGGATCGCGACGAAGGCCCACCCGACGAGCGTGAGGATGTCCCGGAAGTGCACTTCGTGGGTCTTCCGCTCGACCTGACGGGTCACTTCCGTGAAATGATCGAGCTGCTCCCGCGAGACGCCCGTCCAGCGGTTGAACGGCTTCGCCCACCGCTTGCACACGAGGATGAGCGGGAAGTAGGCCAGGTAGACGAAGTTGTCTACGATCACCACTATGCCGACCAGCTCGCTGGGCGTGGCCACGCTCTCGGCCACGGCGGCCAGGTTGCCCGTGCCTCCGATCCAGCTCCCGGCCAGCGCCCCGAATCCGGACCACGCGTTCTCCGGGAGGCCCGACCGGAAGAGGACGAAGGCCACGACCGCGCCCACGACCACGCCCACGCTCCCGATCACCAGGACAATGGCACCCCGCCACGCGACCCGCATCGCCTCCTTGACGTTGATGTCCAGCAGCATGAGCACGATGAACATGGGGACGGCGAACGACTTGAACGTGTCGTAGACCGGACTCGAGCGCGGAATGACGCCGAAGTTGCTGAGGAAGATCGGAGTGAGGAAGATCCAGATGATCGCGGGGAGGACGTTGAACACTCTCCAGCCGGTCTTCCGCTCGAGCCACAGGAACAGCACCGGCACCATCAGGATCACGGCCATGATCCCGATCAGGTCCGTGAAGATCGGCTGTGAGCTCATCCCGTCTCCCATCGCGCGGTGTGGTTCGCGATCCGCCTCCGGATGCCGCCAGGGAACGCCCCAACCTAGGGGGGCTCGGACCCGGTGGGGAGGGGCGCCCCCGCGTTGTCGCGTGATCCGTTCAACGGCCGGGCCGCCACGGCTGTCTTTCTCCGTGTGCAGCACGATCACCGAACCGGGAGGACTCACATGCGACGGAAGCCGGGATCTCGCGCGGGCCTGGCCGGTCTCGGGACGCTCATCGCCGCTGCGGCCGGAGCGGCTGGACTGGGCGCCCAGGAGGCAGCGACTCCAGGGACAGCGCGCATGACAGCCGCCCTCGAGGCGGCCCGCGAGGAGCTGGTCGCCATCCGGCGCGATATCCACCGGCACCCGGAGCCATCGGGAGAGGAGGAGCGGACGGCCGCCCTCGTCGCCCGGCGCCTGCGCTCCCTCGGCCTCGAGGTGGAGACGGGAGTCGGCGGACATGGCGTGGTCGGCGTCCTGCGGGGCCGCGCCGCGGGCCCCGTCGTGGCCTATCGAGCGGACATGGATGCGGTGCGCGACCCGGCACCCGACCCCGTCCCGTTCCGCTCCGAGGTTCCGGGAGTGCGGCACATCTGCGGGCACGACATTCACACGACCGTGGCGCTGGGGGTGGCCGAGGCCCTGGCGGCCGTGCGTGACGAGCTCCCCGGCACGGTGAAGTTCATATTCCAGTCGTCCGAGGAGAACATCCGTGGCGCGCGGGCCATGATCGCCGACGGTGCGCTCGAAGACCCGGTTCCCGGGGCGATCTTCGCCGTCCATACGGCACCGCTCGAGGTGGGGCGGATCGGATACGTCGAGGGGCTGGGGCTTCCCGGCTTCGACGTGGTCACCGTCACCGTGTCCGGAGGAGACGATGCGGGCGGCGTGGCGCGGGCCATCTCCGACCTGATCTCGAACGTCTCCACGGTCGGCCCGCCCGGGAGCGGCACGCCGGTCGGAGACGATTTCATCTGGGCGACGGCGTTCGCGACCCGTGATCCGGGAGGAACGGGCTGGCTCGTCCGGGGAACCGTGAAGGCGTCAGGCGACGAGGCGTACGCCCGGGCGAGAGTCCGGATTACCGACGGCGTGGCGGATCTGGCGACGCACGGACTGCGGGCGGATCTTGACTATCGCGACCGTGTGTTGCCGGACATGGTCAACGATGCCGGGCTGGTCCGCGCGTCGCTCGCCCCCCTGGGCCGTGTCCTCGGAGCTGACAACGTGATCGACTCCGGCCCGAGCCCCTACTTCGGGGAGGACTTCGCCTTTTTCCAGCAGATCGTGCCCGGTGCCATGTACTGGCTGGGCGTGTCGAACTCCGAGGAAGGAACGGTCGGCATGCCGCACAGTCCAGGGTACGTGGCCGACGAAGAGGCGATCTTCGTCGGCGCTCGGGCCATGGCCGCCGTCCTCATCGAAGCTCTACATAACAGTATGTAACAAATTTATTTATGGTCACTTATATGAAGTAATAGCCTCAGTCGCGAACGGGCGTCCGGGCAGCGATCGGGCACCGGCCCTGGCAACGCTGCGCGGACTTCCGCCGTCCAACAGTTGAGTCGAGAGAGGCCCCCATGCGGCCTCGTGCGACCGGGCCCGGGAGAGCGGATGCTGGTGATGCGATGGAGAGGCCGGTCACGACCCGCCGTGCGATCGGCCTGTGGGATGATCCTCGTGGCTGCCCTGCTGGCGGCGGCACTTCTCCTCGCCGAAGCCCTGGCGGTCGCGCGACTCGACGGCGACTCACTGACCGGACCTCTCCGCCTGTACGCCCGCCCGCCGATCCTGGCGCTGGGCCGGCGGGCCGACGCGGAGATGGTGGCGGCGCACCTGGCACGCCTCGGATACTCGGAGGCGTCCGAACGAATCGTTCGACCCGGGCAGTACGCGCTGGGCCCGACCGAGTGGCTGATCGTCAGCAGACGACTGCGGCGCCTCGGACCGCTGGCTTCGGGGCGAGCCATCCGCGTGCGATTCGATCGCTGGGGCCGCATCTCGTCGCTGGCGGGCGCGCAGGGAGAGCGCTTCCGTGCCGTGCCTCTCGAGCCCGAGCCGATCGCCGTCGTGTCCGCCGCGGAGTCGGCGGACAGGGTTCCCATGCTCCTCGACGACCTGCCACCGCACCTGATCGAGGCGGTCCTTACGATCGAGGATCAGCGGTTCTTCGAGCACCACGGCCTCGACTACCGGCGCATCGCTGGGGCCGCTCTCGCGAACCTGCGGGACGGGCGAATCGTTCAGGGCGGGAGCACGATCACCCAGCAGCTCGCGCGCAGCCTGTTCCTCGACGGGCGCCGCACTCTGGTGCGCAAGGCGCGCGAGGCGGCCATGGCCCTTGTTCTCGAGGCCCGGCATTCCAAGCCGGAGATTCTTCAGGCGTATCTCAACGAGCTGTACCTGGGGCAGGACGGAGGGCTCGCGATTCACGGCGTTGGCCGCGCCGCAGAGCAGCTGTTCGGCAAGGATGCCGGTTTTCTCGACCTGGCCGAATCGGCTCTCCTGGCGGGCCTGATTCGGGGCCCCAATCTGTACTCGCCCCTCCTGCACCCCGAGCGGGCGCGGGCCCGTCGCGACCTCGTGCTACGCCTGATGCTCGAGCGGGAGCGGATCGACGACACTGCGCACCGGCTCGCCTCCGAATCCGTCGTGCAGGTACGACGCCGGGCGCCGCGCGGGCCTCCGGCCCGTTACTTCCGCGACCATGTCCTCGCCGTGCTTGGCGAGGTGGATCCCGAAGCGAGCGACCACGGGACCGCGGGCGACGCCGTCGTGACGACCCTCGACGGGGAGCTGCAGCGCGCTGCAGTCGCTGCCGTTGCGGGAGGACTCGCGGCACTGGAGCGAGATCACGTCGACGGCCTCGGAGGTGAATCGGCCGGATCCGAGGTGCAGGCGGCACTCGTGGCCATCGATCCCCGCTCCGGTGACGTGCTGGCCATGGTCGGCGGTCGGGACTACGGGACGAGCCAGTACAACCGGGCGGTCCATGCCCGCCGGCAGCCTGGAAGCGCCTTCAAGCCGATCGTGGCGCTGACCGCGGTGACCCGACGTGCGACGACCGGGGAACACGAAGAACAGGTCACTCTGGCGAGCCCGCTGTCGGACACGCCGCTCGAGGTCGAGACACCGGCCGGGCCCTGGCGCCCGGTGAACTACGACGGACAGTTTCGCGGCCGGGTGACACTGCGCGAAGCCCTGGAGCGCTCGCTCAACGTCCCGTTCGCGCGCCTCGGGCTCGAGCTCGGTCCGGAGCGCGTCGTGGACATGGCCCGCCGGCTGGGCATCGAGAGCCCTCTGAAGCCATATCCGAGCGTGGCACTCGGGGCATTCGAGGTGACGCCGCTGGAGATGGCGCGCGCGTACGGCGTGCTGGCCGCAGGCGGCTCGCGTGCCGACAGCCGGTCCGTGCTCGGCGTGCTGACCGCCGCCGGAGGCGTGCGACTCGCGGTCGACAGGACGGGTGAACGTGTGGTCTCGGCCGCGCAGGCTTACCTGGTTACGTCCGCCCTGCGGGGAGCTGTCGAGCGCGGCACCGGCCGCTCTCTGCGGGCCCTCGGCTATCGCGGCGTGGTCGCGGCTAAGTCCGGCACGACCAACGGATTCAGGGATGGCTGGTTCATCGGCTACACTCCCGCGCTCGCCGTGGCGGTGTGGGTGGGATTCGACGACGGCCGGAGTCTCGGACTGCCCGGCTCGGCCGTGGCGCTGCCGATCTTTGCCCGATTCCTGGCCACGGTGACGGGACGTAACGGAACCGAGGGACAGTGGGGCGCGGGTCCGTTCGACGTGCCGTCCGGGCTCGAGCTTGTCGACGTGGATCCCGAGACGGGTCTGCGAGCCGGCTGGGGGTGCCCCGGCCGGCCAGAGCTGTTCCTCGTGGGAACTGCTCCTCGGCGCACCTGCGAGGCGCGCGGCATCCGGTGGGACCGGGGTCCGGGAGATGTCGAGCTGTTGCGGCGGCTCGAGCGTCTGGCGAGCCGGGAATACCGGCGGCCCTAGGGCGCCGCCTCGTCCTCGGCGATGTTCGCCAGGAGCCGCCGTACTTCCTCCACGGGCACTCCTAGGTTGGAGCCGCCGAACTCGGCCAGCACGGCGAACGTGACGGCCACGACCTTTCCGTCCAGCGACATCACCGGACCGCCGCTGCCGCCCCGGGTCGTCTCCGCATCGTACGCGACCGTCGACGGTGTGACCTGTCCCACGATTCCTCGCGTGGCGAGCGGCCGGATGAAGCCGGCCTCCGACAGTCCCCGGACCACGTCCCAGAAGTCCGGCCGCCTCTGCATCAGGGAGTCCACGAACATGGCCCCCGAGCGGGCCAGCAGGGCGTTGATGCCGGCCGGGTAGCCGAGCACCAGGATCGTCTGACCCGGGACCGGACTGGCCGCGGCGAGCGGAAGGGCCGACAGGCGTCCCGCCAGGTCCGGCGCGCGCACGATGGCCAGGTCCGATTCCTCGCTCGCCGTGACGAACTCGACGTCCACCGGCTCGGACTCCCCCGGTATGTAAGCCAGAAGGGCCAGCCGGGGCTGGAGGTCCCGGTCGAGGAACTGGCGGACCCGGGGATTGGCGTTCCACGGAAGCGCGATGTGCCGGTTCGTTACCAGCAGGCCGTCGTCGGAGACCAGCCAGGCACTGCCGGTGAACTGTGCTTCGAACGGCGGCCCGTCTCCCTCGAACGTCGTCAGGGGCATTCCGCCCGGCCCCATCCGCGGCTCCCCGGAGAGGTCGAGGCGAAGGCGCAGGACCCGTTCCGAGTCGGGATCGATGAACTGGTACCCCCCCTGCATGAACACGACGGAAGAGGACGCGGTCGTCACCACACGGCGCCCGGCTTCGCTCAGCGCCTCGAGGGCCTCGATCCTCTGCAGGAGAACGTCCTCCAGATCCCCCACGAGGGCCCGCAGCTCGGGATCTCCCGCCGGAAGGTCCGTCAGAGCCGAGAGGGCCTCGGCCACGCCCAGACTGCGACGCTCCTCCTCCTCGATGCGCCGTTCCAGCCGCAGTCCGTACGCGGTCAATGTTCCCACGGACGCGATCAGGAGCAGGAGCAGCCCTGCTACGAGGAATCGCGTGCGGGGCGCCGTGCGCGTGAACAGCTCGCGGGGTAGGGAACGCAGGAAGACCGCCAGCCGAGCGGGGAACCGCTCGCCGCCGTGACGGGCGCAGTCCACGCAATCTCGCAGGGTGTCACCCATCGACTTGTATGGCGGTGGGGCGCGCGTTTCCATCAGGAAGCGAATGACCGGCCCTCCGCTGCCGATCTCGAGGATGTCGCCCGGAACGAGTGTCTCGCGTCCGTGCAGTCCGGGGACGTCGGCGCTGTTCAGGTAGACCTGGCCGTCCTCTTCCTGAACGGACCAGCCGCCCGCGCCCCGCATGAGGACGGCGTGATGACTGGCGACTGCCGGATCGGAGCCGACGGGGAAGTGCACGATCGCGTGTCTTGTCGTTCCGACCAGCGCCTCCGACCCGGTCAGGTGCTGCCGCGTGCCCCGGTGCGGTCCGCTGAGGTGCAGCAGGACCGCGTCGCCCGTCCCCGAGCTCGTTTCGGACTCCTGTCCGGACCGGTCCGGCGCCGGTTCCGGAAACGGCCCTTTGATGACCGGGCTGCCGTCAGGTCCCATGGAGCCGATACCTCCATTGGGTCAGGGAGAGCCGGGCACGGCACACACACGCTCTAAACGTAGGGACAATCGCTCCCGGCGGGAACAGGTTTCGACGCGATGGCCGACCGGCGCATCCGGATTCACGCATAGCGTGGGTCGGGAAGTGATGAGACATTCATAGGAGTGAGGGGTAGTGTCTGTCGCGGTTGCCGTACCCTCCGGAAGAGGTTCGATCCATGCGCGACCGAATGATCGCCTTCGATCTCGAGGCCACGGGACTCGATCCGCTGCAAGACCATATCGTGGAGCTCGCCATGGTCCGCGTGCAGGATGGCCTCGTCCTGCTGCACGAGCAGTTTCACCCCGGCATCCCCATTCCTCAAGCCGCCACAGCCGTGCACGGAATCTCCGACACGGACGTGGCGCACTCCGATCCGTTTTCCCTGCATGCCCGGGAGATCCAGGCGATCGTCGACAGCGCGGTGCTCGTCGGATATGGTTCGCACCGCTACGACACCATCATGCTGGATGCGGAGCTGCGTCGGGCGGGCGAGCCCGGGATCGATCTGACGGCCACGCCGGAGGTCGATCTGCTCCGCGTATGGACCGCGTCCGAGCCGCGGAACCTGGCGACGGCCGTGCGCAGGTTCCTGGGTCATGGCCACGAGGGAGCACACCGCTCGCTGACCGACGCCGAGGCCCTGGTGCCGCTGCTGAATACGATGAAGCGCATGTTCGGCCTCGAGGACTATGATCTTGTGCACCTGAGCCGGCCGCGCGGGGAGGTGGACCGATCTCAGCGGCTCAAGATGGATGCGCGCGGGGAGGTGGTGTTCGCGTTCGGGCGGCACGCCGGCGAGCCGGTGCGGGAGCACGAGGAATACCTCGAGTGGATGCTCGAGTCCGATTTCCCGCCGGACACCAAGGCGGTGATCCAGCAGCTTCGCGAGAATGCGTGGCGCTGGCCCTGACGGCGCGGACTCCCCTCAGAGGTTCCTCCGACGAGCTCGGGGAACCGGCCCCCCCGACGGTCAGCGCTCCACGAGCCTGATCACGGCGAACGCCGCCCCACGCGGATCGGCCAGCCACGCGAATCGTCCGACGTCGGGAATCTCGAGGGAAGGCGCGAGCAGGCTGGCGCCCAGGGCCACGGCCCGCTCAACGCACGCGTCGCAGTCGTCCACCGAGAAGTAGGTGGCCCACATCGGCTGAATGTCGTCACCCCACTCCGGCCGAATGGCCATCATTCCTCCGGCCGGACTCTCTCCCGCCATGAAGCTCGTGTAGAGGCCCGTGGGCGGAGGCATTTCCTGCTCGTGCGCCACCCACCCGAACAGTCCGCCGTAGAAAGCGGCGGCCGACCCCGTGTCACGTGTCAGGAGCTCGTTCCAGCACAGGGCGCCGGCCTCGCTCTTGATTCCGACGCCGTGGTTCGCGCCGGCCTGCCACATGCAGAACACGGCGCCGGTGGGGTCCTGGACGACTGCCATCCGGCCGGCGTCGGATACGTCGAACGGATCGGACAGCACGGTGGCGCCCAGGCGGCTCGCTCGTTCGACCGACGCGTCGACGTCGTCCGTGGCCACGTACACGCCCCAGCAGTCAGGCGAGGCGTTAGGCAGGCTCGGATCCGCCTGGTACAGGGCCGCCGTATACTTGCCTCCGCGGTGAAACATCGTGTACGTGGAGCCCTCCGTCATCGGCACTTCTTCGACGTCCCAGTCGAACAGCTCAGTGTAGAATGATCGGGCCGCCGCCTGATTGCTGGACGCGAGCTCCACCCAGCAGAAGGTCCCTGGAGAGTGCCTCGGAGTGTCGGCCATGTCATACCTCCTTCGGGTCGCGACCCGGCCCGACGGCGTCTCCCGCGGCGCCGTCGGTGTTCTCCTCACCTGTTCTCCATGGTAGCCGGTCACCGGAAGCTCGCAACCCGGGAGCGGCGTCGCTTCAGCCTCGTCACCGCGGGCGTCGGGGCAGAGGGCGCACGTCGAGTCCCGGAACGATCCCGAAGCGTCGCGGCCGCGCGGTGACGAATGCCAGACCGTGATACAGAGCCGTAGCCGCGACCTGAAGCTCCCAATCCATCAGCGTCTCGGGGTCGATACCGGCGGCCCGCAGCTCCCCGAACACACGCGCCACCGCGATGTCGAACGGAAGGATGGTCACCGCCGGAACGACCCGTTTTTCGATGCCCTGACGATGGCGCTCCACGAAGCGCGACGCGTCGGCGCCCCGGTACAGCTCGGCCATGGAGATGGCGCTCGTGTACTGCTCCTCGCGCGGGACCGTGCGAAGCCAGTCGACGAACGCCTGCCGGGGCTCGGGCACGAGGAGCTCGGCGATGGCGTCGGCGTGAAACAGGTAGGCGGCCACGATAGATGATGACCGGTCCGTCGCACCGGCAAGTGCCGCACGATCACCGCCTCGGCGATCGGCGGGCGGTGGCGCGACGAAGCAGCTCAGTCTGCGCGGCCGCGGCGTCGGACGAGCCGGGCCAGCTGAGCGGAACCCTTCCAGCCACCCGCCAGGCTCGCCAGTCCGCCTTCCGGCCCGGCCGCCTGCAGGCGCTGCAGGTGCTCCACGTCTTCGGCCCGGACCAGCGCCGCCACCGGCTTTCCGTGCCGGCTGATGATGATCGGCTCACCGCCTTCGGCCCACCGAACGCACGCCGCGAACGTCGCCTTCGCTTGGGCCACGGAGAGAGTACGGGACACGCCGCCGCCTCCTGTTGGGGTCCTGTATGGTCATACTGACTATTATGACTATAAAGGAGGGTGGGCGCACACGCAACGGAGGATGGACGGAGCGTGGGCCGGAGGCGGGTCGCCCGGGCCGCGAAAGCCGTGCTATGTTTCGCCCATGCCGCTGCGCCTGATTCGATCCGGTCCGAACGACGCTCTGTGGAAAGCGTGCGCCGGGGCCTTCCTGGACGAGCTCGGCGCATCTCCCGGCCCCGCCGGCTTCGAGAGCTTCCTGCTTCTGTCGCATCGGGTGCAAAGGGACGCTCTGCTGGAGATGGCGGCGGAGCGGGGCCTTGCCGGGTGGCTGAACCCGCCGATCGCCTTCTTCTCCGACCTGCGCCGCCTGTTCGGCATCGAGGCTCGGCCCGTGGGCATCCTCACGGGGCGGATGCTCGTCGCTCGCCTCGCGGGCCACTCCGCGAAGCAGGTCGGGCTCCCGGCGTCCGGACCGGATCGCGGTCCGGCGGGCACGCACATGCTGGACCGGGTGTTCAGCGAGCTGCTGCCCGAGGGAGTCGGACCGAACCGTCTGCGGGAAGTGCTGGGTCGCCTCGAAGGGGACGACTTCACGCGCCGCCGGAACCACTGGGTGGCGGACACGTACGAGGCCTTCTTGCGGGAGCTGGAGTCCCGCGACCTGTACGACCCGCGTTCGATCCACGCGATGGTGGCGGATCAGATCGAGCTGCGGGGGCTACGGGAGGTGCTGGGAGGGGCGGACCGCCTCCACGTATACGGTATAACGTCTCTGCGGGCCCGCCGCCGGCTGTTCCAGGCCATCGCCGAACAGGACGATGTCGAGGCGATCGTCTATCTGCCGCTGGAGGATGAGCCCTCGGAGTGGGACGAGTTCGCCACGGGTGGGGCCGAAGTGGTGGCCTCTCCGGTGCACCCCGGTGCGGGTGAGGCGATGCCGGGAACGCCCGACGAACCGGACATCGCGCGGCGGGGCGGGGAGGACGGATCGGCGAACCCGGCGGACCCGGCCGATCCGTGGGTTCAACCCGCACCGGATGCGCTGCGCGAGGCCGGCTGGGTCGCCCGCCGTGTGAAGCGGCTCCTGGTGGACGGAGCCGCCGAGCCGCACGAGGTGGCCGTCGTGGCCCGGTCGGGTCACCAGGACACCCGCACCATATACGCCGCCCTGGAGCTGGCTGGTGTGCCCGCCACGGCCCGCTTGCGAAGCGTTCTCGCCGAGATCCCGGCGCTCAAGGCCCTGCTGCAGCTCCTGCGGGCCGAGGCGGACGGCTGGACATACGAGCGTCTGCGCCAGGTCCTGTCCAGTCCGTACCTGACGCCGGGAATCGACCTCCGATCGATCGACGTCCTGGCCGCCGCGCGGCGGTACGAGGGCCTGGCGGCGTGGTGGGAAGGCCTGCGGCTTCTGCGGGAGGCACTGGAGGACGAGGACGACTGGCGCCTGCGGCGGAAGGGCGTGTCCGCTCGGCGGCTGGATCGGGACCTCCCCCGTCTCGAGTCGTTTCTTCACAGCATCGAGCCCCTCGCGGCGAGCCGACCCGAGACCGGCTGGGTCGATCTGACGCTCGAGATCCTCGGCGGGCGCCTGCTGGAGCTCCGTCACCGGCTGTGCCGGCCGGTGGGAGAGCGGTGGGACATCGTCCGGGTGGACCAGCGAGGCGTGGAGCACGTCCGGGCGCTGCTCCGGGAGTGGAGGGAGCTGGTCCGGTCGGACCTGCCGCTGACGGCGGGCGACTGGCACGAGCGGTTGCGCCGCCTTCTGGAGACGAACGAGCTGGCGCACTCGACACCGACGAAGAAAGGAGTGCAGGTTCTCGAGGCGCACCAGGCAGCCCTGAGCCCGTTCCGCCACACGTTCATCGTACACGCCAACGATCGCGTGTTCCCCCGCACGCCGACCTCGCTGGGCGTGTTCAGCGACGACGAGCGGCGCCGCCTGCGCGACCTCGGCCTCCCCCTGGCGAGCCGCGCGGAGGTCATGCGCCGGGAGCGGGCCCTGTGGCGATCGGTCGCATCGGGCCGTGCGGTGACGATCTCGTACCGGACCACGGATTCGGGCGGGGTTCCCCGCCTCCCGTCCCTCATGGTTCCGGCGCACGATCCGACGCGGGAGCTTCCGCGCACTCTGGACGCGGCGTTCTCCCCCGACAGTGACGCTGACTCCGCCGCCACCTCGTCCTCCGGGCCGGCGAGCCCGGAACAGCACCGGCGAGCCGAGATCCTGCGTCTCGGCCGTGTCCGCCGCAGCGGAGACGCCGGTCCGTTCCGCACGCCCTATCCCCCGTTGGCCCGACGGGCCGTGGTGGGCGCGTACGCAGACGAGCTGCGCTCGGGCGGGCTCGACGACTTCGCGCCCGGAGATCTGGAGCTCTCCAGCGAGCCGGCGGGGAGCGATGGCGCTGCGGGTGTCGCTCCGGCCGACCCGACCGCCGTGTTCGGGACCGACCGACCGATGTCCCTCCGTCCGACGGCATGGAACGGTGACCTGCGCGATCCGGTCGTCCTGGCCGAGCTCGAGCGGAGGTACCACCCGGAGTACGTGTGGTCGGCCAGCCAGCTGGAGAAGTACGGCAAGCGGCCCTTCGACTTTCTCCTCGAGCGGGTGCTGGTCCTCGAGGAAGTCGCCGAGGCCGAAGAAGAGACGAGCGCTCTCACGTTCGGGAACGCGGCCCACGGCATCCTCGAGGCGTTCTACCGAGAGTTGATGGACGACCTTCCGGCGACGTTCGACGAGAGAGCGGCGGCGGTCCTCGAGCGCGTGGCCGCGGACGTCGTGCGTCGACTCGAGATGGATCGCCGCCAGTGGCTCGGACTGGCCCCGCTGTGGGCCGTGACCCGGGAAGACGTGCGGGAGCAGGTCCGAACGTATCTGGAATGGGAGCTGCCGTACCTGGCCTCCCGGGGAGAGTGCCCCGTCGCCGTCGAGCTGCAGTTCGGGAGCGAGTCAGTCGCGCCCGTGGTGATCGAGGGTCGCGACGTGCGCGATCGTCCTGCGCAGCTCCTGCTCCGCGGGCGCATCGACCGGGTGGATCGACGCGGCACGGATCCCGGATCCGTCCTGCACGTGCTCGACTACAAGAGCGGCTTCGGGAGCCTTCCCCAGGCGCGCGGCTACGAGGATGGAGCCCTGCTGCAGACGGCGCTGTACATGCAGGCGGTGCAGCGGCTGGACATGGGCAGCGTCTCTTCGGCCCGGTATCGGGGGATTCGCAGTCCCGGGAGTCCGGCGAACAAGTACGAGCTCAAGATCAGCCGCAGCGATCCCACTCTGCGGCTGGCGCTCTCCATCCCGGGCCGGATTCGGGACGGCCGCTTCGAGGCTGTGCAGGCACGGTCCGCTCCGATCGCGGACTGGCAGCCGGGCCGGGATGTCACGCGCACGGCGGCCCGCCTGGAAGGCGGGACCCGTTTCGACCCCCTGTCCGGGTGAGCCATGGCCATCCGTGACGTGCGGTGGACCGACGAGCAGGCCGATGCGGTGACAGAGACGGCCGACGTGCTTCTCGCGGCCAGTGCCGGCACCGGGAAGACGACCACGGTGGTCGGAAAGATCCTCTGGATGCTCGGTCTGGAGGCAGGCGGCAGGGGCGATCCGCCGGTACCGCTCGCCCCCTGCGGGAGGCCGTGCCGCCTCGACCAGATCGCCGCGATCACGTTCACCGAGAAGGCGGCGTACGATCTCAAACGGAAGCTGCGGGCGGAGATCGAGGCGGCGGTGACGGGCGACCGGCTGCGGTGGGAGATCGACCGCGCCTCGGTCGGCACGATTCACGGTTTCTGCGGCGACCTGCTCCGGGAGCACTCCCTGCGTCTCGGCATCGACCCGACGTTCCGGGTGCTCGACGAGCGGGAGACCCGCATCCAGCAAGACGAGGTCATCCGGACGGAGCTGAAACAGGCCCTGGAGGCCGCCGAACCGGAGGCCCGGGCTCTGGTGGGTCGGTTCAAGGGGATGTACGACGGCACCCACCAGAAGGGCGCGATCGGCAACGTGCGCGTGGTGCTGCGCGACATCCGGTGGCATGCGGCGCGCTACGATTCCTGGGTGGAGCGACCAGCAAAGGGTGACCCGCGAATCGACGAGCAACACGTGGGGAGCCTCGCCGGGTCGCCCTCCGATCCCGCGTTCGAGGAACAGGATCGTGAAGGCCTCCGGATCGCCGCGTACCTGTATCGGTACGCCTATCGCTCTCTGCGCCGCTGGCTCTCGTGGCTGGAGGCCGAGAACGCCCGCGACTTCGACAGTCTCATCCTGGACGCGAGGAGATTGCTGACCCGTCCCGAGACCCGGCCCGCCCTCGAAGCGGTTCGGTCGCAGTATCGCATCCTGATCATCGACGAGTTCCAGGACACGGACGCGGCGCAGCGGGACATCGCCTTCGCCATTGCGGGCCTTCCGACGTCGGGGGCCGCGGATGCCACCCGCGAGGCGATCGATCGGACCTCCCGACCGCAGCTGTTCCTGGTCGGCGATCCGAAGCAGAGCATCTATCGATTCCGCGGCGCCGACATCGGCGTGTGGAACGAGGTGAAAGAAACGCTCGCCCGCGGCGGCAGGTTGCTGAATCTCAGCCACAACTTCCGCAGCGAGCCTCAAATCGTGGACTTCGTGAATCGGGTGTGCTCCGTCGTGATGACGGAACGGGCGGCGGCTCTCAGGAAGCTGGCACCGCGCAGTGCCGTCGACTACGTCGAGCTGCGCTCGGCTCTGGTCCCCACGGCGGCCGGTGGCCTGGAATGGCTCGCCAACGACCGCAACGGCAACGACGTCAAGGACGCGGAAGGGCGTCTCGTGGCATCCCGGATCCGCAGGCTGGTGGACGGGGCCACGATCCGGGATCCGGAGTCAGGCCGGCACCGGGCGTGCCGGTTCGGCGACGTGGCCATCCTCGCCCGCACGCGGGAGGCTCTCCGGGGCATCGAGCCCGGACTTCGGCAGTACGGAGTGCCCTACTACAACAGCTCCGCCGGGGACCTCACCGACCGGCAGGAGATCCTTGACCTGATTACGGTCCTGCGCCTGGCCGACAACCCGCACGATGATCTGCGCGCGTTCGCCTTCCTCCGGTCGCCCTTCGTGGGCCTGCGTGACGAGGTTCTGGCTCGCATTCGTCTGGATCCAGCCGTGCGAGGAGCCGGCGTGCGGGGCGATGGAACGTACCTCGGACAGGCGACCCTCTTCCTGGAGTCGCTGGCAGCCGGAGAGCTCACGCCGTTCGAAGCGCCGGAGAGCCCGCTCGTGCACTCCGTGGAAGCGGAGGCCCTGCGGGACGGCCTGCGGGCGATCGAGGACGCGCACCGGCTGGTGGATCGCGTCGACCACGCGGGAATCCTCGAACAGGTGCTGCAGGTCACCGGCTACCGTTTGCACCTGCTCCTGCGCGACCACGCTCCCGAGGCCCTGGCGAACATCGAGCGCTTCCAGGCCCTGCTCGACGACTATCGCCACCTGCCGCTGGGAGGCTTCCTGCGCCTGTGGGATCGCTGGGGTGACCAGGACACAGGGATTCCGCAGGCGTCGCTGGCCAGCCGGGACGACGACGCGGTCACGCTCAGCACGATCCACACCGCCAAGGGGCTCGAATGGCCCGTCGTGATCCTCGTCGGAACGCGCGGCGGCCCCGACACCGGCGGCAGGCTGAGCGGAACGTTCTGGAGCGACCCGGCGCTCGGTCCCGTCTTCATGCCGTCCAGGAGCGATCGGGGTGCCCGGTCGGCGCGGCTCTTCGACACGGCGCTGGCGGAGGAGCACGCCGAGGAGGCCCGCCTCCTGTACGTCGCCGCGACGCGTGCACGGGACCGGCTCCTCGTCTCCGGCCCCATCGAAGAGCCCAAGGGGTACGCCGGCTGGTTGCAGGGCGGCGGGCTGGAGGACGCGATCGAGGCTCACGAGGCGGCGGCAGTGCACCCGGATGTCGACTCCGGCGAGGCTGCCGGGCAATCCCGGCCGAACCTGCGGGCGCAAGGCGAGGACTCGGTCACCGGGACGGGCCGCCAGCTGGACGCTTTCGGGTTCGACCACGATGCCGAGGATCACCGCGGACAGCTCAGCCTGTTCGCGCACCGTGCACCATCGTCCGGCGGTCGATCCGAATCCTCTCGGCGTCCGAAGACGGGCCTCGAAATGCGGATGGTCATCCACCGCACCCCCGATCCGATCCAGCAGAACCTGGCCCAGTTGCCGGTGCACCTGTCCTGGCTCGTGGACATCGAGGACTGCGATCCACCCGCGATCACCCGCCCCATCCGGCGGCCGACCACGAGCTACGGCACCTCCGCGACGGAGTTGCTGCTGCGCGAGCGCGACCTCGCGGAATGGGAGCTACGGTATCGCCACGGCGTGATCCCGGAAGAGAGCTTCGCGCCGCCGACCGTGACGCCGGAGCGGCTGCCAGCGCAGGTGCGGGGCATCCTGATCCACGGGGTCCTGGAGAGGATAGAACAGGAGGCCGAGCTGGCCCGCATCCTGGACGAGGCCATCGCCGGTCTGGACGCTCCGGAGTCGGAGACACTGCTGGAACCGGGATCGGCGTATCGGCGGGCGCTGGAGGCGGAGATCGCGGCTGTCGTCAGCGGTCCCGAGTGGAAGTGGTATATCGACTCACTCCACTGGAGGGAGCTGCCCTTCCTTCACCTGTGCGGGCCGCGTGAGTGGAGGATCGGGGCGCTCGACCTGTATCGACCCGCGTCCGATGCCGGCACGAACCGGGACGCGTACCAGTGGATCGTCGACTTCAAGACCCATCGCATCGACGCGGAGGAGGCTCCGGACGTGGCCGCGAGGTACGCCGCCCAGGCGACCGTGTACCGGGAAGCTCTGGCCGCCCTGCTCTCGGCGCCGGTCGGCGAGTCCGTTCGGGTCGCCCTTCACTTCACGCACCCGAACGTGGCGATCGAGCTGTAATCGGCGGGATGGCGGCCCGTCGCCGTCCTCGCGTCAGCGCCCCGCGTCCCGATGCCTTCCCGACTCGATATAGGGAACGAACCGCTCGTCGATGAAGTGGTGCCACACGCCCTCGACGGCTTCCGCCCATCCTTCCTGCACCTCGCCTGTGGCGCGAACCGTCACCGTAAGGTGCGTGGATCCGGTTCCCACGGGCTTCAGCTCGTACGTGTGTACCATGAGCAGGGCGTTACCGGCCAGGCCGAGCGGTCCTTCGAAACGCAGGAGCTCGCCGCGACTGGCGGCCGTCACCACGGCGTGTCGCACCCCGTCGCCCGATTCGTCGAACCTCTCGAAAAACCCACCGCCCGGTTTCGGCTCGATGTACAATCGGAGGGGCGACTCCGAGACCGTATGATCCCACCAGCCGCCGATGTTCCCGGTGAGAGCGTCGAAGATTTCCTCCGGTGTGCCGGGCACCGTGGTGTCCAGGTTGAAGGAGAAGCCACCGGCCGGTTGCGGACGGTGGAAGCCCGCACCCGACAGGGCCGCCAGGAGGAGGCCGGCCACGATGCCGGCGGCCAGCTCGCGGTGACGGAACGGTGATCGCATGGTGCGCCTCGAGGTTCGTGGAACGCCACGGAGCGGGGAGCCGCTCCGGTATCGCCTGTACCACACCGGGGCCGGCGGACAGGTTCCCGGAACGTGGGATCCTTCGACCCGGGTCCGACTGAGGCCGCGCGTTGCGGCGTCCGTGTGGCGCGTTGTACCGTCCTTGAGGCCCCGTACCGGGTGACCTGCGCCGTCGCACGAGGCATCGGATGTCCCGAGACACCGCTGAACCCGCGGAGGCACGATGAGACGACGCTGGCTTCTCGTTTGCGGGACCCTCGCTGCCTGCACGGGAGGCGACCCGGCCGATACCGGCGGCGGGCAGGTCGACGAGTCTCCCCTGGCACGCGCCCGGGGCGTGCTGGAACGCCACCCGGTGTTCGACGGACACAACGACCTTCCGTGGGAGATCCGCCGCCGACCGGAAGCTCCCCGAGACGTGGAGGCCTACGACCTTCGCGGAGACGTGCCCGGGCACACCAATCTCGCGCTTCTCGACGCCGGAGGGGTCGGGGCGCAGTTCTGGTCGGTGTACGTTCCCGGCGAGCACGCGGACAGCGGGTACGCGCGCCTGCAGCTCGAGCAGATCGACATCGCGCGTCGCATGATCGACCGCTACCCGGAGCTCGTCCTGGCCGGCACCGCGGCGGAAGTGCAAGCCGCGATGGACGAGGGCCGCATCGCGAGCATGCTGGGCGTGGAGGGCGGTCATGCGATCGAGAACTCGCTGGGCGCTCTGCGGGTCTACTACGACATGGGCGGGCGGTACATGACCCTCACCCACAACGTGACCCTGGACTGGGCGGACGCCGCGATGGACACAGCTCGGCATGGAGGGCTCACCGCGTTCGGCGTCGAGGTGGTGCGCGAGATGAACCGGCTGGGCATGCTGGTGGACCTGTCGCACGTTTCCCCCGCCACCATGAGCGATGCGCTCGACGTGTCCGCGGCTCCCGTGATCTTCTCCCACTCGTCGGCGCGTGCCCTGACCGACGTGCCGCGCAACGTGCCCGACTCGATCCTGGATCGCATGCCGGCCAACGGGGGGGTCGTGATGGTGACGTTCGTGGAGCCGTTCGTCAGCCAGGCCGCGGCCGACTACGAAGACCGCGTGCAGGATATGGCCGATGGGATGCGAGGTGCCGGCGCGTCGAACGCGGCGATTCGCGCCGCGGTCGAACGCATGCGCGCAACCGAGCCGAGGCCGCACGGAACGATCGCGGACGTCGCCGACCACATCGAGCACGTGCGGGCCGTGGCCGGTGTCGATCACGTGGGCATCGGATCCGATTACGACGGAATGTGGGCGCCGCCCGAGATGCCGAACGTGTCTGCGTATCCATACCTCCTGGCCGAGCTGGTCCGTCGCGGCTGGAGCGACGGCGATCTGGCGCAGCTGTCGAGCGGGAACATCCTGCGCGTGTTGCGGGAGGCGGAAGCCGTGGCGGAGCGACTGCGTGCCGAGCGTCCTCCCTCCACGGCCGTGATCAGCGACTTCGAGTGAGGCGGGCCGGCTCTAGCTCTGGCTCGTGGGCCGGAACGGGTGAGTCTGGACGTCGCATCCCTCCACGGTCACCAGCGTGGACTCGGGGATCTCCGCCCAGTACTCCATCACGTCGTTGAGCGGCTCGGACACGACGACGATCGCGTCCTCCGAAAAGCGCTCGAACATCGGGTTGATCTCTCTCAGCGCGCCCATGTTGCGGCTGTGGTAGAGAGTCCGCGACGCCTGGTCCGACGAATAGCGCACCGCGTACAGGCGGTGTCCGTTCGTGAGACCTATGGTCATCTGCATCGGATGCTCGATCCCCGCTGCCCGGCCGGTCTCCTCTACGAACCCCACCATGCGCTCGAGCCCGCCGACGGGGTCCTCTTCGAGGCCGAACGTGAGAGCCAGATGGAACATCACTTCCGAGTCCGTCGTCCCTTCCATGAGGTTGTACAGATCGGTTCCGACCGCGAAATCCAGGTCGCGTCGGATGCGGCCGAAGTTCCGGATGCGCCCGTTGTGCAGGAACAGCCAGCGCCCGTGCTGGAACGGGTGACAGTTCGTCTGCTGCACCGGCGTTCCACCGGTGGCCGCCCGCACGTGGGCCACGAAGAGATGGGACCGGATCTGCCCGGCCAGGTACCGCAGATTCATGTCGTTCCAGGCGGGCTGCACCTCCCGGTACACGCCCGGCGAATCGCGCGAGCCGTACCACCCGATGCCGAAACCGTCCCCGTTGGTCGTGCTGGGGCCCGTCCGAGCGGACAGGCTCTGGTCGATGATCGAATGCTGCGGCTTGAAGATGAGCTCTTCCAGATAGAGCGGTGCACCGGAATAGGCCAGCCAGCGGCACATGGTCTCGCTCCCGAGTTGCGGGCGGCCGGGCACGCCAGCGAGACCCGGCCAGCCGTCGTCGCGCGTTCCGGGTGACTCTCGGCCGTGCGGGCGATGTCCGCAAGGTCAACGGCCCGTCTGGCCCCCCTCATCGACCGGACCTATCCTACGCCATGCATCCCGCGCTGACCGTGCTGCTGTACGCCACGCTCGCCGCTCTGGCTTCGATCCCGGGCGGCCTCGTCCGGTGGCCCACGGGCGGAGCCCGGGGCCGTTGGGTCGGGTGGGCTCATGCTCTTGCGGCAGGCGGAATGCTGGGCGCGGCGTATGTCCTCGCGGCCATCGACGGCGTCACGGCGGCCAGGGCGGCGGCCGGGGGCGTGCTCGGGGTCATGTTCATCGTGGCCACGCACTCTCTGACCGGCGTCGCCCGACTCGATCTCAGCCGGCCTGACGGGAGCGATCCGAGCCACGGCCGGCGGCTCGTCCGGGTGCACGCGCTCCACGCGTGCTCGGAGGGCGTGGCGATCGGCGCCGGAATGGCCGTGAATCTGTCGCTCGGTGCCTTTCTGGCTCTCGCCATAGCCGTGCACAACATACCCGAGGCGGCGACGCTGGCCGCGGCGAGCGATCCGGGGCACGGTCGCGCCCGCTCCGTGGGCCTTGGCGTGTTGAGCAACGCGGGCCAGCCCCTCCTGGCGGTCTCCACGTGGCTCCTCGCCACGGCCGCACCGTCTACGTTGCCGTGGGCTCTCGGTTTCGCCGTGGGCGCTCTCCTCAACCTGGTGATGACGGAGCTCCTGCCGGCATCGTACCGGGAAGCGGGTGCCACGAGCATCGCCCTCGTCGCCAGCGTGGCGCTCGGCTTCGTGGTCCTGCTCGGAGGGCTTCGGCCGTGAGGGAGCTGACGCTCGTCTTCGTGTACGGACTGGTCACGGCACTGGCGACCGGTGCCGGAGCCCTGCCGTTCGCCTTCACGGGCCGAGTGTCTCCGCTCCTGGTGGGCCGGCTCAACGCCCTCGCGTCGGGCCTTATGCTGGGCGCCAGCTTCGGGCTGCTCGCCGAGGGGACGCGATTCGGCGGCTGGGAGACGTTCGTCGGGGCGAACCTGGGCGTCCTGTTCATCCTCGGCACGAACCGCTGGCTGCAGGGCCATCACCGTCACCCGGGGCAGCCGGGAGGGGGTGCCTCGGATGGGGTCCGGCGCATGATCCTCGTCGTGACCGTGATGACGGTTCATTCGTTCGCCGAGGGCGTGGCGATCGGCACGGCGTTCGGCGGAGGGATGACTCTCGCGGCGTTCATCACCGTGGCAATCGCCGTTCACAACGTCCCGGAGGGAGTGGCGATCAGCGCCGTGCTGCGATCCAATGACGTCGGCGTGGCCCGGTGCGCCGGATGGAGCATCGTGTCGTCCCTCCCGCAGCCCGTCATGGCCGTACCGGCGTTCCTGTTCGTGGACGCTTTCGCCCCCGCGCTGCCCTACGGCATCGGTTTCGCAGCCGGAGCCATGGTGTTCATGGTTCTACTGGAGATCCTTCCGGAGGCCTACGACAAGGCGTCGGTGCGGGAGATTGGAGCGATCGCCAGCCTGTCGCTGATCGCGATGCTACTGTTCCAGAGATTGGTCGCCGGCTAGGAAGACGGCTCCCGGACGCCCCGGTGGGGTAGCCCTCGTTGACTCCGGGGGGCGATCCGGCCGCCCGGAGCCGCCCATCGAACGGCTGGAAAAGGGAGCTCCTGATGAAGCGCCTGCTGTCCGCTGCCATCGTGCTGTCCGTGCTCGCCGCTCCGTCCCACCTCGGGGCCCAGCAGGAGAGGACCCTCGTGCGGGGCGAGTTTGACCACGGAGGATTCGGCGCCGGTGTGTTCAAGGGCTCCGGTGTGGCCGATCAGTTCGCCGGTTTCTTCGGCGCGCGGGGCGGATGGATCCTCGATCACGTCTTCGTGCTGGGAGCCGGTGCCTACTGGATGGGTAGCGGAGTCCAAGCGTCCGTCGGGGAAGCCACGGAGTCCGTCGACCTGTGGTATGGGGGCCTGGAGATCGAGTTCATCAGCGGCTGGAGCCAGGTGTACCACATCACGTTCGTGACTCTGATCGGTGGTGGCTCTGCCGGGCTGGGAGACGAGTCGGACGGCATCTGGACGACGGAGCCCGGACTCAACATGGAGATCAACGTCACGCCGTACCTCCGGCTCGACTTCGGTGGAGGGTATCGCTTCGTGTGGGGCGTCGACCTGCCGGGTCTAAGCGACAGTGACTTCAGTCAGTTCTTCGGACAGATAAGCCTGAAGTTCGGGGCATTCTGATGGCGATGGCGGCCTTGCACCGGTGACAGGCCGCAGGTACCCTGCTCTCTCGAGTGCGGATCCACCATTTCGAGTCAGTCTTCCATGCACGCTGTTTGCGTCGTTCCGGCGCGTTACGATTCACAACGGTTTCGGGGCAAGGTGCTCGCCGACGTCGGCGGCAAGCCGCTCGTCCAGCACGTGTATGAGAGGGCGGCACGGGCCGCTCGCCTGGATGCCGTGTGGATCGCCACGGACTCTGCGCGAGTCGAGGCCGCCGCTCATCGCTTCACGACCAACGTCGTCGTGTCCGGGCAGCCGCATTCCACAGGGACGGATCGCGTAGCAGAGGTTGCCCGCGACCTGGAAGCGGGGATCTTCATCAACGTGCAGACCGATGAGCCGATGATGGAGCCGGCCCTGGTGGACGCGCTCGTGGCGCTCATGGACGATCCTGCGGTCCGGTTCGCGAGCGCCATGAGCCGGATCCGTGATACGCGGGATCTCCTGGACCCGAACGTCGTGAAGGTCGTGTGCGACGGGGCGGGTGATGCCCTCTACTTTTCGAGGGCCCCGATTCCATGGCCGCGGGGGGTCGACCTCGAGGCATCGATGTCGTGGCCGGACGGCCTCGTGGCGCACAAGCACATCGGGATCTACGCGTACCGCCGTGATGCGCTGCTGGAGCTGGCGGAGACACCCCGCTCCGCCGCAGAGGTCACGGAGAGCCTGGAGCAGCTCCGCGTTCTCGACAGGGGCTGGGGGATGCGGATCCTGGACTGGGACTACCACGGGATCGGGGTCGATACCGAGGAGGATCTCGAGCGACTTCGAAAACACCTTATAAAAACTGAACCAATCGACTGAGGCACAAGATATTGCCTGGATTCGAAATCTTCGGAGACGAGGAACGTCGGGAGGTGGGCGAAGTCCTCGAAACAGGCGTCCTGTTTCGCTACGGCTTCGACGAACAGCGCGGCGGCCACTGGAAGGCCCGCTCGTTCGAGCACGAGCTGGCGAGGCGGCTCGACACCCGGTACTGCCACCTGTGCTCCAGTGGAACGGCTGCGCTGAGCATCGCCCTGGCGGCCTGCGGAATCGGCGCGGGAGACGAGGTCATCGTGCCTCCGTTCACGTTCGTGGCCACGGTCGAGAGCGTTCTGCAGGCGGGGGCCGTTCCGGTGTTCGCGGACGTCGACGAGACCCTGTGTCTGGATTCCGACGCGGTGCGGCCTCGTGTCACGGAGCGGACACGGGCCGTCGTGCCGGTCCACATGTGCGGTTCCATGGCTCGCATCGACGAGCTGGCGGTCCTGTGCGACGAGCTCGACCTGATCCTCATCGAGGACACGGCCCAGGCCGTGGGCGCGACCTTCCGCGGACGCGCGCTCGGGACCTTCGGCGCCATGGGTTGTTTTTCGTTCGATTCGGTCAAGACGATCACGTGCGGAGAGGGTGGAGCCGTCGTGACGGCCGACGAACGGTTGTACCGGCGGGCCGAGCAATACGCCGATCACGGACACGACCACGTGGGACCCGACCGCGGCCTCGAGGGGCACCCCATCCTGGGAACGAACTACCGGATCAGTGAGCTCAACGCCGCGGTCGGGCTCGCTCAGCTGCGCAAACTGGAAGGGATCCTGGCGATTCAGCGCCGCAACAAGGCACGCCTCCGGGAGGCCTTCTCCGGCTGCCCCGACATCTCGTTCCGGGTGATCCCCGATCCGGAGGGTGACTCGGCCACGTTTCTGTCGATTCTGGCCCCGGACGAGGAGCGAGCACGCCGGTGGCATGCGGCCCTGGGGGAGGCGGGCGTTCCGGGCTGCTTCTACTGGTATGACAACAACTGGCACTATCCGCGCCGCTGGGGCCACCTGAAGGAGCTGTGCACACCCGGACGTTCACCGCTGACCCTGCTCGATCCCCCACCGGATCTGTCGCGGTACGACATCGCCGCGTCCGACGGCGTCATGTCCCGCACGGTGTCGATGCTGGTCAGGCTGTCATGGACGGAGTCGGAGCTCGAAGAGCTGGCTGAGCGGATCGCGGGCGCGATCGGAGGCTGACCGATGTACCGGAACTTCCCTATGGTCGCGAAGGTCGTGTACGGCCGCGGCTCGTTCGCTCAGCTGGACGACATCCTGGCCGAGCGACGGGTCGCGGACGGATCGGGGATGGTGTTCGTCGTCGACGATGTGTTTCAGGACGAACCGCTGGCCGAGCGCCTGCCGATGTGCGACCAGGACGCCCTCCTGTGGGCCAACGTCGACGAGGAACCGAAGACCGCCTACGTCGATGAGCTCACGGAGCTGGCACGCGTCGCCGGTGGCGGGATCCCGGGCGGGGTGATCGGCATCGGCGGCGGAAGCGTTCTCGACCTCGCCAAGGCCATCTCGCTTATGCTGACGAACCCGGGATCCTCCGCCGACTACCAGGGATGGGACCTGATCCGCGAGCCTGCCGTGTACCACGTCGGGATTCCGACGCTCTCGGGCACGGGCGCGGAAATCTCTCGCACGACGGTGCTTACGGGTCCCGAGAGGAAGCTGGGAATCAACTCCGACCACACGGTGTTCGACCAGATCGTCCTCGACCCCGATCTGATCGCCGACGCTCCCGATCGGCAGCGCTTCTACACGGGGATGGACTGCTACATTCACTGCGTGGAGTCGCTCGAGGGCACATACATCAACGCGTTCAGCAGGGCCTACGGCGAGAAGGCGCTTCGGCTGTGCCGGGAGGTATTCGCCGGCGAGCGGACACCCGAATCCGACGAACAGCTCATGATGGCATCGTACTTCGGCGGCATGAGCATCGCCTACTCGCAGGTCGGCGTGGCACACGCGACCTCCTACGGCCTTTCCTACGTGCTCGGACTGCGACACGGGGAAGGGAACTGCGTCGCCTTCAACCAGCTCGACGAGTTCTATCCCGAGGGCGTGGCCGAATTCCGGCGCATGGCGGAGCGTGCCGGGGTCCGGCTGCCGGACGCCGTAACGCGAGGTCTGTCCGAGAGCGACATGGAGCGGATGATGGACGTGTCCCTCGGCATGGTTCCGCTGTGGGAGAACGCCCTCGGAGCGGCATGGCGCGAACGGATGACCCGGAACCGGCTCCGCTCCCTGTTCGAGCGGATGTAAGTCACGACCGGATCCGACGGAATGCAGGCCAACCGAACGCGGTCTAAAGAGGTACTCGAGGCAGCACGGCGCCGCGACTGGCGAGCGACAGCGGGGCGGAGGCAAAACCGGAGCAGGGGAGACGACATGCGACGGTCCCAACGTACGGATCGGTCCGGTCTTCGGGTCCGTGTCCACGCCGGCTGACCTTCGGCTCCGGGAGGACGCGGCGCGAATGGCCGGCGGCCCGGCGACGGCGGACGACCGGGAGCTCCTCGAGCGGGCTCGGAATGGGGACGAGGCTGCGTTCCGCCTCCTCGTGGAGCGCTACGAGCCCCGTGTGGCGGCCACCGTCGTGGGAATGCTCGGTCCCGGGGACGACGCCGAGGACGTGGGGCAGGAGACCTTCATCCGGCTGTACCGCGGACTGGATCGGTACCGAGGCGACTCGAGCCTCGCGACCTATGTGACCCGGATCGCGATCAACCTCTCGCTGACGGCTCTGAAGAAGCGCCAGACGTGGAGATCGCGATTCGTGAGACCGGCCGACGGGCAGCACGACGCGCCCGAGGGATCGTGGGACCCGCGGGAGGACCGGGCGAGGGACGAAGCGGTTCTCGAGGTTCGTCGGGCGATCGCCCGCCTGTCGCCCGACCACCGGGCGGTCGTAGTGCTTCGCATGATCGAGGGCTACTCGACGCGCGAGACGGCGGCGATCCTGGACATACCGGAGGGAACGGTAATGTCCCGCCTCGCACGGGCCCTGCAGAAGCTGGAGAGAGAGATGGAGGAGTCGACACATGGATGATCGGGTGCTTCTCGTCCGCTACCGGGACGGAGACCTGACCGGTGCCGAGACGGAGCGAGTGAGCCGGCGACTACGGGAGGAGCCGGAGCTACGGGCTCGACTCGAGCGCCTGGAGTGGCTCGCAGAGGGACTGCACCGGAGTGCCGCGGCCTCGTTCGAGCCCTTTTTCGCGACCCGGGTCATGGCCGCGCTTCGCAGGCGTGATGTGACACCGGGCGAGGGGATGTACGAGGCGCTGCGCCACATGTTCGCCGGGGTGGCCGTGGCGTGCCTGGTCGTCGCCGTCGGGCTCGCCGTGTATTCTGCGGTCGGCGGCGGGTACGGGGGATCGGTCGTCGAGACCATGCTGGGACTTCCGGAGACCACCCTGGAGACCGCCCTCACGCTCGGCGGATAGGAGGGAGACATGCGGACTGGCACCAAGTCGGCGTTCCTGCTCCTGGCCGCGCTGGCCCTCGGCATCGTGATCGGAATCCTGGTGAGTGGGGCCCTTTCCAACAGACGCATGCAGCGACTGGCGGAGCTGCGCACCGGCCCGGGCCTGACGTACTTCATGGAAAGAGCGGTGCAGCCGGAGAGCGACGAGCAGCGACGGCGCATCAGGGAAATCCTGGACCGAGCGGCGCCTCGATTCGCCGAGGTCTTCGATCGGACGCACGAGGAAACGCGCTCGTTGTCGGACTCGGTCATGCTGGAGCTGTCGAGCGTTCTGACCGAAGAACAGATGCAGGAGTTGCGCAGCCACCTCCAGATGCGTCGTCGGCCCCCCCCGGGCGAGCCCGGGCGTCGGGGCCCGCCGGGGACCTGGAGACGCAGGCCCGCGCCGTCCGGCGAGGACTCGGCCGGGCAGGACTCGGCCGCGCATCCGACCCCCCCGCCACCAGAGTAGCGGAGAGCGCTGGCAGGAGGCTCGCATCCTCTAACGCACTCTGCAAAATTTGGCCACGGTTTGCCCGAGGGTGTTGCGGTCAGTCCACATCAGGCGGCCAAATTGTCAGTGCCACCCCCCCCGACGATGAGAGTCCCGCACCGCGGGAATCGGCCTTATTAAGCCTGAATAATGGCTTTGCTGACGTTCCAGGATCCGCTGGCACACCTTTCGCTCAGCAGGGCACGTGTGTCGTTGACGGCCGTTGACAGTGGAAAAATGCTCGCAGATCGCTTATACTTGCACCGGTGTGTCGCGTGTTTTTGATGCAGTGAAGAATAGAACCGGGGGGGAACCAGCCGTGAGAACGATCCATCGCGTCGTCCAACGGCGCCGCCAAGGAGCCCGCAGGGCGGCCGGCCGCTGGCGGCTCGGCGAGGCGGGTCAGGCGCTGGTCGAAGTGGCCATCGCGTTGCCCATCCTCCTGGCCCTGCTCGTCGGCATCTTCGAGTTCGCCCGCGCCTACAACGTGCAGCAGGTGATCACGAACGCGGCCCGGGAAGGAGCGCGGGAAGCGGTTCTTCCGAGCGTGACCACCACGCTCGCCGTCGAAGGGGTGGTGGTCGGCCGGCTGCTTGACGCAGGCATCGTCACGTCCACAGTGACCGTGACCGGGGTGGCGGGAACGACGGGCAACCCGGTTTCCGTTCAGATCTCGGTGCCCTACAAGTTCACGTTCATCGGGCCGGTCCTGGACATGCTCTCCACCGGTGACAACGATCCCGGCACGATCAACCTGCGCTCGACTTCGACGATGCGTAAGGAATAGGTGCCGCGATAGCCAACCGGCACGGACGAGGCCCGGCCGCTCCGCGAGCGGCCGGGCCTCTCCACATCCGGGCTCCCGGAAGATCTCAGCGGCGGAACAGTCCGCCCTTCTCCTCCTCGCCGACCGGCTCGTGCAGCGTGCTGATGAAGCTGTCACCGGGCGAATCCGTGTCGATGTTGCCGTAGATCGGCTTCTCGTTCCGCAGCACGTCCACAAACGGCGGCATGTCGCTGAACGGGAGGAACGTGACGCACAACCGCGCATCCTCGCTCCACTTGGATTCCGGAGGAGTGACGCCGTCTGGCAGGAAATAGTAGATCAGACGCAGGAACTCGCCGAAGCAAGCCACCACGCCCCGAGGACGGACTTCGTTGCCCCCGAATGTTTTCGGGTGGTCGCCCAGTGTGATCTGGTAGCGTTCGATCATGAAGTTGTGCTTCGCCATGTCATGCTCCTCGAATGGTGGACCCGGATGCGTCGGTGTGTCTGAGCGGCCGCAATATAGTAATGCCCGCCGCAAGCGCGCGACCGGCACGGCCCGGGAATCGAAGCCCGGCTACCCACGGGGCGCCCTTGCCGAACAAACACCGAAGATTCAGATTCGATTTATGGATCGTTCTTTGCCGAATTGGGTCGGCCCTGGCCGGCGGGGTGCCATCTCGAACCCGGCCAACCGTTTCTCGAGACTGTATGTCGAGCCCGTGGACCCCCTCCACGCGGCGGCCGATCCGGGCACCGTCTATCTACGGGACACGAGCCGCTCGATCATCGCCCGGAACGACAGTCCGGACGTCGGATTCGACGCGACGCTGAACCCGTACCGGGGCTGCAGCCACGGGTGTTCCTATTGCTATGCACGTCCCGGTCACGAGTACCTCGGATTCTCCGCCGGTCTCGATTTCGAGACGAAGATCCTGGTAAAGCAGGACGCGCCGTCCCTCCTGCGCAGTGCCCTCTCGTCCAGTCGATGGATCCCGCGCCCTCTACTGATGAGCGGCGTGACCGATCCCTATCAGTCGATCGAGCGTGATCTGCGCATCACGAGGGGCTGCCTGGAGGTGCTGGCCGAGTTTCGCAACCCGGTCGCCGTGATCACGAAGGGCGCGCTGGTGGAGCGGGATGTCGACGTGCTGGGCGAACTGGCTGCGTACGGCGCGGCCTGCGCCATCATCTCGGTGACCACGCTGCGCGACGAGATCCACCGGGCCATGGAGCCGCGGGCGGCCACGCCCCGCAGCCGGCTGCGGGCGATCGAGAGCCTTTCCCGGGCCGGAGTGCCCGTCCGGGTGAATGTGGCGCCGGTCGTGCCGGGGATCACGGATCACGAGATTCCGTCTATTCTGAAAGCGGCCGCCGGGGCCGGGGCGACGAGCGCCGTCTTCATTCCGCTTCGCCTGCCTCGGGGCGTCGCGGCCCTGTTCGACGCGTGGCTGGAGCGGCACTTTCCGGATCGCCGGGCCAAGGTCCTGGAGCGTGTCCGTTCGATGCGGGGTGGGCGTCTGAACGATCCGCGCTTCGGACATCGCATGCGCGGCCAGGGTCCGTTCGCCAAGCAGATCCGGGACATGTTCGACGTGCATCGGCGACGCCACGGTCTGGCCAGGGGAGTGCCGGACCTTTCGACCGCCGCCTTTCGGAGCCCCGTGGCTCCGACAAGTGCTCGACGCCGGCCGACGCAGGCGAGGTTTCCTCAGATCGAGTTGTTCGAGGACTGACGGCGCGGCGGCTTCCGCAGCGCGCGATACTCTCTGTCGCCGGCCTCTGCCGCGACCTCGAGTCCGAGCCGATGCGCGTCCACGAGGGCTGCGTACAGAGTCTCTGGGGTGACCGGAACCGGCTCGTTGTGGACGAACGGAAAGCCGGCGGCCACGGCGAGCACCTCGCCGAGGGCCTCGCCGTCCGTCTCGAGGTCGAGGGAAAGTTGCTCCAGATGGACCGGGAGCCCGAGGGTGGCGAACATGCGCGCGACGCTCCGCGCCTCGTCCCGGTCGCCCTCGAGAACGATCTGGGCAAGGACGCCGATGGCGACCATCTCGCCGTGCAGATTCTCCGCGTGAACCTTGGGGAGGAAGGGGAGGACGCTGGCCACGGCGTGAGCGACGGCCAGTCCGCCGCTCTCGAAACCGATTCCGCTGAGCAATGTATTCGCCTCGATGACCCGCTCCAGCGCGTCGGTCACCTCGCCTCGTCGCGCCGCCTCCACGGCCGCGAGTCCGTGCTCGAACACGGTCGATGCGCTGGCCTCGGCGATCGCTGCCGCGGCCACGGTCGTGCGTCCCCCGAGCACCGACGTGGCCTCGGGAGCCGCCGCGCACACTCGCGCCTCGTACGACGTGGCCACGGCGTCGCCCATCCCCGCCACCAGATACCGCTCCGGCGCATCCGCCACGACCTGCGTATCGACGACCACGATCGCCGGGTTGTCGGGGAAGTACTCGACCCCGGCGAAGGCTCCCTCTTCTGTGTACATGACCGACAGGGCCGAGCATGGGGCGTCTGTCGAAGCGAGTGTCGGACAGCTCACGAACGGAACGGAGAGGCGGTGGGCCACGCACTTGCCTGCGTCCAGCGTCTTCCCGCCGCCCACCCCGATCAGCGCGTCGACGTCGGCCTCCTGGGCCCGCAGCTGCTCCGTGACGCGCTCGACCTCATCCACCGAGCACTCACCCCGGAAGGTGGCGAACCGTGCCTCGACGCCCGCATCGGACAGACTGTCGGCCAGGCGCGATCCAAACCGCTGCCTGCCTCCCTCGGAGATCAGGAGAGTCGCCTGCCGGCTTGTGAGGAGGGAGAGATGGCGTCCGAGATCGTCCAGCACGCCGGGCCCCTGGATGTACCTCCCGGGAGCGATGAGCACGCGAGGTCTCGGCCTGTCGAGTCCTTCCGGCGCAAACACGTCCTGCGGGAGATACGGACCATCGACCGGCATGGGACCTCCTGTCTCGGAGATGAGCGGGACGCGCGATCCGGGCGGAAGACGGAATGTACGCCGCCCGACCCAGAGTAGCCGCGCGGATAGCGCAGGTGAAGTGTGGCTCGAAAGCCTGCGGCGGCACGCCGCGGGCTTCGCTTCGCCGGCACGGCGAGATTCGGGGTCAGAAACACGCCATAAGTCGTTCCGCCATAAGTGCTCCCGTGCCCGCTCCTTCGTGCTTGAAAAACACGAACGCCCGTTCCCAGCCCATGTCTCGGATCCGCCGCGCCCAGCTCTCGAGCATCGTGTCGTCGTACGCCTCGTTCCGGAGCCTCAGGTATCCCCACGGAGCCGTGGACACGATGTCCGCCGCCTCGTCCCCGGCATCGGCGATGCACAGAGCGGCGCCGTGTGCGCGCAGGCAGTCGTACGTCGACTCGTCGAACCATGAGACGTGGCGGAACTCGAACGACGTCCGGCCCGGGTCACCCAGGAATGAGAGAAAGGCGTCGAGCCGATCCACGTCGGCCTTCATGTTGGGAGGCAGTTGGAACAGCACGCCTCCCAGACGGTCACCCAGCGCGCCCGCGGTGCGGAGCAGGTACTCCGTCTCTTCTTCCGCGCTCTTGAGCCGCTTGAAGTGCGTGATTCGCCTTGAAGCCTTGAGGACGAACCGAAAGCTCTCTCCGACCTTGTCCGCCCAGCCCTCCAGCACCGAGGCTCGCGGCATCCGATAGAACGTGTTGTTGATCTCTACGGCTGGGAGACGGGTCGCGTAGAACGCGAGCATCTCACCGTTCGGCAGATCCTCCGGGTAGAAGGAGCCCTTCCACTCCTTGTAGCTGAAACCGCTGGTTCCGGCGAGCACTTCCATGTCTCTCTCCTCCAGCCCTGTGGACAGACGACGGCGCGGCAGCTCAGCCGGCGCCGAGAAAACGCCCGAGTCTGTCCAGCACGGACGGCAGATCCGGGGTAAGCTCGAGCACCGGGCGGAGCGGGTCCTCCTTGAGCTGCGCGAAGCGCCGCGGAACACTCCGGATCGTGAACCGATGGATATCCAGTCCCTCTCGAACCTCGCGCCACCGGAGCGGCGTGGACACCGGTGCGCCCGGGATCGGTCGCACGCTGAATGGTGCCACGAGCAGCTGGCCCCGCCGGTTCTGGAGGAAGTCGATGTAGACCTTGCCTTCCCGCGCCTCCAGCGAACGGGCCACGGTAGCGATGCCATCTGTCTCCTGAAGGGCCACGCGCGCCAAAAGCTCCCCTAGCGTACGGGATTGTCCGTACGTGAAGGCTCGACCGAGCGGCACCATGACGTGCAGTCCCGTCGAGCCGCTCGTCTTGACGAAGCTCGGGAGGTCGATGTCCTCGCACACCTCGCGCAGGACCCGTGCGATGCGAACCACGTGCTCGAACGGGGCCCCCTTGGGGTCGAGATCGAGGATGCACCAGTCCGGCCGGTCCACGGACGCGACGCGGCTGGCCCAGATGTGGAGCGGAATCGAGCCCAGGTTGGCCATGTAGAGCAGGGAAGCCCTGTCGTCGGCCACGAAGTAGTCGATCGCCTTGTCCGAGCTCTCGCTCTCCACCCGCTCTGTGCGGATCCACTCGGGTGCCGAGACCGGGACGTTCTTCTGATAGAATGACTTTCCGTCGATGCCGTCCGGGAACCGTGTGAGGACCAGGGGTCGGTCCTCCAGGTAGGGCAGAATCCAGGGAGCGACCGAGCGGTAGAACTCGAACAAGTCCCGCTTCGTGTACCCCTCCCGCGGCCAGAACACCTTGTCCGGATTCGAGAGCACGGGATCACCCTCGTCGGGGGTTACGCCGGCGATGGCTCCCCGCGTCGCGTCGGACTCCAAGCTCCTCTCGGCCGCCTCGTCGCCCTGCCGGGAGCGACGCTCCGGCGCCGAACACTCTCGCGGCTCCTTGTCATCCCGCGGCCTCACGAACACCGGTTGACGGAGGAGACCGTCCTCGGTTCGCTCGAGATAACGGACTTCGGCGACGATGTGAGCCGCCACCCAGTGATCGCCGCCCTCGGCGATGGCCCCCTCGACAACCGGCTCTGGAGTCACCAGCGGGTCGAGCAGAGCGCGCATGGCCAGCCGGTCTGATTCCGTGAATCCGGTGCCGACACGGCCGAGATACACCTGGGAGTCGCCCTCCAGCCCCGCAATGTGGAGTGCTCCGAGGCCCTTCAGGCTCCCCTTCGGCTCTGTGAAGCCGACGACGACGACATCCGCGGAGCGGGAGGATCTGACCTTGAGCCACGTGCGCGACCGGCCTCCCCGGTAGGCTCCCTCCGCCTTCTTGGCCACGATTCCCTCGAGTCCCAGCGTCGTGACGCGGTCGTACAGCGCCTCGCCGACTCCCTCGAAGTGATCGACGAAGCGCAGGGGGCCGGCCGGCGGCAGGAGGTCACGCAACAGCTCCTTGCGGCTGCGCAGGGGCAGGGTCCGGAGGTCGTGCCCCGCGACGCCCAGCAGATCGAAGGCATAGAACGTGGCAGGCTGCCGGAGAGAGGCTCGCTTCACGTCCATCGGCCGCCGGACCCGGGCCCGTCGTTGCAGTCGCTGGAAGCTCGGGCGCCCGGCCTCGTCGTGCATTACGACCTCTCCGTCCACCACGAAGTCGTCCACCGGGAGGGCTTTGAAGGCGCGGGCCAGCTCCGGAAACCACGAGGTCGCGTCGTTGCCGTTCCGCGTGATCAGTCGGGCGACGCTGCCGTTCCGTCCGCCGAGCATGCGATACCCATCCAGCTTGAGCTCGAACCACCATTCCGGATCCGTGAACGGGCCCTCCGCCGTGTGTGCGAGCATCAGCTTCACGCGCTCCGCTCGTACGGAGCGACGCGGAGCCCCCGCGCCCGCCGCGCGCTCGGCCAGCGCCGGTCCGCGGTCGAGGCCCGCTCCCAGCTCCGCCACCGTGAGGCCGCTCAGGATCGACTGAGGAGGAACGGTGGCGTCGGCCCCCGGCGCCGCTTCGAGCTCCGCCCGCGAGAGGGTCCGCTTCTCGCGCATCAACAGCCAGTCGCTCTCGGTGTTCCGGAGCTTCACGAGCGTCCACACGCCCCGCAGCTTGAATCCGCGGAGCTCGAACAGGAGCTTGCCGTCCTCGAGACCGGCTTCCGGATCCTCGAGAGCCCACCAGTCTCCCCGGTCCCATACGATCATCGGGCCGGCACCGTAGTTACCGGGCGGGATCACATCCTCGAAGTCGACGTATTCAAGGGGGTGATCCTCCACATGCACGGCCAACCGCTTCTCGGCCGGATCAAGGGATGGTCCCTTGGGGACTGCCCAGGATCGGAGCGTGCCCCCCATCTCGAGGCGGAGGTCCCAGTGCAGCCGGCTGGCCGCGTGGTGATGGATGACGAACAGTCCCCCGTGGGCACCAGGCGGGGTCTCATCGGGCGCCGGAGACGCGGTAACGATGCCCGGTTCGGGGGTCGCTCCCGCGGTTCGCTTGTCCCGGTAACGGGATAGGGGATCGCGTTCAACCATGAGTTCAGCTTATTTTAACTAACTGTTCCGTGAAACAGGAGTCACGCATGAGCGCACGCCCCATCGCGTCGGCAACGGTTTCCTTCGGGTTGGTCTCGGTTCCGGTGAAACTGTACTCGACGGCCGACAACTCGCAGAAGGTCACGTTCAACTGGATCAACCCTTCGTCCAACTCCAGGGTGCGACAGCGCTATTGGGACCCGAAGGAGGAGCGAATCGTCGACCGCGAGGAGCTCGTGAAGGGATACGAATTCGCTCGAGAGCAGTACGTCCTGTTCACGCCGGACGAGCTGAAGGTCCTGGAGGCACAGTCCTCGAACGCGATCGAGATCGCCGAATTCATCCCGTTCGAGCATGTGGAGCGGATGTACCTTGCGAAGGCCTACTTCCTGGGCCCCGACAGAGGTGGGGAGCGCGCGTATCGCCTTCTCAGCGCGGCCCTGCGCGAGACGGGGCGCGCGGCGCTCGCCCGCTACGCGACTCGCGGGAAGGAATACCTGGTGCTGGTCCGTCCCCTTGGTGAGGGCCTCGTGCTCGAGCAGCTGTATTATGCACAGGAGCTCAAGTCGTTCGACGAAGTTCCGATCGGCGAAGCGGACGTGAAGGACGAGGAGCTCGCGCTGGCCGTCCAGCTGGTCAATCAGGCCGCGTCCGAGGGCTTCGAGCCACAGCGCTACGAGGACGAAGTGTCGGCGAAGGTTCTGGCGTTGATCGAGAAGAAGATCGAGGGCGAGGAGATTACGGCGGCGCCCGAGGTCGAAGCCTCCGACAAGATCGTGGATCTGATGGAGGCTCTCAAGGCGAGTCTCGGCGCGCCGGCAGAGTCCGCCGACGCAGAGGATCGCAAACCGGCGCGTCGGGCCAACTCCCGCGGCAAGGGAGGTACCGGGAAGCGCGCCGCCAAGTAGGCCCTGAGGGGCAACGTCGGCAGGGGAGAACTGTGGGAAGCTACTCGACGAGAGAAGCGGCCGAGCTGCTGGGGCTCTCGCAGGAGCGGATCCGAAGGCTGGCCAGTTCGGCGGCGCTGCATCCGGAGCGTCAGCCGCTGGGCTGGTATCGCTTCGATTTCCGGGACCTGGTGCTCCTGCGCACGGCCCTCGAGCTCGAGGAGGCGGGGATCTCTCCACACCGGCTCCACCGATCGCTCCGGGACCTGAAACGACAGTTGCCGCAGGACCGTCCCCTGACTGCGATTCGCATCTCGATGGAGGCCAACGAACTGGTCGTCAAGGACGACGACCTGGCGTGGAACCCCGAATCGGGTCAGGTGCAGCTCGGCCTTGAGGTGCGAAGCCAGGGTGGGATCGAGTCGCTGGACCGCAGGAGGGCCCGCGCCGTGGCGGCGGACCGGAATCTGGACGCCGAGGACTGGTACGAGCTCGGGTGCGGCCTCCAGGCCACGCGACCCGAGCAGGCGGAGGAGGCGTTCCGTCGGGCGGTTGAGCTGGACCCTGATCTCGCGGAGGCTCACATCAACCTGGGAGTGATGCTGCACGAGCGCTCCGATCTCGAGGGAGCGGAGCTCTGCTATCGTCTGGGCCTGCGTGCGGCGCCTCACAGCGCGACGGCCGCTTTCAACCTCGGAGTCGTGCTCGAGGACCTCGGAAAGCCGGTCGATGCCATGGTAGTGTACCGCCGGGCCATCGAGAGTGACGAGTTGCTGGCCGATGCGTATTACAACCTCTCCCGGCTGTACGAGCGGGCGGGAGATCGAGCCGCCGCATTGCGACATCTGCGCAGCTACAGCGAGCTGGTGAAGGTCCGCTGACGAAATGACGGCCCGGGATCCGGCGGCCGGTCGGCGCGAGGAGCAAGCCGGGCCCGCACGGGTAGCAGCGAGAAGCGGGCGAAATAGTTGCGGAGCACCCCTCCGTCTCCCGGCCGTTCCCCCCTTCGGGCGACGGGGAGTCATCCACCCACGCGACAGGAGGGAATCATGAGCGTATCGGCGAGGCTCGAGACGCTGCTCGAGGAGACCGGAGCGCCCTTCGAGGTGATCGACCACCCGCTCGCCTTCACGGCGCAGGAGGAGGCGGCCGCGAGCCACGTGCCGGGCCGACACTGGGCCAAGACGGTGGCGGTGCTGGTCGACGGCGAGCCGGCCCTCGCGGTGCTGCCGGCGACGCGCAGGCTCGACCTCGAGAAACTGCGCCGCGTGTTGGGCACCGAGGGCGTGGAGATCGCGCGCGAGGCGGAGTTCCAGGGTCTATATCCGGACTGTGATCTGGGCGCAATGCCTCCGTTCGGGACCCTGTACGGCCAGCAGACCTTCGTCGACGAAACGTTGCGGGAGGAGGAGAGGATCGCGTTCCACGCCGGCGACCACCGCACCGCCATCGAGATGTCCTACGGCGACTTCGAGCGGCTGGCACAGCCGGTTCCGGCCGACATCGCAGGGCCGCTGCGGGAGCACGTCTGAGGTCGTCGGTCGGCGCACCGCCCGGGTCCCGGGGCGAGACAGGATCCGCCTGGCGGAAACCGAACACACCGTCCCATATGCGAACATGCACGGTCGATGGTCGTGCAGCTGTAATCGTCCGTAACCGATTATAATGAAATATTATAGAGCTCTCATCGGCGGTGGCATGGCCGTTGCTGCCTCAAGGGACAGGAACGAACGCCAACGCGGGTCTCGAGGTTCGATGAGCTCACTGGTTCAGGATGTCCGCTTCGGACTGCGATCGCTGCTCAAGCATCCCGGTCACACCGGTGTCGTGGTCCTCACGTTGGCCCTCGGCATCGGAGCCAATACGGCCATCTTCAGCGTCATCCACACCGTTCTGCTGCGCCCGCTGCCGTACGAGAGCCCGGAACGGCTGGTGCTGCTGCGTCACCGCATCGAGGCCACGAACTTCCTCGACGGCCCGATGCCCCCGGCCGACGTCATGGACATCCGGGACCATACCACCGTGTTCGAGGGCGTGGCGGCGACCGACCGGACCATCGAAGCGAATCTCACGGGGGACGGTGAGCCGATCGAGGTCCGGGTCGCCGGCGTAACGGCGAACTTCTTCGCCGTGCTCGGCGCGGACGCGGCTCTGGGCCGCACCCTGGTTCCGGAAGATGAGGAGCCCTTCCCGCCGGGCGCGTTCGCCGAAGGCGAGCCGCTTCCGGTGAATAACGTCGTGATCAGCCACGGCTTGTGGATGCGTAGATTTGGCGGGGATTCCTCCGCGATCGGTGCGGCCCTCGTGATCAACGACTTCGCCAACACCGTCGTCGGCGTCATGCCGAAGGACTTCCACCTGCTGATGCCGGCCAACGCCGGAATGCCGACGTCGATCGATGTGTGGAATCCGACCCGGTTCGACTACCGCCAGGCGCCGCGCACCAGTGCCAACGCCAACCGCCGCGTGATCGCACGACTCAAGCCCGGGGTGACCGTCCAGGAGGCGCAGGAAGAGATCGACAAGGTCGCCGAATGGCAGCGTGCCCGGTTCGACTATCATCGTACCGGCGAGATCTACATAGAAGTCAAGCCCATGCACGCCGACATCGTGGGCCACGCCCGTCCCATTCTGCTCGCCCTGTTCGGAGCCGTCGTGTTCGTGCTCCTCATCGCGTGCGCGAACGTGGCGAATCTGCTGCTCGTGCAGGCGGCCTCGCGCGAGAAGGAGATGGCGATTCGGGCGGCCCTCGGGGGCGGGCGCGGACGAATCGTGCGACAGCTTCTCACCGAGAGTGGCCTCCTGGCACTGATCGGTGGGCTTGCCGGGTTGCTCCTGGCACGCTGGGGGGTTGATCTCCTGATCGCCCTTCGTCCGTCCAATCTGCCCCGTGTGGAGGCAGTGGGAATCGATGGAGCGGTGCTCCTGTTCACGATCGGGGCGACGGTGTTCTCCGCACTGGTCTTCGGGCTCGTTCCGGCCCTCCAGGCGTCGAAGCCGGATCTGAACGACTGCCTCAAGGATCGCGGGACCGTGTCACCGGACGTGCGCCGGCGCCGCCTCCGAAGCGCGCTCGTGGTAGCTGAAGTTGCCCTGTCGATGGTTCTCCTCATCGGGGCGGGGCTCATGTTCCGGTCGTTCGTGGCCCTGCAGCAGCAGGACCTCGGGTTCGAGCCTGCGCAGGTGGTGACGTTCCGCATATCCATGCCGGGAGGCCGGCAGGAATACGGCACGCCGGACAGCAGGGCCGCGTTCATCGCCGAACTCGAAGATCGGGTGGAGAGCCTCCCCGGCGTGAAGAGCGCGGGATCCGTACAGGTGCTCCCGCTGAGCGGACGCTTCTGGACGTCTCCGTACGCCGTCGATTATGGAGACGAAGAGCAGTGGCGCGTACTGGAAGCGGACTATCGGTTCGCGTCTCCCGGCTACTTCGAGGCCATGGGATTCCGGCTCGTCGCGGGACGCTTCTTCGCGGAGTCGGAGAACCGCGAGGCGGCGGAGGTCGCGGTCGTGGACCGGGCGCTCGCCGGTCGGGCTTGGCCCGGCGAGGAGCCGGTAGGAAAGTACGTCCAGGCGGTCGTTTCTCCGTTCGACGGCAACCCGCCCGAGCAGAAGTGGCTGAAAGTGGTGGGTGTGGTCGAGAACGTCCGGTCAGAGGACCCCCGCACCGTCAGTCGTGAGTCGATCTACTTTCCGTACCGGTTGCAGGGTTCCTTCTTCACGGTCACCGTCGCGGTTCGCACCGAGAGCGGTGAGCCCGCGAGCCTGGTCCCGGCCATTCGGGACGAGATCGCGAACCTGGACCCGGATCTGCCGGTGGCCGGTGTGATGACCATGCCGGAGTACGTAGAGCTGGCCACGGCTCCCACACGCTTCGCCATGATCCTCATCGGCATCTTCGCCGGCGTGGCCCTCCTGCTGGCGTCGGTCGGACTGTACGGCGTGATCTCATCCCTGGTGCGCCAGAGGACCCACGAGATCGGTCTGTACATGGCCTTCGGGGCCGAGAGTCCGCACATCCTCCGCATAGTCGTGCGCCGCGGCGTCACCCTCGCCCTCGCCGGCGTGGCGGTGGGCCTCTTCGTTTCCCTGGCCCTGACCCGGACCGTTGCCGGTCTCCTGACCGGGGTGACGGCGACGGACCCGCCCACGTTTCTCGCCGTGGGAGCTCTTCTGACGGTGGTCACGCTGGTCGCGAGCTACATACCGGCCCATCGTGCGGTCCGCGTGGATCCGATGGAGGCGCTGCGCTACCAGTGAGCTCCGGAAGACGCTCCATTCCCAATCCCCCTTGACGGTTTTCGATATATCGGTAGATTGTTACTATCGATATATCGCGTCATAACATTTCGGCGTACGGATCATCCATGAGCGGCCCATTCGACAGAGGCACCGGCCCCAACCCCTGGTCCACGCTGTTCGGTCCGGGATCTTCCGGATTCGGACGATCCAACGTCCGATGGCGGATCTTCGACCGCGGCGACCTCAAGTACATGATTCTGGAGCTGCTGCGGGAGCGCCCGATGCACGGGTACGAGGTGATGCGCGCCCTGGAAAAGACGTCGCAGGGCTGTTACTCGGCTAGCCCCGGCTCGGTATATCCGGCTCTCCAGTCGCTCGAGGACGACGGGTACGTGAGCGGCGTGGAGGAAGACGGGCGCAAGGTCTACACGATCACGGACGAGGGTCGGGAATTCCTGGACCGAAACCGGGATCGGGTGGAGGATATCCTGCACCGGCTCGGAGACTTCGCCCGTCACTTCTCCGGCGCGCCGATGACGGACGTCACGAAGTCCTTCGTGCGGCTGGCGCACGCCAGCTTCGAGCAGACTGTGCGGCGGGTGGGCGATGAAGAGTCGCTCGAGAGAATGCGGGAGATTCTGGAGCGGGCGGCGCGAGAGATCGAGGGCGTCGGCAGAGCCAGCAGGGAACCCCGGGCCGAGGCGGAAGAGGAATGACAGCATTACTGGTGGGTGCGTGGTTTTTCTACATGGTCTCCTTCTGCGTGCTGGGCATCGTCTGCCGTCTCGCCTGCCGCGGCCGGATCGCGCGAGGCGGGACTTGCGTGTGCGGTCGGCACTCGGATCGTGAGCGCGTTGCTCCATTCCGTGGGCGGACAGCAACTCCGACGTCCCGTCTCCGCTCCGCGGAGCCGCACGTCCGGGCGCTGCAGCAGCGGTACGTCGAGGGGCTCCTCTCGATGGAGCAATACGAAGTCGAGCTGGACAGAGTCGTCGGTCTGGCGTGACCAGCCCCGGTCCGTCGGACCCCGCCGAGAATGTTCCACGTTGCGGGTGGGCCTCAGGCACCCGGATGATCGCCTACCACGATCGGGAGTGGGGCGTCCCGCTTCACGAGGACCGCCGGCACTTCGAGTTCCTGCTGCTCGAGGGGGCGCAGGCGGGGCTCTCCTGGGAGACCATTCTCCGTAAGCGGGAGGGATACCGGCAGGCCTTCGCCGGCTTCGACCCGACGCGCGTGGCATTGTTCGGAGAGGCAGACCGCGACCGGCTGCTGGGTGACCCGGGCATCGTGCGCAATCGCCTCAAGATCAAGGCCGCGATCGGGAACGCACGCGCCTTTCTCGACGTGCAGCGCGAGTTCCAGAGCTTCGACTCCTACATATGGCGTTTCACCGGCGGAGCCACCATCCGGAACCGATGGCGCAGGCTGTCCGACCTTCCGGCCGAAACGGAGGAATCGCGATGCATGAGCCGGGATCTCAAGCGGCGCGGCTTTCGCTTCGTCGGCCCGACCATCTGTTACGCCTACATGCAGGCGGTCGGGATGGTCAACGATCACCTGATCGGCTGCTTCCGGCACGAACAGGTCTGAGTCCCTCCTGAGCCGCCCCGTCCGGTCTGCCCACGCCGAGTCTTCCCCTGCCCGAAGGTTTTCTCACAGCCGCATGTCCCTGGAGCCCGATCCCGGGATGGAACCGGAGCGGCGATCAGGGATACCCCATGCAACCGCCACCAGGAGGATAGGGATGAAAGGCTGGTTCCGATGGTCGGCCGCCTGCGCCGTCGCGACGCTCGCTCTCGGAGCCGGGTTCGAAGGCGCGGGTCCGGGTGTGCTCGCGGCGCAGGACACGGTCCGGATCGAGGAGTGGGACGTTCCATGGGACGGCACGCGCCCGCGTGACCCGCACGTCGCTCCCGATGGCCGGGTGTGGTTCGTGGGACAGACGGGGGACTACCTGGCCCGCTTCGATCCGGAGGACGAGAGCTTCGAGCGCTTCAACCTCGACCCCGGTACCGGACCGCACAACCTGGTCGTGGATGGCGCCGGAATCGTGTGGTACGCGGGAAACCGGGCGGCGCACATCGGGCGGCTGGATCCCGCGAACGGCGAGATCCGCGAGTATCCGATGCCGGATCCGGAGGCGGAGGACCCCCACACCCTGGTGTTCGACAGCGACGGGCGGATCTGGTTCACGGTGCAGCACGGGAACATGGTAGGCCGGTTCGACCCCACGTCCGGTGACGTCGATCTCGTGGCCGTACCGACGCCGGCGTCACGCCCGTACGGCATCGTCGTGGACGCCGGTGACCGGCCGTGGGCGACCGAGTTCGCGGCCGGGAAGATCGCCACGGTGGACCCGGCGACGCTGGAGCTGCGCGAGTACGAGCTCCCGCGAGCCGCCGCGCGTCCGCGCCGGCTCATGATCACGTCGGACGGAGCGATCTGGTACGTGGACTACGCGGGCGGCATGCTCGGTCGTCTGAACCGCGACACCGGCGAGGCCCGCGAGTACGAGCTTCCGGGTGGAGAGGGCTCCCGTCCCTACGGCATGGTGGTCGACGAGAGTGACACGATCTGGCTCGTGGAGACCGGGTCCCGCCCGAACCGCTTCGTCGGGTTCGACACGCGGACGGCCGAGTTTCGGAGTGTGACCGACATTCCAAGCGGGGCGGGGAGTGTGCGGCACATGTACTACGATCCGGCGCACCGCGAGGTGTGGTTCGGTACGGACGCGAACACGGTCGGTCGGGCCAGCTTGCCGTGACCCGGAGCCCCGGCGTCGCGTCACGATCGGAGCTCCTGCACACCGATCGGGGGGAGATCGCTGATGTCAGACAAGGGACGCCGCCCCGGCGCCCTGATCACGGGTGCCTCGAGCGGCATCGGGTACGAGCTGGCCCGGATCCTGGCGCACGAAGGCCATAACGTGGCACTCGTGGCGCGATCGGGAGATCAGCTGGAGCGCATAGCCGACGAGCTGCGCTCCGATTGCGGCGTGCGTGCTGAAGTGGTCGTGGCGGACCTCGCGGAGCCCGGCGCTCCGGACGCGGTGCATGAGCGCCTGCTGCAAGCGGGCTTCCGGACCGACGTGCTGGTCAACAACGCGGGCTTCGGGAGCCTGGGCCCGTTCTGGCGGGCCGACGAGGGCACGCAGCTCGACATGGTGAACGTGAACGTCCGGGCCGTGACTCACCTGACCCGCCTATTCGTGCCGGCGATGGTCGAAGGCGGATTCGGTCGCGTGCTCAATGTCGCGTCGACCGCTGCCTTTCAACCGGGACCGCTGATGGCGGTGTACTTCGCCACGAAATCCTATGTGCTGTCCTTCTCGGAAGCGCTCGGCGAAGAGCTGCGGGGCACGGGCGTCACGGTGACCGCCCTGTGTCCCGGCCCCACGCCGACGGGCTTTCAGAAACGCGCCGCGATGGAGCGGACTCCGATCGGCGGCCACATGGTCACGGGAGACGTGGTGAAGGTGGCACAGGCCGGGTACAAGGGGATGGTGAGGGGAAGACGCGTCGTGATTCCCGGCGTCTTCAACCGCCTCGGTTCCTTCCTGCCGCGGCTGTTTCCGCGCCGTCTCGCCGCCTGGGTGGTCGCCCGCATGACGGCATCGCGCAAGGGCTGATGCCGCGTTGGGCGACCCTGTCCTGCACCCGTCAGCTCACCGGCTGGAGGTATCGGCCCAGCCAGTCGAAGAACACACGGTGCCATAGGATCCCGTTCTGTGGAGAGAGGATCCAGTGTCCCTCCTCCGGGAAGTAGAGGAACCGGCTCTCGATTCCCTTCAGCTGGGCAGCCGTAAACGCCTGCATGCCCTCCGTGATCGGGACACGGAAATCCTTCTCGCCGTGAATCACCAGTATCGGCGTGTCCCAGTCCGCCACGAAGCGATGTGGCGAGAACGCCTCGTAGCTGGCCGGGTTCTCCCAGTAGGGACCGGCCAGATCGAAGTTGACGAAGAACATCTCCTCGGTGGCCCCGTACATGCTCTCGAGGTTGAACAGGCCGGCGTGCGCGACGAACGTCCGGAACCGCCCCCCGTGATTGCCGGCCAGCCAGTACACGGAATAGCCACCGAAGCTGGCGCCGATGGCCCCGAGTCGCCCCTGGTCCACGTACGGCTCCGCGGCCACGTGATCGATCGACGCGAGTAGGTCCTCCATGGCCTGGCCGCCCCAGTCGCCCGAGATCTGTTCCTTCCACTCCTGTCCGAAGCTCGGAACCCCACGCCGGTTCGGAGCGACCACGATGTACCCGTGCGCCGCCATGAGCTGGAAGTTCCACCGGTACGAGAAGAACTGGCTCACCGTGCCCTGTGGTCCGCCCTGCGCGTACAGGAGGGCCGGGTAGCGACGCGACGGATCGAAGCCCGGCGGGTAAATCACCCATGTCAGGATCTCCTGCCCGTCGCTAGCCGGGACCATGCGCTTCTCGACGCGCCCCAGCTCCACTCCGGCCAGAATCTCGCGGTTGGCATACGTGAGCTGTTCGGCGGCGCCGGTCTCCGGATCGACCCGGAAGATCTCGGTCGGGGCAGACATCGAGCGGCGGGCCGCGACGAGAGTCTCACCTTCCCCGGATCCCGCCGCGTCGAGCGACACGTAGTCGAACACGCCTTCAGTCACCTGATGCACCGGGCCGCCCGCGGCGGCGACGGTGAAGATCTGAACGGTGCCCCGCGAGTCGCTGATGAAGTGCAGCGCGTCTCCTCCGGCGGTCCATACGGGGGAATGCGCATCGTTATCGTAGCCGGTTGTGAGCTCGCGCGTCGATCCGGTCCCGAAGTCATGCACGAACAGACGGTTGCGATCGGCCTCGTAACCGTCCCGTTCCATGCTCAGCCATGCGATGCGTCCTCCGTCGGGCGAGAACACCGGCTCGACGTCGTAGCCCGGCATGCCCCTGGTGAGGTTCGTGGTCTCGCCTGCGTCGAGGTCGAAAATGTAGATGTCGGAGTTCGTGCTCACCGTGTACGCCGTGCCCACGACCTTCTTCGCGGTGTACGCGATCCTCCGTCCATCGGGACTCCAGCCGATCTGCTCGACCCCGCCAAACGGATTGAGAGGTGTGTCGAAGGCCTCGCCGGGCATCAGGTCCACGGGCGTCCCCACCCGTCCGTCACCGTAGCGGGCCACGAAGAGATGACTGTAGGCGTAATCGTGCCAGGCGTCCCAATGCCGGTACATCAACCCGTCCATGATGCGGGCGTCGGCCTCGGGGAGGTCCGGGTACAGGTCATGGATCGTCGGATCGAGCTTTACGTCCCGAGTGAACGAGACATGCGATCCGTCCGGGCCGTAGCTGAAGTTCCCGACACCGCCCTCGACGTCTGTCACCTGGCGCAGCTTTCCGCCGTCCGGCCGTACTTCCCACAACTGGGTCGTGCCCCCGTTGCTGGACAGGAAGCCGATCCACTGACCGTCCGGCCGCCACGTGGCCCCGCTCTCCGACCCTTCCATGTCCGTGAGCCGGACCGGCGTTCCTCCCTCGACGGATACAAGGAAGAGATCCGTATCGCCCTTGTTCGCCTGCACGTCGTACGAGCGCACCCCGTAGACGATGGATTGACCGTCGGGCGAAACGGAGGGGGCGGAGACGCGCTTCAGCTTCCACAGCAGCTCCGGCGTCATGACGTCCTGCGCGCCGGCGCGCCCGGGCACGGCGACGATCGACAGCGCGATGAGAAGGCAGATTGCGGCGCTGAACCGTGCAGTCATTTCGACCTGACCTCCGTGTTGCCCGCGGTCCCGCCCCGACCGCGAAATGGGGTGTCATGGTGTGTCCTCCCGCACTACCATGCAACCCGCCTGCCACGGTGCGGACCGGCGCCGCGGTATCGATCTCTCACAGCGAGCAAGTGGCCATGCCGAAATCCGGGACGCGCCGACCTCTCGCCTGACACCTGCTCGGGCTGTGGCGGCCCCCGACACTTTGACCCACAACGGGCGTAGCTGGCACGCGAGAGAGTATGGGGCTCTCCAACCGTGATCGGCGGATCACCATATCGGATCTTGTTCTCATCCGCCCTCTCTCGTTGAGACGAATCCGGCATGCTCCTTGCCCGATCCAACGCCAATTACCCTTCATGATCAAGATTCCGCTGAGGCCGGAAGGCCCGTGGGACATCCTGCGATAGACCAGCGTCGCGCCGACGGCGGCGAGTTCTGATACAGACCAGCTACACGAATGTCAGTGACACTGCGTGGTGGGCTTTCGCGGGCGGGATAGCTCCATCGTCGTCCCGTGGGGGAGAGTGCCGGAGTGGCGAACCTGCGTCGACAGTTCTTCCCCTCGGATCTTCAACGGAGGTTGCCATGACCGAATCCCCGAGCTGGTTCGTCGAGGAGCTCGAGAGGCGGGGCGTCTCGCGTCGCGAATTCGTGGGCTTCTGCGGGGTGATGGCTTCGGTCCTCGCTCTGCCGAGGACGCTGGGCGCGAGAATCGGACAGGCCATCGAGAGCAGCAACAAGCCGACCCTGGTCTGGCTGGAGTTCCAGGACTGTGCCGGCAATACAGAGTCGTTCCTCAGGGCCGGTCGACCGACGGTGGCCGATATCATCCTGGACACGTTGTCGGTCGACTATCACGAGACGATCATGGCGGCTGCAGGTCATCAGGCCGAGGAGAACCTGGCAACGGTGGTGGCTGAGAAGCCCGGAGAGTACCTCGCCGTCGTGGAGGGATCGATCCCGACGGGGGCGAACGGCGCCTATTGTACTGTTGGGGGCCGATCGGCGCTGCAGATGGCGACGGAAGTGTGCAGCGATGCGGCCGCCACCATCGCGATCGGTACGTGTGCCGCGTTTGGTGGCCTCCCGGCGGCGGCGCCGAATCCCACCGGGGCGCTCAGCGTTTCAGATGCGGTGCCTGGCCTTAGGAACCTCATCAATCTTCCGGCATGTCCGGCGAACGCCGACAACCTGGCCGCATTGATCGTCTACTACATAACCTTCGGCCGGTGGCCGCCACTGGATGTTTACCGCCGACCCCTGTTCGCGTACGGGAAGGCCATCCACGACAACTGCGAGCGCAGAGCCCACTACGATGCCGGGCAATACGTGGAGAACTGGGGTGACGAGGGGCACCGCCTCGGGTACTGCCTCTACAAGATGGGCTGCAAGGGTCCCGTAACGTTCCAGAACTGCCCGAACGTCGGGTGGAACGAGGGCACGAACTGGCCTGTCGGCTGCGGCCACCCGTGCCTAGGGTGCGCCGAACCTGACTTCTGGGACAAGATGACGCCGTTCTATAGCCACATCGCAGGTGTGCCTGGTTTCGGAGTCCACGCGAGCGCGGACCGAGTGGGGCTGTGGCTCACCGCCGGCGTCGCAGCAGCGTACGCTGCGGGAGGACTGATCCAGTACGGCAGACGGCTCGCGCACGATAAGCCAGAGGCGGCCGCCGTGGAAGAAGAGAAGGGAGGTCTGTCATGACCCACGTCGTTGTCGATCCGGTCACGCGCATCGAGGGCCACCTGCGGGTCGAAGCGGAGGTCGATGGCGGCGCAGTACAGGATGCCTGGTCCTCCTCCACGATGTTCCGAGGGGTCGAGATCATCCTCAGAGGCCGGGACCCGAGGGACGCATGGGCCTTCACCCAGCGGATCTGCGGCGTCTGCACGACAGTTCACTCAATCGCATCGATCCGCGCCGTGGAGAACGCCATCGGCGCCCGCCCGCCGGCGAACGCGCGGCTGCTGCGCAACCTGATCATGGCCGCACAGATGGTCCAGGACCATGTGGTCCACTTCTACCATCTGCACGCCCTGGATTGGGTGGACGTCGTCTCGGCGCTGTCGGCCGATCCTGGGGCGACGTCGCGGCTCGCTCAGTCCGTCTCGGACTGGCCGCTCTCCAGCGCGACCTACTTTAGCGGTGTGAGGGAACGGGTACAGCAGTTCGTCGAGCGTGGTCAACTCGGGCCCTTCGCGAACGCCTACTGGGGCCACCCGGCCTATCGCCTTCCCCCGGAGGCGAACCTGCTTGCCGTAGCGCATTACCTGGAGGCGCTCGACTGGCAGAGGGATTTCATCAAGATGCACGCGGTGCTGGGGGGAAAGAATCCACACTTGCAGAGCTTCCTGGTCGGAGGCATGGCTACGCCGGTCGATCCCGACAAGCAGGCTGCGATCAACGTGACCTCGATTTCCACCATGCGGAAGCTGATCCGGGAGGCGCGCGCTTTCGTCGCGAAGGTCTACATCCCAGACCTTCTGGCGGTGGCGTCGTTCTACAAGGACTGGGCGGGCTACGGCGCCGGTGTCGGCGACTATCTGGCGTACGGCGAGTTTCCGGAGGGTGACGATCCCAACTCTCCCCTCTTCCTCCCCACCGGCCTCATCCGGGACCGGGACCTGTCTGCCGTCGAGCCGATGGATCAGACGAAGATCACCGAGTACGTGACCCACTCGTGGTACGAGTACTCGACCGGAGACGGCGAGGGGCTGCATCCGGCAAGTGGAGAGACGAATCCGACCTACACCGGACCGGAGCCGCCCTATGAGCGTCTGAATACCGACGGCAAGTACAGCTGGCTGAAGTCGCCACGGTATGACGGGCTACCGATGGAGGTCGGTCCACTGTCTCGCATGCTGGTGGCTTACGGCTCGGGTCACGCGAGGGTGCAGGAGCTGGTCGGTTACGCCCTGGGAGAGCTGGGTGTCGGACCCGACGCCTTGTTCTCCACGCTTGGCCGAGTCGCGGCCCGCGGCATCGAGACGCTGGTCCTGGTGGAGAAGATGGAAGACTGGCTGGACGAGCTTGCCGACAACATGGGCCGCGGCCAGCTGGACATTCACGACAACACGAAGTGGGATCCGTCCACGTGGCCCAGCGAATGCAGCGGCGCGGGCTTCCACGAAGCCCCTCGCGGTGCCCTCGGCCACTGGGTCCACATCGTGAACGGCGAGATTGCCAGTTACCAGTGTGTGGTGCCTAGCACGTGGAACGCGGGACCGCGGGATGCCGCCGGACAGCGCGGACCGTATGAGGAAGCCCTGGTGGGCACCCCCGTGGCCGATCCCGAGCATCCCCTTGAGATCCTGCGAACCCTGCACTCCTTCGATCCCTGCATGGCGTGCGGTGTCCATGTCGTGGACCGCGCCGGTCACGAACTGGCAACCGTGAGGCTGCCATGAGCGAAGCGACGAGCATGACAGCGGAGCCAGCGCTCGTCAGGGTCTACGTCTGGGATCTGGTCGTCCGCCTCACCCACTGGCTCCTGGCCCTTTCCATTGTCGTCCTGGCCGTCACCGGGTTCTATATCGGGAACCCCTTCATCGTAGCTCCGGACCCCGCGGGACAGACTTTCGTGATGGGTACGGTGCAGGCGATTCACTTCTACGCGGCGGCGGTCTTCAGTCTGTCCGAGCTTTCCAGGATCCTGTGGATGTTTCTGGGAAAAAGATACGCCCGTTGGAACGAGCTGATACCGACGAGCAGGCATCGGTGGAAACTGGCGTGGGAGTGGATGAAGTTCTACGTTCTCTTTCGCCCGGTCACCCCGAAGTTCGTGGGCCATAACCCGCTTGCGGGAATCACCTACGTCGTGGTCTATGCGGTCGGCCTCCTGACGGCGCTCACCGGTTACGCCATGTTCTCGGTATACGCCGGAGCGGGCTCGCCGATGCAGGTCTTCTCGGGCCTCCAGCCGGTCTTCGGCGGGCTCCAGACCGCTCGGTGGATCCATCACGTGTGCATGTGGGTGTTCGTGTTGTTCGTCATCCACCACGTGTCCTGTGCCCTTCTCGTCGCCCGGGCAGCCAAGAACGCCGCGATCGAGTCGATGTTCTCGGGCTACCGGTTCGTTCGGGCGGATGACCTGGAGGCGGAGGAGGTGGGAAGAGAAGGATGAAAGCGTCGGGCGACTCGGCCTCTCTCCTGGTTCTCGGACTGGGCAACGTCCTCTGTAGCGACGACGGTCTCGGCGTGGCGGCGGTGGATCTCCTGGTGGGGCGGTACCGGCTACCGGAAAGCGTGCGGGTTATTGACGGCGGGACGCTGGGTTTGAGTCTGCTCTCCTATATACGTTCCTGCGACGACGTGATCCTCGTAGACGCAATCAGCGACGAGGGCCCACCGGGCACCTTCATTCGACTGGAGGGGACCGACGTGGCGCCGGCGGTGCGGAACCGCCTCTCCTGTCATCAGATCGGGGTGGCCGATCTATTGAACGCGCTGGACCTCTTGGATGAGGAGCCGCGGTCACTCACGCTGCTGGGGCTGATCCCGAAGACGCTTGAGCTGGGCCTCGGCCTGTCACCTCCGGTCGAGAACCAGCTTCCCGTGCTGGTGGAGAAGATCGCGGACGAGGCATACTGCCTGGGCCACCAGCTCCTTCCTCATGCCGGAATGCTGAGCACTGAGCACCAGCACCCATCCCGGGGCTCGCGGCCATGCAGGACGCGCTCTGGACCGTGACTGATCCTCGAGCCTGAGCCCGGTGCGGGTGTGTGCTACGCCGGGCTCCTCGGGCGCCCGACCGCTGAGAGGCTAGGTATCTGCCTCGTGGACCCCGCTGCGGCGTTCCTCAAGCCGGAGTAGCGCGTACATGAGCCACTGCGCGGGAAGAGGAATCACGAGCACGAGCACGACAACGGCGAGCAAGACGAGGAGGGCCACCTTGTATTCCGACGCGAGGGCCGGCTGTCGCAGGGTGTCAGCGATGAACCGGACGGTCCAGACACCTGCGAAGATGGCCCACGCGGCGCTGACAAGAATGCCGAGGACCAGAGTCAGTCGAGGTCCCGCGCCCGCCGTCCAAGCCCTGGTAAGCAAGCTGGCGGGCAGCTTCGGAATGAGCCGCAACGCCGGTCCCCTTTACGAGTTCAGGCGCGGGTCGGTTGTCTAACCGTCCCGGGGCCGCCCCCAACACCCGGCGAGAAACTGGTTCGCGTCAGGGCCGAATGCAAGGTGAAGGAACCGATCTCAGGTGGCTGCCGATCGCAGGGATGCTGATGCTCGGGCTGTGGGCCTGTGACTCTGGAGATCTGCCGCGGGACTACCGCGTGCTGGAGGTACCAGGGGCGAGCCTGGCGTCACCGGAAGCCCGAACTCGAGGCCGAGGCCTGTTTCTGGAGCACTGCGCCATCTGCCACGGGGAGCGGGCAAATGGACGAGGTCGTCGCAGCAACCTGTCGGTGAAGGCGGCTGACTTTACCGATCCCAGGTGGCGCGGGCGAATGAGCCCGAGGCGGGTTTTCTTCTCCGTACGGGAAGGCGTCGGGGGAACGCCGATGCCAGCATGGAGATTCTTCACTACTGACCAGGTCTGGGATCTGGTTGCATACGTGCTCTCGGTGGCCGAGTTGGGGCCGGGGACTTGAGAGAGTCCAGTGCATGAGCTCAGCATAGCGCTGGATGTCTGCCGCATCACCGAGGAGCACGTCGGGCCGGACGCCCTGGCACGCGTGACGGCCGTCGGACTGGACGTCGGAGATCGGGCGGGCATCGAGATCGACAACCTGGAGTTCTGCCTCGAGGCGCTGCTCGGGAGCCCCCCGTTCGGAAACGCGGCTCCGAGCATCCGGCGGCTGTCGGGAGACGAGCTGAGGGTGACTTACGTGGAGGTGGAGGACGATGGCAGTCCGTAGGATCGACGTTCGCGAAAAGGTGATGGCGAAGAACGACGAGCTGGCCGCGCGGGTCAGACATCGCCTGCACGCCCACGGGGTACCCTCCCTGAACCTCGTGTCGTCGCCCGGATCCGGGAAGACGAGCCTGCTCGAACGGACCCTCGACGCGCTCGGCGACACCCTGCGCATGGCCGTGGTGACCGGAGACGTGCAGACTCAGAACGACGCCGACCGTCTCGCCGTGCGTACCGACCGTCTCGTGCAGGCGGTGGTCACCGGGGGAGCGTGCCACATGGACGCCCGCCAGATAGCCACCGCGCTCGACAAGATCGATCTCGGCGACACCGACCTCCTGTTCGTCGAGAACGTCGGGAACCTCGTGTGCCCGGCCTCGTGGGATCTGGGGGAGAACGCCAAAGTCGTGATCTTCTCGGTGACCGAGGGAGAGGACAAGCCGCTCAAGTATCCCCGCATGTTCGAGCGCTCGGACTACTGCGTGATCAACAAGATCGACCTGCTGCCCTACCTGCCGTTCGCGATGGATCGTGCCGTGGACTACGCACGCGAGGTGAATCCCGCTCTGCGGTTCTTCCACACGTCCGCCCTCACCGGCGAGGGGATGATGGAGTGGTACGACTTCCTTGCCGATCTGGCCTGTCGGGAGGCGGAGTCGCCGGCTTGAGCCGGGAAGTCCCGCTCTCCCGGCGATCCGCTCCGGACTCGCACTCATACTCCGAGGGGATCGAAGCACGTCGCCTTCTGGTGACGGGTGTTGTGCAAGGCGTCGGGTTTCGGCCCTTCGTGCACCGCCTCGCGGGTCGGCACGAATTGTCGGGCTGGGTCCGCAACGAGTCCGGTCGAGTGTTCATCGAGGTGGAGGGCGCGGCGACCGCGCTCGACGCCTTCACGGAAGCCCTGCGGAGCGAGGCGCCCGTGCTCGCTCGCCTGGACGAGGTAACCGTGGAGCGGGTGACGGCTCGCGGTGCAGAGGGGTTTCGCGTTCTGGAGAGCCGGGTGTCCCCGGGACGTCTGCCGGTGTCTCCGGATGTGTCCGTCTGCGAGGCCTGCAGGTCGGAGCTGTTCACGCCCACCGACCGCCGATACCGTTATCCCTTCATCACGTGCACCGACTGCGGACCCCGCTACACGGTGATCGAATCCATGCCGTACGATCGGGAGCGCACCAGCATGCGCGCCTTTCCCCAGTGTCCTGCGTGCGAGCGCGAGTACGGCGACCCGGCGGAACGCCGCTTTCACTCGGAGACGAACAGCTGCCCCGAATGCGGGCCGCGGGTGTGGGTAGCGGGACCGGACGGCGTGCCGATCGCATCTGGCGACGAAGCTCTCACAGTCGCCGCGCGCCACCTGGAGGTGGACGCCGTGCTGGCGATTCGCGGGCTGGGTGGATACCACCTGGCCTGCGATGCCACGAGCGATGCCGCGGTGAGCCGGCTGCGGTCTCGCAAGACGCGCGAGGGGAAGCCCCTGGCCGTGATGACGTTCGACCTGGCGGGAGCTCGGAGTCTCGGTCACGTCGGCGAGGTGGAGGAGAAGGCGCTGCTGGATCCGGCGCACCCGATCGTCCTGCTCCGCCGGCGAGCCGACAGCGCTCTGGCTCCGTCGGTGTCTCCGGGTCTCGATACCGTGGGCGTGATGCTGGCGTACACGCCGCTTCATCTGCTGCTACTCGAGCGCGTCGGCCGCCCCCTCGTGATGACCAGCGGCAACGTCAGCGACCTTCCCATCTGCACGTCGAACCGGGAAGCCGAGCGGAAGCTGTCCGGCGTGGCGAGCGCCTTCCTGATGCACGACCGCGAGATCGTGTCACGGTATGATGACTCGGTGGTCCGCGTGATCAGGGGCGCCCCCGTGTTTCTCCGCCGTGCAAGGGGATACGCGCCGTTGCCGGTGCCCCTTCCGGTTCCCACACCCGAGCCCCTGCTCGCTGTGGGACCTCACCTGAAGAACACGTTCACGCTGGCGGCCGGGACCAGCGCGTTCGTGAGCCAGCATGTAGGGGACCTGGAGAACGTCGAGACGCTCGATCATTTCCGTGACTCCCTCGTGCGGTTCAAGGGCCTGTTCCGGATCGAGCCGGTGGTCGTGGCCCGCGATCGCCACCCCGGGTACCTGTCCAGCAGAATCGCGGAAGAGCTGGGGCTGGCCAGGGTCGTGGACGTCCAGCATCACCACGCACACGTGGCGGCGGTAGCGGCCGAGCACGGGATCACACAGCCAGTGGTGGGTGTGGCGTACGACGGGACCGGTTACGGCGACGACGGCCACACATGGGGCGCCGAGATCCTGGTCGCGGACCTGGCGAATTATCGTCGCGTGGCTCAGCTGCGATACGCGCCGATGCCGGGCGGCGACCTGGCGGCGCGGCGACCGTGGCGCGCCGCTGCGGGCTACCGTTCACTGGATCGCCATCATGCCGATGCCTTCGCCGGGGCGCTCAGCGAAGTCCCGGAGAGCGAACTGAGCGTGGTAGAGGCGCAGATCGAACGACGGGTCAACGCACCGCTGGCCTCGTCCATGGGCCGGCTGTTCGATGCGGCCGCCGCCATCCTGGGGATCCGGGGCGTTGCCACGTACGAGGGCCAGGCGGCGATGGAGCTCGAAGCGCTGGCCTCCGTCTCCGTGGTGGAGGGCTCCGTCTTGCGTGGCGACCCGTCCGATCTGGTAACGCGACGGGACGCGGCGGCGGACCGCTTCCCGGTGCTCGAGTTTCCGTTCTCGGAGGCGTCGGGGGAGGTGTGGGTGATGGATCCCGTCCCCCTCCTCGTGGAGCTGGGGGGCCGCGCGACATCGGGCGAGCGGCCGGGTGATTTGGCGGCTGCCTTCCACCTCGCGGTGGGCCGCACGACCATTGAGCTGACGCACCGGGCCTGCCGGCGCAGCGGCATCGACCGGGTGGTGCTGGGCGGAGGCGTCTTCCAGAACGCGCTCCTGTTGGCGATCGTGGAGGCTGGCCTTGTGGATCGCGGCTTGCAGGTGTTCGCGCCCGAGCGCCTCGGACCGAACGATGGAAGCATCAGCTACGGGCAGGCGGCGGTCGCGGCCGCTTGCCTGGCCGCCGAGCGGGGGAGGTGACTGCCATGTGTCTCGGGATTCCGGGTAAGGTGACGGAGGTGTATCCGAACGAGGGCCTGGCCATGGGAATGGTCGACTTCGGCGGCGTGCGTCGCGAGGTTTGCCTGGCCTACGTGGCGGATGAGGTCGACGCGGGAGACTACGTGGTCGTACACGTCGGGTTCGCCATTTCCAGGGTGGATGAGGAAGAAGCCCGCCGCACGTTCCAGCTGCTCCAGGAGCTCGGGCAGACGGACGAGCTCGACTGGATGCGAGAGATGGCCGAGCAGAGCCTCGCCGGCATGGACGACGCCGCGGACGCCAGGGAGGGCGAGAGCGCCGGGGGGACGGCATGAAGTATCTGAGCGAGTATCGGGATCCCCAGCTCGCCCGGACACTCGTCGACCGGATCCTCGCAACGGCCAGCCGGCCACGGGTGCTCATGGAGGTGTGCGGCGGACAGACGCACACGATCGTCCGGCAGGGGCTGCAAGAGCTGCTGCGGGACGCGGTGGAGATGATCCACGGGCCAGGCTGTCCGGTGTGCGTCACGCCACTCGAGCAGATCGATCGCGCCCTGCACCTGGCGGCGCGTCCGGAGATCATCTTCACGTCGTTCGGCGACATGCTTCGGGTGCCCGGCAGCGATAGCGATCTCTTCCAGGTGCGAGCGGCGGGAGGAGACGTCCGCGTGGTGTACTCGCCCCTCGACGCCCTGGCCATCGCGAGGCGCAACCCGGATCGCGAAGTGGTGTTCTTCGCGGTCGGTTTCGAGACGACGGCGCCCGCCAACGCCATGGCCGTGTGGCAGGCGCGCGAGCTTGGAGTCGGCAATTTCAGCGTGCTCGTGTCTCATGTGACCGTTCCGCCAGCCATCGAAGCGATCCTCGATTCGCCGGACAACCGTGTAGAGGGCTTCCTGGCGGCGGGCCATGTGTGCACGGTCATGGGGTGGAGGGAATACGAGCCCCTGGCTGCGCGGTACGGCGTTCCGATCGTCGTCACCGGTTTCGAGCCGGTCGACATCCTCGAAGGGATCTACATGGCGGTGCGGCAGCTCGAGGAAGGCCGGGCCGAGGTGGAGAACCAGTACGCCCGATCGGTGCGCAGGGAAGGAAACGAGCCCGCGCAGGAGCTGGTGTCGCAGGTCTTTCGGCTGGTGGATCGGGCGTGGCGCGGAGTCGGCGAGATCCCGGCCAGCGGGCTCGGGTTGCGGGAGGAGTTCACCGCGTTCGACGCCGAGCGAAAGTTCGAGCTCCAGGACATTCGGGCCACGGAGCCGGAGGACTGCATGGCGGGAGCCGTCCTGCGCGGCCGGATCAAGCCCATCGAGTGTCCGGCGTTCGGCAGCGCGTGCACTCCCGAGAGCCCGCTCGGAGCGCCGATGGTGTCATCCGAGGGCGCCTGCGCGGCCTATTACAACTACGCCCGCTTCCAGCTGAAACCGACGGGAGATCCGGCGTGACGGACGGCTCTGCCGGGGCACGACCCGGAGCGGCGAGTGAGGGAGTCGCCCGGATCGCCGCCGCGGGGCTGTCCTGCCCGGCGCCCGCCGGACCGGCGAGCCGGGTGCTGCTGGGCCACGGCTCAGGCGGGAAGCTGAGCGCGGCTCTGCTCAGGGAACGGTTCCTTCCTCGCTTCGCGAACGACATCCTGTCGGCGCTCGGCGACGCCGCGATCGTGGACGTGCCGGGCAGCCAGGTCGCCGTGTCGACGGACACGTTCGTCGTCAGCCCGCTGGAGTTTCCCGGGGGTAACATCGGGCACCTGGCGGTGCACGGCACGGTCAACGATCTGGCCATGATGGGAGCCTCGCCCCTGTGCCTGGCGGCCGGCTTCATCCTCGAGGAAGGCCTGCCGTTCGACGTTCTGGACCGGGTGCTCGACGCCATGGCCGACGCCAGCGCGGCCGCCGGCGTTCCCGTAGTCACCGGCGACACCAAGGTGGTGGAACGCGGCAAGGCGGACGGGATGTTCATCAACACGACAGGCATCGGCCGGCTCGAGGAGCAGTTTCGACCGGCTCCGGACCGGGCTCGCCCGGGGGACGCCGTGATCATATCCGGACCCATAGGACGACACGGAATCGCGATCATGGCTGCGCGCGAGGATCTGCGGTTCGAGGTGGAATTGGAGAGCGACACCGCCAACCTCGTTCCCCTCGTGCGGCTTCTCCACGAAGCCTGTGGGGATTCCGTGCATTGCCTGCGCGATCCGACACGGGGCGGAGTCGCCAGCGCCCTGAACGAGATCGCGGCCGCCTCGGGAGTCGGAGTGGAACTGGAGGAAGAGGCGCTGCCCGTTCCGGTCCCGGTGCGCGCCGCCTGCGAGGTGCTCGGCCTCGATCCTCTCTACGTGGCAAACGAAGGCATCCTCGTAGCGATCGTCGATCCCGAGCTGGCCTTGGAGGCGGTGGCGGTCCTGCGGGACCATCCGGGCGGCGCCGGGGCGGCCCGGATCGGATTCGTGAGCGGGGACCGTCCCGGGCTGGTATCGCTCCGGACCGGCCTCGGATCCCGTAGGGTCGTGGACATGCTTCCGGGCGATCAGTTGCCGCGCATCTGTTGACCCGCCCGCCCGATTCACCCCCGTGAGGTTGACGAAGCGGGCACATCGATTCATTATAATGCGTTTAGCACCCTGCGTTCCCCGCACGGGAGGACGCAGGGCGCGTCTGTAGATATGAGTGGGTACCGAGGCGGAGCATACGATGAAGCCAGGCATTCATCCGGAATACAAGTCGTCCAGAATCACGTGCGCGTGCGGCCGCGTCTCCGAGACGTACGCGACCGTGGACGAGCTGCACGTCGAGATCTGCTCGCACTGTCATCCGTTCTTCACGGGGCGCCAGAAGCTGGTGGACACTGCCGGGCGCGTGGAGCGGTTCCGGCGCAAGTACGGCACGGGCGCGGCCGTGGAGGAGGAGGCTCTCGCGCAGGAGTCGGACGGAGACCCGGCCGCCGAGGAAGCACGTACGGACGACGCGGACGTCGAGACGGTAGCGGCCGGCGAAGCCGAGACACCTGCCGACTGACGTCGAGGGACGCCGGACAGCGTCCCGCTCATCCGCTTTCCTGTAGCCCGATATGGCTGATCCTTCCCCGCTGGTATCCCGAGTCGAGGCGGCCGTGGCGGCCCACACGGAGCTGGCGGTTCGTCTGGCAGATCCGGCGGTCCTGGACGATCTGCCTCGTCTTCGAAAGCTTGCCCGACAGCACTCCGAGCTGGAGACCCTCGTCGAGGCGGGTCGTCGGTACCTTAAGCTGCTCGACGACCTCGCCCAGGCCCGGGAGGTGGCGGCGTCCGCCGAGGACGGAGAGCTGAGGGGCCTGGCGCACGCTGAAGTCGACGCTCTCACGGCCGAGCGGGAAGCTCTCGAAGCCCGAGTCCGCCGCCTGCTGGTGCCGAAGGATCCCCTCGACGATCGTCCCGCCGTGGTCGAGATCCGTGCCGGGGCGGGCGGGGACGAGGCAGGGTTGTTCGCCGCCGATCTGTTCCGCATGTACGGGCGGTACGCGGACGAGCGGGGCTGGGACGTCGAGGTGGTGTCGACGAGTGAGGGCGCCCTGGGAGGCGTGAAGGAGGTCATCTTCGTGGTCCGCGGCTCCGACGCCTACGGGCTCCTGCGATACGAGTCCGGCGTGCACCGGGTGCAGCGCGTACCGGTCACGGAGAGCTCCGGCCGCATCCACACATCCGCGGCCAGCGTTGCCGTCCTTCCGGAGGCGGAGGAAGTCGACGTCGTGATCGAACCCGACGAGCTCAAGATCGACGTCTTCCGGTCGTCCGGTCCGGGAGGACAGTCCGTCAACACGACCGATTCGGCGGTCAGGGTCACCCACATCCCCACCGGACTCGTCGTGTCCTGCCAGGACGAGAAATCGCAGCACAAGAACAAGGCGAAAGCTCTCAAGGTGCTGCGAAGCCGCCTGCTGGATCGCGAGGTCGCCGAACAGGAAGCCCGGCGATCCCGCGAACGTCGGGCACACGTGGGGACGGGGGACCGATCGGCCAAGATCCGTACGTACAATTTTCCGCAGAATCGGGTCACCGACCATCGGATTGGATTGACGCTGCACCGACTGGAAGCCGTGTTGGGTGGCGACCTCGACGAGCTCATCGAAGCCCTGGGCGCGGCGGGCCTCGAGGAGCGGTTGCACGAGGACGAGAACAGGTGAACCGTCCCCCGGTGGTTCCGCCGCCGGCGCCGAGCCGACGCGAGGTACTCGAAGGCCTGACGAAGGAATTGACGGTCGGTGGTGTGGAGGCGCCCCGCCAGGAAGCCGAGCGGCTCCTGGCCTACGTGCTCGGGGAGACTCGCGGGAGCTTGCTGCTGTGCCTCGACACGCCCGTCGAGCCGTCCGAGGCCGGTCAGGTGGCGACCCTGGTGGGACGCCGGCTGGCCGGCGTCCCTCTGCAACACTTGGAAGGCACCGTCGCGTTTCGCGACCTGATCCTCCTATGCGACCACCGAGCGCTGATTCCCCGGCCGGAGACCGAGCAGCTGGTCGAGCAGGTAGCCGCGTGGGCGGCCGGCCGTGACGTCCGGGCTGGCGTGCGTATCGTCCGGCGTCCGAAGCGATCGGCGGCCCGCCTGGGATGCGCCCTCGACATCGGTACCGGAAGCGGCGCCATCGCACTCTCACTGGTCGGTGAGGGCATCGTGCGCCGGGCCGTCGGGCTCGACATGGCACCCGAAGCTCTCGAGCAGGCGACGGAGAACCGCGGGCTGGCCGGTCTGGAGGACTCGGTGGAGTTTCGCGCGGTCGATCGGTTCGCGTGGGACGCCGTTCCGCCGGCGGAGAGGTACGACGTCATCGTGTCCAACCCGCCGTACGTGAGCGATGCCGAGCTGGCGGACCTGCCGCGGGAGGTCCTGGCGCATGAGCCGCGCCTGGCGCTCACCGGCGGTTCGGACGGATTGGACGTGGTGCGGGAGATCGCGCACGGAGCGCGCCGGCATCTGCGACCCGCTGGCGGCCTGTTTCTCGAGATCGGATCCGCACAGGGAAGCGCCGTACAGGACATCCTGTTGTCGAGCGGTCCGTGGAACATTGTGGAAGTGCGTCCCGACCTGGCGGGACACGATCGATTCGCCGTTGCGCTTGCCTGACACGACACCGGGCGACCGGCGGTCCGAGCACCGGGAATGCCGGTCGCGGTACCGGGACTCCGACCGTATGTTGCACGACTGTCGGGGAGTCGGCCTGACCGCCCCGCCGCTTCACCTACATGGAGGGGAAAGAGATGGAAGCCTCCGATCGAGACCGGATCTTCGAGCGGGCCGGAGACGTCGGACGGCTCCTGTCGCAGGCGCCCGAGTACGGGTATCTGCGAGCCGCCATGCGGGACATCGACGGTGATGAGGAGGCGAAGGGGCAGCTGGATCGGATCCGGGAGCTGCAGGAGAAGCTGATCGGGTTCCTCGAGCGTGATGAAGAGCCCCCGGAGGAGCTTCGCCAGGAGCTAGGCACGCGGAGCGAGGAGATGCAGGCCAGCTCTCGCTACCAGTCTCTCATTTCAGCGCAGGCGAACTTCGACCGGCTGATGGAAAAGGTCAACCAGGCGATCGCCCGCGGCTTGAAGGAGGGCGAGAAGTCGAGGATCATTCTCCCTTCATGATGCGCGTCCGGGCGAGTCTGGAGCGCGGCCTGCGAAGGGTCGTCGATCCGATCATCGACTGGATGGTCCAGGCAAGGGTGCACCCGAACACCCTGAGCACTCTCGGCTTCCTCATCACGTGCTCCTCGGGCTTCTTCTTCCACTCGCACCAGGTGCGCACGGCGGGCGCCCTGATCCTCGCCGGCGGCATATTCGACCTGTTCGACGGCACGGTGGCGAGGCGCACCGGGCTCGCGTCTCCGTTCGGCGCGTTCTACGACTCGACGCTCGACCGGCTGTCCGAGATCATCGTCTACGCCGGTCTCCTGTCGCTGTACAACGATTATCGGGCCGACGCCAACGACGTGGTGATGATCTACGTGGTGATCCTGGCGATGGCCGGATCCCTGATGATCAGCTATACGCGGGCCCGCGCCGAGGCGCTCGGCATCGACTGTACCGTCGGGCTGATGCAGAGAGCCGAGCGGGTGATTCTGATCGGTGCGGCAGCCCTGCTGTTCGGAGAACAGGGAAACGGGGCGGTTCTTCGCATCGTGCTGTGGGTGCTGGCGATTTCCACCAATTTGACGGTCGTGCAGCGCATCTGGTGGGTGTACCGGAACACGCGACCCGAGGGAATCGCGGTCGGCGCGGCCGTGTGGAGAATGCCGGAATGGCTCCGTCGTAAATTAGACAAAACAGACAGTTAAATACGTTTACCTGAAGTGGATTAGATGATCATGAACGAGCAAAATAGCGGGCGGCACGTCGAGCCGGCCGAGGGCAGACTCGGAGTTCTTCTCGTCGGCCTGGGCGCCGTTTCCACGACGGTGATCGCCGGCGTCGAGTCCATCCGGAGAGGTCTCGGAAAGCCCATCGGTTCGATCACGCAGATGAGCACGATTCGCCTCGGGAAACGAACCGACGCCCGGACTCCGCTGATCCGAGACTTCGTCCCACTGGCCGATCTGGACGACATCGTGTTCGGTGCCTGGGATCCGATTCCCGACGATGCCTACGTGTCAGCCAGCGTGTGTGGCGTGCTCCGCCCGGAGGACCTCGAGCCGATAGCCGACTTCATGAAATCCATCCGGCCGATGACGGCAGCGTTCGACCGGACGTACGTGAAGAAGCTCGACGGCCCGAACGTGAAGAAGGGGGCCAACAAGCTGGAGCTGGCCGAGCAGGTGCGCGAGGACATCCGCCGGTTCAAGACGGAAAGCGGTTGTGACCGACTGGTGATGGTGTGGGCCGCCTCGACCGAGATCTTCCTGACACCGCACGAGGTGCACGCCACGCCCGATTCACTCGAGCAGGCGATGCGGGACAACCACGAGGCGATCGCTCCCTCGATGCTTTACGCCTGGGCGGCGATTCAGGAAGGGGTCCCGTTCGCGAACGGTGCTCCGAACCTGACCGTGGATCTCCCCTGCATGCTGGAACTGGCGAAGCGCAACAACGTCCCGATCGGTGGCAAGGACTTCAAGACCGGCCAGACGCTGATGAAGACTATTCTGGCGCCCGGGCTGAAGGCCCGGATGCTGGGTCTCGGCGGATGGTTCTCGACCAACATCCTCGGAAACCGGGACGGAGAAGTACTGGACGATCCGGAGAGCTTCAAGACGAAGGAGGAATCGAAGCTCGGCGTCCTCGAGTATATCCTGCAGCCGAACATGTATCCCGACCTGTATCGGGACATGTACCACAAGGTGCGGATCAACTACTACCCGCCGCGTGGAGACAACAAGGAAGGCTGGGACAACATCGACATCTTCGGGTGGATGGGCTACTCGATGCAGATCAAGATCGACTTTCTGTGCCGGGACTCGATCCTCGCGGCACCGATCGTGCTCGACCTCGCCCTGTTCCTCGACCTGGCGCAGCGCGCGGGCCTGCACGGGGTGCAGGAGTGGCTGTCGTTCTACTTCAAGAGTCCGCAGACTTTGCCGGGACTCTATCCTGAGCACGATCTCTTCATCCAGCACTGGAAGCTCAAGAACACGCTCCGCTGGATGATGGGCCAGGAGCAGATCACTCACCTCGGCGTCGAGTACTACGACTGAGCGCCAGCGGCGGGCTGTTCATCGTCTTCGAGGGAGTCGAAGGGGCGGGAAAATCGACGCACCTTCGTTGGCTGTCCGAGCGTCTAGATCGGGCGGGAATCGCGCATCTCGTCGTGCGGGAGCCGGGCGGAACTCCGGCCGGCGAGCGCATCCGCGGTATCGTGCTCGATCCGAACACGCCGGTCCTGCCTGAGACGGAGCTCCTCCTCTATCTGGCGTCGCGGGCCGAGTTCGTGCGGCGCGTCGTCAGCCCGGCTCTCGAGCGCGGTGAGCTCGTACTCGCGGACCGTTTCGAGCTGTCCACGTATGCGTACCAGGGCATCGCGCGACGTCTGGGACTCGACCGTGTGCGTGCCCTGAACTCTTTCGCCACCGGCGATGTGAAGCCGGACGGCACCGTTCTCCTTACGCTCGATCCTGAAGTAGGGCGCGGGCGCAAGCGAGGCGAGGCGGATCGGCTGGAACGAGAAGACGTCGACTTCCACCGCACGGTGGCACAGGCGTATTCGAGCCTGTCCCAATCGGAGGCCGGCGTGATCCGTGTCTCGAGCGACGGCCCGCTCGATGTGGTGCAGGACCGCATCTGGGCAGCCCTGGCACGGAAATGGCCGGACCGGTTTCCCGGTGCCGGATGAAACCTTTGGAGAGCGGGAGAGTTTCAGGGTAACGGGTGGGTGGTCGCGCGCGAAGCGCGCCCGCCCGTCGAGGTGAAACCGTGGTGAGAGGGCCGATGCGCCTCAGACGTTCCTGGATGATGCCGCTGGCCATCCCGCTGGTCGTTCTGGCCAGCGGCGGCTGGTTCCTGCAGGAAGACGAGCGAATCGCCGTGTCCGAGGCGTTGCTCGAGACCGTCGTGCAGCACGTGGCCGACGGATTCGTCGAGGAGGTGTCTCCGCACGAGCTGTACGACATGGCGATCACCGGCCTGCTCGTGAACCTCGGAGATCCTTACGCGGCGTACATCGAGGCGGAGGACCAGACGACCGCCCTGCTCTCGAACAGCTACGGCGGCGTCGGCATGCGCATTCTGGCCGAAGAGGACGGCATCAGGGTCCTCAGCATCATCCCGAACAGCCCGTCGTCGGAGCTCGATCTCCGATCGGACGATCGGATCGTCGCGGTGGACGGGGAACCCACTATGGAGTGGACTCAGTCCGAGGCCGTCGGAGCCCTGAGAGGGCCGCAGGGAGAACCCGTAGAGGTCTCGGTTCGCCGTGAGGGCGTCGCGGACATGATCCACGTCACGATCGTGCGGGACAACGTGCACATCGTGGCCGTCGAGTCGCTCGTGCTGGCGGACGACGTGGGCTACGTGGTTTTGTCCCAATTCAGCCGTCTCGCCCGCAAAGAGCTCCAGATTGCGATCAGCGACCTTCTCGCCCGGGGAGCCCGTTCCCTGGTGCTCGATCTCCGGTACAATCAGGGGGGCATTCTGCGCGAGGCGGTCGAGATTGCGGACCTGTTCCTTGCCCAGGGGGATATGGTCGTGGACACCCGGGCCCGGGATTCGCGCGACAGTTACGCTTTCACGACTCCCGGTCCGGACCACTATCCCGGACTTCCGGTGGTCGTGCTGGTGAACGCCTGGTCGGCCAGCGCTTCCGAGATCGTGGCGGGCGCGCTTCAAGACCACGATCGGGCGCTGGTCCTGGGTACGCGGACCTTCGGGAAGGGCGTCATGCAGAGCGTGTTTCCGCTCCCTGGAGGCAACTACCTGCGCCTCACGACCGGCACCTGGTATACGCCTTCCGGCCGTTCGATTCACAGGTCTCGCGGCGAGGGAGACGATACCTTCGCCCTGGGCTCGGAGGAATTCAATGAGGCGGTCTCGGAGGCGGTGCAACTCGGGATGCGGGCCACCGACGGGTACGTGCGAGGCGCAGGCGGCGAGCCGGAAGGTGAGGAAGAGGCCCAGTCGTTCAGGACGGCCGGTGGACGAACGGTGTACGGGGGAGGCGGAATCCGGCCGGACGTGGTAGTCAGCCCGGACACCCTGACAACCACGGAACAGCGGCTTCGACAGGTGCTCCTGGAGGCGGACGTGCCGTTCACGGACCTCGCCTTCCGCTTCGCCGTGCGGTACAGCAGGGCGCACCCGGAACTCACTGAAGATTTTACCATCACGCGCGAAATGCGGCAGGAGTTCATCTCGTTTCTCGAGGAACGAACGGGGGCGGAGCTGGACGCGGGCGTCGTGGACGACGCCGGGGACTTCGTGGACTATCAACTGGGCCGCCAGGTCGCCATCGCCGCGTTCGGCGAGGGAGCGGGATTGCGGCGGGCTATCGAGCGCAGTCGCCAGGTGCGCGAGGCGGTGCGGCTTCTCGAGGGCGTGGCGACCCCGGAGGAGCTGCTCGCGCAGCGAGCGGCGGAACAGGAAACGGGACCGGAGAGTTGATCCAGACATGACGAAGATGAACAGGTCTTGGGTGCCGGCGGTGGTGGTGACGGTCATGGCGCTGGGCGCGGGTGGCTGGCTGCTTCAGCGGGGTGCGAGCGCCCAGGAGAGCACGGTGTTCAAGGCCCGCCTCTTCGAAGAGGTGCATCGGCTGATCTCAGAGCGGTACGTGGAGGAGATGGAGGCGTCCGATCTGTATCGGATGGCCATCGACGGCATGCTCCAGGAGCTCGGAGATCCATACTCCGTGTTCATCGACGTCGACCAGACAGAGGACCTCGAGCTTTCGATCGAGGGAGATTACGGCGGTCTGGGCATCCGGATCCAGAAGGTGGGTGAGTGGATTACGGTCATGGGAGTGCTTCCCAACACGCCGGCGGAGCGCCAGGGACTCCTGACCGGGGACCGCATTCTGGGTGTCGAGGGAGAATCGGCGCACGACTGGGACGACCAGGAGGCCGTTGAGAGGCTGCGTGGTCCGAAGGGAAGCCCCGTCACGATCACGGTCGGGCGTGTCGGGGCAGGCGAGCCCATCGAGTTCACGATCGTGCGCGATGAGATCCACGTACAGACGGTGAAGGCGTTCATGGTGGATGACCGGATCGGCTTCGTCGATCTCGACGGGTTCAGTCGTGACGCCCGAGAGGAGCTCCGCGCGGCCGTGGACGATCTGTTGTCGCGCGGCGCCGAGGCGCTCATTCTGGATCTACGATGGAATCCGGGCGGCCTGCTCGACCAGGGAGTCGCCGTATCGGACCTGTTTCTGGAACCCGGTGCGGACATCGTGGAGACCCGCTCGCGGCTCGAAGATCAGAACTACACGTTCCGGGCCCCCTCGGACGACGTGTTTCCCGGGCTGCCCGTCGTGGTCCTCGTGAATACGGCGAGCGCGAGCGCATCGGAGATCCTCGCCGGTGCTCTGCAGGACCACGACCGTGCGGTGATCCTGGGCATCCCCACCTTCGGCAAGGGATCCGTACAGACAGTCTATTCCCTGCCGGGCGGGAACCACCTGAAGCTGACTACGGCGGGGTGGTATACGCCCAGCGGACGTTCCATCACACGTAAGATGGGTCGTGACGACTCGGTGGAGGACCTGGTGCTCGCGGTTACCACGCATGCCGATGCGGCTCGGGGAGTGATCGCGGACACGGCCGGCAAGGAAGTCTTCTACACGGCCGCCGGTCGGTCGGTGTACGGCGGTGGCGGGATCACTCCCGATCTCATCGTTCCGGATACCACGACGCTCGACGAGCGTGAGTTCGCGCGCGCGGTGGCTGCCGGGGGATTCTCACTGAATCAGCTGGCCTTCCGGTTCGGCGTCGAGTACACGAGCCAGCACCCCGACCTCGAGCCCGATTTCGTGGTAACCGAAGAAATGCGGGAGGCGTTTCTGCTCATGCTGTCCGGAGAGGACGGTCTGGACCTGGATCCCGAGCTCACGGAACGGATCGGCATCCACGTCGATCGCTACATCGAGGCGCAGATCGCCAACTCCGCGTTCGGCGAGACCGAGATGGTGCGGCGTTTCGAGTCCTACAGCCCGATGTTCCAGGAAGCCGTGCGTCTCCTTTCCGAGGCGCACACGCCCTCCGATCTGCTCAGCCTGGCCACGGCCGACAGCCGCCGCGAATCGATCGCGGGCGAGAAGGGTCCGACCGCCGCCGTGGCGACAACCGGGGAAGACTCGGGAGACGACGGCTCGTAGGAGGTTCCGCCGCGGTTACGGCGTCCTGCGACTCGGGAGGAAGAGACAGGCGCCCCGCTGGCCGTTCCGGCCATCGGGGCGCCGTTCTGTTTGGCGGGGGCACGGGTCCCCGGTTGTCCTGCCTTTGTTTCGGACGGCCGCGATTACTCGCGAACCCGGTCCTTCAGGCCCTTGCCCGCCCGGAAGGAGACGCTGTTCCGCGCGGCGATGGTGATCTCCTGGCCGGTCTGCGGATTGCGGCCCTTGCGCTGCTTCGTCCGGCGCGTCTTGAACGTGCCGAAGCCCGTGATTGTGACGTCCCGGCCCGCATCCAGCTCGACAGCGATGATGCCCTCGCCGGGCTTCGTGGAGAAGACGCAGTCCATGACCTCCATTGCCTTGGCCTTGGAAAGGTCACACTTGCCGGCGAGCTTCTCCGCAAATTCCTGTTTCGTCACGCTTCCGTCTCCTTTGGGTGAGAATGAGAAGTGGCGAACACCTCATTTCGGCCCATTATGTAGCATCCATTCGAGGTTGGCAAGGCAAATCAGCCCGAAACGCAGGGCGCACCGGGGCCGCACACCCTCCGCGCTCGGTCGAGCGCGTTCGTTCGCGGCCGGCCGGTTTGACGTTCACCGGGTGGGGCGGGAGATTCCGGGCCGGGCACGTCAACACTCGGCGGTTGGTGCCAAACATGGAGGAGGCAAGCACGATGAGGAAGGCGGTCAGTGTTCGACGTGGGATCCGTTTCGGGCTCCTGACGCTCGTACTGGGAGTCCTCGCCTGCGGAGGGACGAAGAGCGAGGACTCGGCGGGTGGCGCTTTGGAGTCGACCGACGTGCGGTCCGAAGGCGCCGCGACGGAGACGGCCCCCGGGCACGTGTCGATGTTGACCGCGGACGAGCTGCTGGCCCTCCTGCAGGCCGGCGAGAGTCCTGTCGTCCTCGACGTCCGAACGCCAGAGGAGTACGACGAAGGGCACGTGGCGGGAGCCATCAACATCCCGCACGATCAGATCGGGGACCGTCTTGCGGAGCTGGAAGCGTACCGGGACCAGGGCCTCGTCGTGTACTGCCGGACCGGGCGGCGGGCCGGCGTCGCGGAGGCGGAGCTGCGGGCGGCGGGATTCGATCGGTTATGGGACCTCGAGGGTCACATGGTCTCGTGGGTAGGCAATGAGCTTCCCCTCGAAGTGTCCGAGGGCTGTTGCTAGAGGAGTCCACGCTGGAAACCAGGCACCTGATCGTAGACGTCAGTCGAGGCTCCGCGGTGGAATCCACTCATCGTGTGCGCGGCGTCGTGTGCGCGGCGGACGGGACGGACGAACGCTGCGGAGGCGACCACAGCCTGCTCACGTACTGGCGGTCCGCCATGAAGCCGTTCCAGACGATTCCGATTCTGGAAGACGGAGCAGCACACGCGTTCGAATTCGGCCCCGAGGAGATCGCTCTGTGTTGTGCTTCGCACGGCGGCATGCGGCAGCACACGTCCCGAGTGGCGGAGATGCTGCGCCGCATGGGGCTGGACGAGGCCCATCTCCACTGCGGGCCGCACCCTCCGTTCGATGCGGATACGGCCCGGGTTCTGACCTGCGCCGGGCGCCTTCCGCGGCGCCTGCACAACAACTGCTCGGGCAAGCACGCGGGCATGCTGGCCCTCGCCCGCCAACATGGCTGGCCCACCTCTGGGTACGAGCGCCTCGAGCACCCGGTGCAGCAGAGGATACGCGCCTGTCTGGACCGCTGGATGGACTTCGAGCCGGACGATCACGAGTGGGCCCTCGACGGCTGTGGTGTCCCTACGCCGCGCATGCCGCTGGCCGAAATGGCGCGGGCGTACTCGCGACTCGTCCGACATGCCCGGGACGGACACGTGGCGGCCCACGCCGTTGTGAGCGCGATGACGACGCACCCGGAGCTTACCTCGTCGCCGGGACGCGTACCGCTCCAGATCATGGAAGCCACGCGCGGCAGACTTGTGGCCAAGGAAGGAGCCGAGGGCGTGCTGTGCGTCGCGGCGGTGGACGACGACTGGGGTCTGGTCGTCAAGGTGGAGGACGGAGCGATCCGGGCCGTCGGCCCCGCCACCGTGGAGTTGCTGCGTGCGGCCGATCTGCTGCGCCACTCCGAAGACGGGGCGCTCGAGAATCTCCGCCGGGCGTCGATTCGCAACACGCTGGAGGAGGAAGTGGGAGTGGTCGCGGCACGGTCTCCATTGTCCACCGGGGTGTCCTCTTGAACGATGCGACAGGATTCCGCGCCGGGACGCGAGGAGGCGGGAACGCTGCCGCCGGGACCGGTTGGCGCGAAGGCCGGCTCACGGAACAGAACGCCCGTGTCCTGGTCCGGCTGTCGGCGGCGCTGGCCGGGGGTGACGACGGGGAGCTCCGGGCGGCGCTGCGCACGGCGTCAGCGACTGTCCCGGTGACGGCGGTGGAGGAGGCCCTGCTCCAGAGCTATCTGTTCCTCGGTTTTCCGGCGGCACTGTCCGGCCTGGCGACCTGGCGCGAGGTCTCGGGCAATCCGCCCGAGCAGGACGGGTTCGCAGACGGGCCGACGGAGTGGGCGACTCGGGGAGAGGACGTGTGCCGGATCGTGTACGGTCGAGCGTACGAGAAGCTGCGCGGAAACGTGCGCCGGGTACATCCGGCTCTGGACCGTTGGATGATCGTCGAAGGCTACGGAAAGGTGCTGGCGCGGCCGGGGCTGGATCTCGGCACACGGGAGACCTGCATCGTGGCGATCCTCGCAGCGACCGCTCGGGAGCCCCAGCTCCATTCCCACCTGCGGGGCGCACTGCACGCCGGTGCCCCCCCTGCGCGCGTACAGTATGCGCTCGAGCAGGGACTGCGATGCACGCGCGACGCGGGCTGGGCGGCCCGCGCCGGAGCCTTGTGGGAGCGGGTGCGCGACAGGGTCGACCGCACGCCGCGAGGCGAAGGGCAGGTCTGAAGCGTGTTCATCGATTTCGCGCGCATCCGGGTGAAGGCAGGCGCCGGAGGGGCGGGCGCCGTGGCGTTCCGACGTGAGAAGGGAGTGCCACGAGGCGGCCCGAGCGGCGGGAACGGCGGACGCGGGGGCGACGTCGTCCTGGTGGCCGAACCGCAGCTCGACACCCTGCTCGACTACAGCTACCGGGAGAGCTATGCGGCTGGACGGGCGGGGCATGGCGAGGGGAGCAACAAGACGGGGACCGACGGAAAGGAGCTCGCGTTGCCGGTGCCGCTCGGCACGGTCGTGCGGGACGCTGATTCGGGTGTCCGGCTGGGGGAGTTGCTGAAGCCCGGCGACCGCCTCGTGGCGGCACGCGGAGGGCGTGGAGGACGAGGGAACGCAGCCTTCGCGACGGCGACGCACCAGGCACCCCGCAAATGGGAGCCGGGACAGTGGGGGGAGGAACGGCGCATCGAGCTCGAGCTCAAGCTCATCGCCGATATCGGTCTGGTGGGTGAGCCCAACGCCGGGAAGAGCACGCTGCTCGCGGCCGTCTCGGCGGCCCGGCCGAAGATCGCCGACTATCCGTTCACGACACTCGAGCCGAACCTGGGTGTCGTGGGGCTGTCCGATGGGCGCTCAATGATTTTGGCGGACATTCCGGGCATCATCGAGGGGGCGGCGGAAGGCAAAGGGCTCGGTACCCAGTTCCTGCGCCATATCGAGCGGACCCGTACGCTCGCCCTCATGGTGCCGGCCGACTCGGAGGACCTGCAGACCAGGTACGATCTCCTGCGCGGTGAGCTTCTGGCGCACGATGCAGCCCTGGGGCACATCCCGCACTGTCTGGTGATCACCAAGGCGGACCTGCGCCCTGCGACGGAGCGCGAGTGGGGAATCGAAGCTCCCGGCGCCTGGCGGACGTTCGTGATCTCCAGCGTGTCGCGGTACGGACTCGACGATCTTCTGGAGGGACTCTGGAGCCGTGTGGAAGAGGAGAAGGCGCGCGAGCGGGCCGCCGCGCCGGATCTGTTTCCGGAGCTCGAGGAGTGGCGGCCATAGGCCAGAGCGTGACGAGGCCGGGCGGCGGATCCGGCGGATCCCCGCGGCACGTTCGGCGCGGGACTCCGGAGTACCCCTCACGACTCGAGCACCTCGAGCGACCTCCTCCCGAGCTGTGGCTCCGTGGCCCGCTCGACGTGCCGGCGTCCCGGGTCGTCGCGATTGTGGGCACGCGCGCCTCCACCGAGTACGGCCGACGCATGGCGCATGACCTGGCGCTCGGCATGTCGGCTGCCGGCTGGACGGTGGTCAGCGGTCTTGCACGGGGCGTGGACGCCGCCGCCCATCGGGGAGCCCTGGCCGAGCGCGGCAGGACGATCGGCGTCCTCGGATGTGGGATCGACCGGGTGTATCCCGCCGGGCACCGTGATCTCTACGCCTCCGTGGGACGCAGCGGTCTGCTGCTCAGCGAGTTCGAGCCGAATACCCCGCCGCTGCGGTATAACTTCCCGCGCCGCAACCGCATCATCGCTGCGCTGGCCGACGCAGTAGTGGTCGTGCAGGCTCCCGAGCGAAGCGGGGCTCTCATCACCGCCGACATGGCCCTGGACATGGGTCGCGAGGTGTTCGCCGTGCCCGGACCGGCGGATCAGGCAGTCTCCGGAGGCGTTCACCGGCTGATCCGGGAAGGAGCCGGGCTGGCGACGTCGGCCAACGCGGTGCTGGAGGAGCTCGGAGACTCCGTCGCGGGACCGGGCGAAGGGTCCTCCGTGCAGGTGTCCGATCCGCGATCCGCCGCCGAGGAGCGTCTCCGGGCCGCTTTGCGCGACGGGCCCGCCCTCCTGGATGACCTGGCCGGAAGAACCGGAATGCAGGTACCGGCGGTCCTCTCCATGTTGAGCCGGCTCGAGCTCGCGGGATCCGTTCGGTCGCTGCCCGGTCACCGCTTCGAGCTGTCCCGATCGTGAATATTCCCGTGGCTCGCGGCTCTCCTCCTCCGACCGGCGTGTATTTCCACTTTCCGTTCTGCGTCCACCGATGCCACTACTGCGACTTCTCGGTTCAGCGAACACGCATGGCGCCGGTGGACGAGTGGCTGGACTGCGTGGCGGCGGAACTGGCCGACTGGTTCACGGACGGCGGATGGCCCACACCCGTCAAGCTCGAGACGGTGTTCGTGGGGGGTGGAACGCCTTCTCTACTGTCGGGCGATGGGATGCCCCGTCTGCGCGATGTGCTCCGCCAACGTTGCCGGTGGGATGCGTCACGGCTGGAGTGGACGGCGGAGGCGAATCCGGCCTCGCTGACCGCGCGGCTGTTGGCGAGCTGGAGAGAGGCCGGGGTCACGCGCCTCAGCCTGGGAGTCCAGTCCTTCGACGACGGAGCGCTGGCGTGGCTCGGTCGCCTGCACGACGAGTCGGAAGCGAGATCGGCACTCGCGCGAGCGCGGGCGGCGGGCTTCCATGACGTCAACCTCGACCTGATCTTCGGGCTCCCGGCGTCGGTGCCGCGGGACTGGCGATCGGAGGTGGCGGCAGCCGTCGACGCCGGCGTGACACACGTCAGCGTGTATGGACTGACAGCGGAACCGGACACTCCGCTCGGTCGACGAGTCGGCCAGGGCCGGGTCCGCATGCCGGACGAGGACCGATACGAGTCGGAGTACGTCGCCGCGGCGGAAGAGCTGGAGCAAGCTGGCTTCGTGCATTACGAGGTGTCGAACTTCGCCCGTCCGGGGCGGGAGTGCCGCCACAACTGGCAATACTGGGACGGATCCTCTTACCTTGGCGTCGGCCCGTCGGCGCACAGCCATCTGGGCGGCACACGGCTGTGGAACGTCTATAGCTGGGAGGCGTACCGCAGGGCGTTGGGAGAGGGGCGAAGCCCGCGGGAAGGCTTCGAGACGATCGGGGCGGGCGAGAGCCGGCTGGAGCGGCTCTGGCTCGCCTTTCGCACGAACCGTGGTCTTCCGGCCGAGGATCCCCTGAACCGGTTCGTGCGCCGGGAGGCAGGCGGAATGCTGACGGCGTGGCGGGATGCGGGCTGGCTGACGGAGACCGGCGGAGGCCTTCGGCTCACCCGATCCGGCTGGCTCCGCATGGACGCGATGGTGGCGTCACTGGAGGCACGGATGGAATCGATTCTGACACGGGGCTCGTCGAGAGAGTGATGGGTTTCGAGGGATTGACGGACAGAGAGCGAACGATTCTCCAGGCTGTAGTGGAGGCGTTTATCCAGACGGCGGAGCCGGCCGGCTCGCGGCGCATCGTGCAACGCGCTGATCTCGGCCTGTCCCCGGCCACCGTCCGGAACACCATGGCCGACCTGGAGACCAAGGGATACCTGACGCACCCCCACACCTCGGCGGGCCGCGTGCCCACGGATCTGGCGTATCGCTGCTACGTCGACACGCTCATGGATCGGCGTGACATCTCAGCGCGACAACGGGCTCGCATCGAGAAAGAGCTGGTCGTTCCGAGTGCCGCGTCGGAGCTGGAGGCGGTGGTGCAGCGCGCGGCCCGTGTGCTGGGCCTCCTCACCGGTGAGCTCGGGCTCTCCGTTGGGCCGATCCTGGCCGAGGCCGTGCTTCTGAAACTGGATTTCGTGCCGATCGACTCGGGGAAGGCGTTGATGGTGCTCACACTGGGTTCCGGTGTGGTGCGCACCGTGTACGTAGACCTGCCGGCTGCCCTGCCGGCTCAGACCCTGGCTTCGGTCGCGGTCGTGATGAACGAGCGGCTGGCCGGATCGTCGCTGCGGGAGATCCATGCTACCCTCGAGGAGCGGTTGCGGGACGTACAGGTGTCGGATCCGTCAGCGGAGAAGCTGGTCAACATCTTCGTGGAATCGGGCCCCGATATCTTTGAATGGGTCCTCCGCACCGAGGACATCCACCTCGGGAGCGTATCGGTCCTCGCCAGCCAGCCGGAGTTCCACTCCGGGGAGCGCCTGAAGGCCCTGATGGAGCTCACCGAGCAGCGCGACCTCCTGGCGGCAGTGCTGCACGGCCGTGCCACCGTCGGTGGATCCCGCATCACGATCGGAGCCGAGCACGGGGCCCCGGAGCTGTCGGACCTGACCATCATCACGGCGACCTACGCGGCAGGCCAGCTCGAGGGTGTGCTCGGCGTCATCGGTCCGACGCGCATGCCGTACGAGAAGATCCTCGCGGTGGTCGAATGCACCTCGTCCCTCGTGTCGAATCTGGTCGCTCACTGAACAGAGGGCAGGGATCGGTCGGACCGCCACGTAATGGGGCGGCGAGCCATCTCCGAAGGAATGCATGACGGACTACTACGACAGACTGGGTATAGCACGGGACGCCGATTCCGAAACGATCAAGAAGGCGTATCGGAAGCTCGCCATGCAGTACCATCCCGACAAGAACGACTCTCCGGATGCGGAGGAGAGGTTCAAGCGGGTGACGGAGGCCTACGAGATCCTGCGGGACCCCGAGAAGCGGCAGTTGTACGACCGGTACGGCGAGGCGGGGGTCCGGCGCGGCATGGGTGGTGGACCCGCCGGCGGCTTCGGGGGCTTCGACTTCGCGGACGCGTTCGAAGTGTTCATGCGGGAGTTCGGTGGCATGGGCCTCGGAGATCTGTTCGGAGGACGTCCAGGGCGATCCCATGGACAGCGGCACGGCTCGGACCTGAAGCTGCGGCTGAGGGTCACTCTCGAGGAAGCGGCACGGGGCGCGGAGCGCAACGTCAAGATCCGGGTGCTCGAGAAGTGTGACCGGTGCGGCGGCTCCGGAGCCGAGCCGGGTACGACCCCCGAGCGGTGCGGCACGTGCGGAGGGGTCGGCGAGGTACGGCAGGTACAACGATCGATGCTGGGCCAGTTCGTGAGCGTTCGCCCCTGTCCGGCCTGCGACGGACGGGGTGAGCGGATCCACTCCGTGTGCTCGGAGTGCGCCGGTGACGGCAGGATTCGCCGGGACAGGACCGCCAAGCTGGACATCCCCGCCGGGGTCTCGACCGACGACGTTCTCAAGCTGTCCGGGCGGGGAGATGCCGGACCGGGTGGCGGGCCGAACGGGGACGTGCTCGTTCGTGTGGAAGTGGACCCGGACCGCCGATTTCAGCGGGTCGGCGACGACCTGGTATACAACCTGGCGGTAACCCTGAGCCAGGCGGCCCTCGGGGCGGAGGTCGAAGTGCCCACGATCACCGACGGCCCGGCGATGCTCCAGGTTCCCCCCGGCATTCAGAGCGGGCAAGCCCTCAGGCTCCGCGGCCGCGGCATGCCGCGACTCCGGCGCTCTGAGCGCGGCGACCTGATCGTGCGCGTGCTGGTGTGGACGCCGACCAACCTGACGGGCGAGGAGCGGGAAGTGCTCGAACGGCTCCGCGATGTGGAGCAGAATCCTCCCGAGCCCGATACGGAGGAGCCCGGATTCTGGGAGCGGGTGAAGCGCGCGTTCACCGCCTAGGCTCACCTTCGTTCGGCAAACCGCACGCTTCCTTCCGCGTGCTGGCCGGAGCCGACACCACGAGGCCCCTTGCGGGCCGGGGCCGCGGGCTAAATCCTCATGGGCAATCGAGGCATGCGCTGAAGCTTGATATACCCTCAGCTTCCGAGGTTGGGAATGCATGGTATCGACGAGGAGCGCCCGGCCCCCGGCGAGTACGACCCGTTCTATCAGGGGTACATCGACCGGGTTCCCGAAGGATCGATCATGGAAGCGCTCGAGGAGCAGCGATACGAGATCATGGGCTTCCTGGGAAGCCTCGATAACGCAACCGCTGCCCACCGCTACGAGCCAGGGAAGTGGAGCGTCAAGGAAGTGCTCGGGCACCTGCTGGACACCGAGAGAATCTTTGCCACCCGGGCGCTGTGCTTTGCCCGCGGTGAAGATAAACCGCTCCCCGGTTTCGAGCAGGACGACTATGTCGACCAGGGGGAATTCGACCGGCGGTCGCTGGCCAGCCTGTCCCACGAATTCGAAGCCGTGCGCCAGTCGACCGAGCGCCTGTTCGGAAGCCTCGGCGACGGTCATTGGAAGCGCTCCGGGGTGGCCAACGAAGCCCGGACGTCGGTTCGAGCGGTCGCCTACATCGTCGTCGGTCATGCCGCCCACCACATGGCGGTGATCCGTGAACGTTACCTGGGCGATCACTGACGAGGGGAGGGGTCTCCCGCGCGGCAGACCCCCCGCGGGAGGTAGCATGAGCCCCTCGCTCACCCTCGAGGGGTGGACGTGGAAGCGAGCGGGCAGCCTGGCCGCCGGACTCGCAATGATCGTGGCGTCCTGGATGACGATCCAGCACTTCTTCGCCGCGAATTATCCCGAGTCGATCTGGGAAGGCTCGTTCTGTGACATCTCCTCCTTCTTCAACTGCGACAGCTCCGCGTTCTCGCGGATTTCCGCGGTCGGCGGTACGCCCATCGGCGTGTTCGGGGCCATGCTGGGCGGACTGGTGGCGTTCGGCGCGGTGTTCCCGTCTGCCGGTCTGGAGCGCACGAACAAGACCCTCGCTCTGCTGAACGGGCTTGGCGTCGTGGCGCTGCTCTTCTACTCGGTGGGTATCCTCGGAAGTCTGTGTCTGCTGTGTACCGGCTACTACGTGTTCTCGGGCGCCAGCCTCGTCCTGTTCTGGCGATACGGGATCGATCGCGACGCCGGGACGGCGAGTGTCCGCTGGCTCCGCCCCAGGGCGAGCGTTCTGGTGGTCGCGGCCATCGTGACGATGTCCCAGGCCTGGGTAGCCGCGCAGTACCACGAGGCGAGGCGCGACGCACAGAGCGGGGGCGTCGCCGAGCGCATCGTACGTCAGTTCCACGGTCTCCCACGCGTCCCGTGGCCCAGTGAGATCTCGCCCTTCCGTACAGCGTCTGCCTACCCGGTGTTCGAGGACGCCCCCATCCGGATCGTCGAGTACGCGGACCTGCTGTGCTCGGACTGCCTCTATCTCAACGAGCAGCTGGTCCGTCTGAAGGAGGAATTCGGCGACCACATGAACGTGGCGTTCCAGTTCTTTCCGCTCGATGCGTCGTGCAACCAGGTGGTCGAAAAGGACAAGCACCCCGGGGCCTGCGCCCTGTCCTTCATGGCGGCCCACGACCCGGCCAGGTTCAGAGCCGTCCACGACGAGATTTTCGCCAACTTCGAGGCGGCGAAGGATCCCGACTGGAGAGGAGACCTCGCGCAGCGCCACGGCGTGACGGCGGCGCTCACGGACTCGACCACTATCGACCGGGTCCTTCGTCTGATCGCCACCGGAGTCGAGTACGAGAGAACGTCGGACGAGTACTCGCACGGCATCCGCTCGACACCCACCATGATCATCAACAATCGCATGGTGATCGGTACGTTTCCCTACGAACAGCTGCGGGCGATCTTCCAGGCGCTGGTGGACGAGGCGGACGGGGAAGGGAAGTTCATGGAGCATTGGGTGGAGTGAACACCGGCCTGCCGGCATGCATTCGGAAGCACTTCGGAAGCACTGCCGTGGGCTGGCCGAGTCGGCTCCAGCGAGATCTCCGCCGGGATGTCACGCAGGCTTGCCCGGCACTCCGTTCAGAGCTCTTCCCCGCCTCCTGCGCGCTCGCCGTGCCAAGCCGTCGTCCTGTGATCGGCGCGTCTCAGCCGCCGCGCGACACCAGCTCCACCCCCTCGATGAGTCGCTCCACCTCTTCCGGGTCGGTGTAGCAGGCGCAGCCGGCCCGCAGGAGTCCGGACGGTTCCACGCCGAGGCGTCGGGTCACCCCCGGGGCGTAGAAGTTCCCGTGCGACAGGAACAGGCCCCTGTCGGACAGCTTGGACGCCGCCTCGACGGGCGAGACGCCGTCGATCGTGAACGACAGAGTGGGTGTGCGGGGGACACCGGGAGACGGACCGTACAGGCGGACTCCCGGAACCGATGCCAACCCTTCCCACAAGCGTCGGATCAACCCGTCTCCCCGCCGCGACAGCTCGGCGAACACCGCGTCCAGACATGTGCGGCGGTCGCCGGCGCCCCCGAGTCCGGCGAGGTACTCGACCGCGGCGCGCGTGCCAGCGATCCCCTCGTGATTGGCCGTTCCAGTCTCCCAGCGTTCCGGCGCGGTCTCCGGCGCGGGCGCCAGCTTCGGAGGGCGCGCTTCCGCGAGAAGACCGGCGCGACCCCACAGCACTCCGACGTGTGGGCCGTAGAACTTGTAGGCGGAGCAGGCCAGCAGGTCGCATCGCAGCGCGGCCACGTCGAGCCGCTCGTGAGGAGCGAGGTGGACGGCATCCACGAACAGGAGAGCTTCGACAGCCGCGGCCCGGGCTGCGACACGGGGAACGTCCACGACGGTTCCGAGCGCGTTCGAGGCCCCGGTCACCGCGATGAGGCGAGTGCGACCCGAAACGAGGCGATCGAGTGCCTCCCAATCCAGGTCGGCGGTCTCCACATCCAGCGGCACCGTTCGCACGACGATGCCCCGTTCGGATTCCAGGTCCCTCCACGGCGCCACGTTGGCGTCGTGGTCCAGCTCCGTCACCACGATTTCGTCGCCGGGTCCGAGGCGACGCCCCAGGGCCCGCGCCATGTGGAAGGTGAGCGTCGTCATGTTCGGACCGAACACGATCTCGTCCGGCGCGCCACCCACGAAATCGGCGACCGCCGCCCGGCTTTCCTCCAGGACCTCGTCCAGCTCGCGCGAGGTCGCGTACGCCCAGTGCGCGTTGGCGTTGTGGCGCAGCATCTGCTCGGCGACCGCCCGGGCTACGCTCTCGGGCACCTGGGTACCCCCCGGAGCATCGAAGTACGCAGCTCGAACATCGCCCTGGAGTCGCCGCAGGGCCGGGAACCCCTCGCGGATGGAGACCAGGGAGGCGACGTCGGGTCGCGGTGCGACGTCTGACGGCGAGATGTCGGTCACTCCTGTCAGCGCTCCGCGGCTCGAGTGGTCGCGACGGCACGACGCCGGCGCGGAACCGGAAGCTACGAGTGACTCGGTCTGCGCGCAGACGGCGGGCTCCTCCGGCCGGCCGGTCATCGTGCCCTGCCTGGACAAAGTGTCCCGACGGGGGCACTGTCCTCCGGGAGGATCGCACGTGAAGACACGACACAAACACATGATGCGGTTGATGATACATTACACTTCGGTGAAACCGCGCACTGGCTCGGTTCCTGCTGCAACGCGCGCCGTGACGTCCGTGCGGCACCTCTGGCCGACCGGCGATCCATCCTCACGCAGAGAGCAACGATGACCTCCCAAGCCGACAAGAAGGCCGATCTCGCCGGACCGGGCGTGAGCACGTACGAAGAGGTAGCCAGAATCCTGCCGACCGATTACCGACCGCTGCTCGATCCCAAGGAGACGATGAAGGCGCTGTTCGATGTCAAGCGGATCATCGAGGACGGCCTGTGCCGCGAGCTGGACCTGATGATGGTCCAGGTTCCGTTGATCGTGGACGTCAGGAGCGGCGTGAACGACATGCTGGACCGAGACGGATCACGCACGCCGGTCGAATTCGATTGCGGGCTCGGCCTGGCAAGACCTATACGGGCGAGCGTCGTCCAGGCGGCCACCAAGTGGAAGCGGATGGCCCTGCGGCAGTTCGGCTGCGAGGTGGGCGAGGGCGTGTGCACGGACATGAAAGCCGTCCGCAAGGACTACTTTCTGGATCACGATCACAGCTCGTACGTGGATCAGTGGGACTGGGAGAGGGTCATCACGGCGGACCAGCGCAACGTGTCCTTCCTCACGGAGATCGTCCGGAGGATCTGGATGGTCCTCAAGGAAGCCGAGGAATACGTGTTCGATCGGTATCCCGCGCTGAACGACCCCCGCCATCCACGGCTTCCGGACGAGCTCGTCTTCCTGCACGCCGAAGAGCTGCTCGAGATGTACGCAGACCTGCCGCGCAAGCAACGGGAGACGAGGATCCTGCAGGAGCACGCGCCGGCGGTCTTCATCTACGGCATCGGCTGGCCGCTGGCGGACGGCTACCCGCACGAGATGCGTGCCGCCGACTACGACGACTGGGTGACCGACACGTCGGTGGAGACCGGGAGGGACACCCATGGCCTGAACGGAGACATCCTGGTGTGGAATCCGGTGACGCGACGCCGTCACGAGCTCACGTCCATGGGAATCCGCGTCACTCCGCAGACGCTCGTGCGTCAGCTGGAGCTGAGCGGACAGATGGACTTCCTGGAACAACCCTACCACCAGGCCATTCTGAACGACGAGATCCCGCTCAGCGTCGGTGGCGGCATCGGACAGTCCCGCACGTACATGCTGCTCCTCCGTAAGGCGCACCTCGGGGAAGTGAGCGTGACGGTCTGGCCGGACGAGCTGAAGAGGATCTGCGCGGAACGCGGGATCATCGTGCTCGAGTAGCATCGACGGCCCCTGCCCGCCGAAGGCGGGAACGGGACAAGGCGATCTTGCGGGAGGGACGGTGGACGCGGACGGAGCGGCGGAGACGACATTCGGCGTGAGCGATCTGGAGAGGACTCTCGATCGGCCCCGCGCGGAGTGGACCGGCGAGCACATCACGAGCCTGTTTCGGCTGGGCGTAGCCCGGGCTCTCAGCCTGATGCACGTCGGTGGAGACGGGTGGCTGAAGCGGCTGGATTTCGTCCCGCACGACGAGAGCCATCTACTGGCGGTCTGCGAAGGGGGCGAGCGGGCCGACGGGTCGAGTCTCTTTCCGGGTGCCGGAATCGCGACCGGATCGTCGGACATCGTTCTCCGGCCTCGTCTCGATACGACGTTCGTGGATCCGTTCGCCCGATTGCCCACCCTTGTCGTGCTGTGTGGCCACAGCGCTCCCGATGGCGAGCCGCTCCCGCAGTCGCCGGATACGATCCTGCGGCGGGCCATGGATCGCCTGCGTTCGGAGACCGGTATCGAACTCATGGCCCTCGGAGAAGTGGAGTACTTCCTCGGAAAGCGGCGGGACGAGACGGACATATACGGCGCGGACGACCGTGGCTACCACGCGGTGTCTCCCTTCGTGTTCGGAGAGCCCCTGCGGCGCGAGGCGCTCGCCCTGCTCTGCGAGATGGGAGTGCGGGTCAAGTACGGACACAGCGAGGTCGGCTACATCGAGCCGCGGGAGCCGGACGGAGTCATCTGGGAGCAGCACGAGATCGAGCTCGCTCTCGACACGTTGCCTCGAGCTGCCGACGGGATCCTGCTCGCGCAGTGGGTACTCCGTAACCTGTCGCACCGCACCGGCATGCGGTGCAGTACGGATCCTATCATGGTCGAGGGGCATGCCGGCAACGGACTGCACTTCCACCTTGCACCGGTGCGCGATGGCGACCTCGTTCCGGTGCGGGAGGCCAGTGATCGGCTCTCCGACCCTGCCCGCTGGCTCATCGGCGGCCTGGCGGAGATCGGGGCGGCTCTCATGGCATTCGGCAATCGGGCCCCGGGATCGCTCGCCCGGCTCACCCAGGCGAAGCAGGCGCCGAACCGGATCACGTGGGGGTTTCACGATCGTTCAGCCCTGATACGACTCCCGGCGCGGGCCCGGGATGCCGCCGGACGAGCGGTCAGCCCGGCCACCGTAGAGTTCCGCCTTCCCGATGGCTCGGCCTTTCCGCACCTGCTCCTCGCGGGAGCGGCGCTGGCGGCGATCCGCGGCGCAGCGACGGCGGACCTGGACACGCTGCTCGAGGCGACCGCGGCCTCGAGCGCGAGCGGAGTCGGGGGGCGCACGCGTCCAGTGCCCCGGAATTTCGCCGAAGTCGCCGCCGCCGTAGCGGAGCACAGATCCCTGTTCGAGGCCGGAGACGTGTTCCCGGCTCCGCTTCTGAATCGCCTGGTGTCGGATCTCGAGCACATCTGAGGTAGGCTACGCCCCACATGAAGGTGTTCGCGCCCGTCATGATCGGCCTGAGTTTTCTCCTCCTGGCAGCCCACTTCAGCCGGGCCGGGATGGAGACGCTGGTATGGGCCAGTCTGGGGATGCCCTTCCTTCTGGCGGTCCGGCGGCCATGGTCCGGGTGGGTGCTTCGCGTGGCGCTCGCCCTCGGAGGAATCGAATGGCTGCGGACGCTGTGGCGACTGGTGGCGGAGCGACGCGTGGCGGGCGAGCCGTGGGGTCGGCTCGCCTCGATTCTAGCGGCGGTGGCCCTCGTGACCTTCGTCGCGGCGTGGCTCGCCGGCCGCCACGGCCCTCGTCAGGTCGCGCCGGTAAAGCGGTCCTAGATCGCCTCGATCAGACGAGCCATCCCACCCTCGACGTCCCACCCCAGATGGGCATGTATCACCTTACGTCCGCCGTGCCGAAGGGTCTGGACGTCTCCGAGCGCCTGGGCACGCTGGAGTGTGCCCAGGCTGACGTCCGACTCGGGGACATCGAGATCTTCCACCGGATCCGCCGTCAGAACGAAGTACAGTCCGTCCGCGCGTCCGCCCTTGTGCAGCTGCCCGGTCGAGTGGAGGTAGCGGGGTCCGTACCCGAACGTGGTGACCCGGCCGGTTCGCGCCTCCAGCCTCGCGCGCAGGCGCACGATCGCGTCGTCGCGTTCCGGTGTCGCGCCGAAGAAGCCGAGCACGGCCACGTACCCGATCTGCTCTCCGGACTCGAGCTGCTCCGACAGCGCCTCGGCCAGCGTCGTCTCACCCTGGTGCTCGGCGTCGCCATTCGTGAACAGGTAGAGGGGGCCAGTGCTTGCGCGGGCCTTACCGGTCGGGAAGCCTCCGGCCGTCGCACGCCGATCCAGGAGGTCAGCGGTCGCCCGCTTTGCGGCTGACACGTCCGGCTCGTCGAACGGGTTTACGCCGAGTATCGTCCCGGCGGTTGCCGTCGCGATCTCCCAGCGCAGGAACTCGCCGCCCAGGGCTTCGGGCTCCGGCAGGGCAAACCGAACGACGGGATGCCCGGCCTGTTCGAGTGCGTCCAGCGTCCCTTCGGTCGCGGCCACTTCTTCGCCGGCCAGGGAAATGCCCAGGAACACGCGATCCGGCTCGCACGCGGCGGGCGTTGGGAGCGCCGCGTGCGTGACGGGGAGAATCCCCACGCCATTCTTGCCGGTGCTCTCAGCCACCAGCTGCTCGATCCACAACGGAAACGTCGCCAGGGACGGAGAGGCCGCGATGGTGAGCATGTTTCGTCCCGCCCGGGCGAGCAGGGCGAGTCGTGCGCCCAGCCGAACGGCCGGATTCGCGGACTCGGGCAGGGCGGGCGAGCACTCGAGACTCATCTCGCGGGCCCAGCTGACGACCTTCCCGACGTCCGCTCCCATCAGGGCCATCGGAAGAAGCCCGAACGTTGTCAGAGCGGAATAGCGACCGCCCACGTCGGAAGGAGCTTGGAACACTCTACGGAAACCGGCTTCCTCCGCTTCCTGGAGGAGCGGCGATCCGCGATCCGTGATGGCCACGAAATGTCTCCCCGGAGCCGGAATTCGCTCGCTCGCCAGGCGCGCCGCGAAATACCGGTACAGGGTCATCGTCTCGATCGTGCTGCCGGACTTGCTCGCCACTACGAAAAGCGTGCGGAAGAAATCGATGTCCGCGTCCAGCCGGGCGACTGTGCCCGGATCCACGTCGTCGAGCACCCGCAGCTCAGGATAGCCGTTCGCCGCGGGAAGCGCGTCGCGCGCTACGAGCGGACACAGGCTACTGCCCCCCATCCCTATCAGCACCACGTGCCGGACGCCTTCGGCGCGGACCTCGTCGGCCAGCGTGGCGAGCTCCGGAGCGAGACGCGACGCTTCTTCCGGACAACGGATCCATCCGAGGCGCTCCGCGATGGCTTCGCGCGTCGCCGCGTCTCCGTCCCACAGTGTCGGGTCACGACGGTGCAGGCGCTGCGCGAAGCGCTGCTCACGCAGCGCCACGAGTGCTCCGGGCAGTTCCGGCGGCTCGTAGATCGGTCCGCGTGATTCGACACCTGAAGCCTCGCGCATCGCGGCTCGACGCCCGGCGAGTCCATTCAACAGGGCGTCGAACGGATCGATGAACTTCTGCGCTCCTTCGGCGAGCAGCTGCGCGTGCACCGCTGCCATGTCGATGCCGACGGCCGCCAGACCGGCGAACACCTGCTCCGCGTCATCGATATCGCGCTCCACCGCATCGGGCGCGATTCGGCCACTGGACGCGAACGCTTCGATCGTCACCTCGGGCATCGTGTTCACGGTGTCACGGCCGACCAGGGGCTCGACATAGCGAACCGGGTCGTACAGCGGATTCTTCGTGCTCGTGCTGGCCCACAACAGTCGCTGCGGACGCGCCCCCGCCGCCGCAAGCGACTGCCATTCGGAGCTCGCGGACAGTGTGCGGAAGGCACGATACGCGAGCCGCGCGCTGGCCACGGCCGCCCGTCCGATCAGGTCCTGCGGAGCCGGCGTCGCAGGGGCGCCGATCCTGTGCGACAGGAGCCGGTCCACCATGACGTCGATGCGACTGAGGAAGAAGCTCGCGACCGAAGCCACAGCATCGAGGCTCCGTCCGTCGGCCAGCCTTCGCTGAAGAGCGCGAACGTAGGCCCGGGCCACCGTCTCGTACGCCTCGACGGAGAACAGAAGCGTCACGTTCACGTTGATGCCGTCGTACAGAAGTTCCTCGATGGCCGGTGCTCCGGCGGCAGTGCCCGGGATCTTGATCATGAGATTGGGCCGATCCACCGCGGCCCACAGGCGCCGTGCCTCCTCGACGGACCCGGACGTGTCGTGGATCAGGTGGGGCGACACCTCGAGGCTTACGTAGCCGTCGGCCCCTGCGGATGCTTCGTACACGGAGTGCAACGCCTCGCACGCCTCGCGGATGTCGGTCACGACCAGAGTCTCGTACATCTCGCCGACCGCGGTCCCGACGCCAGCGAGCTCACGGATTTGCTCGTCGTAGTCCGAACCGGTCGAAATCGCCTTGTGGAAGATCGCCGGATTTGAGGTCACGCCCCTCAGGCCCTGCTCTCTCACCCGTCGCTCGAGGTCTCCCCCGCGGATCATGCCGCGAGTGAGATTGTCGAGCCAATAGCTCTGGCCGTGCTGGATCAGTTCCAGGAGGTTGTGCATCGGATCGATTCGCTCCGGATTGGCTGCCCGCGGAGCAGCCTGTTCAGTCGGAATTGCGCTGGGGTAGCATGTACTCTCGTTCGACGTCCAGCAGCTTGTTCAGGCGGCGTCGGTGGCGATCTTCATCGCTGAATCGAGCCCGCATGAACACGTCCGTGACCTGCAGCGCCACTTCGATTCCGATCACGCGCTCGCCGAGACACAGGACGTTGATGTCGTCGTGCTCCACCGCCTGACCCGAAGAGTATGTGTCGTGGCATACTCCGGCCCGCACACCGGGAATCTTGTTGGCCACCACGCTCACGCCCACGGCGCTGCCGCACACGAGGACACCCCGCTCGACCTCGCCTTGCGCCACGGCTTCGGCGACCACCCGAGCGTAGTCTGGGTAGTCCACCGACTGTGGACCGTCGGTGCCGAGATCCAGCACTTCGTGACCGGCGTCGCGCAGGGCGTCCGCCAGAATCCGCTTGTACCTGTACCCCGCGTGATCCGACCCGATCGCCACGCGCATCAGTTTTCCTCCAGAAGTCGTCGGGCGAGCGAGATCACGTTGTCGGCAGTGAAACCGTACCGTCGCCACAATTCCGCGGCCGGCGCGCTCGCACCGAACGTGGTCACTCCCAGCACGTCGCCTCCGTCGCCTACCCATTCCCTCCATCCGAACGGGGCTCCAGCCTCGATGGCCAGCCGGCGCCGGATCGTCGGGGGCAGTACGTGGTCGCGGTAGGCTCGATCCTGCTCGCGGAACATCTCCCAGCTCGGCATGCTGACCACTCGCGTTCCGATCCCGAGAGCCTCCAGCGCCCCTCGCGCCTCGAGCGCGAGCGCGACCTCCGAGCCGGACGCGATGAGTATCAGATCGAGTTCCTCGCTCCCCGACTCCGCCAGGATGTACGCCCCCCTGTGAAGCCCGACGGCGGCCCCCGGTCCGCCGACCGCCAGAACGGGCACCTTCTGGCGGGTCAGCACGAGAATGGTCGGACCGGAGACACGGGAGATCGCCGCCTTCCAGGCCTCGACCGTCTCGGCGGCGTCGGCTGGCCGGATGATGCACAGTCCGGGCACGGCTCGCAGGGCTGCCAGGTGCTCTATCGGCTGGTGGGTGGGGCCGTCCTCTCCCAGTCCGATGGAGTCGTGGGTCATCACGTAGATGACGGGCTGTCCCATCAGGGCGGCGAGGCGGATCGCGGGCCGCGCGTAGTCCGTGAAGACGAAGAAGGTCGCAGCGTACGGTCGAAGCCCCCCGTGCAGGGTCATGCCCGTGGTCGCCGCGCACATCGCGTGCTCCCGGATGCCCCAGCGCAGGTTCCGGCCCTCGTAGGACTCGCGCCCGAAGCTCGGGGATCCCTCGATCAGCGTGTTGTTCGAGGGAGACAGGTCGGCGCTCCCCCCGATGAGCCAGGGGATGCGATCCGCGAGCACGTTCAGGACGATCCCGGACGCCTGGCGCGTCGCCATCCCCCCGTTTGCCGGGTCGAAGGACGGAAGCCCGGCCTGCCAGTCCGCGGGTAGACGCCCCTCGATGGCCGCGTCCAGCTGCTCGGCCAGAACGGGCTGGTCCCGCCGGTAGCGCTCCATGTCCTCGCGCCAGGCCGCCTCGAGCTTCTCCCCTCGCTCGACGGCCTCGCCCATGTGAGTCCGGGCGCGGTCCGGCACGAGAAACTGCGCGTCCTCGGGCCATCCGTAGACGCCCTTAGTCCGCCGGACTTCCTCCTCTCCGAGGGGCGAGCCGTGTGCCGCCGCGGTGTCTTGCTTGGCGGGGGAACCGAACCCGATGTGAGATCGGATGATGATGATGGAGGGTCTGGCCGCGTCCGACCGGGCGGCTGACAGGGCCGATTCGATGGCGGCGACGTCGTTGGCCGCATCTCCGAGGCTCTGTACGTGCCACCCGTAGGCCGCGAAGCGCTGCTCGGGGTCGTCCGAGCACGTCAGCTCCGTCGAGCCGTCGATCGTGATCCGGTTGTCGTCAAATATCACGATGAGCTTGCCGAGGCCGAGGTGTCCCGCCACGGATGCAGCTTCGTGCGAGGCACCCTCCATCAAGTCGCCGTCGCTGCACAGCGCGTAGGTCCGGTGATCGATGATCGAGTGGCCGGGACGATTATAGACGGCGCTCAGGTGCGCTTCGGCGATGGCCATGCCGACCGCGTTCATGAGGCCCTGACCGAGCGGGCCGGTCGTCGTCTCGACCCCTGGCGTCAGGCCGTGCTCGGGGTGACCCGGTGTCCGGCTGTCCCACTGGCGGAAGGCGCGGATCTCGTCGAGGCTCAGATCGTATCCGCTGAGATGAAGCATGCCGTACAGCAGCATCGACGCGTGTCCCGCCGACAGCACGAACCGATCCCTGTCGAACCAGTCCGGGTTCTGCGGATTGTAGCGCATGTGGCGGCTCAGCACGTACGCTACCGGGGCCAGAGCCATCGGTGCCCCCGGATGGCCTGAATTCGCCCTCTGGATGGCGTCGATGGCCAACGTTCGGATGGTGTGGATGGACAGCTCTTCGAGCGACATGTCGCTCAGGGAGGCTTGGCTCCCGGCCTCCTCCATCCGGACGTCGGATGCGGGGGTCTCCATGCCTCTCGTCTTTCCTCTTTCGCGGGGGCTCGAAACGGTTTGCGCCGGTCTCGGGTCGCTCGACGCCCCCACATTATCACGGGGAAGAAGTGTGCGCACCTTCGCCCGCTCGGCCGGGCCTCCCGGCCCCGGCTTCGGTCCGGTAAGTTCCGGTACCCGCGTGGAACCACCCACACGGAGACATGAAGAGCGGAGGGGAGCACGCGGCATCCCTCAGCCCCGCGACATGACCCCGTTTGCGACCCACGAGCGGTATCTCGACATTGACTTCAGGCGAAGCCGCGGACGACTTCTCGAGTCGTGCCGCCCGACCGGACATCGAACACGTGATGGGAACGGACGTGCGATACGACATCAGCATGCTGTCGGAGGATGACCTTCACTGGTTCAAAGAGGGTCGCCACTTCCGGATGTGGGAGCACTTCGGGAGCCACGTGGTGGAGACGGGGGACGGTTCGGGGACCGTGTTCGGCGTGTGGGCGCCGGACGCGGTCGACGTCCACGTCATCGGCGACTTCAACGACTGGAACGGAGAGAGCCATCCCCTGCGTCCCCGTGGATCATCCGGGCTCTGGGAAGGTCTGGTTCCGGGTATCGGAACGGGAATGAAGTACAAGTACCTGATCCGGGGACGTGACGGACACGCGGTCGCGAAGGCGGATCCGCTGGGCCGGGCCTGCGAGGAACCTCCCGCCACCTCGTCCGTGATCTGGGAAGATGCGTATGCATGGGGTGACGGAAACTGGATGCTGTCGCGCGCGGAGAAGAACCGGCTGGACTCCCCGATCTCGATCTACGAGTTGCACCTGGGTTCGTGGATGCGCCCGCCGCACGGCGGTTTCCACTCGTACCGGGAGATCGCACCGCTCCTCGCGGATCACGTCGAGCGAACCGGATTCACGCACGTGGAGCTCCTGCCGGTCATGGAGCACCCGTTCTACGGGTCTTGGGGTTATCAGGTCACCGGTTACTTCGCGCCCACGGCCCGCTACGGCTCGCCGGCGGACCTGAAATACCTCGTGGATCAACTTCACCAGCGCGGCATCGGCGTGCTGTTCGACTGGGTGCCCAGCCATTTCCCCGGCGATGCGCACGGATTGGCTCTATTCGATGGTACACACCTGTACGAGCACGCCGACGCGAGACTCGGATTTCATCCGGACTGGCACAGCTGGATCTTCAACTACGGACGGCACGAAGTCCGGAGTTTTCTGGTCAGCAGCGCCCTGTACTGGCTGGAGGAATATCACGCCGATGGGCTGCGGGTGGACGCCGTCGCATCGATGCTGTACCGCGACTACTCGCGGGAGGAGGGGGAGTGGCTCCCCAACGTCCATGGCGGGAGGGAGAACCTGGAGGCCATGGACATGCTGCGTGCCCTCAATCGGGAGGTCTACGTGCGACAACCCGACGTGCAGACCGTAGCAGAGGAATCCACGGCGTGGCCGATGGTGTCGCGTCCCGTCGAGACCGGAGGTCTGGGCTTCGGACTGAAGTGGGACATGGGCTGGATGCACGACATCCTGCGCTACATGGGGAAGGACCCCGTGCAGCGCAGCTGGCACCACAGCGATCTGACGTTTCGCCATCTGTACGCGTTCAACGAGAACTTCGTCCTCCCGTTCTCGCACGACGAAGTGGTGCACGGCAAGGGCTCCTTGTGGTCCAAGATGGCGGGTGACGAGTGGCGCAAGTTCGCCAACCTGCGGCTTCTGTACGGATGCATGTTCGCTCAGCCGGGCAAGAAGCTCCTGTTCATGGGGGCCGAGCTCGCCCAGCGGAGCGAATGGGATCACGAGGGGGAGCTCGAATGGGACCGAATCACTGACGCACGCGGCCAGGGAGTGCTGCGCTGGGTGTCGGACCTCAACCGACTGTATCGCGAGGAACCCGCGCTGCACGAGCTCGATTGTGAGAGCGCCGGCTTCGAGTGGATCGCACCCGACGACCACGTCCAGAACGTGATCAGCTTTCTCCGTCGACCACGTGACGGGCGCCGCCCGATCCTCATCATCTGCAACTTCTCGGCGGTACCCCATGAGGAGTATCGGGTCGGCGTCCCGTACGGAGGGTCGTGGATCGAGCGACTGAACAGCGATGCTCGCATCTACGGCGGATCGGGACGGGGCAACCCGGGATCCGTGACGGCCGAACGGCAACGGTTCCACGGCCGCGAATGGTCGGTGGGCCTGACCCTGCCGTCCCTCGCGTCCGTGTTCCTGCAAGCGGCGGAATCCGGTGGCTGATCGTTGCGTGTGCGTGCACGCTCATTTCTATCAGCCACCCCGGGAGAACCCGTGGCTCGGCAGGGTGGAGTCCGAGCCGTCGGCCGCTCCATCTCACGACTGGAACGAGCGGATCACGGACGAGTGCTATGCGCCGAACGCGGCCTCCCGCCTCCTCGACGACGAAGGCCGAATCACGGCGATCCGCAACAACTACGCGTCGATCAGCTTCAACTTCGGCCCCACGCTGCTCAGCTGGATGGAGCGTCGGGGGACCTCGACCTACCTGGCCATCCTCGAAGCCGATCGCCGGAGCCGGGAGCGCTTCGAGGGTCACGGATCGGCGATCGCTCAGCCGTTCAACCACATGATCCTCCCGCTCGCCTCGGCGCGGGACCGGCGCACGCAGGTCGCCTGGGGCATCGCCGATTTTCGGCATCGCTTCGGCCGGGACCCGGAGGGCATGTGGCTTCCGGAGACGGCCGTGGACATCGCCAGCCTGGAGGCACTGGCGGAGGCGGGGATTACCTTCACGGTCCTCGCCCCCCACCAGGCGGCGCGCGTCCGTCCCGCCGATGCCTCGGCGTGGCCGGAGGCGAGCGACGGGACTCTCGACACGGGCGTCGCGTATCGGCAGCACCTTCCATCCGGTCGCCACATCGATCTGTTCTTCTACCACGGTCCCACGTCGCGGGCTGTCGCGTTCGAGAACCTGCTGGAGAACGGCCAGACACTAGCCGAGTGCCTGAAGGACCTGACGCACCGGCCGGAGGACGCGGCCGCGAGGCTCGGACACATTGCGACCGATGGCGAGACGTACGGACACCACCACGCGCACGGCGACATGGCCCTGGCCGTCGCGATCGACTGCCTGCAGTCGGATCCCGGGGTCCGCATCGTGAACTACGGTCAGTTTCTGGCTCGGAACCCGCCGCAGTACGAGGTCGAGATCCGCGAAGGGACCTCGTGGAGCTGCTCCCACGGCGTGGAGCGCTGGAGGTCGGACTGCGGCTGCTCGACCGGCGGTCAGCCGGGATCGAATCAGGCGTGGCGCGCGCCGCTCCGACGTGCCCTGGACGGTCTGGCACGGGACCTCGCAGACCTGTACGAGCGCGAAGCCGGTCGTCTGCTGCCCGATCCCTGGGCGGCGCGGGACTCCTACGCTGCGGTACTCCTGGATCCGGTCGATGATACGCGCACGGCGTTCGTGAGGGCTCACGCGGCCCGCCCGCTGGCGGCGGCGGAGGAGCGACGCGTGTTCGGACTGCTGGAAATGAGCCGCCATGCGATGCTGATGTACACGAGCTGCGGGTGGTTCTTCGACGACCTCACGAGGATTGAGACGAGACAGATCCTGCGATACGCCGCGCGGGCCGTCGAGCTCGCCGCACTGCTCGGAGGAGCGAGCGCGCGGGAACCGTTTCTGACCGCTCTCGCCGAGGCGAGGGCGAACGGACCCGATGCGCCGAACGGACGCGACGTTCTGCTCAAGGAGGCCGGGCGGTCCCGTGTGGCGGCTGCGGACGTGGCCGCAGAGCGCGCGGCCCTCTCGACGGTGGGCGGACCGCCTGTCCCGGCGGCCGAGTGGTCCGTACAGGAGACCCGGGTCACGGTGTCCGGTCCCGGCAGTCGATCCGCAGCGGGGCGCGTGTCCGTGACGGACGCCCGTACCGGTGCCACCGAGCGCTTCCGCTATCGGGCCCGGGCCAGACGCGACAAGGGACTTGATGTGCGTCTCGCGGCCGTTGAGCCGGGGGAAGGGACGGCAGCGGAACGCAGCGTATCGCTCACGGATCTGCGAGCCGATGTCCGGGATGTTGTGGCCGCCCGTTGCGTGGACCGCTTCGACGCGCCCGACGACGGGTGGCGCGACATGGGATCGTCTCTCGGGCTCGCCCGGTCGCATCCGGGTGAGCCGTTCTGGGGCCGCGAAGCGCTGCGCCATGCCCGCCGAATTGCAGCCGCCCTGAGCCGGCCGAGGGATGTGCGGTTGGTAGCGGAACTCGAAGCAACCCTCGAGGCGCAGACGCAAGTCCTGGTGGCGGACCATGCGGGGCTCGAACCGGAGGCGTCCTGCCAGACCATGCTTCTGTTGCTCGACGTCGCCGACGTTCTGGGCGTCGACCTCGACCTGTGGACCCTGCAGAACCGGTGGTGGAGCGCGCTCCAGGGGAGGAAGGAGGGGAAGGACTCATCGGCGGCGCGCCGGGTGACGGTCCGCCTCGGTTTCGCCGCCCCGGATCGAGACACGGCGTGACGCGTCCGGCCGGTGAGCCGGGGGCGGGATTACGCGGTCTTCTTCCCCCGACAGAAGAGCACGCGGTTCGTGGCATCCAGTACGGCGGCGGCCGCCGCAGCGACATGCGTCGTGCGGACCGCCACGGCCCCGATGTAACGGCTGCCCTCCGCCGCGGGGTCGCGCAGCGCCACCAGAATCACGTCCGCATCGAAGGCGTGCATGAGCTTGATGCCGACCAGGAGGAAGGGTTGCGCACCGGTGACCTCGATCAGCGCCTCGAGGGTCGCGAGGGCCGCCAGGCGGATTTCCATCGTCTCGGTTCCGATCCCTTCCGACGTGGCCACGTAAGATCGGTCACCGAAGCTCAGCTCGACGCTCGTCCGCACCTGTGAGCCGGGCTCGTGCTCGGCCTTGGCCTCCACGATCCGGACCCGTTCCTGAACCGCCGCCGGTCGTTCCGGTGCGTCGCTGACCCTTGCCACAGCCCTCCCTCCTGTCGCCGCCTTAAGAGCACGCCGCCGCGCCGCGGGCGCCGCATGGCACAACACTCTAGCACAACACTTCAGAGTAGGGCTGTGCCCTCCGGGGCGCCACGGGTATCTCCGGGTGGACGCAGCGCTCACCCGACGGGGTGGCGACGCTTGTCGTGCTCGCTCACATTCCGCGCATGCCACCGTCCGAGCTCCCAAATCGACCGCCTTTGCTCTTCGCACCCGGCGTGAAGGGCCGCTCGGCGCACGAGGTGCTCCATCTGACTGGCGAAGAGACCCGGCACGTGCGGGCCCTCCGCCTCCAGCCAGGTGCAGTGGTTGCCTTGACGGACGGTTGCGGCGCCATGTGGCGCGGTCGGTTAGCGGGCGTCGGGGCGCGTGTCGCGAATTGTGTTCTGGACACTCCTATCGCGGTGCCGCCGCGGCTTTCGGCGACCCTGGTGTTCGGGGTGGGCAACAAGGCGCACACGCTGTGGCTGGTCGAGAAGTCGACCGAGCTCGGAGCTGCCGCCCTGTGCCCGGTCGAGTTCGCTCGGTCGCGCTCGGTGGCGGACGCCGCCCGGTCCCCGGCGTTCTGGAGCAAGGCCGAGCGCAGGGCCGTGGCCGCTCTGAAGCAGAGCGGCGGGGCCTGGCTTCCCTCTTTGCACCGACCGGTGGGCCTCCCGGAGTACCTGCAGATGGAGTCGTCCCCGGGTCGGTCCGGGGACGACTCGCGAGACGATCAGAACCCGCGGATTCTGCTGGACCGGGTCGGCGCGCCGCTCGGCGCAGAGATTGCCGCCTGGCGGGGGGAAGGCATGGCTTCGCTGGCGGTGGGGCCAGAGGGAGGCATGACGCGAGACGAGACCACGATGCTGCGCGCGGCCGGCTTCCGCCCGGCCCGAGTCGCCCCGGGGATCCTGCGCTTCGAGACGGCAGCCATCGCCGGTCTCGCGGTGCTCGCGCAGCACATTGAGGCGATGCGGGCCGCCGGCCCGCCCGCACAGACGGCGCCATCGGGCGCAGGAGGCGCGCAGTGAGCGACGATTGTCTGTTCTGCAGAATCGCGCGGGAGGAGATTCCGGCAGACCGCATCGCTGAAGGTGCGACGTGGATCGCCTTTCGCGACATCCAGCCGCAGTCGCCGGTGCACGTGCTGGTGATTCCCCGCCAGCATGTGGCGAGCGTCGCCGAGCTCGCGTCAGAGGACGCCGGCCTGGCGGGCGAGCTTCTGCTCGCAGCGGCCGAAGTGGCGCGACAGGAAGGGATCGACGGTACCGGCTACCGGGTGGTCACCAACGTCGGTGAGCGGGCCGGGCAGAGCGTGTTCCACCTCCACTTCCACGTCCTGGGCGGGAGGCGCATGCGATGGCCTCCCGGCTGACCTCGAGTCCGCGGTGAGCCATCCGGAGTCGAGCCGGTCGGCCGAGGTCCATGCGCTGGAGATCCTGGAGTTTCCGAGAGTGCTGGAAAGGATCGCCGGCCTGGCGGTTTCGGAGCCCGGCCGCCGTGCGGTAAGAGAGCTGCGTCCGTGGCGTGAGCTGGACACGGTGCACGAAGCCCTGGCGACGACGGACGAGATGGTGGGGATGCTCCTTCGGTACGAAGACTGGGCCCCCCCGCCGATCCCGGACGCCGGCCGAATCCTCCGCAGACTGGCCCCCGAAGGCTCCATCCTCGACGTCGACCAGTTGCCGGACATCCTGGGACTTCTGCGGGCCTCAAGGCTGGTACGCGGCGACCTGCGCCGACTCCCCGACGATCTGCCGAGACTGGCGGCCCTGGGTGACCGGATGGTGCGCCTCGAGAAACTGGAGGCGCGCCTGGATCGCTCACTGAAGCCGGCGGGTGGCCTGGCCGACGCCGCTTCTCCGGAGCTGGCCAGGACGCGGCGGTCTCTGCGGGAAGCCAGGTCCTCGATCGTCAGACGGCTCGAGCAGTTCATCCGGCGGCTGCCCGAGCGGCTGCGTGTCCTCGATGCCTCGGTGACGATCCGGGCAGGTCGCTATTGCGTGCCCGTGCGCCGGGAGGCCATGTCGCAGGTCGGGGGCATCGTCCACGATGAGTCGGCCACGCACCGTACCCTGTTCGTCGAACCCCCCGAAGCGATCGAGCCGATGAATCGCATCGCGGAGCTCGAGAGGGAGGAACACCGTGAGACGCTCAAGGTTCTCCGGGATCTGACCGATCTCCTGCGGCCGCACGGGGAGGCCGTGACACGCAGTGCCGCGGCGCTGGCCGAGGCTGATTCTCTCTATGCGCGGGCCCGCTACGCGCTGCGCCACGGGGGCGCCCCACCCGAGGTCCGGGCCATGGAAGCCGGGGGTGAGTGGCCGGGGTACCGGGCCGTACAGGCCCAGCACCCGCTGCTCGAGGTCACGGGTGAGCCGGTCGTTCCGTTCGACCTGGACGTCGGGCCTGAGGAGCGCGTCCTGCTGATCAGCGGACCGAATGCCGGTGGAAAGACGGTCCTTCTCAAAGCGGTCGGCCTCCTCTCAGCCATGGCCCAGGCCGGGATCGTTCCCCCGATCGGTCGCGGGAGCCGGTTCCCCCTGTTCCGCTCTTTCTTCGCCCTGATCGGCGACGAGCAATCGATCCAGGCCTCCCTGTCCACGTTCAGCGCGCAGGTGGAGGGCCTGCGGGTGATCCTGGCCGAAGCCGAAGCCACGTCGCTCGTCCTGATCGATGAAGTAGGCGGCAGCACCGATCCGGCCGAAGGGGCGGCCCTTGCGGCGGCGGTCCTGTTGCGGCTCGCCGGGCAGGCGGGCCTTTCCGTCGCGACGACCCACCTTGGCGAGCTCAAGGATCTTGCCGCACACGAGAGCGCGGTAGTGAACGCTTCGCTGCAGTTCGACACACGGGCGCTCCGCCCCACGTTCCGTCTGGTGCGCGATCGCCCGGGTCGCAGCTACGCGCTCGAGATCGCGCATCGTCTGGGACTCCCGGAGGATGTCCTACGAGTGGCCCGTTCCCGACTGTCGGATGCGATTCTGCGAGTGGACGGTCTGCTCCAGGAGCTCGAGGAGCGCGAGGTCGAAATGGACCGACTCACAACCGAAGCCCGGGTATCGGCCCGCCGGAGCCGCCGGCACGAGGAGCTGCTCGCGGAGTCGACGAACCGGCTGGCTCGCCGGGAAGAGGAGATCGAACGGGAAGCTCGCGCGAGGGTCGAACGGTACCTGCTGGAGGCACGTCGGGATGTCGAGACCGAGGTGGAGCGACTCCGGTCGGAGGTCGCCCGAGCCGTGCAGGCCGGTGAGGCGGACCCCGGCGCGTTCGACGATGCCGTGCGGCAGGCTCGGTCCGCGGTCGAGGAGCGATTGCGCGAGGCCCGGAAACGACCGCACGCGCCGGAAGGTCTGGCCGAGCCCGTTCGCCTGGACCTGAGCCCGGGACTCCGGGTGCGCTCGCGTTCCCTCGGCGTGGAGGGTGAAGTGCTGGAGGTCAGGGAGGGCGAGGCCGTGATCGAGGCCGGCGGCCTCCGCTTCAATCTGGATCCGGCAGACCTGCAGGCCGGCGGCGCGCCCTCCGGGAATCGGCTGTCCGACGGGGTTCCCGCGGCGCCTTTCCCGGAGCTCGCGCCCGCCACCGAGGTCAATCTTCGAGGCCTCCGGGTGGACGAAGTGGAGGCAACGCTCGGCCCGGCGCTCGACGCCGCGTTCGTACACGACGTTCCGAGCCTGAGAGTCATCCACGGTAAGGGAACCGGTGCCTTGCGCGAGGAAGTCTCCCGCATTCTGGGTGCCGACCGCAGGGTGCGAGCGTTCCGTCCCGGAGGTTTCCATGAGGGGGGGTCGGGAGTTACCGTAGTCGAGTTCGAAGGATGATAGCACTGAACGGAGGCCGAGCGAGAGATTGAGGAGTGCCGCGCCACCCTCCCACCAAGTGGGCAGCGGTCCCCGATGGTGAGTGACACGCTCGTTCAGGATATCCGGGAGCGCGCCGAGATCCTGGAAATTTGCGGCGAATTCGTCCGCCTGAAGCGCTCCGGCAAGACATATCGAGGCCCCTGTCCCCTGCATGGCGGAGAGGGGCCGAACTTTTCTGTGGATCCCACGCGGGGGATCTTCAAGTGCTTCGTGTGCGGGGAGGGCGGTGACGTCTTCTCGTTCCTCATGAAGCATCTCGGAGTCGATTTTCCCACTGCGGTGCGCCAGGTGGCCGCCCGCCTGGGCGTCGAGGTGCCGGACGAGAGCGAGACACGCGAGGACCCGTGGGCGCACCTCCGCGAAGTCGTGGCGTTCGCGGAGGAGTGGTTTCGAGGCCTGCTTCTGGATGAGGACAGCGGCGCGACCGCGCGCCGGTATCTCACGGAGCGCGGGATCGATCCGACGGCGGCGGAAGAGCTCGGCCTCGGCTACGCGCCCGAAGGCTGGCGACGATTGCGGGAGGCGGCGGTAGCGCGCGGCATCCCGGACGAACACCTGCTTGAGGCCGGTCTCCTGGCCACGAGCGACCGGGCGGAGGAGCCGTACGACCGGTTCCGCGGTCGGCTGATGTTCTCCATCCGCGATCTGAGAGACCGCCCGATGGCATTTGGCGGGCGCGTCCTGGGTGGATCGGACGACCAGGCGCCCAAGTACATCAACTCTCCCGAGACACCCATCTTCAGGAAGAGTCGAACGCTGTACGGATTGAACCGGGCGCGTCATGCGATGCGGCGGGAAGGCCGTGGCCTGGTGGCCGAAGGGTACATGGATGTCCTCGCGATGCATATGGGGGGGTTTCCGGCGACCGTCGCGCCGCTCGGCACGGCGCTCACCGGGGAACAGGCGGACCTGCTCCACCGGTATGCCACACGCGTCTATCTGCTGTACGACAGTGACGAGGCCGGTCTCCGCGCTACGTTCAGGGCGGCCGATGCGCTGCTGGCCGTGGGATGCCATCCCATGGTGGTGACGTTCCCCGCCGGGGAGGATCCGGCCTCGGTTATCGAATCAGAAGGATCCGACGGATTGCGACAGTACCTGGCTGACGCGATCGACGTTCTCGAGCGCAAGCTCCAGATCCTCGAACGGAAGGGATACCTGGACACCATAGAGGGACGTCGCCGGGCTGTCGACGGCCTGCTGAGCACGCTGCGCTCGGTGAAGGACCCGGCCCTGCTGGACATCTACCTCGGTCGGGCGGCGGAGCGGACCGGGGTGCGGCGCGAGACGCTCGTGAGCGAAGTGGCCAGGGAACGCGCGATGCGGAGGCCGCACCGCCCACGAGACGTGGGTCGAGGAGCGAAGAGCCTCGAAGGGAGTGAGCCCGGCGGGCAACGAGATGCCGCGGGTGCGGCGGAGCAGACGTTGCTGCTTCTGCTGGCCAGGGACCGGGCGCTCGTAGACGTGGCGGTGGAGGTGGGGCTGGAGGCCGGGCACTTTCGGGATCCGACTCGGAGTCGCATCTATGACGCCCTCGTGCTGGCGGACGAGGAGGAGCCCGAACTGGACGAGCGAGCCTCGGAGCAGTGGGAACTGCTCCGTGCAGACAGTACGGAGCTCGTCCACCCTCGCGAGGCGTTCCGGGAAACGGTCCGGGGGATTGTACACCAGGCCCGGCTGGATCGGCTCGTGCAGATCGACCGGGAGCTGGAGCTGGCCGACGAAGCCCAGGCCAGGCAGTTGCTGATCGAAAAGGAACAGGTCGCCCGGGAACTGAGAAAAGCGGGCGTGCCGCTGAGCTTCGTTCGGCGGTACTCGGAGACGACACCGGCCTGAGGCCCGAGGGGCCGTCAGGCCAACACACGGAGATCGTATGAAGGGAGACACGCTGGATAGCCTCCGCGTCCTGCAGGAGATCGACGCGACCATCGCCGAGAGGAGGACCAGGCTGAGAGCGCTGGAGGCGGAGCACGCACAGCTGTCCGAGGAGCTCGCGGCTCTCGAGGGCCGGACCGACGGACTCCGATCCCGGATGGAGCAGGCCGAGGTCGATCTCCGGCAAGCGGAGCGCACTGTGCAGGCCGGCCGCGAGACTCTGAAGCGATTGCAGGGCCGGGCCCAGGAGGTTCACAACATGCGGGAGCACCTGGCGGCACGCACCGAGGTGGACGCGTCACGCCAGAACCTGGAGATCGCGGAGGACCAGCTCCTGGAAGCCATGCAGGAGCAGGAATCGGCGCGCTCCGCCATGTCCGACCTTCAGGGCGACATCGCCAGCCGAGGCGAAGAGTACGGGGAGCGCATGCGGGAGCTGGACGCCGAGCGTGATCGACTGGAGGAAGAGATCGCGGTGCAGATAGACAAACGCTCCAATCGGGCGCTTCGCCTGGACGCGGGTGCCCGAAGCCTGTACGACACGGTGCGGGGGGGGCGGGCGGATAGCCCTCTGGCGCCGCTCGTTGACGGCGTATGTGGCCATTGCTTCACGGCGATTCCCCTTCAGACGCAGCAGGTGATCCGGTCGGGCAGGACTCTGGTCGTGTGCGAGACGTGCGGTGTCATCCTGCACGTCGCCGAGTGAGACCGGACTCCGCTCTTTCGCGGCCGGCCGCTCGCGTTCCGAGCCGGCGTTTGGCTCCGTGAACCGCGCGGGAGGAACGTCGCGACGCTGGATCATGCCGCTCCCGGTTCCGGATGGACGGGTCGACGGACTCGCCGGGTCGCTCGGCCTCCCGCCCGATGTGTGTCGCATCCTGATCCGCCGGGGCGTGGACTCCACCGAAGAGGCGCGCTCATTCCTGCGCCCTCATCTCTCGGGCCTGCGGTCGCCCGCCGATCTTCCGGATCTCGGGCCGGCCGTGGAGCGAATCGAGGCGGCAATCCTCGCGGGTGAGACCATCCTCGTCCACGGGGACTACGACGCGGATGGCATGTCGGCGGCAGCCCTGTTGACCCTGGGCCTGAGTGAGCTCGGAGGACGCGTGGAGGCCTTCGTGCCGCACCGGACGCGAGATGGATACGATCTCTCCGAGGCCGGACTCGAGCGGGCCACCGAGTCGGGAGCCTCCCTGATCGTGACGGCCGATTGTGGTGTCACGGCGGTGTCTGCGGTGCAGAAGGCGGCCACGTCTGGGATCGATGTCGTGGTGACGGACCATCACCGCCCCGGGAAACGGCTGCCCGATGCGGTCGCGCTCGTGAACCCGCTGCGGGCGGACAGCTCGTACGGCTTTCATGGATTGGCGGGAGTCGGGGTGGCGTTCAAGGTTCTCGCGGCCCTGTACGAGCGATCGACCATCGCGGCGCCGCTGCTGAACCAGCACCTGGATCTCGTCGCGATCGGTACCGTGGCCGATCAGATGCCGTTGACGGACGAGAACCGGATTCTCGTGCGGGCCGGCCTGCGGGCGCTGGAACGAACCCGCAAGCCGGGGCTACGGGCCCTGCTCTCGCACGCGGGTGTGGACGGAGACAAGGGAATCCACGCCCAACAGATATCGTTTCGCATCGCACCGCGGCTGAACTCGGTGGGACGAATGGCGGAAGCGGACGCGGGCCTCGAGCTCCTGCTCACGCGAGATCCGGTAGCCGCCGAGAGGCTCGCCGCGCACCTCGAACGCCAGAACGCGCAGCGCCGGCAGACCGACAGCCAGGTGTTCGAAGAGGTCAGGCAGCAGCTGCGCTCCAGGTTCCGGGACGACGATCGAGCAGTCGTGCTGTGGGGAGACGGCTGGCATCCGGGCGTCATCGGGATCGTAGCTTCCCGTCTCGTGGAACGTCTGCACCGACCGTCCGTGGTCATCGCGTTTGACGGGGACGTGGGGCGGGGGTCGGGCCGGTCCATCGAGGGCTTCCACCTGTTCGAGGCACTCCGGGAGTGCGAGTCGCTTCTCGATCGGTTCGGCGGACACCGCCTCGCCGCGGGTCTGACGGTTCGCCGTGACCGGGTCGAGGAACTGGCGGATCGTCTGCGACAGGTAGCGGAGAGGGAGCTCCGGGATCGAGAGCCGATCGACGAGTTGCGCCTCGATCTGGAGATCTCCCTCGATCGGGTGAACCCCGATCTCCTGCGCTGGCTCGATCACCTCGGTCCCTTCGGTCAGGGCAACCCCCCGCCGGTACTCATGGTGCGCCGGGTACATCTGGATCGACCGGGCAGAGTAGGAAGCGATGGCGCGCACCTTCGAGTGGCACTGTCGCGGGGGGAGGACCGGGTACCGGCCATCGGCTTCGGCCTGGGACGTCGTCTGCAGGAGGCTCGCTCCATGAGCCACGCCGACGTGGCGATCGAGCTGGCCGAGAATCGGTGGAACGGCCGTGCCGAGCTGCAGGCCCGGGTCCTGGATTTTCGCCCGACCGAGCCGTGAGCCTGCGGATCATCGCTGGCGATCTGGGAGGCCGCCGCATCAAGACACCGCGCGGTACGGCCACCCGTCCTACGCGGGAGGCTGTACGCGAAGCGTGGTTCAGCAGTCTGTCGCCGCGGCTCCCTGACAGCCGTGTCCTGGATCTGTTCGCGGGCTCGGGCGCGCTCGGCATCGAGGCGCTGTCCCGAGGAGCGGCCTGGGTGACCTTCGTGGAGGCGGACCAGCGCGTGTGCGATGTGCTGAGGTCGAACGTAAGCACGCTCGGCGTAGAGGAACGCTGTGAGGTACGGCGGGCCGATGCCGTCCGCGTGGCCGAGAGGCTGGCGCGCGAAGGCGTGCGGGAGTGGGACATCGTGCTCTCGGACCCGCCGTACGGGGGAGACGAGGCGATGCAGATCGTGGCGGCCTTCGGTCGCTTCGCGTACGCGCGTATCCTGTGTGTGGAGCACGCCCCGGATACGGACCTTCCCGGTGATCCGGTGTGGAACCGGACGTACGGGGACACGGCCCTGTCCTTCTTCGTGGATCCGATGGAAGGAGTGTCGGCATGAGTGAGCAACGGATCGCCATCTACCCTGGTTCGTTCGATCCCCTAACGCTGGGGCATGACGATATCGTGCAGCGGAGCCTCAAGCTCGTGGACCTGGTGATCGTAGCGATCGCCGCGACGGCTACGCACACCAAGGAAGCCACGTTCACGGTGGAGCAGAGGGTAGCCCTGGGGCGGGAGACTTATGCGAATCAGGGGCGTGTGGAGGTGGTTCCGTTCGACGGTCTTCTCGTTGATCTGGCGCGGGAACTTGGATCACGGCTCATCGTCCGCGGTCTGCGCGCCGTGAGCGACTTCGAGTACGAGTTCCAGATGGCTCTCATGAATCGGACTCTGTCACCCGAGATCGAGGTGATCTTCATGGCTCCGGCCAGCAATTTCACCTTTCTGAGCTCCTCGCTGGTACGGGAGGTGGCCCGGCTCGGCGGCGACGTTTCGGGCTTCGTGCCGGCTCCCGTGCTGCGAGAGCTGATCCGGGTCTACGGTCCGGCCGCCGGCGGACAGTGAGCTTCGTCGATTCCCTGCGTGAGCGCGCCGCACGGATCGGCGGGCGAATCGGCTTCCCGGAAGCCGGTGAGCCCCGAACCGCGGAGGCCATCCTTCGCCTGGCCCGGGAGGGAGCGGTGCGACCGGTCGTGGTCGGCGACGCCGTGGGCGATCCGGGGCCCGAAGTGGAGATCGTGGATTCGGCCGCACCCGAGTTCCGGGACCTGGTCGCGGATTTGCTGACGGAAGCGTCAACCCCGGGACCGGTGGACGCGCTGCGTTTCGCGGTGGCCCTGCTTCGCGACGAACACCTGGACGGCGTCGTAGCCGGGGCCCGGAGCTCGACAGCCGAGGTCCTGCGAACGGGCCTGAACCTCCTCGGAGCAGCCCCCGGAACCGACACGGTATCCAGCTCTTTCTATATGGTCGTACGACGGGAGCCCGATGAAACCGAGTCCGTGCTCACGTTCACCGACGCTGCCGTGGTGCTGCGACCGGGGCCCGAGCAATTGGCCGCGATCGCTCAGGAGGCCTGCCAGGCCCGCCGTCTGATCGTCGGCGACGAGCCCCGCGTCGCCTTCCTCTCGTACTCCACGCACGGGTCGGCGGACGGCGAGTCGGTCCGGCGCGCGAGGGAGGCTCTGAGGCTGTTTCGGGAGCGCCAGCCCGATATACTCAGTGACGGAGAGCTGCAGGTCGATGCGGCTCTGGTCTCCGAGGTGGCGGCGCGCAAGGCACCGGGCTCACCGCTCGCGGGACGGGCGAACGTTCTGGTGTTTCCGGACCTGGACGCGGGCAACATCGGGTACAAGCTCGTGCACCGCCTGGCGGGCGCGCGCGCTCTCGGGCCGATTCTTCAGGGACTCGATCGTCCGCTGAACGACCTATCGCGCGGAGCGTCCGTCGATGACATCGTTCACGTGGCGTATATCACGGCCCTGTTGGCGGGCCGGTCGCGCACGCAGGGTTCTGCATTCATTTGAGACAGAGGCCACCATGTTCTCCATCGCCGAGATGAACGGCATCACGATCGTGGAAGTGGACGGGGAGTTGATCGTGGGCAACCGGAAGGAGCTCAAGGACACGGTCCTGCACAGGCTCGACGCGGGCGATCGCCGGTTCCTCATCGATTTCACGACCTCCAGCTACATCGACTCCAGTGGCCTAGGGGTCCTGGTAAGCCTGTCGAAGAAGATCCGGGAAGCCGGGGGCATGCTGCGCCTGGCGGGCCTGAACGAGGATCTCCGGACGCTGTTCGAGCTCACGAAACTGGACACGTTGTTTCAGATCGCCGACACGCGGTCCCGCGCCCTGAGTGATTTCTGACCCGGTAATGCCAACCGACAGCGCTCTCATCTGCTCTCACCGGCCGCGGGTGACGGACGATCTCCTGCGAGAGCTCGCGGCAATCGATGCCCGGGCCACCGTCTCGCGGTCGCCGCGCGACTGGCCGTCGGACCCACCGGGGATCGCCTTCATGGACCTTGCCGACGAGGACCAACCCGTCCGCGAGGCGCGGCTGGCCTTCGGACGATCCACCGAGCTCATCGCGATCGTGGACAACGAGTCGGTCGACCGCCTCGTTCCCGCACTGGCGGCAGGGTGCGCCGACTACCTGTTCTTTCCCCTCAATGCAGACGAACTGGGCCTGAAGTGGAAGCGCCACCTCGCCGGCGAGGGCGGTACCGGGGCGCGACGGCCGGAGGGACTCGCGGGCCGACTCGACCTGGTGTTTCCATCCGAGGTCGAGTTCGTGCGCGAGGTCGTGGCAGAGGTCGTGGATGCTTGCGAGCGACTCGCATTCTCGGGTTCGAGGGCCACGCTCAACCTGCGGGTAGCGGTGGGAGAGGCTCTGTCGAACGCCATCCTGTACGGCAATCGCGAGGATCCCGATAAGGCGGTGCGCGTGTCCGCCCTGCTGCGACCGGGGTCGGCCGAAGTGACGGTCACAGATGAAGGGGCCGGGTTCAATCCGGGTGCGGTCGCGGACCCGACACAGCCGGGGAACAGAGGTCGCAGTCACGGCCGCGGCCTTTTTCTGCTACGGTCCCTGACCGACGACGTGAGGTTCAACGAGCGAGGCAACTCGGTTACGCTGACTTTGCGGATCGACACCGTGGAAACGGATTCCCGGGACGCCGACCTTACGCCGTCCGATTCGCTTCCTTCCGGCGAGCTCCCGGACGCGGCGGAGGCCAGGCCGTTCCGGAGCGAGCGGATCGAGGAGTACCTCGAGAGCTTCCACCGTGTCACGGGTCTTCGCTTTCGACTGGCGGCCGAGGGCCCCGCCGGATCGGCGGTGCTCCACGACTCTCTGGCTGACACGGATCAGGGAACGGTCGGGGAGACCAGCTGGGCGGTCATGCCCGGTCTCCGCCTGCGGCTCGGAACGGCGCCGGACCCGACGGTCGATGGGCTGACGATCGACCTGCTTCGCGAGTCAGCGAGCCGCCTGGTTGCGTCGGAGCGGGAGGCCAGGTTCTTCGCGGGCGAGCTGTCGGAACGGTACGAGGAGATCGAGTTGCTGACCTCGGCCGGAGAGACGCTGGGCTCGATCATCCACCTCGAGCGGGCTGCGAGCCGCCTGCTGGAACGACTGGCGAACGTTCTGGAGGCCGATGTCGCAGCCGTCTGGGTTCCCGATGAAGGGGCTCCCGACGGGTTCCGGAGGCTGGCGATCGGGGGAGAGGGAGAGGCGGATCACGGGTTGGCAGAAGCGGGATTCGAGACTGCGCACACCGACACCGTGCTTCGAACGCAGGTACCACGCGTGCGGAAGGGCCGCGATGAGGCCATCGAGACCTCGGATCGGACGTTCCTCGCCGTGCCTCTTCGCCACTCGGCGCTACACGGCAGCTCCCGCGCGGTGGGAGTTTTGGGGGCGCGTGGTCGTCGGGGGCGGGACACCTTCGCACAGGGTGACGTCAACCTGGCGGCGACAGTGGCATCGCACCTCGCGGCGGCCATCGAGAACGACCGGCTGGTACGAGAGAGCCTCGTCCAGGAGCGGATGCTCGTGGAGCTGGAACTGGCGCACCACCTGCAGATGAAGCTGCTTCCGGATCTCGGTGACTTCGCGGGAATCGCGGACGTCGCCGCCCGGTGCGAGCCGGCCGAGTCGGTCGGAGGGGACTTCTACCACCTGTTCCGGCTTCCGGGGGATCGTCTCGGCGTGATGCTCGGTGACGTCAGCTCGCATGGATACTCGGCCGGGCTGATCATGGCGCTCACCATGAGCGCGGCCTCCATCACCGCTCGCGAACACGAGGAGCCGGCCGAGGTGCTGCGGGGAATCCACCACGAGCTGGTCATGAAGCTCGAGTCCACCGAGATGTTCATGACCGTGTGCTACGCGGTTCTCGACCCCGGGGCGGGGTGCGTGCGGTATGCCAACGCAGGACACCCCCATGCCTACCACATCTGCGCCGATGGAGTCACGCGCCTCGAAGCCCTGAATCCGCCTCTCGGAATAGCGGAGTTCGATTCCTATGCACAGCGGGAGCTCACGTGGGATTCCGGGCGCGACATGTTGCTTCTGTTCACCGACGGCGTGAGCGAGTGCCTGGATACGGACCGGCTGTGGTCGGATGACCGACTCACACGCATGGCGATGGAGCGGTCCGGGGCCACGGCGCAGGAGGTGATCGACCGGCTATTCGAGTTGGCCTCGGCTCCGGGCGGCGTCGCGGCGGACGATCGGACGGCCCTCGTGGTCAAGTAAGGTCGTGGTCTTCGCCAAGCGGTCCCTCAGCCAGAACTTTCTGATCGATCACAACATACGGCGCAAGTTGGTCGAAGAGCTGGGTTCGGAGCCCGGGGATGCGGTGCTCGAGATCGGTCCCGGTCACGGAGAACTGTCCGATCTGCTGGCGGGGCGCGTCTCACGCCTCGTCCTGGTGGAAAAGGACGATCGTCTCGCCACGGACCTCGCGAGGCGCTACGTGGATCGGCTGGATATCCAGGTCGTGCACGGTGACGCTCTGCAGGCGGACCTCTCCGCGCTTCTGGGGGATGATCGTCCCGGTCGTCTGATCTGCAACGTCCCGTACGGCATCACGTCCCCGCTGATCTTCCGGTTCCTGGAGATCCGACCGTTTCCGCATCGCATGGTCCTCCTCGTTCAGAGGGAGGTGGCCGATCGTCTGGCCGCAGCCCCGGGGACCCGCACCTATGGGGCCCTGTCCGTCGGGGTGCAGATACGAGCCCGGGTTCGCGTGGCGTTCGGTGTCGGCCGACGGGCGTTCCGTCCCGTTCCGAGAGTGGACTCGTGCGCCGTGGTCATTGAACGGGTAGGGGTCCCACCGGCCGCGGCTGACCTCGAGAAGCTCAGAATCATGACCCGCGTGTGCTTCTCCAGGCGACGCAAGCAGATCGGCACGATCCTCCGCACGGCGCCCGAGTTCCGGCTTCCGCGCGAGCGGCTGCCGGAAATCCTCGGGCGGGAGGGGATCGACCCGAAGGCTCGGCCGGAGACCCTGAGCCCGACCCAGTTCCTTGCGCTTGCACGCCGACTGGAACGCTTCTGACGACTCCCATCGAAGGTCGGTTGAGATCGAGGAGTCGGCCTCGTATTTTCTTGTGATCTCCTTCACAAGCGGGCGCATGGCCACACGCAAGATATCCGATTCCACCGTCCGGAGACTGTCCAGGTACCTGCGACAGCTGAGGGACCTGGAGGGTCGCGAGCGCACCGTGGTGTCCAGCGGCGAGCTCGCGGAGGGCTCCGGCACGACGGCGGCGCAGGTCCGCAAGGACCTCAGCCACTTCGGCTCGTTCGGCAAGCGCGGCCATGGATACGCCGTGGCGGACCTCAGGCTGGAGCTGGAGGGGATCCTGGGTCTGCGACACCGATGGCGCGTCGCGGTCATCGGAGCGGGCAAGATCGGCTCGGCACTCCTCGGGTACGGCTACTTCGAGCACCGGGGGTTCGACGTCGTGGCGGCCTTCGATTCGAACGCGGAGAAGATCGGCCGGCCAGTGGATGGCGTGCCCGTGTACCCGCTCGAAGACGTGGAACGCGAGTTCGCGACGAGGGATATCTCCATCGCCATCATCGCGACCCCTCCAGAGGCGGCTCAGGCGGTTGCCATGCGGGCGGTGCGGGCGGGAGCGCGCGCAGTCCTGAACTTCGCTCCCGTGAAGCTGGACCTGCCGCCGGGCGTCTCCCTGCGCACGATGGACGTGACGCTGGAGCTGGAAGGCCTGAGCTACATGGTCACAGCAGGTCGCGGGGACGCGGAGGAGAACGGCTGATGGTCGCTGTCCACATCCTCGACCTCGAGATCGCTCGCGGGGAAAACACTCGGCTCACCTCGCTCCCTGCACGATTCGCTTTCGTCGTCACGTTCGAGGGATCCGCTCTGGTGCGCGGAGGAGGACCCCGCTGCTTGACGATGCCCATCGAACAGGAGTCGGTGGCGTGACAGCGGACGGACTGCGCTTCACCCCCCAGTCGCCGCTCGTGCAGCGAGCCATCGATGCCGTGGCGCGGGAGCCGGTTCCGACGCAAGAGCTGGCGCGGCAGGTGTTCGGCCTCCGGCAGGCGCCTCCGGGCCTCGCGTCGCGGCTGGTGTTCGAGTTGTTGAGCCGGGATCGGCGGTTCGCGGTGGACGCGGGCGGCGTGTGGAGACTGACGGCCGCCGAGGTCGATTCCGACAGGGTGCCTCTGTCGCGCGTGCGGTTCGCGGTCGTGGATGTCGAGACGACCGGAAGCTCCGTATCGCGCGGCGCTCGCGTGGTGGAATTCTCGGCTGTCCTGGTGCAGGGAGGGGGCGTGACGGACGAGTTCACGACCCTCGTAAACCCGGATGCCTGGATTCCACGCTGGGTCACCAGGTTGACCGGCATCGCGCCGGAAATGGTCGAGACCGCTCCCCGGTTCCGGGACATCGCGGCGCGTGTTGGAGAGTGCCTGGAGGGCAGGGTTTTCGTGGCGCACAACGTGGCGTTCGACTGGAGATTTGTTTCGGAGGAGCTTCGACTGGCCCGGTCCGTCGTGCCGGAGGGGCCCAGGCTGTGCACGGTCAAGCTGGCACGACGCGCGCTTCCGGGACTGCGCCGGCGCGGCCTCGATTCGCTGGCACGCTACTACGACGTGGTGATCGAGAACCGGCACCGCGCGGGCGACGATGCGCGGGCGACGGCCGTGATCCTGCTGCGCATGCTGGAAGTCGCGGATCGTCAGGGGATTCGCTACTGGGACCAGCTCGAGAACTGGATTGCGGGCCGCCCGGCGGATCCGGCGCTGCCACCGCTCGGAACGGGGACGATGCATGTCTGAGGTTCCGACGGTAGAGGGAAGCCGCGGCCGGGTACGGGCCATCGATGCCGGTAGCCTGTGGCTGGACGGCGGCGCGATGTTCGGCGTCGTACCCAAGCCGCTGTGGAGCCGCAGAACCCGTTGCGACGACCGGAACCGCATCCCCCTCGCCATGCGTTGCCTTCTCGTCGAGACCGACGAGGCAACCGTTCTCGTCGACACCGGGCTGGGGAACAAGGAGAACGAGCGGTTTCAGGCCATCTACGGTGTGGCGAATGACGGCGAGCCGACTCGACTCGAAACGTCGCTCGCGAGCCTGGGCGTGTCGCCTGGGGACGTCGACGTGGTCGTCAGCACTCACCTTCACTTCGATCACGCGGGGGGGAACACGGTGCGAATGGAGGACGGCGTCGTGCGAGCCGCCTTTCCGACTGCTCGCTATGCGGTGCGCGAAGGGGAGTACGAATTCGCGCGGCTCGACAACGAGAGGATTCGGGCCAGCTACATGCCGGGCAACTTCGAGCCGTTGGCCGACGAGGGCTGTCTCGACCTGCTGAAGGGTGACGATGAAGTGGTCCCCGGAGTGCGCGTTCTGCACACCCCGGGGCATACGCCGCACCACCAGTCGGTGCTGATCGATCTCGGCGGGGAGACGTTGCTGTTCCTCGCCGATCTCGCTCCCACGCTGGCTCATTTGCCGCTTCCCTGGATCATGGGGTACGACATCGAGCCGTTGGTGACGCTCCGGAGCAAACGTGAGGTGCTTGGTCGAGCGGCGCGCGAAGGGTGGCTGCTCGCCTTCGAGCACGATCCGTTTACGGCGTGGGCGCGAGCCGTCGAGCCGGACGGCGGTCGGGCGGGATGCGCGGTGATCGATCGGGAGGATCAGCCTCTCGTGCCCGGAGCCGAGCGTGCAGGGGGATGACCGGCGGGTGGGGTGGGAACGCGCTCGGCCACGGCGAACTCCGAGGGGCAAGGGATCGGAAGGAGGGCAGATGAAGCGAGTCGGGATACTCGCCTTGGTGGCGACGGCGGCGATCGGAGCCACCCCGGTTAACGGAATGGCCCAGGGGACGGAGGAGGACGTCCTCGGGGTGGTCGATGCGCTGTTCGATGCGATGCGCGCGGCCGACTCGGCGGCGGTCCGCCGGCTGTTTCATCCTGAGCTGGAGACGCTTGGCAGCTCGGGTGTTCGTGAGGGACTGCCCATCGTGCGATACGGTACGGTCGAAGGCTTCATCGGGAGCGTCGGAGACCACGAGCCGGGGGCGCTGGACGAGAGAATCGGCGAACCGTGGATTCGAGTCGATGACAATCTCGTGACGGTGTTCACCCCATACGAATTCTACTACAAGGGCAATCTCAGTCACTGCGGCGTGAATGTCTTCCACATCGCCCGCTCAGAGGCAGAGTGGCTGATCGTGGGTCTGATCGACACGCGACGCAGGGAGGGATGCGAGGAGTGGCTGCAATGAGTGACCTGGACAGGACGGCTGTGGTCGTGGGAGCGGCGCGACTTCCCACGGGACGGTTTCTCGGCGGGCTGGCCCCCCTGAAAGCGTGGCAGCTGGGTGCGCGGGCGATCTCCGGTGTCGTGGAGCGATCGGGCGTCGACGTGGCCGACATCGAGGACGTCATCATGGGTAACGTTGTGCAGGCCGGTGTCGGGCAGGCTCCCGCCCGACAGGCCGCGATCGGGGCGGGACTGCCGGAGACGATTCCGGCGATGACGATCAACAAGGTATGCGGCTCGGGCTTGAAGGCGGTGATGCTGACGGCCCAGGCGATTCGGGCTGGCGACATTCAGGCTGCAGTGGCGGGAGGCATGGAGTCCATGTCCAACGCCCCGTATCTGGTGCGAGGGTATCGCGGCGGGGTCAAGTTCGGCGATCGTTCGATGGTGGATGCTCTCATCCACGACGGGCTGTGGTGCTCGTTCGGCGACTGCCACATGGGCGGCCATGCCGAGTACACGGCGTGGAAGGCCGGCATCAACCGGGAAGACCAGGATCAATTCGCCTACGAAAGCCATCGAAAGGCGATCGCGGCGATCGACGAGGGGGCGTTCGCGTCGGAGATCGTGCCGGTCGAGATTCAGGGTCGCAAGGGAACGACGGTCATCGACACGGACGAGCCGCCCCGCCGTGACACGACGGTCGAGGCACTAGCCAGGCTCCGCCCGGCGTTCTCGGGCGACGCACCTGCCGAGGTGACCGAGCACTCGGTCACGGCGGGCAATGCGCCGGGATTGAACGACGGCGCCGCCGCTACTGTCGTTACGTCAGAGGCTTACGCGCGTGCGCACGGACTGGACATCCTCGGGCGCGTGTCGGCATATTCGGTCGGGGCGACTGCGCCCCGCGACCTGTTCTTCGCCCCGGTGGTCGCCGTCAGGCGTCTCATGGAGAAGGAAGGGTCGGCGATCGAGGACTATGGTCTGATCGAGGCCAACGAGGCGTTCGCCGTACAGTCGCTCGCCGACGCGCGCGAGCTCGGAATGGACCTGGACCGCGTCAACGTGCGAGGCGGAGCGATCGCGTTGGGACACCCGATCGGAGCTTCCGGCGCCAGAATCCTGACGACCCTCTTGCACGCCATGCGCGACAGAGATGTTGAGAAGGGTCTGGCCACCCTTTGCCTGGGCGGCGGGAACGCCGTGGCCCTCAGCGTGGAGCGCGTATGACGCTACAGGATTCTCGAACTTCCGTTTCGCCCGTTGCCGGGGTTGAAGCCGTATGGGCATCCCGCGTCCCGGTCCGCACGCTGACCGTTGTCGGATTCGCTGCCCTCACCGCGATCGGGGCTCGACTTAGCGTGCCGGTCCCGGGCCTCGTGGTTCCGATGACCCTTCAGCCCGTTGCCGTCCTGCTTGCCGGGGCTCTCCTCGGCTCGCGGGGGGGGGCGATGAGCCAGGCCGTCTATCTTGCGGCAGGCGCCGCGGGGTTGCCCGTCTTCGCGGCGGGAGGAAGCGCAGCCTATCTCCTGGGCCCGACCGGCGGCTATCTGGTGGCGTTTCCTCTCGCTGCCGCCGTGGCAGGGCGCGCGGCGGGGGTCGACCGACGTCTGCTGGCGGCGACACTGTGGTTGGTGGCGGCTGTGGCGGTGATTCATGCCGGAGGTCTGTCGTGGCTGTGGATCTCGGGTGGTCAACGAGCCATCGAAACTGCCGGCGTCACGGTGTTCCTTCTGGGAGACATCCTGAAGGTGGCGTTCACCCTCGTGCTGGCGCGCGGGGTGGGACGAGCCCTCATGCGGTGGCGGTCCTGAGCAGGCGGTTCGTGTCGTAGTGCCGGGCCGGCCGGGATCGCCGGAAAAGCGGTCCAGGGGTCGCCTGGCCTGGGGCTGGCGTCTCGCGGCGTACGTGGCGCTTGTGCTGACGCTTCTCTCGCTCGCGGAAGGCCTAGCGGCAGGCGCTCTCGGCGCCGCTGCGGGAGAACTGAGCCTCGGGACGGTCACGGCAGCGGCCGCCGCGGCGATGGCCGCCAGCTGGGTCATGATGTCCGCGGTGGAGTCGATAGCGCCCGCGGCCCTGGGACTCGTCGTGAGCCGCCGAGGCCTTCGAGACTTCGCCCTCGGCTGTACGGTGGGGCTCGTCCTGATGACCTCGGTGGGCGCGGCGCTGGCTGGGGCCCGGTGGCTGTGGCTGTACCCAGCATGGAGCGGCTGGTCCGGCACCGCGGGAGTCAGCCTGTATCTGACTACATTGCTTCTTATTGCAGCGTTCGTCGAGGAACTTCTGTTGCGGGGATACCCGTTTCAGGTTCTCGCGGAAGCGGCGGGTCCCCACGTCGCCGTGGGCGTCACGGCACTGGTCTTCGCGGCGCTCCATGCCGGCAACCCGGGCACGAGCCCGATCGCTCTGTGCAACACGTTTCTGGCCGGCATCTTGCTCGGATGGATGGTCTGGAGGACGCTCAGCCTGTGGCTCGTCACCGGCGCCCATTTCGCATGGAATTGGGTCATGGGAGTCGGTCTGGGACTCCCCGTGAGCGGCATCGATCTCCGCTCGCCGATCCTCGAATCAAGGGTAGTCGGGCCCGCGTGGCTCACGGGCGGAGCGTACGGACCCGAGGGAGGTCTGCTCCTGACAGCGGTTGCTCTCGCGGGAATTGCATGGACGGCGCGTACCCCCCGGCTGTCCCCCGACCCCGGTGTGCTCGCCCTCGGCCCGCTTCCGGCCAGCCGGCTCGAAGTGCCGAGGTCAGGGACAGAGGAGACGGAAGACAGCCGCAGGTCCTGAACGGAGGAACGATGAACGCGAATCAAGTAGACCTGGTCGGGGTTGTGGGCGCGGGCACGATGGGCAACGGGATCGCGCACGTGTTTGCACTGGCAGGTATGGAAGTGCGTCTGATCGATGCCGTGCCGGACGTGTTGGGTCGCGCCCGGGCTACCATCGAAAAAAATCTCGCCCGCCAGCTCTCCAAGGGCCGCATCGACGCGGCCGAGGCGAGGGCGGCGCTGGAGCGCGTCCACACCGCGGCCGACCTCGGGAACGTGGAGGGAGCGGGGCTCGTGGTGGAGGCCGTGCCCGAGGCGCGTGACCTGAAGATGGAGATCTTCGGCCGGCTCGACGAACTGTGTGACGAACGAACGGTGTTCGCCTCCAACACGAGCTCCATCTCGATCACCGAGATCGCGGCGACGGTGCGTCGACCCCAGAGATTCATCGGCATGCACTTCATGAACCCGGTTCCGGTCATGCAGCTCGTCGAAGTGATCCGGGGTCTGGAGACGGACGACGAAACGACCGAGCTGACCCTGGCCCTGTGCCAACGGATAGGGAAGACTCCGGTCGAGGTCCAGGACTATCCCGGATTCGTCTCGAACCGGATCCTCATGCCGATGATCAACGAGGCCGTGTACTGTCTGATGGAAGGCGTGGCGGAGCCCGAGGCGATCGATACAGTGATGAAGCTGGGCATGAACCACCCGCTGGGGCCGCTGGCGCTGGCAGACCTCATAGGCCTGGACACGTGCCTTTCGATCATGCGGGTGCTGCACCGGGATCTGGGAGACAGTAAGTATCGACCCTGCCCCCTGCTTGCCAAGTACGTGGCGGCGGGGCAGTTCGGTCGTAAGACCGGCCGCGGATTCTACCGGTACGACGATGCGTAGCTCTCTGCTCGGGGCGCGGCTCACGGACGAGCAGCGCGAGATTCTGAACTTGGCCCACTCGTTCGCGCTCCGGGATCTGAGACCGGGAGCCGGGAAGCGCGATGAGTGCGAGACGGAGTTCGATCGAGCGACCGTTGAGCAACTCGGAGAGCTGGGCTTTCTCGGCATGCTGATCCCCGAGGAATACGACGGGCTCGGCCTGGACATGCTCACGTATCTCTACGTGCTCGAGGAGATCGCGTGGGGGGACGCGTCCGTCGCGGTGTCCATGAGCGTTCACAATTCGCTCCCCACGCAGACTCTGGTCCGACACGGCACCGAAGAGCAGAAGGAACGGTGGCTGAAGCCGATGGCGCGAGGCGAGCTTCTCGGAGCGTTTTCGCTCTCGGAAGCGGACGCCGGCAGCGATGCCGCTGCGATCACGACGCAGGCCCGGCGGGAGGGCCAGGGATGGGTGCTCAACGGCGCCAAGATGTGGGTGACGAACGGAGCGGCCAGTGACCTGGTTCTCATGATGGTGCGGACGGACGATCCGACGGATCGCAAGGGATCCAGGGGGATCGGCGCATTCCTCGTGCCGACGACGGCCGAGGGATACATTCCGGGGAGGAAGGAGCGTAAGCTGGGCCTTCGGGGATCGGAGACGGTGGCCGTGACCCTGAAGGACGTGGTCCTCGGTCCGGAGCATCTGATCGGCGAGCCGGATCAGGGTTTCGGATACGCCCTCGAGGCGCTCGAGGGCGGTCGGCTGGGCATTGCTGCCCAGGCGATCGGAATCGCCGAGGCGGCGCTCGACTACGCGTGTGATTATGCGGCCGAGCGGGTTCAGTTCGGCCGCCCTGTTGCCGAGTTCCAGGGCATGCGCTTCAAGCTGGCCGACATGGCCACCCGTCTCGAGGCGTCGCGCGGGCTCCTGTACCGTGCGGCGCTGGCTTACGATGCCGACGAGCCACGCAAGCGGAAGCTGTCCAGCATGGCGAAGCTGCATGCGAGCGAGACGGCCATGTGGGTCACCCGGCAGGCCGTGCAGGTACTCGGAGGGTATGGCTACAGCCGCGAATACCCGGTCGAGAGGCTGTTCCGGGACGCCAAGGTCACGGAGATCTACGAGGGAACGAGCGAGATTCACCGCCTGATCATAGCTCGGGAACTGTATCTTGAGAGAGGAAACGACCAGTGAGCACGGAAACCGGAGTCAGCCCGGAGGTCCTCGGGCAGCTGGACGACAGACCCGAGATCTTCGACCTGATAGCGGCGCACTCGCACGAGCAGGTGGTGTTCACCTTCGATCCGACCAGCGGATACCGTGGAATCATAGCGATACATAACACGGCCCTCGGGCCGGCGCTCGGCGGCACCCGATTCTGGAACTACGAGTCCGACCATGATGCCCTGATCGACGTCTTGCGATTGTCCCGTGGGATGACGTACAAGGCGGCGGTCGCCGGCCTGAACCTGGGTGGTGGCAAGGCGGTCATCATCGGCGACAACCGCACCCCCCGGCGCGAGATGATCATGCGCGCGCACGGTCGAGCTGTCGAGTCTCTGGGAGGCCGTTACTACACCGCCGAAGACGTGGGTACGTCCGTCGCCGACATGGACTACATCCACATGGAGACGCAGCATGTCGTGGGCATGGCCGGAAAATCGGGCGATCCATCTCCCGTGACGGCGTACGGCACATATCGCGGCATCAAGGCCTGTTGCCTCAGAGTGTTCGGGGACGATGACGTGGAAGGCCGCACGGTCGTAATCCAGGGGGCGGGCCACGTCGGCTACTTCCTGGCGGAAGACCTGCGCGGAGAAGGCGCGACGGTATTCGTGGCGGACATCGACGCCGATCGCGTTCAGCGATGCGTGGATGAGCTCGGTTGTGAGGCCGCAGGCGCCGACGAGGTGTACGATGTCGAGGCCGACGTGTTTGCGCCGTGCGCTCTGGGGGCCGTCCTCAACGACGACACGATTCCCAGGCTCAGGGTGAAGATCGTGGCGGGTGCGGCCAACAACCAGCTGGCGAAATCCCGGCATGCCAGGCTTCTCACCGAGCACGACATCCTCTACGCTCCCGACTACGTCATTAACGCGGGCGGCCTGATCAACGTGTACTCGGAGCTGGCCGGCTGGACCCTCGAACGCTCCAAGCGAAAAGCGGGCGAGATCTACTCGACGCTGCTGGCGATCTTCGACCTGGCCGAGGCGGAGGGAATCACGAGCGCTGCCGCGGCCGACGAAGTCGCCCTGCGGCGGGTGCAGGCGGTGACCCAGCTGCACCGCACCTACGTGTGAGAGAGCGCATGCCTCACCGTACGATACGACCGGGAGAGACGGACGTCGCGCCCTCGTGCGATCACCTGAAGCCCGTTGATCCGGAGATTTTTGCGGCCATCCAGGCGGAGGCGGAACGGCAGCGAGAAGGTCTCGAGCTGATCGCCAGTGAGAACTTCGTCTCCGGCGCAGTTCTCGAGGCGATGGGCTCGGTGCTCACCAACAAGTACGCGGAGGGCTATCCCGGCAAGCGGTACTACGGAGGCTGCGAGTACGTCGACGTGGTCGAAGATCTGGCTCGTGAACGGGCGAAGGAGCTCTTCGGGGCGGAGCACGCCAACGTCCAGCCCCACAGCGGTGCCCAGGCCAACATGGCGGCCTACTTCGCTTTCCTGAAGCCCGGAGACACCGTGCTCGGCATGGATCTGTCGCACGGCGGGCACCTCACGCATGGCTCGCCGGTCAACTTCAGCGGTCGGCTGTACGCCGCCGTCGCCTACGGGGTGCGCGAGGAGGACGGTCGCGTGGATATGGAAGCCCTGGCAGAGCTGGCCCGGCGCGAGAAGCCGGCCATGATCGTAGCCGGGGCAAGCGCCTACCCGCGGATTCTCCCGTTCGCCGACTTCGCCGAGATCGCGCGTGAGGTGGGAGCGATGCTCCTGGTGGACATGGCGCACATCGCGGGCCTGGTGGCCGCGGGCGTGCACCCGTCACCGGTTCCGTACGCCGATATCGTCACGACAACGACCCACAAGACGCTTCGTGGCCCACGGGGAGGTCTCATACTGTGTCGTTCGGACCACGCGCAGGCGATCGACCGGTCGGTGTTTCCCGGTATGCAGGGCGGACCGCTGGAGCACGTGATCGCAGCCAAGGCGGTGGCCCTGCACGAGGCGCAGTCGGAGAGCTTTGTCCGATACTCCCATCGTGTCGTCGAGAACGCACGGGCCCTTGCCGGCGGTCTCATGGCCCGCGGTTGGAAGCTCGTTTCGGACGGCACCGACACGCATCTGCTGCTGGTCGACCTGCGCGCCACGGATCTGTCGGGGAAGGACGCGGAAGAGTACCTGGGGCGGGCCGGGATCACCGTGAACAAGAACACGGTGCCTGGCGAGACGCGCTCTCCGTTCGTCACTTCGGGCATCCGCATCGGGACGCCGGCGGCGACCACGCGTGGCATGAGCCCCGACGACATGGACGACATCGCGATCCTGATCGACCGCGCGCTGCGTTCGCGAGGTGACTTGGACGTCCTGGACGTGGTCCACACGGACGTGCGCGAGCGGGCTCGTCAGTATCCGCTGGTCGCGGAGCCGGAGGTGGGAGCGCCGGCCTGATCGCCAGGTCCGGCCTGTTCCCGGGTGGAGGCGGCGTGTGACGGACACGCCGATCCTGTGCCTTCCGGCCGCCAGCGCCGAGTTCGAGATCCGCGTGCGCGGATCCCGTTTTAGTGCCGTGACACGCCCGACCGACAGTCTGACCGGCGCGGTCTCCGCCCGGGAGGAAGACCGGAAGCGTTTCCATGACGCCACCCATCACGTCTTCGCCTGTCGACTCGCCGACGATACGTTCCGGTTCGACGATGACGGAGAGCCGGCCGGTACAGGAGGACGTCCTGTGCTCGGGGCGATCGACGCCGCCGGAATGAAGAACGTCGTGGTCGTCGTCACACGCCATTTCGGTGGAACGAAGCTGGGGATGGGCCGACTGGCGAGGGCCTACGGAAGCGCCGCGGCGACGGCACTGGCGAACACGCCGGTGCGTCGCATGGTCCGGGCGAGCCGGGTGAGAATCCGCTATCGTTATGGAGATACGGGCCCCATCTCGCGCGTGCTGGAGGCACGCCGCGCTGCGCGCGTGCGCGAGAGCTTTGGAGAATCGGTCGAGTTGGACGTCGCGCTCCACCGCTCAGAAGTTGCGGTGCTGGAGCACGAGTTGACGCAAGCGACGGCGGGGAGGGTGGAGATCGAGGTGCTACCGGACGAAATGTTGCTTCCGGTCGACACTTGACGGCCTTCGGCCAATTTCTACATTCCCTTGGCCTGCTGGCCATTCATCGTGGCGGCGGCGACAACTCCGGGATGGCCCACACGAGCGAGAAACAGCCGAACCATGGAAGCATCCACGCTTCAACAAACGCTCGGACAACTTCAGAGACGCAATCCGCGCTTCTCCCCGGAGGCGTACCTCTTCGTTCTCGGAGGCCTGCATCGCCGGCTCGCGGAGCTCGACCAGCCGCGGCACATCTCGGGGCCGGAGCTGGCATCCGCGGTACGTGACCTTGCTCTCGGACGTTTCGGCCTGCTGGCTAGAGTGGTCCTCGAACACTGGGGAATTCACTGCACGGAGGACATCGGCGAGATCGTCTTCCTGCTCGTGGACCACGGTGTGTTGACGAAGCAGGAATCGGATCGACGGGAGGACTTCGTCGAGCTGTACTCGTTCGAGGAAGTGTTCGAGCTGGAGTATCCGTGGGGGGCGCGGGAGCGGTAACGTCCTCTTCCCGCCGGTGTCATTGGGATCCGGACGCACCCGCACAGACCTTTCCTTTCTGTCATCTGTGATGTAGCCTGCCCGCACGTTGGGGAGAGGGGTGAGCCGTGGAGAACGAGATGCAGTATCCGAAGTGCCTGAGGTGCGATGTCGGTCAGCTGCTACCGCTTTCGGATTACGGCCGGGACGGAGCACCGATTCGCTACAAGGCCTGGGTCTGCTCCAATCCGGAATGCGGGTACAACATTCGGATCGACAACGGCGAGATCAGCTTCGGCCGGAGCATCGGCCAGTCCTTCAAGTAGCCGGCCCCGCTCCGCGGCTGACCCATGCGGTCGGTGCGGCGCACACGGCGCGGACGAGATCCGATGCCCCAGCAGTCACTAATCGTCGAGCCTTCCGAATTACAGGCGTGGCATTGCGGCGCCGAGACCGTATGGCTCCCCACCGCGGCGGAGATGGCGGACCTCGACCGGCAGGCCGTGGCGAGCGGCGCGACGACCGAGCGGACCCTGATCGAGGCAGCCGGCCGTGAGGTGGCCCGGCGGGTGCAGCTGCACTGGCCGAACGGTCGGGTCGTGGCCGTCGCAGGGAGTGGTCACAACGGAGCGGACGCCCTCGTCGCCCTTCGGACGCTGGCGGCCTGGGGCCGGGACGTCCGGGCCGTACGTGCCGGCAGCGCGCCTCCCGACCCTGATGTGCTCATCGGCTGGGACGTTCCTCTCGAAGACCCCGAGTGCCTTCCCGAGCTCTGCGTCGGCGCGGCTGTGGTGCTGGACGGCATCCTGGGTACGGGCGTCAGCGGGCCGCCACGCGAGCCACAGGCCTCGCTGATCCGCCACATCAACGATCTTGCCACGCCGGTGGCGGCCGTGGATGGACCGAGCGGCGCGGATTTCAGCACCGGAGCCGTTGCGGGGGCATGCGTGCGTGCCGATCTGACAGTCAGCCTGGGGTGGCCCAACCTGGGCCTGCTTCAACATCCGGCGCGCGCGTACTGCGGGCGTCTGGAGGCCGTCGAGATCGGATTCCCCCCACCCCGGACTCCGCCGGCGGCGCGGGCGATCACCGGCCGCTGGGTTCGAAGCACCCTCATCGAACGTACGCCCGACGCGCACAAGGGACGCGCCGGATACTTGTCGCTCGTGTCCGGCCAGGAAGGCATGGCCGGTGCCTGTCTCCTCGGAGCGCGTGCTGCACTCCGAGGGGGCGTAGGGATTCTGAAAGTGGTCGGAGATCCGGCCAACCGGGAGATCGTTCAGCGAGCGACACCGGGTGCCATCTTCGTCTCGTGGGACGAGGACGCGGACGTCGAAGCTGCAGTGCAATGGGCCGGGGCGCTCGCCATCGGGCCCGGACTGGGGCGAGGGAGCGAACGACGGGAGCTGGTGGAGCGTGTTCTGTCGCGCCGCGGGGATCAGCCCGTGGTGGTCGATGCCGACGCGTTGAGCGCCTTCGAGGGAGAGGCCGACCGCCTGGCCGGGCTACTCGGATCGAGTGACCTCATCACGCCCCATCCAGGGGAGCTCGCCCGCCTTCTTGCGTGTTCCGTCGACGACATCGCGGCCGATCCTCCGGCGGCAGCGCGTCAGGCCGCCGAGAGCCTCGGGTGCGCGGTCCTCCTCAAGGGCGCCCCGTCCCTCGTGGCTCGTTCCGGGACGCCCCTTCGCGTGAGCACGACCGGTGGTCCGGCGGTCGCGTCAGGCGGTACCGGAGACGTCCTCACCGGTCTGATCGGAGCCTATCTGGCCGCCGGTATGGATGCGGCTGATGCAGCATCCGCGGCTCTCTTCCTCACGGGGCTGGCGGCCCTTGCCTCGCTCGAGCCCACCGGGCATCTGGCCGCGGATCTCCCCGACAGGCTGCCTCGCGTCCGGGCCGAGGTCACAGGGCTTGGACCGCCCACGGGTCCTGTGATCTTCGCTTCGGCCACCTGACGTGCGCCCACGGTCGCTGAGGCTGCTCGGCATGTTCGGTCCGGTCGTGCTCGCCGGGTCCCCTCTCCTTGGACAGACGGCCGCGTGGGAGGTCGATGAGCGCGTGCTGATCACGGACTTCGGCATCGTGACCGCACTGGCTCGTTCACCGCGCACCCTCTTCGTGGCCACGAGAGGCGGACTGCTGGCGTGGGACGAAGCATTCGGCGGGTGGGATCTCCCTCTCACCGTGGAGGACGGGTACCCTGTCGCTCCTGTAACCGCGGCAGTCCACGATCACCGGGACGGAACCGTGTGGATCGCCGCCGCCGGCGACCTCCTGCAGCTGGATCCGTTCGCGCGACGCTTCGTGAATCGAGTCCGCATCGGTCGACCGCTGATGGAGCTCGTGCCCGCGGAAGGCGCGAACGAGGATCTCTTCCTGCGGGAAGGCGGCGAGTGGTGGAGGGTGGACACGTTCAGCCGCGACGTGCGACGCGCGGATCCGGAGGCGGTCCGCCGGGCCATCGACGCGCGGTACGATCTGCGGACCCGGCGTGAGGCTCTTCAGGACCCGTTCTTCCGCGATGGCATCGAGGCCGCCGCGCGAGCGTGGAACGGTCGGAGGATAGGCGTGACGGACGTGACGCCGACCCGGGACGCGTCGACGTGGTGGCTCGGCACGGCCGGGGACTTCCTGCTCGAGTATGATCACGTGTCCCGTCAGGCTCGCGGCAGTTCGTACGGTCCGGTCGGGTCCGGGATGGCCGCCGTGGCCGTAGGCGCCGAAGGTGTATGGTTTGCCCCGGCACGGCCTCTGGAGGGACGCTACGGCCTGGCCCGCGCGTCGCCGGATCTGACGGAATGGAATGTGTGGAGGGCCGATTCCTCTCGCACGGTTCCAGATAACGTGCGCGCCCTTCTCGTCACGCCGCGCGGAGTGTGGGCAGGCGGCGCGGCTGGCCTGCACTGGCTCGGCGCGCGGGCCGTGGAGTGGCGGGAGGAGAGGCAAATCGACCAGATCGTCAGCCCGATCCGGACGCTGAGTCCCGCCACCGGGTCGGCGGGACAAGGCGTGTGGGTCGGAACGGACCGTGGCCTGTACCGGATCCTGACTCCGGGGGCGGGGCCGGACGTGGCCGTTCTGCCGGGTGAGAGCGTTCGTGCGGTCGCAGAAACGGATGCCGTCGTATGGATCGGGACGACGCGCGGCCTGTTCGGAATGCCGATGCCGGACTCGACGGGAGAGTGGGCGGGGTCCGTGGGCCGGGCCGCGGGTCCGGGGGCTCTCCGCGGCCATGTGTCGAGCATCGCCGTGGCGGGGGACACGGTTTTCGCGGGGATCGAGGCCGAGGTGTGGTGGAGAAGAGGCCAGGGCGGTCAGTGGGCGCGCCTCGACGCGGTGGGCCGCACGCGAGGCGCGGTGACGTGCGTGGCCGTCGGGGAAGGGGTCGTGTGGGTGGGGTCGACGGCAGAGCTCACGGTCTGGAACACCAGGAGCGGGGCTGTCGCCCGGTTCGCCTTCGGACCGGATCTGCCGCCCGATGAAATGGGCGCGACCGGAGTATGGTGGATCGCGCCAGTCTCGGCGCAACAGGCATGGCTCGCCCTCCCGGCGGGGGCGCTCCGTGTGGAGATGCGTTTCTAGGCCGGCACGGGGGGAGAGGTGCGACGCACGGCGATGGGTGGCGGAGCCGAGTTCCGACGGATCGAGGCGCTGATCGAAGCCGTCGATGCTCCCGTGCCGCAGGACGTCGTGCTCGGACCCGGGGATGACGCGGCGGCGGTTCGACCGGGTGGCGGAGAGCTCCTGGTCATCAGCTCCGACCTGACCGTCGAGAGCGTCCACTTCAGGCGGGAGTGGCTCACGTGGCGGGCGGTCGGACACCGGGCCGTGGCCGCCGCGCTCAGTGATCTGGCCGCGATGGCCGCCCGGCCCATCGGAGCCCTGGTCGGAATCGCTCTCCCCCCCGAGCTCGACGAACCGGTGGTGCTCGAGATCGGTCGAGGGATCGGAGAATGTCTCCGGTCCCAGGGGGCGGGGTTGCTGGGTGGGGATGTCTCGCGATCGCCCGGCACCGTCGTGATCGACGTGACCGTGGTGGGCGGATCGACCGAACCCGTCAGCCGCAGCGGAGCCCTGCCGGGCGATGAGCTGTGGGTGACCGGAGAGCTCGGGGGAGCGGCCGCCGCGGTCGCCGCCTGGGCAAGCGATCTGGAGCCGCACCCGGAAGCACGCCGACGCTTCGAAGCACCGCGCCCGCGCATTGCAGAGGCGATGTGGATGATCGAACACACGAACATTCACGCCATGATTGACCTGTCTGACGGATTGGGTGGGGACGCCTCACACATGGCCGCCGCGTCCGGGACACGCCTCGAGATAGGTGTCGATGCGGTTCCGCTGCACCCGGTCCTCGATGCGTGGGCCAACCGGGAGGCAGCCTTGGCGATCGGCGCAGGCGGGGGCGAGGACTACGAGCTCCTGCTCGCCGCGGCCGCCGGATCGGTCGAGCTTCTGACCGCTCGTGCGGAGTCGGAGCTCGACCTCAGGCTGACTCGCATCGGCTGCGTCGGTGAGGGTTCCGGGGTCGTGTGGATTGGGGCGGACGGCGGTGTCGTGGATCCTCCGGCCGGAGGTTTCGACCATATCGGTGAGGAGAGCTGACGGGGTGCTGCGGACTGCTTGGTTCTGGGCCGTGACCGTCCCGGCGACCGTTTTCTTCTCTACCGTCTCGATCGTGGGTGGACTGCTGCGTGCGCCGCCCCGGCTTCACGATTGGGTGCACCGGTACTGGGGCCGAACGGAGCTCTGGGCGGCGGGAGCACGAATCTCGACGCGTGGACTGGCCAACGTGGCGCCGGACGCGCCGCAGATCTTCGTGTCGAACCATCAGTCGATCTTCGACGTCTTCACGCTCCTGGCCCACGTGCCGGCGTCCGTGCGATTCGTCGCGAAGAAGGAGCTCGGCCGCATTCCGATCTTCGCGCAGGCCATGCGGGCCGCGGGGCACGTGTTCATCGATCGGGCGGACCGGCGCAGCGCGAGCCGCACCATGCGCCTGGCCGGGGAGCGCATGAAGCGGGAGCGGCTGTCGCTGGGCCTGTTTCCGGAGGGCACACGGTCCCGCGGAGGAGAGCTGGGGGAGTTCAAGAAGGGTACGTTCGCGCTGGCGATCGAGACCCAGGTACCGATCGTGCCGGTCGCCGTCGACGGGGGGTGTCAGATCTCCCGTCGCGGAAGGATCCGATCCGGCGCGATCCACCTCGCGCTCTCCCGGCCCCTCCCGACCGAGGGCAAGACGGACCGAGATCGCGACGCCGTCCTCGCCCGGGTGCGGGCTGAGATCGGGGAGATGCTGGAGGCGGGGCGCCGCGGCCCCGCCCCGGAGAGCGACCCTACTGCCGGTCCGGTGTGAAGAAGAGGGGTACCCCGCCCTCGGTCGGCGCGATCACCAGGTTGTTGGTGCCGTCAGCCACTTCGGCGAGAACCTCCAGATACCGCCAGTACAGGTACCGCTGGCCTTGCACGCCGGTCAGGCTTGCCGCGATGATCTCCTGGGCATCCCGAATCCCTCCCGCCTCAGCGCGCTTCTGGTTCGCCTGTTCTTCCACGACCTGCGTCTGATAGCCCTCCGCCTGCACCTGCTGCTCGCGCGCCAGCTTGTTCTCGATCGCCTGACGGATCGTCTCGGGCGGCTCGATCTCGCGCACGAAGAAGTCGGTGACCAGGATGCCGCGCGGCTCCAGACGCCGGGCCATCAGCTGTTCGATGCGGTCGCCGATCGTCGCCCGGTCGCTGGACAGGATGAGGGCCGCGGCCACCTCGGCGACCGCGTCCCGAATGGAGGACCGGTACGTGTTGTACACGTAGGCGTGGATGTCGGCCGGGCTGCCGACCGAGAGGTACAGGTTCACGACCGAGTCCGGGTTGATGCGGTAGCGAAACGCCGCGTCGACCCCGATCTGGAGCTGATCGGAGGAAAGCGCCGTCAGTCGCTCGGCGCCGCCTTCCCGTGGGTACTGGATCTCGCGCGTGGAGTAATTCGTCCACGACCGAATGATGGAGTGGTACAGGCCCTGTCGATACGGCGACGAGCTGACCGCCCCCGTGATCGGATTTCGACGCACACCGACCTCGTACTCGTCCACCCGGTTGAATCCGAACAGGAAGAGCAGCACCAGGAGCATGACGGCGATGCCGGCGCCCACTACGCCAGCCTGCTGAAGCAATCTGCGAATCATGGTTTCCTTCCGTCTCGTCGGGGTTGGGATGCCTTCCGGAAGCGGTATTGTCTCCCGCCTCCACGAGAGGCAATTTGGGACGGTCTCACCGGCGGCGACACCCCGGAACCCCATAGGAATAGGCACCATGTCACGGATACAGGAGATCCAGGCGCGCGAGATCCTCGATTCGCGCGGCAATCCCACGGTGGAGGCCGACGTAGCGCTCGAAAGCGGCGCGGGCGGTCGGGCAGCCGTGCCCAGCGGCGCCTCCACCGGCCAGCACGAAGCGGTGGAGCTGCGGGATGGCGACCGGTCCCGCTACGGCGGGAAAGGAGTCCGGAAGGCTGTCGGGCACGTGAACGGCGAGATCCGGACCGCGCTCAACGGAGCGGAGGGCACGGACCAGGCGGCGCTGGATCGGATGTTGATCGAGCTGGACGGAAGCTCGAACAAGAGCCGCCTCGGAGCGAACGCGATCCTGTCGGTGTCGATGGCCGCCGCTCGGGCCGCGGCAACCGAGCTGGGTGTGCCCCTGTACCGCCATCTCGGAACGGAGGACGGGCGCACGCTTCCGGTACCGATGATGAATATTCTCAACGGCGGTGCGCACGCCGACAACAGCGTCGACGTTCAGGAGTTCATGGTGGTCCCGCTGAGCGCGGAGAGCTTCGCGGAGGGCGTGCGAGCGGGAGCCGAAGTGTTCCAGGCCCTCAAGAGGCGACTGAGCGCGGAGGGGCACAGCACGGCCGTAGGCGACGAGGGTGGCGTGGCTCCAAACCTGTCGTCGGACCAGGAGGCGCTCGACGTCGTCCTCGACGCCATCCGGGAGGCGGGGTACGAGCCTGGACGTGACGTCGCGATCGCCCTGGATTGCGCTGCGACGGAGCTCTTCGACCCGGCGAGCGGTTCGTACGTGTTCGAGGGCTCGGGGGACCGCGAGACGTTGAGCTCGGCCGCCTTGGTCGACATGTACGCAGCGTGGCTCTCGGACTACCCGATCGTGTCGATCGAGGACGGTCTCGCGGAAGACGACTGGGAGGGCTGGCGCCTGCTCACTCAGCGTCTCGGGCAACGGGTGCAGCTGGTGGGAGACGATCTGTTCGTCACCGACGTGGAGCGCCTGCAGCGGGGGATAGACTCGCGAATCGCGAATTCCATCCTCATCAAGCTCAATCAGATCGGTACGGTGACGGAGACCCTGGAGGCCATCGGCGTCGCGCGGGCCGCGGGATACAGGTCAGTGATCTCTCATCGCTCCGGTGAGACCGAGGACACGTTCATCGCCGATCTCGCAGTGGCCACGGCGGCCGGGCAGATCAAAGCGGGCTCGGTGTGCCGGTCGGAGCGCGTGGCCAAGTACAACCGACTCCTTCGGATCGAGGAAGAGCTGGGGACCGCGGGCCAATATCCGGGAGGCCGCGTCTATGCGTGAGCGGTTCCGACGTTGGGGCCTCCGGGCTCTCGCTGGAGGCGGATTCGTGCTCGCCGGCTACTATCTCGTGTTCGGCGGCGTGTACAACGTGTTCGACGTGCGCAATATGCGGATGGAGCACGAGGACCTCGTGGAGCGTCTCGACTCGCTGACCTCCCGGACCGACTCCCTGGCGCAACGCGCCGACAGCCTCGAGAGCGATCGCCTGACAATCGAGCGGGCGGCCCGCGAGGAACACGGCATGATCCAGGAAGGGGAGGTACTGGTCCGGTTTCATCCTGTGGACGAGGAAGGAACGAGTGAGGAGTAAGCGGCGGGCCGGAGGATCTTGACGAATTTCGCCGTGTAGCTAATGTTGCCGAGAACGATGCGGGATGGAGCGATCTGGTTACCCGTCGGGCTCAATGTTTCGCTGCGCTCGACGCCGATCCTGTTACCGCTGTCGTGGTTCCACCCGTACGCTGGCCGGGGGTCGTCCTCCGGCCGCCTTTGTTGGCAGGGTAGCTCAGTCTGGTCAGAGCGGGGGACTCATAAGCCCTAGGTCGCGGGTTCGAATCCCGCCCCTGCCACTCCAACCGACACGGGCTCAGAATCGTCCACTGTCCGGTCGCGGGTAGTGCGCACGCTCCGCGTGCTCAATGTTTCGCTGCGCTCGACGCCGGATCCCGCCCCTGTCCGGGGCATCAATCATGAGGCGAGGCATAGTCTTCATCTCCCACGCCCGCCGTTTCCAGGGCCGTCTGCAGCTGGGCGTGTCCGATCGCCTCGCTGAAGTGGAAGTACACCGGCATCTCGTTGCGCAGCAGATCGAGAATCTCCGGGTACTGGCTCCGACTGAAATAGCCCGCCCAGTAGGCGCCGGTCCAGCGGTTTGCTGGCTTCTGCTGCATATCGTTCAGGAAGTAGAGATACGCGCGCTGCCCTTGCTCCGGACCCAGCAGCAGAATGATGTGCGGAACAGCGTTTCCTCCGCTTCCCAGCGACGGCGACCGGAGGTACACGGCGTAACGCTCGATCTTCCAGTGTGCATCCATCAGTGTCTCGCTCCATCGGCAGTTCGTCTGGTCCGCGGAACATAGAGGGGACGCCGGACCCCGGTCTACTCGCCGGCCGGTTTACGGGATCTTTCCGCCGGCATGACTGTTACACGTAGCGAAGGGTGACAGGCGCGGGGACCACCGGAAGAGAGTCCATATGCTGATACGAAAGGCCGGCGACATTCGCTCGTCGGAGATCACTCCGTACCGGGTGTATCTCAACCGACGACATTTCATCGGCCGGACCGCGAAAGCCGCCGCCGCGGTGGCAATCGTCCCGGGTCTGCTGGGCGGCTGCGAGGCGCCGGGACGCACGGAAGCCCGTCCGACGGACGCCGGGGACACCGTGCCGGGGCCCGCCCAGGAACATGACTGGACTTCCGTGCGCTCGGAGCGCGACGAGGAGCTGACCCCCTGGGAGGACGTAACCGGCTACAACAATTTTTACGAGTTCGGAACCGGCAAGGAGGATCCGGCCCGCAACGCTCATACCCTGATCGCGCGGCCGTGGAGCGTTGAGGTGGAGGGGGAGGTGGCCAGGCCGGGTACGTACGATGTGGAGGACCTGCTGGCCTCCGTCGCGATCGAGGAACGCGTGTACAGGCTGCGCTGCGTCGAAGCGTGGTCCATGGTCATCCCGTGGAGCGGGATCCCCCTCGCCGAGGTGATCCGACGGCTGGAGCCGACGGCCCGGGCGGCGTACGTGGAGTTCACGACCCTGTACTCCCCGGAGCAGATGCCCGGGCAGCGGCGCCGGGCCCTCGAGTGGCCGTATGTGGAGGGGCTGCGGATGGACGAAGCCATGCACCCGTTGACTCTGCTGGCGACGGGCGTGTACGGACGGGATCTTCCGAACCAGAACGGGGCGCCGATGCGGCTGGTCGTGCCGTGGAAGTACGGATTCAAGAGCGTCAAGTCCATCGCGCGGATTCGGTTCACGGAGACGATGCCCCGGAACAGCTGGGCCTTGTCGGCGCCCAGCGAGTACGGATTCTACGCCAACGTGAATCCCGATGTGGATCATCCCAGGTGGAGCCAGGCGCGTGAGCGGCGTCTCGGCGAGTTCCGACGTCGTCCGACCCTGATGTTCAATGGGTATGGCGATCAGGTGGCCCACCTGTATGCCGGGATGGATCTGGCGCGGTGGTTCTGACTCTCGTGCCGTGAAGGATTCCTCGCCCGGACGGGCCGGGTCCGCGAGGCGGCGCCTCATAGTGAAGGCGGTGCTTTGGACCGCCTTCCTGACCCCGGCGGTCGTGCTGGCGGCGGACGGACTCACGGGCCGGCTCGGCGCCAACCCGATCGAGGAGACGATCCACCGCACAGGCTGGTGGACTCTGTTCCTGCTCACGGGTACTCTTGCCATCACGCCGGCTCGTCGTCTCACGGGGAGCCGGCAGATCATCCGCTACCGCCGGTTGGTCGGACTGTTCGCCTTCTTTTACGGGACGCTGCACTTCAGCTCATACGTGGTCCTGGACCAGTTCTTCGCCTGGGACTACATCCTGGAGGACATTGCGGAGCGTCCCTTCATCACGCTCGGCTTCGGTGCCTGGCTTATCCTGCTCGCTCTGGCCTTCACCTCGACGCGAGGCTGGATCCGACGCCTGGGCAGGCGCTGGCGGCGTCTGCACCGCCTGGTGTACGTGGCGGCGCTGGCCGGCGGCGTTCACTTCTTCTGGAGGGTCAAGGCGGATGAGCGCGAGCCGCTCGTCTTTCTTGCCGTGATCATCTGTCTCCTGGCCGTTCGGGTCGTGATCCGGGCGAGGGGAGGGGCCGGGACGAGCCGGCGAACCGCGACCGAAGCGACCTGAACGATAGAGGTGGGCGCGCCATCTCCCGACGAGAGAACGCCCCGTGACCCGGAGTCACGGGGCGTTCTTCTCTGCCGGTCGGCTCGAGCCACAGCCCGATCAGCGGATCACGTTCACGTGGCGTGCGCTGATAGCCTCGCCGATGTCTTCCGTATGGGGCGGTCGACCCTTTCCAGAAGTGCCGATTGTCTCGCGCCACCGAACTCGATGACTCCGTGGATCAGGGAGCCGTCCTCGCTGATCTCTCCCGAGAACGAAGCGCCCTCATCGGTGATCATGCAGATGTGGCCGTCGTCGAACGAGACCTCCGCTCCATCCACATGAGCTCCGGATCGGGCGGCGATGGTGGCTCGGAGCTGCCCGTCCGCATCGCGCCGGATCTCGAACACCCGGCTCCGCACCACCTGCGCCTGCTCGTCCGCCGTCTGCGAGACCCAGCGCCACACCCCTTCCACGTCCGTGGATCCGAGGAAAGCCGACGTGGATGCCGTGTTCGAAAGAACTACGCCCGCTGCGATGGCCACAACGGAGAGAAGCGCTCTCGTCCCCTCCCGTTTCCGTTCAGCACCGTAGTACATGGCTTCCCTCGCCTTTCTGGCCTTCTCCGCGACCGCGCAGTTCCACCGCGACCGTGCTTGGCCCATCCAATAAGCAACCCCCGTGCCAGATAGTGATAGGATCTATAATAATCTATAACAAATGTGGATACGCACTATGACATGAAGTAATATGGAGATCAGGGCCCGTCCGCTTTCACGACCAGGTGTCCCGAAAGCGGACACCTTCCGGGGCGGGCGAGGCGCCGCTTGCCGCGGCCCGGCGCGGCCCGATAGCTTGTCGCGTCGCCGGCCCCGAAGGCGCTGAGAAACAGGTCTTTTGGTGTCGTGGGGTGGTCCCAACAGGAGAGTCGAGGTGGAAGCCATTCCTGACAGTTTCATTCTGATCGGGATCATTCTCGCCATCCCGGTCGCCGGGATCGTTGTCGCGCTGGCCGTCTCGCGATGTAAGAGCCGCCGTCCCGATTCCTGAAGCGGGAGGGCGTGCGGGTGATTTCGTTCGCTGGTGGTGACGGACGGCGCCGCTCCGACGGGTCCCCTAGGCGGAACTCGGAGACGGGGCGCCGGTCGGCGCCACCGCCCGTTTCCTCGTATCGTTGAGTCATGATTTCCGAGATGGAAATGAGCACAGCGAGTGGCGACGTGCCATCGCCCGGCGATTTCATGGTTCGCCTTACCGGCGAAATCACCACGAAGGGGCGACGGACCAGAGTACGCTTCCAGAAACGCCTGGCCGATAACGTACGCGACGCCCTGGAGAGCGAGGGACATCCCGGCCGGGTCCGGCAGGAATGGAGCCGCCTGTACGTGCGGGTCGGCGGCGATGTGGACGAAGCCCTGTCTCGCGTGTTCGGCATCAGCAGCTTCTCGGTCGTCGAGGCGCAGAGTCGAGCCGTCCTCGAGGACATCGTAGCGGTGGGAGCGGCGAGATACGCGGAACGAGTGCGGGGAACCCGATACGCCGTGCGCGCGCGGCGGGCCGGCAGTCATCCGTTCGACTCCAACGACATCATGCGGGAGCTCGGGGCCGCGCTGCGCGAGGGAGCCGTCGTCGATCTCTCCGACCCCGACGTCGAGGTTCACGTGGAAGTACGGGACGAGCACGCCGTGTTCTTCTCGCACCGTACACGGGGCGCAGGGGGATTGCCGCTGGGCGCCGAAGGGCGAGCCGTGTGCTTGCTGTCCGGCGGTTTCGACTCGGCGGTCGCCGCGTGGATGATGCTGCGGCGCGGAGTGGCCCTCGACTACGTGTTCTGCAATCTGGGCGGTGACGCTTACCAGCGGATGGCCCTGGAGGTTGCCATGGTCCTGGCGGAGCGCTGGAGCTATGGCACGCGGCCCACTCTCTTCGCGCTCGACTTCGAGCCCGTTGTGCGGGAACTTCACCGCACGTTCAGGCCGGCGTTCCAGCAGATCGCGCTCAAGCGAGAAATGTACCGCGCGGCGGTGACCGTGGCGGAGCGTCTGGGCGCCGACGCGGTGGTGACGGGAGAGGCCGTCGGCCAGGTTTCGTCACAGACGCTGGCCAACCTGCGGGCGATCGACGATGCGAGCCATCTGCCTGTTCTCCGTCCCCTCGTGGGGATGGACAAGGAGGAGATCATCGCCCGCGCTCGGAGCATCGGCACGTACGAGCTGTCGGCCCGCGTGCGCGAGTACTGCTCCATCAGCACAGGTCGTCCCGCGACCGCCGCTTCGTCGGCAGCGGTGCTTGCCGAGGAGTCGGATCTCGATCGGGCCGTGCTCGAGGCGAGTGTGGAAGGAGCCCGGTTGTTCGATCTGCGGGGACTCGATCTCGCTCGCTTGGCGGGGGAGAGCGTGTTTCGGGCGGACGTTCCGGACGGGGCCGTCGTTCTCGACACGCGGACGCAGAAAGCCTACAGGCAGTGGCACTGGCCGGGATCGACGCATTGCGAATACCGGAACCTTCTCTCCGACTATCGACGACTGGACCGGGAGCGCACGTACGTTCTGTACTGTGACGTGGGCGTCAAGAGCGCCCGCTTGGCGGAGCTGATGCAGAACGCCGGGTACGAGGCCTACTGTTTTCTGGGAGGCCTGAGAGCGCTGCGCCGCCTGGCCGGACCGGTCGCGGGAAGGCCGGGCGATTCATGATCGGTGGTGGTGAGACGGTGGACCGGCGTCTGCGACAGGCCCTGGATGGCGGGGACGTTCCGCGCCACGTAGCCATCATCATGGACGGGAACGGACGGTGGGCCGCCGATCGAGGACTTCCGCGCTGGATGGGCCACAGAGAGGGGATGACGGCGGTGCGCCGCGCCGTGACGGGATCTCTGGCCATCGGCATCGATCACCTGACCCTGTACGCCTTCTCGAAGGAAAACTGGTCGCGTCCCCCCGCCGAGGTAGCGGCTCTGATGGGCCTCCTGTGCGAATACGTGGAACGGGAGCGCGTGGAGCTGGCTGAGAAGGGCGTGCGCGTCGACGTCCTGGGCGACTTGCGACCCCTGTCCGAGGATGCACGCCGCGCCGTGGACACCATCGAGAGCACGACGTCAGCGGGACGGCACCTGCGGCTCCACCTGGCCATCAGCTACGGGGGGCGCGACGAGATCGTCCGGGCAGCCCGGCGGCTGGCGGAGCGGTGTGTGGCGGGAGACGTGAACGCGTCGAAGATCGACGCGGCAGCGTTCGCCTCTGAGCTGTACACGGCAGGGATCCCGGACCCCGATCTGTTGCTCCGAACTTCGGGAGAGATGCGGGTCTCCAACTTTCTCCTGTGGCAGATCGCCTACGCCGAAATCCACGTCACCCCGGTGCTGTGGCCCGACTTCGGAGAGACGGAACTGTATGAGGCCGTGCTCGACTACCAGCGGCGGGAGCGGCGCTTCGGGCGGGTGCAGCGGTGAGCGGACCATGTCGTCTGATCTGAGCCGGCGGCTCGCCGTCGCCGCGATCGGCATACCGGTGACGGTCGTCGTCACTCTCCTGGGCGGTGCGCCATTCGCGGCGGGTCTCGCCGTCCTGTCCGCGGTGGCCGTATGGGAGCTCGGCCGCATGCTGGAGAGCCGGGGCGATCGGTTCCTGTATGCCCCGGGAATGGCCTACGCGGCTCTGCTTCCTCTCGCGGCGCTGGCCGGGGGAGGCCAGATAGCGTGGAGCGTCACCGCGGCCGCCGTCATCATCGTCGTCGGCATGGCCACCCTTCGCATCGCCCCGGAGCAACGGCCGTTCCACACAGCTGCTTTGACCGTGACGGCCTCGCTGTACGTCGGCGGGCTCTTGAGCTTCGGGATAGCTCTCCGCGAATCGTTCACGAGCGATGCAGTCGAGGGAACGCTCTACTTTTTTCTGCCCGTGGCCCTCACATGGCTGGCCGACACCGCGGCCTATTTCGGGGGCCGCGTCCTGGGCCGCCGCAGGCTGGCTCCCGTGATCAGTCCCAACAAGACGGTGGAGGGGGGCGTAGCTGGCATCCTCGCAGGTGCCGCTGGGGCACTCGTGTACGGAACCGTACTGCTTCCCGGTCTAGGCGCCGCCCTCGGCATGGCGGGTCTCGTGGGGCTCGGAGTGGTCGTCGCCGCGGCCGCCACGGTGGGCGACCTTGCCGAATCGGCCCTCAAGCGGGAATGCGGCGTGAAGGACTCCTCGGGGCTGCTACCGGGCCACGGCGGACTCCTGGATCGGATGGACTCACTGCTGTGGTCCATTCCCGCGGCTTACCTCTTCCTGCGAGCACTCGGGTGAGCGAGGCCACGGGCGTGGCCGTCCTGGGAGCCACTGGCAGCATCGGCCACTCCACGCTCAGTGTTCTGGAGCGCCATCGGGATCGGTTCCGCGTCGTCGCCCTCACGGCCGGTCGCCGGGCCGACGTCCTCGACCGACTCGCCCGCCGGACAGAGCCTGACTACGTGGTCGTGGCGAGCGAGCTCGGGGAGGGCTTCCGCCCGTCGTGGGAGGGACGGTGGCTCTTCGGAAGGGAGGCGATGTGGGACGCTGCGACGGACCCGCGGTCCCCCGTCGTTGTGAACGGGCTCGTGGGGTTTGCCGGCCTCGAGTCCACCCTGGCGTCGCTCAGAGCAGGCAAGCGCCTGGCTCTGGCGAACAAGGAGTCTCTTGTGGTGGGTGGGGAGCTGGTGCTGGAGGCCGCGCGTCGAGGCGGTGGGGAGATTATGCCCGTGGACAGCGAACACAGTGCGATCCTCCAGTGCGTGCGGGAACGTCCACCAGGCGAGATCCACCGGATCATCCTGACGGCCTCCGGGGGACCGTTTCGGGACTGGCCGGCCTCGAAGTTCGCGTCGATCCGACCTGAGGATGCCCTGGCCCACCCGACGTGGAGCATGGGTGACAAGATCTCCGTGGATTCCGCGACGCTGGCGAACAAGGCCTTGGAGATCATCGAGGCCCACCTGCTGTTCGGGATCGAGTTCGATCGCATCGAGGTCGTGGTGCACCCTGCGTCGATCGTGCACTCGATGGTCGAGTTCCGGGACGGATCGACGATCGCACAGCTCGGACATCCAACCATGGAAGTACCTATTCTGTATGCTCTTGCGGCGCCAGAGCGCCTGCCCAACGCCTTCCGGTCCTTCGATCCGGTCCGAGACGGACCGCTCGAGTTCCAGGTGTTGCGCCGAGCCGATTTCCCGATGTTCGATCTGGGTGTCGCGGCCGGCCGGGACGGCGGAACGGCTCCTGCGATCTACAACGCGGCCAACGAGGTGGCGGTGCGGGCCTTCCTCGAGGGGAAGCTGGACTTCAGCGGTATCCCGAGGGTCGTCGAGGCCACGCTGAGGGCTGTAGCCGAGACACGAGTGGAGAGCCTGGAACATCTGATCGAGGTGGACGCAGAGGCGCGCGTTACCGCCGCCGGGCGGATCGGAACACCGTCGCTCGCGCGGGGTGAAAGCCCTGCGTGACAACTGATTTCCTTTGAAGACCTGAGCACATGCTGATCACCATTCTGGCGACCGTCGTCGTACTGGGCGTGCTGATCCTGGTCCACGAGCTGGGCCACTTCTGGGCGGCGAAAGCAGTTGACATAGAGGTTTCCCGCTTCTCGATCGGTTTCGGGCCGGCCCTGTTCAGCTTCCAGTGGGGCGAGACCGAGTACGTCCTCGCGGCGATCCCTCTCGGCGGGTACGTGAAAATGGAAGGCATGACCGGCGAGGAGGCCGTGGCGCCTCTCGAGGGACCGAGCGCCCGCCCGTCGCGCCAGGCCTCGCCGCGTGACTTCGATGCGAAGCCCTGGTCGGCTCGCTTCCTCGTGATCATCGCCGGTGTCCTGATGAACTTCGTATTCGCCTTTGCCGCGTTCACGTTCACTTCACACGCGCAGGGCGTCATTGTGCCGCGGGTCGGAGAGGTCGTCGAGGGTAGTCCCGCCGAGGCGGCCGGCTTCCTGAACGGCGACCTGATCGTCCGACTGAACGGGCGTCGCGTAGCCGATTGGCAGGAAGTGGTACGCTACATCAGCATTCGACCCGAGGTGCCGATCGAGTTCGGGATCGAGCGCGAGGGTCAAGCCCTGGCGCTGACGGCCACGCCGGCGACAGTCGTCGAATACAACGAGATCGCTCGCGACTCGGTGGAATTCGGTCGCGTCGGGATCGGTCCGGCGACCGAGAACGCTTTGCGAAAGTTGACGTGGGGAGAGTCGGTGGTGGAGGGCTGGTACCAGACCGGATCCTGGACGGGTACGATCTTCGATTTCCTGGGCCGTGTCGTATCCGGACGCAGCTCCGCCAAGGAGCTCGGGGGTCCAATCGCGATCGGTCAGCTCTCGGGGGACGCGGCACGCGCCGGATTCTGGCCGTTCCTGACGTTCATGGCGATCATCAGCGTCAACCTGGCGGTTCTGAACCTCCTCCCGATCCCCGTTCTCGACGGCGGACACATCCTGTTCCTGCTGCTCGAAGCGGCGCGTGGGGGCAGGCAGGTCAGTGTCGAAAGTCGGCTCCGCCTTACCCAGATCGGTCTGATCCTGGTGATCGGCCTGATGGTGCTGGCGTTCGCCAACGACATTCTCCGGCTGGTGGGCGTCTGACGAATCGCCGGTCGCGGCGCACTAGGCGGGGCGACTAGCCGAAGAGCTGGAGCTGCGGGCCTCCGTTGCGGACCGTGCTCACCAGGCCGGCCACATCGTACAGCGCTGAAGGCTCATCCTGAGCCGCGACTTCGAGCAATCCCCGGTATCCGGTCGCGCGCAGCCGGCGTCGGGCAGTCTCCCGGGCCCGAGTCGGGTCGTTGCACTCGGCACTGAGGTGGGCCAGGAGAATGCCCCCCAGGTCGGGGTGTACCAGATCGGCCGCCAGATCCGCCGCGAGCCTGTTGGACAGGTGGCCGCGACTGCCGCCGATGCGCTGTATGATGGACCAGGGGTACGGGCTCTCACGAAGCAGGACTTCGTCGTGGTTCGACTCCAGGATCACGAAATGGCAACCAGAGAACGCACTCCGCACCGGCGCCGTCGCGCGCCCCAGGTCCGTCGCGACACAGACCCTCAAACCGGTGGCTGGATCCGTGACAGCGATCGCCACCGGGTCGGCCGCGTCATGACACGTGGCACACGGGTGGATCACCAGGTCGCCGACTCGGAAGGGCTCCTCGCCTTCGTAATGCACGACCGCCTCGGTGCCTCGCAGCAGGGAGGCACAAGCCGCTGCTGTGCCGCGCGTGATGAAGAGCGGCCAACCCCAGCGCCGGGCCGCCACGCCGATTCCGCCCGTGTGATCCCGGTGCTCATGCGTGACGACGATTCCGTCGATCGTCTCAGGAGCGACGCCCAGTGCGTCGAGGCGGCGCGCGAGCTCGGAGCCGCTGAACCCGGCATCGACGAGCAAGCGCGTCCCGCCGCACTCCACGAGCACTGAATTGCCTCGGCTGCCGCTTCCCAGAGTCGCGACTTTCAATCCGCCCCTCGCGCGTCCCAGCATGCCCCCAACCATTCTCGCGTCGCCTCGTCCACGTCGATTCCGCGTCGTCGGAGGACGCGCGCGGCCACTTCGACGAAGCGCGGGCGCTCGAACACGGAGGCGTCCGACCCGGAGCCCCACGCGAATGCGGGCACCCACCGCTCGGGGGCAGAGTCACCGAACAGGTTCGCTCCAGCGCCTACGACCGTGCCCGCGTGGATCCGCGTTCCGATGGCCGTCTTCACGTGGTCCCCAAGGAGACAACCCAGCTTGGTGAGGCCAGTCTCGACCTCCTCCGCAGGCCCGCCGAGCCGAATCGGTCCGTACGTGTTCTTGAGATCGCTGTTCGTGGTCAACGCGCCCAGGTTCACCCAGCGGCCGATGTAGGAATGTCCGAGAAAGCCGCCGTGAGCCTTGTTCGAATACCCGAGGACCACCGAGTCCTCGATTTCTCCGCGCAGCCGGCACTCGGGGCCGGCGCCGACCCGCTCGTAGGGGCCGCCGAGCAGCCGCGTTCCACGTCCCGCAAAGAACGGTCCCGCGATCCTCGAGCCGGCCAGCACTTCCACGCCGTCGGACAGAGCCACCGGCCCGTCCCGTGTGTCGAACACGACTCCCGGCTCGACGCGCACGCCCTCTCCAAGCAGGATCGCGTGTCCGCCAACCCGGAACGTTCCCGAAGGAGGCTCCCCCGAGTCCCCGCGGGAACGAGGGTCGTCCGTCAGGTCCGCCAGCAGTTGGCCCGGGTTCCCGGTTATGAGTTGCCAGGCCGCGCCGACCAGTGCCCCGGAGACGATCCGGGTCTCCCAGTGGTCCGCGACCGGGCCCGCTTCCGGCTCCTCCAGCCACTCCGTCGCCGGCCCCGGATGACCGGCCGGAAGGTAGCATCCGGCCACTCCGTCTCCGGCCAGGAGCAGGATCGGTCGCTGGCCGCGCCCTTCGAAACGTTCCCCGATCGTCGGGACGAATCGCGAGCAGAGCAGGAGCCGCTCATGGTCCGGCGATGCCGCGCTGCGTGGAACGGCAACGGGGGCGCCGGGCTCCTGGAACGAGCGCAACCAGGGGCGCGTCAGCGAGGCGGTGGCGGGCCTGCCGGCGTATCGCTCCAGTCGCTCCCGCAGCAGCAACGCGCCGAACAGGAGCTCGCCTGCCGGACGTGTCAACGCGAACGGGTGCCATGCGTCGGCCACACGGTCGTCGAACAGGTAGAGCTTCAAATAGACCCGTCCCAGTCTTGTACGCGCTTGATCAGCCGCTTCAGGTGAGGGGCAGCCTCCAGGGTCGTGACGAGCGTCCGGCCACCACTGCGAACCACCACGAGGTCCCGCACGCCGAACAGGACCAGGTCTCCGTCCTCGGCCCAGGCCACGTTGTCCGCGGACTCCACCGCGAGCACCTGCCCTACCAGTACGTTGCCCGCGCCATCCAATGGACGTGTGCGACGAAGGGCGTTCCACGAGCCGACGTCGTCCCAAGCGAAGCCGGCCTCGACTACTTCGATGTGAGCGGAGCGCTCCAGCACCGCGACGTCCACGCTGATCGCCTCCACCGCGCCGAAGAATGCCTGTGGGCCATCGGTCGCCAGGAGCGGCAGGGCGGCGGATATCTCTGGGGCCAGCGTCCGCACGGCCTCCAGGAACACCTCCGCCTTCCAGACGAAAATGCCCGTGTTCCACAAGAAGCGACCGGAGGCGACATACGCCTCGGCTGCTTCCCGATCCGGCTTCTCCGCGAACTGTCGGGCCCGCCAGGTTCGCTCGCCCGTCGGCTCACCCCGCTCGACGTAGCCGTAGCCGGTGTCGGGCCGATCCGGCTTCACGCCGATGCACACCAACGAGCCTCTCCGTGCCGCCTCTGCGGCGCGCTCGAACGCGCCGACGAGCTCTTCGACCGGCTCGATGGCGTGGTCCGAATGAAGGGACACCATCAAGGCTCCCGGGTGCGCTCGCTCGAGCTCGAATGCGGCCCAGGCGAGCGCCGGTCCGGTGCTGCGGGCGGCGGGCTCGACCAGGACCATCGCCTCCGTGAGCTCGGGAGCAGCCAGCCGCAGTGATTCCACGAAGTCGCGCCCGGCGATCACCCGGACGGAGTCGATGCCCACGAGTCTGGCGGCACGAAGCACCGTCTCGCGAATGAGGGGGTGCTCGCCTCCGAGCGGCAGCAGCTGCTTAGGGCGCTGGTGGCGCGAGGCGGGCCAGAACCGACTGCCCTCACCACCGGCGAGCACGACGGCGAACCGGGACGGGAGCCCGTTCATGCTCTGCTGAGACCAGCCACCGCGGGTGGCGGGAACTGCGCGACCCGGCGCGAGTACGTGCCCATGAATCTCAAAGTACAGGACCTCGCGCCGGGGAGAAACTCTGCTATCTTTCGTCCCGAGGCGTAACCCCGACAGGAGCTAACCGGTGTTCTTGAAGCAATATGTATTGGTCGTCGTCGCCGTCGCCGCGATCGGGCTCGTGGCTTGTGGCGATCCCCTTGAGCCGGTTCTGATTCCGGTGCCGGACGAGGCCCGGGAGGCGACGCTCACCAACTTCCGCGGTGGCGATGTGTTGCAGCCCTCTGCGTTCGACGTGCTGGCGGCAGAACCCGTCCGCACGGATCAGATTTCTGCCTGGGACTTCGTAGTCGAGGTATTCGGGGACGGGACCGCTCTTCTGTGGCCGCGCTCCGCCATCACCGAAGAAGACTTGGAGTCGGGCCTCCGCCTGGCAGACGTCAGCTTCGACGATCTCCGCACCGCTCCGGAATCCGGCTACACGACGTCCGGTCCCGTGGTCGCGGCGGAAGGGGATGTGCTTTCCATGCGGAGCCGGCGCGATCCGGCGTTCGGAAGTTTCCGGTGCCGCCGGTACGGCAAGACCGAGATCCTCTCGATCGATGTCTCTGAGGGTACGATGACGATGCGACACCTCGTCAACCCGAACTGCGAGAAGCGCACTCTGGTGCCCGGAGCCGAGGAGTAGGGTGCTCGACATTCGGACGCTTCGATCCGAGCCCGACGAGACCCGACGGCGCCTGGAGCGCCGTGGAAGTCCCGACGCTCTCGCCGCTCTGGACCGAGCTCTCGCGCTGGATGTCCGCCGGAGAGACATCATATCGAACGTCGAGGTCCTCAAGGCCCAGCGAAACGAGGTGTCGCGCGAGGTCGGTGTGAGGAAGCGCGAGGGCGCCGACGCAGCCGATCTGATCGCCGACATGCAGACCGTCGCGGATCGGATTCGGGCGCTGGACGGGAACCAGTCGGAGGCGGAGGCGGATCTTCGGGCCGCATTGCTGGAGATTCCCAATCTGCCGGACCCCCGTGTCCCTCCGGGAGGCGAAGAGGCGAACCAGGTTCTCCGGGAGTGGGGGGAGCCGGTGAAACCGGACTTCGAGCCCCGTCCGCACTGGGAGATCGGGTCCGGGCTGGGAGTGCTGGATCTCGAGAGAGGGGCCCGCATCGCGGGATCCGGTTTTCCGCTCTTCGTCGGCGCCGGAGCCCGTCTGAGCCGGGCCCTGATCGACTTCATGCTCGACCTCCACACCGGTGAGCACGGCTACGTGGAAGTGGCCCCTCCGTTCGTGGCGACCCGGGACTGTCTGATCGGGACCGGACAGTTGCCCAAGTTCGAGGATGACGTGTATCGGACGGAACCCGACGACCTGTTCCTCATCCCGACGGCGGAGGTCCCGGTCACCAACATGCACCGGGGCGAGATCCTCGACGGACTGGACCTGCCGCGCGCATACGTTTCCTACACGCCCTGTTTCCGGCGAGAGGCCGGGGCCGCCGGACGGGACACACGGGGACTGCTGCGCGTGCATCAGTTCGACAAGGTCGAGCTGGTCCGGTTCACCGAGCCTCAGACCTCGGCCGAGGAACTGGAGTTGCTGACGCGACACGCGGAGACGGTGCTGGAGAGGCTCGGCCTTCCGTACCGGCGCGTCCTTCTCGCAGGGGGCGATCTGGGATTCTCGAACGCGATCACGTACGATCTCGAGGTGTGGTCCGTGGGCGTGGGGAGCTGGCTGGAAGTGTCCAGTTGCTCCAGCTATACGGATTACCAGGCCCGGCGTGCCGAGATCCGGTATCGTCCGGACGGCAAGGGCAAGCCGACCTTCGTCCACACGCTGAACGGATCCGGTGTGGCGCTCGCGCGCACTCTCGTGGCCATCCTGGAGAACTACCAGCAGGCGGACGGCTCCGTTGTCGTCCCCGAGGTCCTGAGGGAGCATGTGAGGCAGGAGCGGCTGACCGTCCTGTGATCCGGAGACTCGTACCGATCGGAATCGTCGGCGCGTTTTCCGCGGTGCTCGTTTCCTACCTCGCCTACACGTGGCAGCTCGCGGAAGCCATGCGCGAGAACGCCGCCGTGTTCAGCCAGATCTACTTTCAGGTCGTGCAGGCGGTCGCGTCTCCCGAAGGCATGACCGCGGAGTCGGAGTTCGCACTGCTCCTGCAGCTGTACGAGCTCGAGATTCCGGTCGTGCAGACCGACCTCGCCGGGAATCCGACGCTGATCAAGAACCTCCCGTTCGACGCCGATATCGAGGACTCCGCCGGCGCGGAGCGGGTGAGACGGTACGTCGAGAGCCTCGATGAAGCGAATCCGCCTCTCGTGGACACGGACCGGAACTTCGTCGTGCATTACGGAGAACCGCTCTACCTGCGTCGGCTACGGTGGATACCGTGGCTCCAGGCGGCCCTGCTGCTCGGAGTCGTAGGCACGGGTGTGTGGATGATCCGGACGTCCGCACGAGCCCAACGGGAACGAATCTGGACGGCCATGGCGCGGGAGTCTGCTCACCAGATGGGAACGCCTCTCAGCGCCCTCGTCGGCTGGCTGGAGGTCCTCGAGTCTGCGGAGCTACCGCGATCGCTTCAGCCGCATGGCGTGGACGTCATGGCCGAGATGAAGCATGACGTGGAGCGGCTCGGAAAGGTGTCGCGGCGCTTCGAGCTCATCGGTCACCGTCCGGCACTGCGGCCGGTGTCGCTGTACGACGTCATCGATCGACTCGGTCGATACTATCAGGCTCGTACTCCTTCCACGCGGGGCCGGGTGGAAGTCCGGAACGGCATCCCTCCACAAGCTCCGGCGGTCCTCGGCAACGAAACTCTGCTCGAATGGGCATTCGAGAACCTGTTCAAGAACTCGATCGATTCCCTGGCCGGCCGGGGTGGGACGATCACCTTGACCTGGCTGGGCATCCAGGCTGGAAGCGTGCGGTTACGCTTCTCGGATGACGGACCGGGCGTGGACCCGCTGATGCGCCGCCGCCTGTTCGACGTAGGAGCGACGACGAAGCAGGGAGGATGGGGGGTGGGACTATCGCTCGCGCGGCGCATCCTCGCCAGCCTGCACGGCGGGGGTATCCGACTGGAGCCCGCGGAAGAGGGGGCCAGTTTCCTGATCGAGCTGCCGGCGGCACGGACCGTCGCGTGACGGGTCCGGCGCTGAACCCGGAACAGCGTCGGGCGGTGGAACACGGTGGCGGGCCACTGCTTGTCCTGGCCGGCGCCGGCTCTGGAAAGACACGGGTCCTCACGACGCGCATCGCCCGTCTGATCCGGGACGAAGGCGAGCGGCCGGAGCGCATACTCGCCGTCACCTTCACCAACAAGGCGGCGGACGTGATGCGTGAGCGAATTGCGGATCTTCTCGGCCAGCAGCCGAGGGGCCTGTGGATCGGCACGTTCCATTCCATAGCGGCGAGATTACTGCGGCGTGAGGGAAGCGCCCTGGAGCGCGGGCCGAACTTCACGATCTACGACGAGGATGACTCGCTTCGGGCCCTGAAGCGGGCCATGGAAGAGGCCGATCTCGATCTCGATCGCTGGTCCCCGAAGTTGCTCCGTTCCCGAATCTCGGATGCCAAGAACGCCCTCGTATCGGTGACCGAGTACGCCACCGCGGCCTTCGATCTGGCAGCCAGGGCAACGGCCCGAGTCTACCCGGTCTACGAGAGAATCCTCACGCGATCGTGCGCGTACGACTTCGACGATCTTCTGGTGTACGCGACCCGTCTGCTGGAAGAGGCGACCGATGTAGGGGATCGGTATTCATCCCGATTCCGGCACGTGCTCGTGGACGAGTTCCAGGACACGAATCACGCACAGTACCGCATCGTGCGGCGTCTGGCGGCGACGCATGGGAACATCTGCGTGGTGGGAGACGACGACCAGTCGATCTACGGTTGGCGCGGAGCGGACATCCGGAACATCCTTGACTTCGAGCGCGATTTCGCGGGAACCGAGGTGGTCCGCCTGGAAGAGAACTACCGCTCGACATCGGCCATCCTCGAGGTTGCCAACGAAGTGATCGCCCGCAACCGGGATCGCAAGGAGAAGACGTTGCGAACCAGCCGTCCCGCCGGCGATCCAGTGTCGATCGTTCGTCTGGCGGACGAGCGATCCGAGGCCGGCTGGGTCGTGGGAGAGATCGAGGACGCGGCGGGACGTGTGGCTCTTGAGGATCACGTGATCCTGTACCGGACCAACGCCCAGTCACGTCCGTTCGAAGACTCCCTGCGCAGGGCCCGCATCCCGTACCGAATCGTCGGAGGCGTGCGCTTCTACGAGAGACGCGAGATCAAGGACGCGCTGTCTTACCTGCAGCTTTGCGTCAACCCGGCCGACGAAGCGGCGTTCGCCCGCGCCGTCTCATGGCCCCGCCGGGGCGTGGGAGGGGTGACGCTCGATCGGTTGCGGGCCGCGGCTGCGGATCGCGGATTGACGCTTCTCGCAGCGGCAGAGAGGGCGCTGGAGATTCCGGGACTGCCTCCCGCGGGAGCGCGGGCGCTCGTGGACTTCGCGGCGGGAATCAGCGCACTCGCCGAGATGGCCCGGGACGCCACGGCGGAGGAAGTGATCCGGGAGTGCATCCGGAGCTTCGGCTTCGTGCCTGTGCTGGAGGCGGAGGAGGACGGAGCGGATCGGATCGCGAACGTGACGGAGCTCCTGGCCGCCGCCGCGGCCCTCGACCCCGCGGAGGTGGAGGACGCCACGGCCGATGCGACCGACCTGGAGCTGTACCTTCAGTCGGCGGCCCTCCGCACGGACATAGACGACTACGCCGAAGACGAGCCCGGCGTGACCCTGATGACGCTGCATAACGCGAAAGGGCTGGAGTTTCCGGTCGTGTTCGTGGTCGGCCTCGAGGAGGGTCTGTTCCCGCTGTCCAGGGCGATGGAGACGCGCGAGGAGCTGGAAGAGGAGAGACGCCTTTTCTACGTCGGGGTGACGAGGGCCCGGGACCGGCTCTTTCTGTCGCACGCCGATCGCAGGTGGCGGTACGGGGGGGAAACACGGGCCGAGGCATCTTCCTTTCTGTCGGAGCTTCCGGACAGGAACATCCGGTACGTGAGCCCACCGCCGGGTGCCGGCTCCGGCGGCAGTCGGCGGCGGAGCCCGCGAAGTGCTGGAGAGTGGGGTCGGGAGGAGGGCGGCGCATCGTCGGTTCCCGCGGGGTCGAGCTGGACGGAACCAGGTGCCATGCCTTTCGCCTGGCACCGTTCGACGACGCGCGCAGGCTCCGCTTCGTCCCGCGACGGACTCACCTACGACTACGCCGACTCGCAGGAGGTCCTGCGGCTCGAGGCAGGAGCCCGCGTGGTGCACCCGAGATTCGGAGAGGGGCTGATTCTAGCCGTCTCGGGGGACGGACGGCTGGCCAGGGCGGACATCGAATTCGAGGACGGATTCCGACGCAAGATCATGGTACGGCACGCTGGTCTGCGGCCGGCCTGAGGCTCAGCCGAATACCCGATCCAACATGGGCGGTGCCGAGGCTCGCGAACGGGACACGGCTCGCTCGAACACCTCGGCGGCCTCGTCCGCCGAGGTGCCGCGTTCCTCCCACAGCCGCGTGACGCCGGCCGGCAGGGGGAAGTGGTGATCGGCGGTCGATTGGATCGCATCCGGGCTCTGCCATCCGCCTGCCATTAGCACCCGACGGCGAATCTTCTTCGCCTCCGCGAGACTCCGGTCGCCGATCGGGTCTTCGACCGACGCCTTCGATCTCTCGTTGCGCAACAGGAAGTCGGCTACCAGCTCGAAGGCGTAGCGCTGGTACCGGACGACCTCCGTCGGATCCAGGTCCCAGCGCGAATTGTCGATGACGGTGTCGAAGATGGATTGCCAGCTCTCATTCCCGCTGATGCGGATCATGCCGCGGAAGATCCGTCTGTTGGTGCTGAAGCTGAACAAGGTGCTCGACAGAACACGATGAAACAGCTCATCGGTGCGCGAGTGGTCGAAGCGTGTGACGATCCAGCGCGCCAGCTGCGCGTACTCCGAACCGACATCGACATCCATCCGGTGTTCCCAATACGAGTGACCCAGCGCCCGGGTCGACGAAGTGAGAAGCAACATACGCGGCACGAAGGTGTTGTGCGCGAGTACGTCTGCGGCCAGGTGGCTCAGGTATCCCGTCATGGCCGCCTTCAGTTGTCCGTCGTCGCCGGCCGCCCGGAAGATCTCGCGCGCCACGTGCCAATGGTGGCAGTGCCGGCCCACCGGAGCGTACTTCTTGGCCATCGAAATATCCGCCGCTACGCTTCCGTACAGGAAGTCGATCGGGTGGCGGGCCAGAATGGCCCCCAGGGCGGGAGGGAACAGGTTCAACGAGCGAAGCACGTCGAGACCGATCTGCGTGTGCGTGGCCGGTCCCCACGCGAAGGCCGATTCGGGCGCCAGCAGCAGGAAGGCTGTCGCCAGGACGACGCTGCCGATGAGCGCTTTGCGGCTCAACCCGAACGCCTGCGTTCTCCCCGGGACAGCTTGTGGCGCTTCCGGGACCGACCACCCAGTCGCAGAGCACGCAGGATCGCGGCGGTGGAAAAGAACGTGTCCTCCGCCTCCTCGACGGCGACCTCGAGAAGAGCGTTGATCTCCGACACCCGGTCCTCGGCCAGCTCGATCATGCGCTCCACTGATTCCGTTCCCCGAATGACGGTGCGGTCGATCCGCTCCACGTCATCCGCCAGCGAGGTCGAGACGCTGCCCACCTGATCCAGCAAGCTCTGTGTCTGATCCAGGACCGGCAGCGCCTTGTCATAGAGCGTCCCATGCAGCGTATCGATCCGGCGCAGCGTGCCCAACACTCGCGGCAGAAGCAGTATCAGACACACCACGGAGATGCTGCCGAGAAGGATCCACAGGACCAGTGACATGTGGATGAGCACCTGATAGAAGCTCACCGATCCTCCCAGTTCTTGTTGCTCGTCCAGCCCGGCGTGAAACTAGGCTTCAGTCCGGCCGCTTACAACTCGCAGACACGAGGATGCAGCAGGATGCGGGCCAGCACTCGCAGGACGCTCAGGAATGGTCGCGGCCGTCCAGCGCGCCGAGCTCAGGCGCCAGGCCGACGACTCGATGCACCGGCACCGTGAACACGATCCCGGTAGCCGGGGAGGTGAACCGGCCGCAGATCGATTCGATCAGATCCACGGCCCGCTGTACCTTTTCGGGGTCTTCGATGACACTGAACAGCGTCTGATTCTGAGGTCGCGAGCGGGCAATCAGCGTCTGCAGCCCGGCGAAGACCGGAATGTCCCGGCTCAGGATGCGTCCCATTCCGCGGGAGTCGATGAGCGTGGCCCCCGTCACCCCGATGTCCAGTAGGCCGGCCAGGATCTCTTCCATGCGGTCCGGGTCGTCGACGACTGCGACGAGCATCTCCATGTCTCAGCCCTTCCGGCTATGGGTGGGCCCGTTCGTGCTCAGCCACGACGCGCAACGCCTGCGCGGCGTCCCGGCATGCGGCGAGCCCGCTGACGAGGCTCGGATCCCGGCCGAGGCGTGCGATCCGAGCCAGCAGACGAGTGTGATGGGCGGCCCGGTCTGGGGTCGAGAGCAGGAGGAAGAACACGAATACCGGCTCGCTGTCCACCGAGTGGAATTCCACGCCATCGGGTGCGATGCCGAGGAGAACCGCAGGATCCTCGACCGCGGAGGTGAGAGCGTGCGGCACCGCGATCCCGTATCCGATACCCGTGCTGAGCACCTTCTCGCGCGCAAGAAGAGATGCCAGCACGGTCTCCGGATCCCGAACGGACCCGTCTCGCAGCAGAGGCTCTATAAGGCGGGCGAGGATATCCCGCACCTCCCCGGGCCGCACGCCGGTGACCACGCGTTCCGTGGCCAGGTAGTCTGAGAGCATCACGCCGCCCCATCCTGTCTGGGGGCACTGCCCGGCCCGTGGAGCGCAGCCGGACTGCGGAATCGATTCAACGAAGCTAGAGATTTGCCGGAAAACCTGTCAAGAAGCGGTGAAACGCGTTGCCGCTCCGCCCCTCGATCCTCTAATTTGCGCGCTTCGGGCGCCACCCGCACCAGGAGCGACACCGATGCACTTTCGGATCGAAGGACCGGCCAGTCTGCAGGGACGATTCCGGCCGGCGGGAAACAAGAACGCCGCTCTGCCGATACTCGCGGGCACGCTACTGGCAGACGCTCCCGTGGAACTCGAGAACGTGCCGGACATCCGCGACGTACGCACGATGATCGGGTTGCTCGAGAGTCTCGGAGCCGAAGTGACATGGACCGGAGCGGGTGACGTGCGAGTGGATCCGGGTCCAGTCCGAGGCGCCGAGCTCGATCCGGAACTGTCGCGCCGCATTCGCGCCTCGATCCTCCTGGCCGGCCCGCTGCTCGCCCGGTTCGGAACGGTCGTGCTGCCGCCTCCGGGCGGTGATATCATCGGGCGCAGGCGCCTCGACACGCACTTCCTGGCATTGGGAAGGCTGGGAGCCGAGGTGGAGGCCGGCGACCGCTACGAGCTGCGAGCCCGGCATCTGCACGGCGCTGACATCTTCCTCGACGAACCGTCGGTGACCGGTACGGAGAACGCGATCCTCGCCGCCGTCACGGCAGCCGGAACCACCCGCCTGCGGAACGCTGCGGCAGAGCCTCACGTTCAGGACCTCTGCGCCTTCCTCAACGGGCTGGGTGCCAGGATCGGGGGCATCGGCACGCACGACCTGACGATCGAGGGTGTCGACCGGCTGGGAGGAGGAACCCACCGGGTGGGGTCCGATCACATCGAGATCGGGAGCGTGGTTGGGCTCGCGGCAATCACCGGGTCCGAGCTGACCATCGAGGGTGTGGATGAGCGCCACCTGGATCCGCTGCGCATCGGCTTCGAGCGGCTCGGCATTACCTGCCGGTTGCGGGACGGTGACCTGCTGGTCCCGGCGGACCAGCCCCTCGAGATCCAGGACGACCTTGGCGACCAGGTTCCGTCGCTGGGGGACGGCCCGTGGCCGGCTTTTCCGGCCGACCTCATGTCGATCGCGCTCGTGGTGGCGACCAGATGCCGCGGCACCATTCTGATTCACGAGAAGATGTTCGAGTCCCGCATGTTTTTCGCCGACAAGGTGATTTCGATGGGCGCGCGCATCATCCTGTGTGATCCGCACCGCGCGGTGGTCGTCGGTCCGTCGCGTCTGCGTGGATCGACCGTCGAGAGTCCCGACATCCGCGCCGGGATGGCCCTTCTGATCGCCGCTCTCGCCGCTGACGGTGTCAGCATTATCCATAACATCGGGCAGATCGAACGGGGCTACGAACGGATCGACGAGCGGCTACGAGCCCTCGGAGCGAAGATCGAGCGCAAGGAGGAGCCCTGCTGATTGACGAGGCCGCGGCGGGTCCGGCAGAGCGTGACCCCCGGGGCACGGGTGTGGGGACCGATTACCCGATCCACTGCACAGGCGTCTGGGAGGAAACACACCCGGACCTGATCGCCGGCATGACGGGTCACCGGCCTGGCGATGCGGCGGGCTCCGGATCCGATTTCGGATTGGCCACCGGTGGCACGGCCTGGCAGGTGGCCGAGCGCTACGAGGCCCTCGCGACGTCTCTCGGGATGGAATCGGCGGTGGTAGCCCGTCAGGTACACGGCGCGCGGGTCGTGTGGCTCGAGGCGGGCCCGGAGTCAGGCCTGCACGTGGTGGGCCCCGCGGACGGGCTGATCACGCGATCCGCCGGTGTGCTGCTGGTCGTAACGGCTGCCGATTGCGTCCCCGTGTATCTCACGGCGGGGGACGGGCAGACCGTGTGCCTGCTGCACGCCGGGTGGCGTGGAGCAGCGGCGGACCTTCTCGAGACGGGACTCGACGTGCTGAGCGCGCGGGGAGTTCCGACCGAAACGGTGCGCGTACACTTGGGGCCGGCGATCTGTGGCGCGTGCTACGACGTGGGATCCGAGGTACTCGAAGCGCTCGGTCATCCTCCCGCGGCGCGGGGCCGGATCGACTTGCGTGACCTGCTCGTCGAGCGGGCGAAGCGGGCAGGCGTTCCCGCCGATTCGGTGACGCGATCGACGGTGTGCACCGGCTGTGGCTCGGAGTCTCTGTTCTCGCATCGCCGACAGGGTGACGCAGCCGGCCGAATGGCGGCCTTCCTCGGGCGGAAGCCGGTTTCCGGAGCGGATCCCGCCGCCAGCGAAACGTCAAGCGCGGGTTTGCGGTAACGGGGTAGGGCCGCTATCTTCACGGCCGTAGAAGGCGCCCCGGTGCCGGCCGGCCGGGTATGCCCTTGGTTTCATGAAGTGGGGAACCCTTTCGGCCCCACTTTTTTGTTGCGGGTCGTCGTCGTTGGGCGGCCGGGAGAGCAGGGCGTTGCCGATGGTGGACAGCCTGGAGAGGGATCTGGACCAGTTCCTGGCCGGCATCGGATTCGAGTTGGTGGCGCTGGAACGGGCAGGGGGGCGTAGACGCCCCCTCCTGCGTCTGCGGGTGGATCGACCGGAGGGTCGTCCGGGCCACTCCAGGGTGACCGTAGATGACTGCGCCGAAGTGAGCCGGGCCGTGCGGGGTCTCCTCGCGGATCGTGCCGGAGGCGAGACGGACTGGATTCTCGAGGTCTCGTCACCGGGAATCCGGAGGCCGCTGACGAAGCCCCGCGACTTCCGGCGCTTCTGCGGCGAGAAGGTCCACATCCGGACCAGCCGACCGCTCGGGTCGGGAAGCCGGCACGTGCTGGGGGTGTTGGTCGGTCTGCGGGAGGAGGGGCCGGAAGGGGTCGAGGTCCTGCTGGAGGTGGAGGGTGAGCAGGTGACGGTCGCTCTCGCGGCGATCGCCCGGGCCACGCTCGCGTACGAATTCGCCGAATGAGGCCTGAAGTGCAGGAGGATAGAGACGTCACATGAGCGATCAGATTCCGGTGGTCGAAGCGTTTCGCGTGATGACGGCGAACAAATCGCTATCGGACGCGGAGTTGCATGACCTGATCAAGGACGGGATCCACGCTGCTCTGGCCCGCCGGTTCGGTGGTCCGGTCGAGGCGGAGATCGAGATCCTCCCGCAGGGGGACATCAAGATCGTCGTCCTGAAAGAGGTAGTGGAAACGGTCGAGGACCCCGCGCGGCAGATCCCCCTGGTGGAGGCGCGTTGGGACGACCCGGACTTTCAGGTGGGGGACCTCCTCGAGATCCCGGTCGAGTTCTCTGAGTTCGGACGCAACGCAGTCATGGCCGCCAAGCAGCGCATCATTCAGCGGGTGCGCGAGGGCGAGCGTGATCGGATCCGGGAAGAGTTCAGCGGCATGGTCGGTGATCTGGTCTCGGGAGAGGTCCAGGCCATGGAGCGGGGCAAGATCGTCGTCATGCTCAACCGGATTCCGGAGGCCGAGGCCGTCATTCCGTGGCGGGAACAGAATCCCAGAGAGCGCTTCCGACAGGGCGAATCGATCCGGGCCGTTCTCAGCAAGTTGGAGGAAACTCCCCGCGGACCGCGTCTGATCCTGTCGCGTGCCGAACCGCTGTTCGTCAAGGCACTGTTCGCGATCGAGGTTCCCGAGATCTATCAGGGAATCGTCGAGATCAAGGAGATCGTGCGCGAGGCTGGAGGACGTACGAAGGTGGCCGTCTCATCGAGGGATGATTCCGTCGATCCGGTGGGCGCGTGCGTCGGACTGAAGGGGTCCCGGGTGCAAGCCGTGGTATCGGAGCTGTCCGGCGAGCGCATCGACATCGTTCCCTGGCACCCGGACCCTGAGATCTTCGCACGACGGGCGCTGGCCCCGGCGAAAGTGGCCAAGGTGATGTCCAACTCCGAGCGACACGTGATCACGGCGATCGTGGACGAGGACCAGTTGTCGCTGGCGATCGGGCGTAACGGTCAGAACGTGCGTCTCGCCTCCCAGCTCATCGGCTGGCAGATCGACCTGTATTCCAGTCGAGATTGGCTCACTCGCGGTGCCGAGACCAGTCTGTTCGGCGGTGGGGAAGAGTACGAGGTCACGGACTTCCCGCTCGCCGAGCTGGATGACATCGAACCAGCGGCGCTCGCAGCGCTCCAGGCCGCGGGCATTAACACGTTCTTCGACGTGCTGGACATGGATAGGGACGATTTCATGAGCGTTCCTGGAATCGGGGAAGTGGAGTCGGCACGGCTGCTTACGCTGATCGACGAGCTTACCGTCGAGGACGAGATCTCCGACGGTCAGCCTCCCGCGGCGGGCCGAGCTGCCTCCGCGTCGCCCTCGGAGGAGGAATCGGAGGAGACCGGTTTCGAGCCCGAAGCGAGCCCCACGGCCGAGGAGCCCGAGGAGCCCGAGGTGGTCGGCGAAGAAGTCGGGGCGGGACTGGTCGATGGATCGTCCGATGCGGCAAGAACGGAGCCCGACTTGGGCGTGGAGTGAGAAGGTGACCGGCGCCGGAGAAGAGAGAATCGGAAGGGCTGAGAGACAGGTGTTGCAGCTCGTCGGACTGGCGCGGCGCGCCGGACGCGCAGTGACGGGGACGCAGGCGGTACGGGACGCGGGGCGTCGTGGCGAGCTGGCGGCAGTTCTCCTGGCCGAGGATGCAACGGACAATGCGCGGCGGCGCGTGAAGGCGATCCTCGGGGACCCGGATGTCGCCGTCCTGACGTGTGGGACGAGAGAGACCCTGGGCAATGCGGTCGGTAGGAAGGGCGCGGTCGTGGTTGGCATAGCGGACCCCGGCTTCGCGCGGCGAATCCTGAGCGTAGGCCCGAGCGGTGCTGCGATGGGGGCTGGTGCAGCGCTCGGAACAGGGTCGGACCGGGAGTCGCGGTTCTGAGGGACGGAACTCAAGGAGGACGGGCGTTGGCCACATTCCGCGTCTATGAAGTAGCCGAGGACCTGGGCGTCGACAGCAAGCAGCTCCTTCACATGCTGCACGAAATGGACGTTCGGGTACGGAGCCACATGTCCAGCGTGACGGAGGATCAGATCGCGCGGCTCCACGCTCGCCTGGAGCGGGAGCGTAGGACGGGAGGACACGCGCCACAGGACGCTCCGGTCTCGACCCGTCGTCGTCGTCGCCGTCGTCCGCCTCCGGCCCAGGAGCCGGAGGTATCGGAGGAGTATGAGGAAGTCGAAGCGGCGGAAGAGCTCGAAGCGACTCCGGCGGCGACGGGGTTGACGGCCGATGAGTCCGAGACGGGACTCTTCGAAATGTTCGATGAGGTCGAAGAGCCGGTCATCGCAGAGCCGGTCGAAGCGATCGAGGTAGCCGCGGCGGGGCGGATATCGGAGATCGATGCCGTGTCCGATGAGGCGGCGGAAGAGCGCGCGGCGCTGGAGGACACGGAACCGGCGGAAGCCCCTGTGCTGGGGGAGGCCGAGCCGGAAGAAGAAGTCGCGGGCGACGAAGATGTTGAAGCCGTCGCCGATGTACAGGAACCGGAGGTTCGGCCGGCAAAGCCGAAGCCCGTTCGGCGAGGACTCGTGTCGAAACCCTCGGCTCCGGCGGCCTCGGCGGCTCCGGGCGGTACCGTGCGGATCCAGGCCGAAGGCTATACGACGGACGGTCGAAAGCGGGGGCGTCGCGACCGCAAGCGGCGCCGGCGGGTGGATCAGGATGCCGTGCAGGAGAGCGTGAAGAAGACGCTTGCCGCCATGGGGAGCGGCCCGGCGCGGCGTAAGCGGCGTGATGCAGGTCCCAGCCAGCAGGACGTCGAGCGCGAGCTGCGTGAGGCGGAGGCCGAGGCCGAGAAGACGGTCGTGCGGGTGAACGAGTTCCTCACCGTGGCGGAGCTGGCGGATCTGATCAGTGCGACGCCGCAGGAGATCATCACGTCGGCGTTCAAGAACCTCGGCTTGATGATCACGATCAACCAGCGGCTCGACTTCGATCAGATCGAGCTGATCTGTGAAGAGTTCGGGTTCGAGGCGAAGCGCGAGGTAGCCTACGAAGCGGATCTGGTCGAACTGCAGGAGGAGGCCGAAGAAGAGGGAGAGAAGGCTCCACGAGCCCCGGTCGTCACCGTGATGGGTCACGTGGACCACGGCAAGACATCGCTCCTCGACCACATCCGCGAAGCCAACGTGATTGCCGGGGAAGCCGGTGGGATCACTCAGCACATCGGCGCCTACCACGTGGTGGTGCCGGGTGACCGCGCGATCAGCTTCCTGGACACGCCGGGCCACGAGGCCTTCACGGCGATGCGGGCTCGAGGCGCGGAGATCACGGATCTCGTGATTCTCGTCGTGGCGGCCGACGACGCGGTCATGCCTCAGACCGTGGAGGCGATCAGCCATGCCCGGAACGCGGGCGTGCCGATGGTCGTGGCGATCAACAAGATCGACCTTCCGACGGCCGACGTCGGCAAGGTCAAGCAGGGGCTGCTGTCCAACGAGGTTATCCTGGAGGAATTCGGGGGAGAGGTTCTCTCCGCAGAGGTGTCGGCCAAGACCGGACTGGGTGTCGAGGATCTTCTCGATAAGGTCCTGCTGCAGGCCGAGCTGCTGGACCTGCAGGCCGTCCCGACCGGCATGGCCCGCGGGACCGTCGTGGAAGCCGAGCTCGACAGGGGCATGGGACCGGTGGCCACCGTGCTCATCCAGAGTGGGGAGCTCAACGTCGGGGACGACTTCATCTGCGGGTTGCAGGGCGGCCGCGTGCGGGCTCTTCTGGATGAGCGGGGCAATCCGGTGGACAAGGCCGGTCCGGCGATTCCGGTGCGGATCCTGGGTCTCGAAGGAGTTCCGCAGGCCGGCGATCGCCTGGTCGAGATGGACGCCTCGCGGGTGCGGGAGATCGTGTCGCGAAGGCAGCAGCTCGAGAGGGAGAAGGAAATCCGGCGCCGGCAGAAGGGTACCCGTCTCGAGGATATCTTCGCGGCTGTTCAGGCGGATGGGCAGGCGACACTGAATCTGATCATAAAGGGCGACACGGACGGGTCGCTGCAGGCCCTTTCGGACTCCCTCGAGCGTCTCGGCACGGCCGAAGTTGCGGTGGACATCGTGCACCGCGGAGTAGGCGCGATCAACGAGTCCGACATCCTCCTGGCCACGACGACGCAGGCGGCGGTGATCGGCTTTCACGTGCGACCGGATATCAAGGCTCGCGAGATCGCGGAGCGCGACAGCGTGGAGATCCGCACCTACGCCGTGATCTACGAGGCCGTCGAGGACGTGCGGCTTGCCCTCGAGGGAATGCTTCGCCCGGAGGAGAAGGAGGTTCTCGTGGGCACGGCGGAGGTGAGACAGCTCTTCAGGGTCCCACGTACCGGTACCGTGGCCGGCTGCTACGTGGTTTCGGGGACCATCCAGAGGAATCTCCCCGTGCGTCTTCTGCGGGACTACGTGCAGGTGTACGAGGGCAACATGGGGAGCCTGCGACGATTCAAGGAAGACGTCCGGGAAGTCCGCGACGGTTACGAGTGCGGGATCGCCATCGAGGGCTTCAACGACATGAAGGTAGGCGACATCATCGAATGCTTCCGGGTCGAGGAGATCGCCCGGAAGCTCGCCGAAACCGGTCAGGCGAGCTGAGTCGGAGAGCGCGAGAGGCGCGAAGACATGGCGGCGGTGTATGGCCGGGGACGCTGGGAGCTTCACGTCCCCGACTGCAGCTCGCTCAAGGACAAGCGCCGGGTGGTGCAGGGTCTGCGGGACCGGGTGCGCTCACGTCTGAAGGTCTCCGCCGCCGAGACGGACTTCCAGGGCGATCGACGCCGGGCCGAGATCAGCGTGGCCTTCGTGGCATCCGATTCTCGACTTGCGCGGTCGATCCTGGATCGCGCCGATGAGCTCATCTCCGCCGATCCGCGCGTGTACGTGGTCGCGACGGAATCAGAGCTCCACTGACCCCGACCCGCTCCGCAAGGAAGGCAGCGTGCATGCCGTCTAATCGACGCTCGGAGCGACTCAACCAGCTCCTGCGCGAGGAGCTGGCGGCCCTGCTGCAGAGCGAGATCAAGGATCCCCGTCTGCGAGCCGTGACCGTGACAGCCGTTGACGTGACCCAGGACCTGGCCTACGCGGACGTGTACGTGCGCACCTTGACGGGCGAGACGCCCTCGGAGGAGTTGATTGCGGGGTTGGAAAGCGCGGAAAGGTTCGTCAGGCGGCGTCTCGGGAGAGAGCTTCGTCTGCGACGAATCCCGGAATTCCGGTTTCACCTTGACCGCTCGCTCGAGCACGTGCTGCGTATCGAATCCCTCCTCGAGGAGGCTCTGGGCGACCAGAAGGCGGACGAGGCCCCGGGCGATGAAGAGGAGTGATCGGGCCGTCGGGCTGCTCCTCGTGGACAAGCCGGAAGGTCCGACGTCCCACGACGTGGTACAGCAGGTCAGGCAGGCCTTCTGTGTGCGCCGTATAGGCCACACGGGCACTCTCGACCCCTTCGCCAGCGGACTGCTCCTGCTCTGCGTCGGCCCGGCCACGCGACTGACGGAGTACTTCCACCGTCTGCCGAAGCGGTATGAAGCGCGGGTCACTCTGGGGACTCGGATGGACACGGACGATCACACCGGCAGGGTGGTCTCGAGGTCCGCGGGCTGGAAGCAATTGTCCCGCGGGGATGTGGAACGCTCCGCGGCTCGTCTCGAAGGGCTCCAGGAACAGCTGCCGCCCGATTACTCGGCGAAGAAGATCGGGGGAAGGCGCGCCTACGAGGCCGCCCGGGCCGGAGAGCGGCTGAGCCTCGCCACGGCACCGGTGGAGGTTCATGCGCTTCGACTCACCGGATTCAGTCCTCCGGACGTCGAGCTCGCAGTCGAAGCTTCCACGGGCACCTACGTTCGCTCGCTGGCGCGCGACCTGGGGGAAGACCTCGGGTGCCACGCCCACCTGTCCGCGCTGCGCCGTACCGGCATCGGGTCGTTCGAAGTTACCGACGCGATCGGCCTCGACGAGATCGGACGCACCGACCTGCCGGATGACGCCTGGCTCTCGCCGCTCCGGGCTCTGGAGTGGTTGCCCAGCCGCCGACTCACCGCCGACGAGCTACGCCGGATCTCGCACGGCCAATCCATCCCCCAGTCTGAATCCGACCGCCGACTGGAGGACCCGGTCGTCCTGACGTTCGAGGAACGCCTCGTCGCCATCGGCCGGTCCGGTCCGGGCGGCCTGCATCCCGTCAAGGTGCTCGGCGGTACCGGATGACCCGATGACGCCGGAAAGCGGCCTTCCGGAAAGTGTCGGCGGAACCGTCGTCACCGTCGGGAGCTTCGACGGCGTGCATCGAGGCCACATGGCGGTCCTGCGGGAGATCACGAGGCGGGCGGCCAAGCGCGAACTGCACAGCGTGCTGGTCACCTTCGACCGTCACCCGCTGACCGTCGTGCGGCCGGAGGCCGCACCGGGCCTCCTGACCACTCCCGACGAGAAGAAGGAAATCCTGTCCCAGTCCGGGCTTGACTACGTCGCCTTTCTGCCTTTCACGAAGTCCCTTTCACGCTACGGTCCCGAAGCGTTCGTCGAGCATGTCCTGATCCGCAGATTCCGGGTGGTTGAGCTCGTGATCGGCTACGATCACGGCTTCGGCCATGGTCGTGCGGGCGACATCGACCTCCTGCGACGATTGGGACGCGAGCTCGAGTTCGCGGTGGACGTGGTGCCCGCGGTCGGGACGCGCGGAGCCCCCGTTTCATCTACCCAGATCCGGCTGAGTGTCGCGAGAGGACGGGTCGAGGAGGCGGCCTCGGAGCTCGGACGTCCGTACTCGTTTCGCGGCCCTGTGGTGGCGGGGATGGGACGGGGAAGGGACCTCGGATTTCCCACCGCGAACATCAAAGCCCCCGAGGGCGGCAAGCTTCTGCCGCGACAGGGAATCTACGCCGTACGGGCCTCTCTCCGGACGGAAATCCTCTCGGGTCTGCTCCATATGGGACCGCGCCCGACCTTCGCAGGCTCGCCTCCCTCGATCGAGCTGTACATCCTGGACTTCGACGGCGACATCTACGGCGAGAGCGTGCGCGTGGAATTTCTCAGACGGCTGCGCGACGTGCGCCCTTTTGCGACGGCGGCGGAGCTCGTGGAGCAGATGCGGAGGGATCGGGACGTGGCTCTGCGCTACTTCGGCGCTCGTAGGGCAGACGGGGAATGAGAACCGACGACGCCATCGGTTGCGGATCGGCCGTTCTTCGTTGCTTTACAGCGCTTTCAGCGGATGATAGGATACTGGGCTTGATTCGGGACGAAAC
>JBDGXC010000003.1:0-159879 GCA_039584815.1 Gemmatimonadota bacterium
CTATCCACAGCTCATCCGAGCGGTTTTCAACCCACAACGGTTCGGCCCTCCACGAGGCATTACCCCCGCTTCAGCCTGGCCATGGATAGATCACTCTGGTTTCGGGTCTGGCCCAACGGACTGGAGCCCCCAAAGGGGCACGCCCAGTTAAGACTCGCTTTCGCTTCGGCTCCGCCGCTGAACGGCTTAACCTCGCCCGCTAGGTCCAACTCGCCGGATCATAATGCAAAAGGCACGCGGTCAGGCCCGATGCCTCCTAAGAAACTCGGGACCCTCCCACCGCTTGTAGGCACGAGGTTTCAGGGTCTATTTCACCCGCCTCCCGGCGTGCTTTTCACCTTTCCCTCACGGTACTCGTCCACTATCGGTCACAGGAACGTATTTCGCCTTGGCAGATGGTCCTGCCAGCTTCAACCGGGATTTCTCGTGTCCCGGCCTACTCAGGATCGAAACCCAGACAGCCTGCCGAACTTCGCCTACAGGGCTCTCACCTCCTGCGGCGGCGCTTTCCAACGCTCTTCGGCTCGCTCCAACAGACCATCCGAAGGACCTGCAGGCCCCTCCAGCTCCGCCCTACAACCCCGCGTAGACAACGGCTGCAGCCTGTCACGCCCACGCAGTTTGGGCTCTTCCCCTTTCGCTCGCCGCTACTTAGGGAATCACTCTTGTTTCCTCTTCCTCCGGGTACTTAGATGTTTCAGTTCCCCGGGTTCGCCTCGATAAGCCTATGTATTCAGCCTACCGATGACCGGGCATCACCCCGGCCGGGTTCCCCCATTCGGACACCCACGGATCAACGCTCGCTTGCAGCTCCCCATGGCTTTTCGCAGCTTGCCACGTCCTTCTTCGCCGTCCTGTGCCTAGGCATCCACCCCGCGCCCTTTACGCTTGATCCTCTCCACTACATAGCAGAAAAGACCCGCCTCTCTACGCCCTCTCGGCACTCCACAACAACCTCTCACCCCAGTTTGTCAAAAAGCAGCCCGCCACTTTCGAGGCGGGCTGGATAAAATACCCTGTCGACCGTCCGTTCGTCAACGCCCGTCGGAGCTCAGAACGCGACTCCGAAGCCCCTCTCCGTCCGGGTGAGAGGATTCCGCGTCGATTCTCCCTTCGTTCAGTCGACGCCGGTCGTTTCCCCGCTCGCCGTCGGCTTCCCGACCTCCTCGGTCAGCACGGAAATCTCGTTATCGACGACCTGCAGGAAACCGCCCGATACCGGAATACGCCGCACGGAAGAGCCCTCGCGAACGGTCACGTCGCCCGTGCCCACCAGGGTCATCAGCGGCGCGTGCCCGTACAGGATGCCCATCAGGCCGTCGTGCGCGGGAACGATCACGCTGTCGCCCGTCCCTTCGAAGCCCACCTCGGTAGGTGAGATGACGGCGATCCTGAGCTTGCGCGGTGAATCGTCCATCGGCCTCAGCCTTCGAGCTCCCGAGCCTTGGCCTCAGCTTCCTCGATGTCGCCGACCATGTAGAAGGCCTGCTCGGGAAGATGGTCGAACTCGCCGGCCACGACGGCCTCGAACGACTCGATGGTGCGCTCGAGGGGCACGTACTTGCCGGAGAAGCCGGTGAACTGCTCGGCCACGTGAAACGGTTGGGAGAGAAAGCGCTGGATCCGCCGGGCGCGGGCCACGATGATCTTGTCCTCTTCGCTGAGCTCATCCATTCCGAGGATGGCGATGATGTCCTGCAGATCCTTGTACCGCTGCAGGATCTCCTGGACCCGCGTGGCCGCGTCGTAGTGTCGCTCGCCGAGGAACCGAGGGTCGAGGATGCGGCTGGTCGACTCCAGCGGGTCCACGGCGGGGTAGATCCCGAGCTCCGCGATCTGCCGCGAGAGCACGGTCGTCGCGTCGAGGTGCGTGAACGCCGCGGCCGGCGCCGGGTCCGTCAGGTCATCGGCCGGTACGTAGATGGCCTGAACCGACGTGATCGAGCCCTGCTTCGTGGAGGTGATCCGCTCCTGAAGCTCACCCATCTCACTGGCCAGGGTCGGCTGGTAGCCGACGGCGCTGGGCATGCGGCCGAGCAGCGCCGACACCTCCGATCCGGCCTGGCTGAACCGGAAGATGTTGTCGATGAACAGCAGCACGTCCTGACCCTCGACGTCCCTGAAGTACTCGGCTACGGTCAGGCCGGACAGGCCCACGCGCAGACGCGCACCCGGCGGCTCGTTCATCTGCCCGTAGATGAGGGCCGTGGAGTCGAGCACGCCCGATTCCTTCATCTCGAGCCACAGGTCGTTGCCCTCGCGGGTGCGCTCTCCCACGCCGCTGAACACGGACCGCCCGCCGTGCTCCTGCGCGATGTTGTTGATCAGTTCCATGATGATGACGGTCTTGCCGACTCCGGCACCGCCGAACAGACCGGTCTTGCCCCCCTTTACGAACGGAGCGATCAGATCGATGACCTTGATTCCGGTCTCGAAGATCTCGGTCTTCGGCTCCAGATCGACGAACTTCGGGGCCTCGCGGTGGATGGGCCAGCGTTCCTTCGCCTCTACCGGACCCGCTTCGTCCACGGGCTCGCCCAGCACGTTCAGGATCCGCCCCAGGACCGCTTCCCCGACGGGCACCGAGATCGCCTGTCCCGTGTTGGACACCTCCATTCCCCGTCGCACGCCATCGGTGGAGTCCATGGCGACGGCGCGCACCTGGTTGCGGCCTATGTGCTGCGCCACTTCGCACACGAGGCGATGCGACTCGCCTTCGTCACCCGTCCAGCGCAGCTCGAGGGCGTTGTAGATCTCGGGCAGGTGTTCGGGATGGAACTCCACGTCGAGCACCGGCCCGATGACCTGTACGACCTTCCCGTTGTCTCGCGTCTGCTCAGCCATGTGCGATCACTGCTCCTTCGCTATCCCTTCAGCGCCTCGGCCCCGCCGATGATCTCCGCCAGCTGGCTGGTGATCTCCTGCTGCCGGGCACGGTTGAACTGCCGTCTAAGGTTCGTCAGGAACTCGTCCGCGTTGTCGGTCGCGCTCTTCATCGCCGTTCGGCGAGCACCCTGCTCGGCGGCCGCGTTCTCCACGAGCGCCCGGTACATGGAGCTCACCAGGTGGAGGGGCAGGAGTCGCGACAGGATGGCGTCGGCCGACGGATCCAGGATGTAGTACGGCTCACGGCTCGGCCGCTCGGGCGGCACGTAGACAGGCAGCAGGCGGCGGGTGATCGGCGGCGTGCTCATGACGCTCCGGAATTCCGCGTGCACGATGTACACGGCGTCGAGCTCGCCGGTGACGAACCTCTCGGCCAGTGGACCGATCAGCGACCGCGCCCGCTCGGGCGACGGGTCGTCACCGATGTCCGTGTGCCTGCCCTCCATGGCTACTCCCCGGAAGCGGAAGTAGCTGATTCCCTTCTTGCCGATGACATGAAACTCCGTGCCCACATCGGAAGCGTGCAGCTCGTCCAGAAGGTCGCGCGCCTTGCGAATCAGGTTCACGTTGAACGCGCCGCACAGGCCGCGATTGCTCGTGACGAGCACGACCGCGGCCCGGTGGATCCGGTCGGGCTGCCGGAGAATGGGCTTGAGCTCCGTCAGCTCCGGAGTGATCAGGTTCTCGACCACCGCCGTCAGGCGCTCCGCGAACGGTCGCGCCTGGCGGACGCGGATTTGCGCGCGCCGCAGCTTCGACGTCGCGACCATCTCCATGGTGCGCGTGATCTTGCGGGTGCTCTCCACGGAGCGCATCCGCCGCCCGATGTCTCTGGCCTTTGCCATCTACTCGCTCGTCAGCCTTGAAGGCGACCGGGGAGTCCGGCTCAACCGGCCGCCGCCGCCGGCTCCTCGGCCGCGGAAGTGCGGTACAGGCTCTTGTGCGCCTCGATCGCGGCCCGGAGCCCCCGCTCTGTGTCGTCGCTGATGATCTTCTCTCCGCGGATCGCCGCACCGACCTCCGGATGCGCGGATCGCATGTACTCCCGGAAGCTGTCCTCCCAGCCCCGGATCTCCCGGGCATTTAGGTCGTCCAGGTAGCCCTGCGTCACGGCGAAGATCGCCATGATCTGGTCCTCGACGCTCAGCGGCGCGTACTGTCCCTGCTTGAGGACCTCGACCGTGCGCTCACCGCGCGCGAGCTGGCGCTGCGTGGCCGGATCCAGATCGGAGCCGAACTGGGCGAACGCTTCGAGCTCGCGGTACTGGGCCAGGTCGAGGCGCAGGCTTCCGGCCACCTTCTTCATGGCCTTGATCTGGGCGGACCCGCCGACCCGCGACACCGATATGCCGGCATTCACAGCCGGTCGAACACCCGAGTAGAACAGGTTGTTCTCGAGGAAGATCTGGCCGTCCGTGATCGATATCACGTTGGTCGGAATGTACGCGGAGACGTCTCCTGCCTGCGTCTGGATGATCGGAAGCGCGGTGAGCGACCCGCCGGGCTTCTCGATTTCCGGGTGGGCCTCGATGACGGCCGGGTCTTCGCTGACTTTGGCGGCCCGCTCCAGCAAGCGGCTGTGCAGATAGAACACATCCCCGGGAAACGCCTCGCGGCCCGGCGGTCGCCGCAGAATGAGCGAGATCTGCCGGTACGCGTCCGCCTGCTTCGACAGATCGTCATAGATCACCAGCGTGTGGCGCCCCTCCTTGTACACGAAGTACTCCGCCAGCGCACAGCCGGCGTAGGGCGCTATGTACTGGACCGTCGCGGGATCGGACGCGTTGGCCGCCATGACGATCGTGTAGTCCATGGCGCCCTCGTGCTGCAGGCGATCCACGACCGACGCCACCGTCGAGGCCTTCTGACCCACGGCCACGTACACGCAGACCACGTCCCCGCCACGCTGGTTGATGATCGTGTCGATCGCGATGGCCGTCTTTCCGGTGCCGCGGTCACCAATGATCAGCTCGCGCTGACCGCGGCCGATCGGAATCATCGAGTCGATCGCCTTGATTCCCGTCTGGAGCGGCTCCTTCACGGGCTGGCGGTACACGATCCCGGGAGCCTTCCGGTCCACCTTCATGGTCGTGGCGGACTTGACGGCTCCCTTTCCGTCACGCGGCTCGCCCAGCGGGCTGACCACCCGGCCCAGGAAGTCGGGCCCGGCCGGCACTTCCAGAACGCGGCCCGTGCAGCGCACCGAGTCGCCCTCCTTGAGCCGCAGGTAGTTGCCCAGGACGACGGCGCCGATGTTGTCTTCTTCCAGATTCAGGGCCAGGGCCGTGACGAGCTCCCCGGACTCGGAAGACTCGATCTCGAGCATCTCGTTGGCGACGGCCGAGGAGAGACCCCATATGCGGACGACACCGTCCTTCACCTCCAGGACCTCGCCTACCTCCTCGAGCTTCAGGTCTTCCTCGTAATGGTCGATCTGCTCGAGCAGCGCCTTCTTCATTTCGCCCGCACGGAGCGTTCCGTCTGACGTGGCCATATCCTGTCCCGTCCCTGGGTTCGATCCGATCAGCCGGTCGCGCCGGCCGACTCGGCTTCCTCGATGAGGGTCCGACGCAGCAACTGCAGGCGGCGCCGCAGTGATCCATCCAGCACGCGGTCCTTCACGCGCACGATCAAGCCGCCGACCAGCCGCGGGTCGCTCCTGAAGTCGGCGGCCACCTTCCTATCCAGCGCTCGCGCGAGGGCCGCCTCGATCTCCTCCCGCAGCTCGGGATCGGGGTCGATCGTCATGGTGACCGCGGCGTGAACCCGACCCGTGCGCTCGTTCTGCAGGTCACGCGCCGCTTCCTCGATGTCCGGCAGCAACGATTGCCTGTGCTTCTCCAGCACCGTGAGGAAGAAGCGGAGGAACAGCTCCGGATACCTGTCTCCGAAGGCGGTTCGCAGGACTCGCCGCTTGTCGGCCAGTCCGATGCGCGGGGTTTCCAGAAAGGCGCGGAAGTCCGGCTCCTCCCGGTACATACCCACCACCTCGTCGAGGTGCGCGAGCCACTCCCCCGCCGCGTCGGTGCGGTCGGCGAGCTCCAGCAGAGCGTCCGCGTAGGTCCGGGCGACGGCGAGGCGGCTCATTCGATCTCCGAGATGTAGTCTCGCACCAGACGCCGATTCGCCTCGTCGTCGAGGCTCTCGCGCATCAGCCGCTCGGCCGCCGCCAACGAGAGATCCACGACCTCACGGCGCACGGATTCGAGGAGGTCTTCCCGCTCCCGCGCCAGGTCCCGGCGTGCCCGCGCGAGCAGCTCGTCGTTCTGCTTGCGGGCCTGCGTTAGGATCTCCTCCCGCAGCCTCTCACCGGCCTCCCGGCCCTGCTGCAGGATGTCCTTGGCCTCGCGCCGTGCCTGGTCGAGCTGACGCTGGTGCTCGTCCAGCAGACGGCGGGCTTCATCCCGATCCTCGCGCGCGGAGTCGATGGCCGCCTGGATCTTCGCCTGCCGCACCTCGAGGCCCTTCGCGATGGCCGGAAACGCCTTCCATGACAGCACGGCCAGCGTGAGAAGGAACAGCACCCACGTCCAGATCGCCAGGCCGGCGTTGAGTGACAGCACTCCGCCCTCGGCAGCTCCCAGCGGTCCGGGAGCAACCAGCAGAAGCGCCATCGGGCCTGCTATTCGCCAGGTTCTCATCCCCGTCCCGCTTCGTTGTTCCCGCCCGGAGTCACCGCCGGCACCGACAGGCGCTCCCCGCAGGAGGTCCTCACTTGATGAAGCCGGCGATCACCAGGGCGAACAGCGCTGCGCCTTCGATCAGCGCCGCGAGGATGATCGCGCCGGTCTGGATCTGGGCCGCCGCCTCCGGCTGGCGAGCCATCGCGTCCGCCATCTGGCCACCGATCCGGCCGATGCCGATCCCGGCTCCGATCACCACGCCACCGGCACCGATGATGGCGAGACCGGCCCCCACGTCGCCGGTGAGGCCGACCGAGTCCTGCAGAAGAGCGAGCATGTTCAACATCAAGATCTCCTTGAGTTTGCCGGGTGTACTCCCCGGATTTCCGACGTCTCCGTTCTGTCGTTCCGGCCCGACTCGACGACGCTCAGTGCGCGTGTCGAATCAGGCCGATGAACACCGCTGTCAGCGCGGTGAAGATGTAGGCCTGGAGAAACGCCACGAAGATCTCCAGGAACATCACGAACAGGCCCAGGGCCAGCGAGCCGGTTACGGCCGCCGCGCCCGTGGCCGTCAGCCCGCCGTACATGATGATCAGGCCGAGCAGGGAGAGGACCACGAAGTGGCCAGCCGTCATGTTCGCGAACAAACGGACGGCGAGCGCGAACGGCTTGGCCAGTTTTCCGATCAGCTCAACGGGCGTCATGATGACGAGCATGACCAACTGCATGGGCGCGGGGATACCCTTCGGCACGTAGAAAATGGTTCCCAGGTATCCCCGGGGGCCCAGCGCCCGGAAGCCCGCGACCTCGATGACGATCAGGGACACGATCGCGAGGGCCGCCGTGACCGAGATGTTGCCGGTCGCCGAAGCGCCGAACGGGACGAGACCGAGAAGGTTCGCGTACAGGATGAAGAAAAACAGGGTGACGACGTAGGGAACGAATCTCTCGCCTCCGTGGCCGATGTTCGCCAGCGCCACCTCGTCCCGCAGGTACGTGTAGAAGGCCTCCACGAAGTTGAGCACGCCGCGCGGGGCCTCACGTCCGGGATCGGAGCGGCCCGAACCGCGGGCCGCGAGCCCCAAGGTCAGGATGGTGAGGAGGCTGGCCAGCATCAGGAACACGACGTGTTTCGTGGGGGAGACATCGACTTCCACCGGCCCCACTCGCAGCGGTGGCACCGCGAAACGGGCCAGGCTGATCTCCAGCGGACCGAACTCGAGGGTGTGGGAATCCACGATGTGGTGCATCATGGTCTCCGTGCCCCACTCTTCTTCCTCGCCTCCGTGATCGCCCTCAGCGTGCTGATCGGATGGAGCCTGCGCGGCGAATCCGGCGCTGCCCGCCGCTGAGTCTGGACGCTCTTGGGCCGCGGCCGCCGGTTGCCCGGTGACCAGCTCGCCGGCTTCAGCCGCCGCTTCCTGCGGCGAAGAAACCAGCAACAGCCCGATCAGGGTGACTGTCAGACCTGCGATCATTCCTCTCGTCCGATCTACGCGTAGCGGACGGCTCAATCCGCCGTAGCCACGGCGAGCCAGCCCGCCTCCAGAAGGAGGAAGACGACCAGGGCGAGGCCGTATGAGACCATCAAATCCCGGGTCGGCGCTCCGGCTACGCGAGCCAGGATCCACACCAGGACGCCGGTTCCGACCCTCGCGGCCATCCCCACGACCCACACCCGCATCACCCGATCACCCCGCCCGAGGCCACCGGCGAGGAGCCAGAACGACACCGCCTGCACGGCCCATGCGATGCCGCAGCCGGTCGCGACGGCCACCACACCGCGTCCCCCGACGGCCGCCGCTGCACACGCAGCCAGCACAAGGCCCAGCGTCGCGGCCAGATAGGCCCCACGCCTCACGGGCTGTCCTCGCTCGATCGACGCTCTTCGTCTTTACGCCGCAGCTCGTCGCGACGGTCGATCACCAGGCTCCGGTACATGCTGTAGAAGGCAGCCCCGAAGCCGGTCAAGGTCCCGACGATGACGAAGAGCGGCTCCGTGTGGAACCGCTCGTCGGCCAACGATCCGAGCCAGGCGAACAGAGCCGTCGCGATGCCGAGCGTGAGCCCGTATCCGCCGTAGCGCCCCAGCTCCGCCAGGGTCCCCCGCGGGCGGTCTCCGTCCGTCAGCGGCACGACGCCACCTAGCCTCCCGGTTACGGCCGCCGCGACTATACCCGTATGTGAAAATATCCGCAAGGTCGTCTCCTTGACGCCTGCACCCGGGACGATCTAGCCTCCCGGCACGGGTGGCCCTCGCCGGACAGGTCGGAGCAACCGGAGGCGAATCGATGACAGGCAGCGCGGACAGGGGGCAAGCGGGGGCCGGGGGCGACGCCGAGCTCCTGACGGATCTCGCCGGAGCACGACACGAACTGGAATGCCAGGTGGCACGCCGGATCGTGGGACAGACAGAGATCGTCGAGAAGCTCCTGATCGCGCTCCTGGCGGGCGGACACGCGCTCGTGGTGGGCGTTCCCGGACTTGCCAAGACGACGCTCATCGCGACGTTGGCCGAGACGCTGCGTCTGCGCTTTAACCGGATCCAGTTCACGCCGGATCTGATGCCCTCGGACATCACCGGCACGGAAGTGCTGGAAGAGGAGGCGGAAACTGGTCGCCGGGTGTTCCGTTTCGTACAGGGCCCGGTGTTCGCCAACGTGATCCTGGCCGACGAGATCAACCGAACGCCACCCAAGACGCAGGCGGCCTTGCTGCAGGCGATGCAGGAGCTTTCGGTCACGGTCGGCACCGAGACTTTCTCCCTCGAGCCTCCGTTCTTCGTGCTGGCGACCCAGAACCCGATCGAGCACGAGGGGACCTATCCGCTCCCGGAGGCGCAGCTCGACCGGTTTATGTTCGAGCTGCGCATCACGTATCCCTCGTTCGCGGAGGAACAGGAGGTCGCGGACCGCACGACGTCCGAGGACGAAGCGATCATCGAGCCGGTGATCGACGGGTCCCGCCTGCGGGAGTTTCAATCCCTGGTCCGACGGGTGCCGGCGCCACCTTCCCTCGTGGAGTACGCGGTCCGCCTGGCTCGCTCCACCCGACCCGACGATCCGGGAGCGCCGGGTTTCGTGCGGGACATGATGGCGTGGGGGGCCGGCCCCCGAGCCTCCCAGTACATGGTTCTCGGCTCGAAGGCCCGTGCGGCGCTGGACGGCCGACCCGGGCCTAACCTGGACGACGTGCGCGCCGTGGCACCCGACGTCCTCCGCCATCGCCTGGTGCCCGGCTTCGAGGCGGAAGCAGCCGGACGCACGGCGGACGACCTGGTGAAAGAGCTCGTCGCGACGGTCCGCTCGTGAGCGCGGACAGGGAGCCGGGCCCGCAGCGCTCCTCGAGGCTCGTGGGGCCGACCTCCGGAACCGGCCGTGATGGAGCGCGACGCCCATGACCGGACTGATGGTCGTCCTCGCCAGCCTCGTCGCCCTGTCAGGGTTCTTCTCGGGGGGTGAGATCGCGATCTTCTCCGTCCCGCTGACCCGGGCCCAGGCACTGGTCGAGGCGCGTCGTCACGGGGCACGCGCCTTGGTGCGCCTCAAGTCGAACCCCGACCGTCTGCTGATCACCATCCTGATCGGCAACAACGTGGTCAACATCGGCGCGGCATCCATCGCGACGTACGCCGCCACGCAGGCGTTCGGTTCCGCCGGCGTGGGGATCGCCACGGGCGGAATGACGCTGCTCGTGCTGTTCTTCGGCGAGATCGTGCCGAAGAGCTTCGCGGCGGCCAACGCCGTGCGGATCTCGCTCGGCATCGCGCCCGTCTTCCTGTTTCTGTCGCACGCCCTGTGGCCCCTGGTCGTGCCGCTCGAGGCGCTGACCCGGGCCGTGCTTCCTGCGCGAAAGGGATCGCTGCCTGCCGTGAGCGAGGCCGAGATCCGGGGACTTACCGAGATCGGACACGAGGTGGGCGCGATCGATACGCACGAGCGAGAGATCATCCACCGCGCCTTTACACTGGACACGACGCAGGCGTGGGAGGTGATGACCCCGAGAGTCGGGATCTTTGCCCTCCCCGGCCGTCAGCGGCTGGCGGAGACCACGCCGGATCTGGCGACCGCGCCGTACAGCCGGATCCCCGTGTACCGGGACTCGCTCGACGAGATCACCGGCATCCTCTACGTTCGCGACGCTTACCAGGCCCTGATCTCCGGACAGCGGGATGTGCCCCTGCTGCGGCTGTCGCGCGATGCGTTCTTCACGCCGGCCACCGTGACCCTCATCCAGTTGCTGGAGGAGTTTCAGACGCGCCGGATCCACATGGGCATCGTCGTGGACGAGCATGGCGGGACGGATGGGTTGATCACCCTGGAGGACATTCTCGAGGAGCTGGTGGGCGAGATCGTGGACGAGACTGACGTCCCGACGAAACCGTTCACCCGGGTCGGCCGAAACTCCATCGTGGTGGAGGGCGGGGTCGACCTGCGCGAGATCAATCACTTCTTCAACTGCAGCCTCCCGGTCCTGGAACACCGATCGCTCAACGGCTACCTGCTCCAGGCGTTCGGTCGCGTGCCCGACCCGCGTGACTCGGTGGAGACCGCCGGGCTCCGCATCGAGGTGTTGAGCGCCTCCGAGACCCAGGTGACGCGGGCCCGGATCAGCCGGGTGGGGGACGCGGAGCGCCTCGAGAGAGTCGGTCGTCCGGGCACGGAACGGGACGGAGAGTCGCCCGAAGGGGATTGATGTCCCGGCTCACACGGTGCCGAAAACGGTCCGGCTGTACCACGTCACCAGCCATTCGCCCGCCAGAAAGGCGATCGCGGCTCCGAGCCCGAGGAAGACTCCGAACGGCACTTCCTTCTTCGTTCTGATGCTGATCGGTGCGAAGACGAGCGTTCCCGCGAGAGCCCCGAGAAAGATGGTGAGCATGGCCCCGGCGGGGCCGAGGAACGCCCCGACCATCGCCATCATCTTGATGTCTCCGCCTCCCATAGCGGGTTTCTTGAAGATCCATTCGCCGACGAGTCCCACGACCAGCAGAACCCCGAATCCGAGCGCCGCCCCGAGCCCGGCCTCGAGAGGCGAAGGAGCGCCGGGAAGCAGCGACAGGGCGAGCCCGGCCCCCAGGCCACCCAGGCTCAGCGTGTCCGGGATCAGGTAGTGCCTGGCGTCGATGAGGGAGATTGCCAGGAGCAGGCTGCAGAACACGGATCCCTGCAATCCGCGCCAGGTAGGCCCGTACAGGATGCTCATTCCGACCCACAGCGCCGCCGTGACGAGCTCCACCGCGGGGTATTGAACCGAGATCCTCTGCCGACACTGCCGGCACCGGCCCCGCAGAAGGAGCCAGCTGATTACCGGTACGTTGTCGTACCACGGGATCGGCCCACCGCACCCCGGACACCGGGAGCGCGGTCGGACGATGCTCTCCCCGGCCGGAAGGCGCGCGATGCACACGTTCAGGAAGGAGCCGACCGAGGCTCCGAGGACTCCCGCGTACACGAGGAACACGATCTGCACCGTGTGTGGCATTCAGCCTCCGTATAGCCGATCCATGAGCACCGCGCCGGCGAGCGCCGCGTTGAGTGACTCCACAGGGTGCCGCATCGGAACGGCCACCGCCCGATCGGCTCCCTGCCGAACCGGCTCGGACACTCCGGCCCCTTCGTTCCCGAGCACGAGCGACATCCGGGTCGGCACCTCGTTCTCGCGGTTCAGGGGCACTCCCTCAGGGTCCGCGACCCAGATCGCGACGTTCGCCTCTCGCAAGCGCCGTGCTGTCTCCTCCCAATCGGCTTCCAGAACGGGGAAGCGCGTGGACGAGCCGGCGGCTGCTCGCACGGCCTTGGGGCTCCACGGATCGGCCGTCCCGGGAAGCGCGACGAGCCCGCCGGCACCGAACGCCTCCGCCGCGCGCACGAGGGCGCCGACGTTGCCCGGGTCCTGCACCGCGTCGAGCACGACCAGCTTTTCGATCTCCACGTCGGACCACTCCCAGGTCGGAAGGAGCGCCGAGGCGAGCCACCCCTGCGGTGTCACGGTTCCGGCGTGCTGTCGGAGCACGGCCTCGCTGACCATATCGATGGGAACGGCGTTCTCCGCCAGACGTTCGAGCAGCCGCGAACCGCCTGGCTCGGCTCCGGCCGCCTCCGTATATAGAACCAGCGTCGGCAGGCGTCCGGAATCCAGGAGGTCGCCGAGCACCCGTGACCCTTCGACCAGGAATTCCCCGCGGGTGCGTCGCTCCTTGCGCCGGTGCAGCGCCCGCAGTCGCTTGCTTTGGCTCAGACTGGGCATACGCGTGCAATGTGAAACGGGCGCCTCCGCCGGGAAAGCGGTCGCACGATCGTCGCTCGTTCAGGGAAGAGAGGAAGCGTGCAGGAGGGCACGGCCACTGCCCCGACACGGAACCGACCTCCGGTCGCACTGACGATCGCCGGGAGCGACTCGGGCGGAGGCGCCGGAATTCAGGCGGACCTCAAGACGTTTCAGGCGTTCGGCGTGTTCGGAACGTCGGCCGTGACGGCCATCACCGTGCAGAACACGCTCGGTGTCTCCGCGATCCAGAAGATCGAGCCGGCACTCGTCGCGGGGCAGATCTTAGCGGTCGCGGAGGACCTGAAGCCGGCCGCGTGCAAGTCGGGCATGTTGGCGGACGGAGAGATCGTCCACGCAGTGGCCGACGCCCTGGACCGGTCCCGCATCCCCCGTTTCGTGCTGGATCCCGTGATGGTCGCGGCGAGCGGTGATCCGCTCCTCGAGCCCGACGCCGTGGAGGCGCTGCGGTACCGCCTGCTCCCGCTGGCCCTCCTGGTCACTCCCAATCTCGACGAGGCATCCATCCTGACCGGAATGCCGGTCCGCTCGGAATCGGACATGCGTGCCGCCGCTCGGCATCTCGTGGACGAGGGATGTCGGGCGGTCCTTATCAAGGGCGGACACCTGGAGGGAGACGAGGTGGTCGATCTGCTGCTCGAGGGGACGGAGTGGCAGGAGTGGCGGGCTCCCCGATGTCCGGTCGGCAACGCACACGGCACGGGCTGTACGCTCTCGGCGGCGATCACCGCGGGGCTCGCCGCGGGACGGACGCTGCGCGAGGCGGTGGACGCGGGGCTCGCCTACACGCGACGGGCGCTCGAGTCGGCTCCGGGCCTGGGAGGAGGAAGCACCCCGCTCAACCACTGGGTAGAGCCGTGAGCTCCGATCCCAGCCGCTCGACGACCGCGCGCACCAGCCCGCGGAAGCGGTCTCCGACCTGTTCCGTCGTCCCGATCACCTCGTCGTGCGACAGGGGCTCCCGGCCGATGCCCGCCGCGTAGTTGGTCAGACAGCTCATTCCGAGACAGCGCAGCCCCACCGCGCGGGCCGTGATCACCTCGGGCACGGTCGACATGCCGACCGCGTCGGCTCCCAGGCGGTCCAGCATCCGGATCTCGGCCGGTGTCTCGTAGCTCGGCCCCAGGAGGCCGGCGTACACCCCTTCCCGCAGGGGAATGCGCTCCGCTCGCGCCACGTCCCGCGCCACCTCGCGCAGCCGGGCGTCGTACGCGTCGCTCATGTCCGGAAACCGCTGGTCTCCGCTCGCCACGGGCCCGACGAGCGGATTGCGCCACATGAGATTGACGTGGTCCGCGATCAGCATCAGGTCTCCCGGGCGAAGCCGCCGGCTCACGGAGCCTGCAGCGTTGCTCACGAACAGTGCGCGGATCCCGAGCAGGGCCAGCGCGCGCACCGGGAGCGTGGCGCGGACCGCGTCGTGTCCCTCGTACAGATGAGCGCGACCCTTCAGTGCGACGCAGGGCAGGCCGCCGAAGTCTCCGGAGACCAGAATCCCGGAGTGCCCGGCTACCTTCACGCGGGGCCAGTTCGGAAGCTCTTCGTAGGGCACCTCGACCGCGTTCTCGAAGGCGTCTGCCAGCTCTCCGAGTCCGGAGCCCAGCACCAGGCCGAGGACGGGGCGCCGGTCGCCCGTCTGTTCCAGGATGGCCGCCGCCGCCTCGTCCGCCAAGGCTGTCGGGTCTCTCCACGCTCCGGCGGTCACGCCAGCACCCCGGCCAGGGTGGCGGTCATCCAGGTGGCCACGGTACCACCCAGCATGGCGCGCAGACCGAGCCGTGAGAGGTCGTGTCGCCGCTCGGGAGCGATACCGCCGATCCCTCCGATCTGGATGGCGATCGACGAGAAGTTGGCGAATCCCGTGAGGGCATACGTCGCGATGATGATCGACTTCGGCGACAGGGTGGAGCCCGCGGCCATTCCATCCGCCAGCATCTGGAAGGCCACGAACTCGTTCGCCACCATCTTCACGCCGAACAGGGTGCCGATCTCCGCCGCGTCGGCCAGCGGAACGCCGATCAGCCAGGCCACGGGCGCGAAGGCCCAGCCGAGAAGTCTCTCGAGCGTGATTCCCTCGATGTCTACCAGGGCCAGGCTCCAGCCCAGAAGACCGTTGATCAACGCGATGATCGCCAGGAACGCGATCAGCATGGCACCCACGTTGAGGGCGAGGCGCATCCCGTCCGCCGCGCCACCGGCCGCGGCGTCGATCACGTTGACTGAATCCTGCTCGATGTCGAAGTCGAGGTTGTTCCGGGTGTCCGGCTCCCCGGTCTCCGGCATCAGGATCTTGCTCACCACGATTCCAGCGGGTGCAGCCATGATGCTGGCTGCCAGGAGGTGGCCCGCGATGGCCGGAAAATAGCCGGCGAGCATGGCCACGTAGGCCGCCATGACACCTCCGGCCACGGTGGCGAAGCCTCCCGTCATCACCGTGTTGAGCTCGGACATCGTCATCGTCTTGACGAATGGCTTGATGAGCAGCGGCGCTTCCGTCTGACCCACGAAGATGTTGCCGGCGGCGGACGTGGTCTCGGCGCCGCTGGTCCTCAGGGTGCGCTGCATCACCCAGGCCACCGCCTTCACCACGATCTGCATGACGCCCAGGTAGTAGAGGACCGTCATCACGGCCGAAAAGAAGATGATCGTCGGCAGGACGGCGAACGCGAAATTGGCGCCGATCTCGACCACTCCCTCGCCGCCGCTCAGCGGCGTGGAAACATCGACGAGCGACCCGAAGACGAAACGGGCTCCGGCCAGGGTGTAGCTTATCAGCGCGACGAAGACGTCGTTGACCACGCTGAAGAAGCCACGCCCCCAGGTCGTCTTGAGAACGAGGATCGCGAACAGGACCTGCAGGCCGATACCCTTGGCGACGAGTCGCCAGTCAATCGACTTGCGGTGGGGGGAAAACCGCCATAGCACGCCGAGCACCACCGCGAGCGCGAGCAGTCCGCGGGCGACCCGGATGAGGAACGGCTCGGCGACGCCACCCGTCTGAACGAGCGTGGATCCGCCCTGCTGGACGGCCCAGGCGACCCCCGGGGTCGCGAGCAATCCTGCGACCAGCATGGGCGCAGCCCGTCTCCAACTTACCATGGATCCCACCGACCCATCTCCTCTCTCGAAAGGACGCGACGCTCCCGCTTGGCCTGCACGAGCTTTCGCTTCTCGAACAGCTTGACCAGCGCCACTCCGGCGGCAAAGCCCCCGATGTGCGCCCAGAACGCGACGCCGCCCGCGGCATCTCCCAGCGTCAGGGCTCCCGAGGCCAGCTGCAGGACGAACCAGAACAGCAGCAGGGCCCAGGCCGGCAGCGGCACGATCCGGATGATAACGACCAGCACGATGGCCGTGTACACGCGCACCCGCGGGTACAGGATCATGTACGCCCCCATGATGCCGCTGATCGCGCCGGAGGCGCCGACGGTCGGGACAGGGCTCGCGGGATCCGTGGCGATGTGGGCGCCGGCAGCGACCACGCCCGTGAGAAGGTAGAACACGAGGAAGCGAACGTGCCCCATCGAGTCCTCGATGTTGTTCCCGAACACCCACAGGAACCACATGTTTCCAATGAGGTGCATCCACCCGCCGTGCATGAACATCGATGTCACGACGCTGCCCCAGCGTAGCCCGCCCAGCCTGCACGTGGCCGAGGGTCCCAGGTCCACCCGTGTGCCGGCCGGGAGTGTCCCGGTGAGCTCTCCCGGAATGGCCCCGTAGTCGCACAGCGATCCGAGGAACGCCTCGCCACCGCCCGCGCCGCCGGCACCCTGAACGAAGATCCACACGGCGGCGTTCACCATGATGATCAGGAAGGTGACGAACGGGACGAGTTCGGTGGGATTCTCATCTCGGAGCGGAAACATGACCTACGGTAGGCGGCCCCCCCGGGCGGATGCAACATGTCCGGGGGTGGCCACCGCACACCCGCCATGTTGGCATGTCGTCGGACTCTGCCTTTCTGGCACGCCCCGCCGTTCGGAGTGTCAGAATGTCGGAGAAATGGGGCTGAGCAGGGTCACGGGAGTCATATCGGGCGGCACATCGCTTGCACGCTCGCCCCCCGACAGCGACCGGACCGGCCCTCGAAGCCGGGGCGGCAGCGGACGGTGCCGGCCGCATCGTTGCGCAGCCGTCACTTCAGTGCGGAAAGGACAGCGACATGGGCAAAGTCATAGGTATCGATCTGGGGACGACCAACTCGGTGGTCTCCGTGATGGAGGGGGGCGACCCCGTCGTCATCCCGAACGCAGAGGGCACGCGCACCACTCCGTCGGTCGTAGCCTACACCAAGGACAACGAACGGCTGGTGGGCCAAGTCGCGAAGCGGCAGGCCGTGACGAACCCACGGAACACGCTCTTCTCGATCAAGCGCTTCATGGGCCGCAAGTGCTCCGAAGTGACCTCGGAGCGCCGGCTCGTGCCGTACGAGATCGAGTGCGACGCGCAGGATCGCGTGCAGGTGAAAGTGCCACACGCGGACAAGACGTTCACTCCGCCAGAGATATCGGCCATGATTCTCCAGAAGATGAGGCAGACGGCGGAGGACTACCTGGGCACGGAAGTCAGGCAGGCCGTGGTCACCGTACCGGCGTACTTCAACGATGCGCAGCGCCAGGCCACCAAGGACGCGGGCAAGATCGCGGGCCTGGAAGTGCTCCGGATCATCAACGAGCCGACGGCCGCGGCTCTGGCCTACGGACTGGACAAGAAGACGGACGAGAAGATCGCCGTGTTCGACCTCGGTGGCGGCACGTACGACATCTCGGTGCTCGAGCTGGGCGACGGCGTATTCGAGGTCAAGGCCACGAACGGCGACACCCATCTGGGGGGAGACGACTTCGACCAGCGGGTCATCGAGTGGCTGGTGGACGAGTTCAAGAAGGACCAGGGCATCGATCTTTCCAAGGACCCTATGGCTCTGCAGCGCCTCAAGGAGGCCGCGGAGAAGGCCAAGTGCGAGCTCTCGAGCACGACGCAGACGGACATCAATCTGCCGTTCATCACGGCTGACCAGAGCGGGCCGAAGCACCTCAACCTGTCCCTCTCCCGCTCCCGGCTGGAGCAGCTTGTCGACGACCTCATCGAGCGTACGAAGGACCCGATGAAGAAGGCGCTGGAGGACGCGGGACTCAGCCCCTCGGACATCGACGAGGTGATCCTGGTGGGCGGCTCGACGCGCATTCCCAAGATCCAGGACACAGTGCGGGAGTTCTTCGGCAAGGAGCCGCACAAGGGGGTGAATCCCGACGAAGTCGTGGGAATCGGGGCAGCCATTCAGGGCGGAGTCCTGGCGGGCGACGTCAAGGACGTCCTTCTCCTCGACGTCACCCCGCTGTCGCTGGGCATCGAGACACTGGGCGGCGTGATGACGACCCTCATCGGCCGCAACACGACGATCCCGACCAAGAAGAGCGAGATCTTCTCGACGGCCGAGGACAACCAGCCGACGGTGGACATTCACGTTCTCCAGGGCGAGCGTCCGATGGCCTTGGACAACAAGACCATCGGACGATTTCAGCTCACCGGAATCCCGCCGGCGCCGCGTGGCGTCCCCCAGGTCGAGGTGACGTTCGACATCGACGCCAACGGGATCCTGCACGTGAGCGCCAAGGACCGGGCCACCGGAAAGGAACAGAAGATTCGCATCGAAGCCTCGTCGGGCCTGTCCGACACAGAGATCGACCGCATGGTGGACGATGCCGAGAGCCACGCCTCGGAGGACAAGGAGCGCCGCGAAAAGGCGGAGGGACGAAATCGGCTGGACTCGCTCGTCTACCAGACGGAGAAGAACCTCGACGACTGGAAGGATTCGGTCGACGAGGACGGAAGGAAGGACGTCGAGGCGAAGCTGGAGCGCGGCAGGCAGGCACTGAAGCAGGATGATCCGGAGGAGATCCGCGCTGCCACGGAGGAGATCCAGCAGGCCGTACAGGCGCTCGCCCAGCAGATCTACTCGAAGGCAGGCATGGGGGATCAGGCACAAGCGGACGGAGGTTTCGAGGAGGCCGGGGAAGCCGAAGCGACGGAGGAGGGGGCCCCCGATGAGGAGGTGGTGGAAGCCGACTACGAGATCGTGGACGAATCGGAGGACAAGTAGCTCGAACTCCTCCGACCCGGGGAGAGACGCCTCGCAGAGAAGCTTCTCCCCTTCGCCGGCGCCTCGGGCAACCCCCGGTGCGGCCCATTCATCACAGGACGGAGAGCGGGACATCCCGGCTTCCGATGTGGAACCGAAGCCGGTCCGCGGCGATACTAGACAGGTGTGGGATCCCATGTCGGTCGCCACGAGGCGCCGGCCGAACACTACCGACAGGTGATTGAGAACACATGAGCGACGCTCTGCGCACCAAGTTGAATCTGATCCTCACGGCCGCGGTGGCGTTCGCCATAGGGCTCGGAGTGGCCGCACGGTTCGACTTCACGCCGCCGGGCCTGGCCCGGGTGGGGGCCAATCCACCGCTGAACATCAACCTCGTCGAGCCGAGCTCGATCCAGGACGGCCGGCTGCCGGCCGACGGCTTCTCGGACATCGCGGAGGAAGTGACACCGTCCGTGATCACGGTCTTCGTCGAGCGCGAGGTGCCGGAGCACGACCAGCAGAACCGAGGACTGCCTTCCCCGTTCGAGGAGTTCTTCCGGCAACAGCCTCCGGAGTTCGTCCGGGCCAGCGGCTCCGGGTTCGTGATCAGCGAGGACGGATACATCGTCACGAACAACCACGTCGTGGAGAGCGCCAGCCGTATCGAGATCCAGCTCAGTGACCGCAGGGAGTTCGAGGCCGTCCTCGTGGGACGCGATCCGACGACCGACGTCGCTCTCCTGAAGGTGGATGCGGACGGACTCAGCCCGGCGAGGCTGGGCTCGAGCGACGCCACCCGCGTGGGCGAATGGGTCCTCGCCATCGGCAGCCCCGGATTCCGCGGCTCGCTCGGAGGCAACCCGCTGTTCACGACCGTCACCGCCGGAATCGTCAGCGCCAAGGGCCGTAACATCAACATCCTGGGCCAGGAGTTTCAGGAGCGGGGCGAGGACAACCTGGCGATCGAGGATTTCATTCAGACCGACGCGGCCATCAATCCGGGCAACTCGGGCGGTCCGCTGCTCAACATTCGCGGCGAGGTCATAGGAGTGAACGCCGCCATCGCCTCCACGACGGGCGGGTATCAGGGGTACGGATTCGCCGTGCCGATCGACCTGGTCCGCGAGGTGATCGACGACCTTGTGGAGTACGGGGAGGTGCGCCGTGCGCTGCTCGGCGTCTCGATCGTCGGAATCGACGACACGGAGGCCCGCTATTACGAGCTGGACGAGGTGGCGGGCGCGAAGGTCATGGCCGTCACCTCGGGCATGGCGGCAGAGGCTGCGGGCATCGAGCCGGGCGACGTGATCCTGGAAGTCGATGGCGAGGGCGTCCTGTCGGTGCCGGACCTGCAGCGCAAGATCCGGCGACGGGAGCCCGGCCAGATCGTCGAGGTTACCGTGGTGCGGCGCGAAGATCTGAGGCGGGAGACGATCGAGATCCGACTGACGGACGCCGGGGAGATGCGACGCGGCGCGGAGCCACGGGTCGCGGAGGCGGGAGCCGATGATCCGCTCGGGATCGAGGTGGAGAACATCACGAGCGATGTCCGACGGGCGCTCGACCTTCCACGCGGCGTCAGCGGGGTCGTGATCGTGTCGGCAGACGTGTACGGCCCGCTCGCGCGGCGCGCGGGGAATACCCGCGGGCGGATCATCACCCGCATCGATCGGCGTGCCATAAGCAGCGTGGCCGAGTACGAGGAGGCGGTCTCCGGTCTGGAACCCGGCGACGTGATCGGCGTGGACCTGTACGACCCCCAGGGGCGCAGCACGCTGCCGTTCACGGTGCAGATCCCTCGTTGAGCTGGCCGTCCCGGCGCCCTCACGCGGGGTGGCGGTGCCGAATCTCGCGAAGCGGCGCTCTCCGGAGCGCCGCTTCTGCGTGAAGGGCTCCCACAGGGGCTCCGAGAAGCTCGTCCAGGTGGTTTTGGCACCGGGCACCCGCAGGAGTTAGAATTCAATGTATAAGCACGGTTTATGCGCGGCAGGTCCGAGCAGGCGCGAAAGTGGCGGAATCGGCAGACGCGCCAGCCTTAGGAGCTGGTGGCCCGAGGGCCGTGGGGGTTCGAGTCCCCCCTTTCGCATCCGAGAGAACCCCCGGGAAACGAGAACTCGAGAGGGAGCGCCTGTCCGTGCGGGGGGGGGGCGGACCGGAGTACATGAGGGTTAGATCATGAGGGTTAGATGACGTCAGTGGATACATCGACCGACAGAGCGCCCGACAGTCAGCTCGACGTAGCCGTCGAAGTCGGCGACGGGTGGACGCGGCGCCTCACGATCACGGTCCCGCCGGAGAGGGTGGGCCGCGCGCGGGCCACCGAGCGGAAGCGGCTCTCGCAGCGGGTTCGGATCAAGGGATTCCGGCGCGGCAGGATCCCGCCTGATCTCATCGAGCAGCGGTACGGCCAGTTTCTCGACGAGCACGTGCGGAGCTCCCTCGTCGAGGAGGCGTATCGCGAGGCCGTGGATGAGTCGGAGCTGCGCCCTGCAGGCGCGGCCCAGATCACGAACGTGCAGTACGCTCCGGGCGAGCGCCTCACGTTTCAGGCGGAATTCGAGATCATGCCCGCGGTCCGACTGGATCGGGTCGGCGGATTCCGCATCGAGCGCGAGATCGAGCCGGTAACAGACGAGGAAGTGACGAAGATACTGGACGGCATCCGGAACGAACACGGCGACTGGACACCCGTCGAGCGGAAACCCGTCGAGGGAGAGCGCGTCACGGTGGTGATCGAGCCTCTCGCCTCACCCGAGGACCAACCGACCGGCGAGGCTAGCCCGTATCAGTTCGTGCTCGGAAGCGGTGAGGCTCTCGAGGATGTCGAACGGGCGATTCGGGAGCTGACGTCGGGAGGGTCGGGCGTGTTCGAGGTCTCCTTCGGCACGGACGAGGAGGCGGACGCCGAAGCGGACACGAGGCACCTTCACATCCGACTGGATCAGGTGGAGGAACGGCTGCTTCCCGACCTGGATGACGACCTCGCGACGAAGGTGGGCGATTTCGAGAACCTCGCGGCTCTCGAGAGCGCAGTGCGTGAGGACCTGGCGAAGCACCACGCGGAAGAGTCCGAAGCGACGGTGCGCGGACAGCTTATGCAGGCCGTGATCGAGGCCAATCCGTTCGCCCTTCCGGCGGCACTCGTGGATCGCTATCTGGACGAGCTGATCCAGGCTCCGGACGATGCCGATCCAGGGAAGGTTCGGGAAGCCCGCTCCGAGCTCGTGCCGCTGGCCGAGCGGCAAATCAAGGAGCAGATGATCCTGGATCATCTGATCGAACGGGAGGGACTGAAGGCATCGACCGAGGAAGTCGAGGCGGAGATCGGACGTCTCGCGGAGCGACGGAACATCCAGCCGCAGGAGGTGCGTCGGCGGCTGGTGCGGGAAGGTGCGCTCCACACGGTGGAGCGGAATCTAGCCGCAGACAAGGTGTTCGAATACCTGAAGGGAGAATCGGGAGTCGCGTGACGGGGCGCCGGAACCATGCGCCTCCTTCGGGTAGGATGGTCTAAGGTCAACGACGATACCCGGCAAGTCGAGGAAACATGCCCATTTTTGCACCCTATGTGATCGAGCGCTCCAGCCGCGGCGAGCGAAGCTACGACATCTTCTCGCGCTTGCTGATGGACCGCATCGTGTTCCTCGGCACGCCGATCAACGATGACGTCGCGAACGTGGTGATCGCCCAGCTCCTGTTCCTGCAGGCGGAGAATCCAGAGCGCGACATCCACATCTACATCAACAGTCCCGGTGGAAATGTCTACTCCGGTCTGGCGATTTACGACACCATGCAGTATCTCACGGCCCCGGTCGCGACCATCTGCATGGGCATGGCGGCTTCGATGGGTGCTTTTCTTCTCGCGGCGGGAACGCCGGGCAAGCGTTCCGCGTTGCCGAATTCGCGGCTCATGATCCACCAGCCTTCCGGCGGATCGCAGGGCACGGCGTCCGATATCGAGATTCAGGCCCGGGAAGTGCTGTTTGCCAGGGAGAGGCTGAACGAGCTTCTCGCGCAGCACACGGGTCAGCCGATCGACCGGATCGCCGAAGACGTGGACCGCGATCGATACATGTCCCCCGGGGAGGCGGTGGAGTACGGTCTGATCGATCGGATCATCGAGCCGGGAGACGAGTCGAAGACGAACGGAGCTCGGACCTCCGAGTCCGATGAGGAAGCGGGAGATATCACAGCGTTGCCCTCGGAGACCCGGCACGACGGGCCGCAGGCCGGCTGACCGAGGCGGAGTCAGGAGAATGGGCCATGCCCGGTGACAAACATCTTCGCTGCTCTTTCTGCGGGAAATCGAAAGACAGCGTCAAGAAGTTCATTTCGGGACCCAACGTCTATATCTGCAACGAGTGCATCTCGCTGTGTAACGAGATCCTCGCGGAAGAGGAGGACCGGGAGGCGACGAGCCAGATCGCCGAGGTCCTGACTCCGGTTGAGATCAAGGATGTGCTGGACGAATACGTCATCGCTCAGGAGGAGGCGAAGAAGACCCTCTCGGTGGCGGTGTACAACCACTACAAGCGCATCAACAACCAGAGCGTGGTCGACGACGTCGAGATAGACAAGTCGAACATCCTGCTTCTCGGTCCGACGGGAGTAGGGAAGACGCTCCTCGCCCAGACCCTCGCGCGCATGCTGCAGGTCCCGTTCACCATCGCGGACGCCACGACTCTCACGGAAGCCGGCTACGTAGGGGAGGACGTTGAGAACATCCTCGTTCGGCTTCTGCAGGCCGGGGACTACAACGTGGCCGAATGCGAGCGGGGCATCGTCTACGTGGACGAGATCGACAAGATCGCCCGCAAGAGCGAGAACCCGTCCATCACCCGTGACGTGAGCGGCGAAGGCGTGCAGCAGGCCCTCCTGAAGATCCTGGAGGGAACGGTGGCATCCGTCCCACCTCAGGGCGGGCGGAAGCACCCCCAGCAGGAGTACATCCAGATCGAAACGCGCAACATCCTGTTCATATGTGGCGGGGCGTTCGACGGCCTGGAAGACATCATTCAGGAACGCCTCGGCAAGCGGCAGATCGGATTCGGCGACGAGGACCGGGGAGGTGAGGTCGAGGGCGATCCGCTCCAGGCGGTGGAGCCCGAGGACTTGCTGCGCTACGGACTCATTCCCGAGCTCGTCGGGCGGCTGCCGGTGATGGTCACGCTGCACGATCTCGACGAGGATGCGTTCGTCGAGATCCTGACCCGGCCCAAGAACGCGCTGGTGAAACAGTACACCAAGATGTTCGAGCTCGAGGGTGTCGGCCTGACGTTCGATCCGAAATCCCTTCGCGCCGCCGCACACAAGACTATCGAACGCGGTACGGGAGCCCGCGGCCTCCGTGCTGTGCTGGAGAAAGTGATGACGGACGTCATGTTCGATCTGCCGTCCCGCGAAGACGTGCGTGAGGTAGTGATCACTGAAGAGACGATTACCGAGGGGACGGAACCACTTCTCATCCTGGAGCCGGAACAAAAACGGCGGGAAGCCTGACGGTTATAAGTGTCCCCACGCGCGCCGGACCGCGAAGCCTCCCTCGTCAAGCGCGTGGAGTTCGCTGGAGCGATCGGGCTCCCACAGCAAGGCCCTCCCGGGCTCCTTCCCCAGGTAGCGATCGCAGGGCGGTCGAACTGCGGCAAGTCCAGTCTCATCAATGCTCTGGTGAACCGAAAGAGCCTCGCCCGCGTATCGCAGAAACCGGGCAAGACGCGCGAGATCAACTTCTATGATGTAAACGAGACACTCTTTCTCGTGGACCTCCCGGGCTACGGTTTCGCGAGCGCGCCGGCGGAGAGCAGGGATCGGTGGCCCACGTTGATCGGGGACTTCCTGAAGGACAATCCGCGACTCGAAGGGGTGGTCCTGCTCCTCGACTGCCGGCGCGGCGTACTTGATTCGGACCGGCAGCTGCTCGATGTTCTGGCATTGGCGGGCGTGCCGGCCCTGTACGTGCTGACCAAGATCGACAAGCTGAACCGGGCGGCCCGGAAGACGGTCCGAGCCGCCGTCATGCGGGACTTACAGGCCCCGGCGGACCAGGTTCTTCTCACTTCGGCGCGCACGCGGGAGGGCCTGGACGAGCTACTCGAGAGCATTCTCGCTCTCGTCGAACCCGATCCGCTGGAGGCATCGTGAAGCTGCCAGACGCTCGTAGCGTGGCCCGCACGCTGGTCGGCTCGGCGGTCCTGACGGTCGCCGCGTGCGGCGGGGGCGTGACCCCACATTCTCCCGTGGGCGCTCGACCGGTCCAGGCCCAGGACGCGGGGGACGGGTGGCAGGAGGACCTGGAGATTCCGGGAGCGCGCCCTCTTCCGCCGGCCGGCTTCGGCACGCTCTCGCAGGACAACATCACGATTCCGCTCGAGTCCGGATTGCTGTTGATCAAGGTCACGCCGCTCACCGAGTGGGTGATCCGCCTCACGGCGCCCGATACGTACCGACGGCTGAACGGATACAAGCTGAGTCGCGGCAAGGAGATTCTCGAGCGCGCGCGCCGGAACGGTGAGCGCAGCTGGCCCCTTGTGCTCTTCGTGACCTTCTACACGCTGGACCTCGAGAGCAGGTACGAACCGTACGACCTGCAGATCCGCAGCCAGAATGTGCTGTTCCGACCGTTCGACATCCTGGCGGTCACTCCCGATTTCAACCGGGAGCGCCTGCGACAGCAGGAGAGTCAGGTCGCCCTGTATCTGTTCCCGGGCGAGATCGATCTGGATCTGCCCATGGAAGTCGAGTACGACGGCCGGCAGAGCCCACGCTGGAGCGCGATCCGAACGACTCTGGACCGGGAGCTGGCGAAGGTGATGTCGCGGGTACCTCCGGAGGGCCAGTAGCAGGAGGTCACCCGACCGACGGCTTAGCTCTCCAGATCGTAGTGGCGGAGCTTGCGATACAGGGTCCGCTCGCCGATCCCCAGCCTTTCGGCCGCCTTGCGCCGGTTGCCGCCGACCTCGGCGAGAGCGATCCGGATCGCCTCCCGCTCGACGTCCTCCATGGTCATGTCCGGGGCGAGTCGAATGGCACGCTCGTCCTCCGGGGGCCCGGCGACCGAGACCCCGTCGCCCGAGTCGGCCGCAGTGATCTCGATGGGCTCTAGCGGGAACGCCGTCTCCACCGGACCGCCAGCCAGCTCCGGGTGGCGGCTGCGGTACTTCTCGAATGCCGATCGAAGGTCCTCGAGATCCATCTTCATTTCCACGAGAGTCCGGAAGATGAACTCCATCTGCGGCATGCGGACGGCCGGCAGTCCGATCTCGGCCTCGCCATCCGGCCCATGCTCCGGAAGCCATCCTCCCGCCGGCATGGGAAGCATGGATCGGCCCGTGCCGGACCGGATCTCGGGCGGGATGTCGGCCGCTCGGATCACGTCGCCTGGCGCCAGGACCACCATCGACTCTACCAGGTTGCGCAGCTCCCTGACGTTTCCCGGCCAGTCGTACTCGAGGATGATCTGCATCGCCTCGGGAGCCAGGCCCTTGAAATCACGATCGTGCGCCTCGCTCACCTCGCGCACGAACCGACGCACCAGAATCGGGATGTCCGGCTTTCTTGCACGCAGTGCCGGAAGCTCCAGGTGGAGCACGTTGAGACGATAGAACAGGTCTCGCCGGAAGGCTCCGTGGCGCACAGCCTCCCGCAGATCCCGGTTGGTGGCCGCGACGACCCGCACATCCACGTGGATCTCCGCATCGCCGCCGACCCGCATGAACCGATGTGTCTCCAGGACCCGCAGGAAGCGGGTCTGCAGCTGCGGAGGCATTTCGGCGATTTCGTCTAGGAGCAGCGTGCCGCCGTCCGCCAGCTCGAACATGCCCTTGCGGCGCGATGTCGCTCCGGTGAACGCACCCTTCTCGTGACCGAACAGCTCGGATTCGAGCAGTGACTCCGGGACGGCCCCGCAGTTCATGGCAATGAACGGACGGACCCGGCGAGGTGAGAGGTGGTGGATGGCGCGCGCGGCGAGCTCTTTTCCCGTGCCGCTCTCCCCCGTGATGAGCACCGTGGAGTTCACCGGCGCGATCAGGTTGATGCGCTCCAGGACCTCCTGCATCGCGTCGGTTCGGCCGACGATTCCCGTCTCGCTCTGTAACCGGTAGCGCTCCAGCTGGTTCTGCAGCGCCACCTTGACTTCGTCCGGATCCGGAGGAGCCGCGATCGCTTCATCCACATCGAAGCGTCGGGCGATCCTGCGCAGCTCCTCGGGGTCGGCGTGTGGCACCACTGCGATCAGCGGCGGCCGCGGAATCGCTTCTCCGAAGGCGCCGGCGAGGCGGGCGGTGCGCGACGCATCCAGTGCGCCGGTGAGCACCAGCACCATGTCCTCACCCGTCGCGAGCAGTCGGGACTCGATATCGAGAGCCGACTCGACCATCTCGACATCGTGACCGTCCGCTGCGGCGGCCTCACGCACTGCCACCGCGCTCTCCACGTCTCCCATCTCGACGAAGATCCTGGCCACGGCGCCTCGGTTCCGTTCAGTCGTGGCTGGTGAATCGGCCGCGGACCAGGTCCACGGCGTGATCGATCAAGTCGGCCAGTACTTCCAGGCCATCCGCCACCCCGGCCGGGCTGCCGGGCAGGTTGACGACGAGAGTGGCCCCACGCACCCCCGCCACTCCCCGGCCCAGCGCAGCCCGCGGCGTCTTGCGGAGACCGGCGGCCCGAATCGCCTCGGCGACCCCCGGCACGTCACGTTGCAGTACGGCCCGGGTCGCCTCCGGTGTGACGTCGCGCGGCGTCAGCCCGGTTCCACCGGTGGTCAGCACCGCGTCGCAGTCCCCGCTGTCGCACAGCCTCGTCAGGGTGCTCGCGATGGCCCCCGATTCATCCCGGACGTTGCATCGCCCGGCGAGTCGGTATCCGTGGTCCCGGACCCACGCCTCGATGAGCGCGCCGGAGGCGTCGTCGCGCGTCGCGGCGGCCACTCCGTCGGACACCGTCAGAACGGCGATGCGGGCGGTGCGCTCACCGGTCATCGCTCCAGTGATCCCTCCGTGTAGAACGGCATGCTCGCCACCTGCCCTCCGATGTCCCGATGGCGGATCCGGACGTACAACGGATCGCCCGGCCTAGCGTCGGGGGGCAGATAGACCGTCCCGATGCCATATCCGAGCGACGGGCTGAGCGTGCCGCTCCGCACGGGGCCGACCGTCTGACCGCGGAACAGGACGTCGTATCCGGGACGGGGGAAGCCCCTGTCGAGTAACCTGAAACCGGCCAGCCGGCGGGTTACTCCTCCCTCCTTCTGGCGGGCGAGCGCCTCCCGTCCGACGAAGGACTCCTTCCCCAGCTTCACCAGCCACCCGAGGCCTGCTTCGAGGGGCGTGGTCGCATCATCGATGTCGTTCCCGTACAGGGCGTACCCCACCTCCAGACGCAGGGAATCCCGCGCGCCCAGACCGGCGGGCGCCAACGACCGATCCGCCCCGGCATCCAGCAGACGATCCCACACCGTGGGGGTGTGCGCCGCGGGCACGTACAGCTCGAAGCCAGCTTCTCCCGTGTAGCCGGTCCGGCTGATGATGCCGGGCACACCGTCCACGTGTCCCTCGGCGAACCAGTAGAAACCGATTCGCGCCAGGTCCACGTCCACCAGCGGTTGCAGGACCGACTCGGCCGCCGGTCCCTGCAGCGCCAGAAGACCGACGTCGTCACTCTCGTTCTCCAGGCTCACGTCGAACGTCCCGGCGAGGCCGAGCACATGCTCCCAGTCCTTGTCGATGTTGGCGCCGTTGACCACGAGACGAAGGTCCTCCGAGCCAACCCGATAGACCAGCAGATCATCGACGATGCCCCCGTCGGGAAGACAGAACACGCTATACTGGACCTGGCCCACGTCCAGTTTCGCCGGATCGTTGCTCGTCACTTCCGAAACGAACGCGACGGCGTCCGGCCCTCGCACCCGGAACTCACCCATATGGGACACGTCGAACAGGCCCGCTGCCGAGCGCACGCTGTCGTGTTCGCGACGGATTCCCGACGGGTACTGAACGGGCATCTCGAAACCGGCGAACGGGACCATCCTGGCACCCAGAGACACGTGGGCATCGTGCAGGGGCGTTCGCTTGAGATCGCTCATGAATCACCTTCTTCGGTTCCCGAACGGGCTTCCGCCCTCGCCTGGCCGGTGCTGGATCCGGATTCAGAGAATGTAGCGACGAAGGTCGTCGTCCTCGACGATTCGCGCCAGCCGATCGCGCACGGTGTCGGCGTCGACGATGATGGGACTCGCGATCTCCTCGTCCGGCAGATCGAACATGACATCCTCCAGCAAGGTCGTGAGGACCGTATGGAGGCGTCGCGCTCCGATGTTCTCGAGGCGCTGGTTCACGTCGGCCGCGATGCGCGCGATCTCCCGAATCCCTTCTTCGGTGAACTGGAGATCCACACCCTCGGTCGATACGAGCGCCTGATACTGGGTGAGCAGGGCGTTCCGGGGCTCCAGCAGGATGCGGATGAACTCGGCCTCCCCGAGGCTCTGGAGCTCCACGCGGATGGGGAATCGTCCCTGGAGCTCCGGGATGAGGTCGGATGGCCGCGACACGTGGAACGCGCCGGCCGCGATGAACAGGATGTGCTCGGTGCTCACCATCCCGTAGCGCGTCTGAACGGTCGAGCCCTCCACGATCGGGAGAAGATCGCGCTGTACTCCCTCGCGGGACACGTCGGGCCCGTGATCGCTTCTTGAGCCGGCTACCTTGTCGAGCTCGTCGAGGAAGACGATCCCCATGTTCTCGGTCCGGGAGAGGGCCTCCTCGACCACCTCGTCCATATCGATCATCTTGTCGAGTTCCTCGGACAGGAGAATGCGACGCGCTTCCGCGACGGTCACCCGCCGGCGGCGCGTGCGCTTGGGCAGCATGTCCTGGAGCATTTCCCCCAGATTGAAGTCCATGCCGTCCATGCCCATCGCTCCCATGTCCATGACGGGAACCGTGCTTTCCGTCACGTCGACCTCGACCTCGCGATCCTCCAGCGTCTCGGACCGCAGGAGGTCCCGCAACTTCTCCCGCGTACGGCGGCGGCGTGCCTCGTCTGTCGTACCTTCCGGGGCTTCGACGTGAGCCATGCCCGACGTCTCGACGACGAACGTCCGGCCTCCCTCGCCCGAGCCCGGTTCGCCACCGCCCTCCGCGAGGGGCGGCAAAAGCAGATCGAGCAGTCGCTCTTCGACCCTGTCGGCCGCCACGTCCCGGCAATCTTCCTCCCGCTCTCCGCGCACCATGTTCACGGAAATGTCGACCAGATCCCGCACCATGGACTCGACGTCGCGGCCGACGTAGCCCACCTCGGTGAACTTCGAGGCCTCCACCTTCACGAAGGGGGCACCCGCCAATCGGGACAGGCGACGCGCGATCTCCGTCTTTCCGACGCCCGTCGGGCCGATCATGATGATGTTGTTGGGAAGGATCTCGTCGCGGAGCTCCGCGTCCACGTGCTGTCGCCGCCACCGGTTCCGCAGGGCGATCGCCACCGCCTTCTTCGCCTCGTCCTGGCCGACGATGTACTGGTCCAGCTCCTCGACCACCCGACGAGGGGTAAGGGATGCCAGATCGCCGGAACCGGCTGCACGGGTGGTCCCGCTCACTCGCCCAGCTCCAGGACGGTGAGATTCGCGTTCGTGTACACGCAGATTCCGGCGGCGATCGAGAGGGACTCGCGCACGACGTCCGCAGCCCGGAGACCGGAGTGAGCGGCCAGCGCGCGGGCCGCCGCGAGAGCGTACGCCCCTCCCGACCCTACGGCCAGGATGCCGTCGTCGGGCTCTATCACCTCGCCCGTGCCGGACACGAGGAGGCTCTGCTCGCGGTCCGCCACGACCATGAGAGCCTGCAGGCGACGCAAGTATCGATCGCTGCGCCAGTCCTTGGCGAGCTCGACGGCAGCGCGCATGAGGTTGGCCGGGTGGCGCTCCAGTTGCGACTCGAACTTCTCGAACAGGGTGAGAGCGTCGGCCACTCCTCCAGCGAAACCGGCGAGGATGGCACCGCCCTTGACGAGCCGTACCTTGGTCGCGCCGGCCTTCACGACCGTGTCCTCCATGGTCACCTGTCCATCACCGCCGATGGCGACTTCGCCGTCCCGGCGGACGCAAAGGATGGTGGTCGCTCGTAGCGAGCTCACGGGCATCTCCCTGGCTGAACGGTGGCAGGGCCACCGGTGGTCGTCAGTCGGCTCGCGGATGGGCCTGGCGGTACGTCTGCACCAATCGCTCACGCGACGTATGCGTGTAGATGCGGGTGGTCGACAGGCTCGCGTGGCCCAGCAGCTCCTTCACCGCCAGGAGGTCGGCCCCCGAGTCGAGCATGTGCGTGGCGAACGAGTGACGTAGCGCATGCACCGAGAGTCCTTCCCCACCCGCCGCCCACGCGAGCCACGCGCTGACCCCGCGCTGGATCTGGCGCCGCGAGAGGCGGGTCCCCCGCCGCGACACGAACAGGGGACGGGATCCGCCCGTCCCTCCTGCGGCATCATCGATCTCCTGCCGTCGCGCCAGGTAGTCCCGTACCGCCTCTCGCGCCCGCTCCCCGACGGGCACGACGCGCTCCCTGCTGCCCTTCCCCAGCACCTTCACAAGTCCACGCCCCAGATCCAGGTCGTCGTCGTCCAGACCCTGCAGCTCGGCCAACCGGAGTCCGCTCGAGTAGAGCATCTCGATGATCGCGCGGTCCCGGATGGCCAGCGGATCATCTTCCGCGGCGTACTCCTCGAGCATCCGGAACAAGTCGTCCGCCTGTCCGCGAGTCAGGTACCCCGGAAGGTCCGTACGTTTCCGCGGAGCGCGCACAAATCGGGCGGGATTGAACGCGATGTGCTCTGTCCGGTGCAGGAAGCGGAAGAAGGCTCGGACCGCCGAGAGCTTACGGGCCACGGTGGATCGGCGCCGCTTGCGACGTTCCTCCAGGTCGCCGAGCCACGCGCGGATGTCAAGCCGATCCACGTCCGCCCAGCTCCAGTCGGCGGATTCCATGTGGGCCGCCAGGAACGAGCTGAAGTCGTTCAGGTCCCTCCGGTACGCCGCCTCGGTATGCGGTGAGAGACGCCGTTCCGTTCGCACGTAGCGGAGGAAATCCGACACTGCGGCCTCTCTCTCCACCGTCACTGCACCGCCGGCTGCGGAAGCGGCTGCCTCCGCGGGAAATGCTCTTCGGCCCACTCGTCGATCGCGATCAGCGCACGGTCGCCGTAGGCCTTCCGGCGAGCTCTCCTTCCGCCCCGGATCCGTTCCGTGAGCGCATCCACCAGCCCGAAGTTCGCGTTCATCGGCTGGAAGTGCTCCGGATCGGCGTCTCGCAGGTAGCGGTACAGGCCACCCAGCATCGTCGTCGGGGGAGGAACGACCGGAGCCTGGCCGCGCAGAATCCGATCGAGATTGCGGGCGGCGAGCATTCCGGAGGCGATCGATTCGGTGTAGCCCTCCACGCCGGTCAGCTGTCCGGCGAACAGCAGGCCGGGCTCGTCCGGTACACCCCCGTGGTCCTCGAGGAGGCGCGGAAAGCAAAGGTAGGAATTGCGATGAATCGACCCGTAGCGCAGGAACTCCGCCTGCTCCAACCCGGGAATCATGCGGAACACCCGTTCCTGCTCTCCCCGCCGCAGTCGCGTCTGGAATCCGACGAGATTCCACATGCGACCCTGCCGATCCTCGGAGCGGAGCTGGGCTACGGCGTGCATCCGACGTCCCGTACGGGGATTCTCGAGACCCACCGGTCGCATCGGACCGAACCGCAGTGTCTCGCGGCCGCGCCGGGCCATGACTTCGATCGGAAGGCAGCCCTCGAAGTAGGAAACGCCCTCCCATTCGGGCCCTGCGTGCAGGTCGGCGGCGAGGAGCGCGTCGATGAACACCTCGTACTCCGCTTCCGTCAGCGGGCAGTTCAGGTACGCCGCCTCCCCCTTGCCGTACCTCGAGCCCAGCCACGCGGTTTGCTCATCGATCGTCTCGCGCGCGAAGATCGGGGCGATGGCGTCGAAGAAGGCCAGTCCGGCGGCGCCGAGGCGGCCCCGTATGGACTCCGAGAGCGCGTCGGACGTGAGCGGACCGGTGGCCACGATCGCTGGAGCCGGCGGAAGATCCTGCAGCTCTTCGCGCACGATCCGGATACGTGGCTCGGCCTCCAGCGTACGCGTCACGTCATCCGCGAACAGGTGTCGATCTACCGCCAGCGCGCTGCCGGCGGGAACTCGCCACCGGTCCGCGACACCCAACAGAAGGCAGCCGAGGTGCCGCATCTCGGCCTTCAGGACGCCGTGCGGAGTGTCCAGGTTCTCCGACTTGAAGGAATTGGTGCAGACGATCTCGGCCAGGTGATCGGTCTGGTGGGCCGGCGTCGAACAGGCGGGACGCATCTCGTACAGGTCCACGCCGTACCCCAGGGTCACAAGCTGCCACGCCGCCTCGGACCCGGCGAGACCGCCGCCGACCACCGTGACCCGTCGCTCGTTCATCCCGATACGTGACTCCCGGATCACCCCCTGCGGCGTCCGCGCCTCCCACTGCCGCCTCGCGCCGCCCTCGCGGACAGCAGCTCCACGGCCTGGTCCAGCGTAATCTCGTCGGGCGACACATCCTTCGGAAGTGAAGCGTTGAGCTTCATGTGCTTCACGTACGGTCCGTACCGGCCCTCCATCAGCTGAACGGGCTCCCCGTCCGACGGGTGCGCTCCCAGCTCCCGCAAAGGCTTGGGCGACGAGCGGCGGCGGCCACCCTTCGGCTGCGCGAGGAGCTCGAGGGCTCGCTCTCGAGTGACCGTGTAGACGTCGTCGGCTTCCTCCAGGGATCGGAACTCACCGTCGTGTACGACGAAAGGCCCGTACCGGCCTATCGCGGCACGGATTGGCTCGCCGTCCGCGGGATGGGGGCCCAGATCCCGGGGCAGCGACAGAAGCCGCAGGGCCACCTCGAGGGTCACCTCGCTCGCCGACATTCCCTTCGGCAACGAAGCCCGCTTCGGCTTCTCTTCCCCCTCCATCTGCTCGCCGAGCTGCACGAACGGTCCGAAGCGCCCGGTCCGTACGTATACGTCGAGGTCGGTAGCCGGATCACGCCCGATCGGGCTGTCGGCCTTCTCACGGTGCGCCAACAGCTCCTGCGCCATTTCCACCGTCAGGTCCGCAGGAGCCAGTCCTTCGGGGATCGAGACCCGGAGAGGCGTTCCTCCCTCGGTGGTCTCCAGGAACGGACCGAAGCGACCGATGCGGAGCTCCGCCTCGAGGTCGTCGAAATCGCGCAGCGTCGACGCGGTTCGCGGATCGATCTCCGACGCGCGCGTTTCGAGACGGCCTTCGAAGCCATTCTCGCCGCGGTAGAATTCCTCCAGGAAGGACCGCCAGTCCACGTCCCCCTCCGCGATCTCGTCCAGCCGCTTCTCCATCTCCGACGTGAAGCCGGGATCCACCAGGTCCTCGAAGTGACTCTCGAGCAGCGCCGTGACGGCGAACGCGACGAACGTCGGGACGAGCTGCTTGCCGCGCACTTCCACGTAGCCGCGCTGTCGGATGGTGTCCACGATGGCCGCGTAGGTCGAAGGACGGCCAATCCCCTCCGCCTCGAGCGCGTTGACCAGCGATGAGTCGGTGTAGCGCGCGGGCGGCCTGGTCTCGTGCGAATCCGGGCGCAGCTCGCGCGCCTCCACGGCCTCGCCCGCCACGAGAGAAGGCAGCACGACCTCTCGATCTTCCAGCACCGCTTCGGGATCGTCGCTTCCCTCGACGTAGGCCCGCAGGAAACCGGGGAACTGGATGGAGTTGCCGCGGGCCTGGAACTCGACACCGTCGGTCCCGATCGCCGCCACGACCCGCAGCTTGCGTGCGTCGGCCATCTGGGTGGCCATCGTTCGCTTCCAGATCAGCTCGTACAGCGCTCCGTCCCTACCCCGCAGCCCCAGCTCCGCGGCCGTTCGCATCGATGTTCCGGCCGGACGGATCGCCTCGTGGGCCTCCTGGGCGCCCTTGGATTTCGTCTTGTGCCTCCGCGGCGACGGGCTCAGGTACTCCGATCCGTACAGGGCCTCCACCTTACGGCGTGCCGCTCCCAGGGCCTCGGCTGAGAGGCGCACGGAATCGGTCCGCATGTAGGTGATGTGACCGGCCTCGTAGAGACGCTGCGCCACCCGCATGGTATCGCGTACCGCCAGGTTGAGCTTGCGATTGGCTTCCTGCTGCAGCGTCGAGGTCGTGAACGGCGCGGACGGGCGCTGGATGACCTCCTCGGTCTCGACTCCGGTCACCACGAAGGCTCCGCCCTCGAGGCGATCGCGCAGGGCGTTCGCCTCGGCCGCGTCGAGAACGACGACCGCGTCCGGACGGGAGGGCCGGCCGGTAGCTGGATCGAAGTCCCTGCCCCTCACCACCGCGACTCCGTCGACGTAGGCCAGCCTGGCCTCGAACTCCTGCCCGTCCTTCACGAACGTGGCGGCGAGGTCCCACCAGGAGCCGGACCGGAAGCGGCGCCGGGCCCGCTCCCGGTCCACCACGAGGCGCACGGCTACCGACTGCACGCGTCCGGCGGAGAGTGGCGTGCGGCTGACCGGATCGACCGGGGAGATCTTCTTCCACAGCAGCGGCGACAGGCCGTATCCCACGAGACGGTCCAGGATGCGGCGGGCCTGCTGGGCGTCTACCTGCTTGAGGTCCAGATCGTCCGGCTCGGCGAGGGCCTCGCGCACCGCATTTCGGTTCACCTCGTTGAACCGCACTCTGCGGAAGCGACGCCCATCGTCGGTCCGATAGCCCAGCTTGCACGCGATGTGGTACCCGATGGCCTCGCCCTCGCGGTCCGGATCGGTGGCGATCAGGATGTCCTGTGCGTCCTTCGCCTTTTTCTTGAGCCGGTCGAGCAGTTTTCCCTTGCCCCTCACCGTGACGAACTCGGGCTCGTAGCCGTTGTCCACATCGACCGCGAGGCCCTTCTTCGGCAGATCCACGACGTGCCCCACCGAGGCTTCCACGACGTAGTCGTCGCCCAGGAACTGGCTCAGGCGTTCCGCCTTCTTGGGCGACTCCACGATGACCAGGTGCTTCGGTTTCTTCGCGCTCGGCATTGACTCTCGTTCGTGCGGTTATCGGGCCTCGCGGCTCTTTTCTCCGCTCTCGATCTCGTGCAGTATGGCCTCGACCACGGCCTCGGGATCCAGCCGGTCGGTTCCCACCGCGACCTCGGCCAGACGGTACGCCGGCGACCGGGAGCTCAACAGCTCGTCGAGCTCCGTCACCGGGTCCGGGCCCGCCAGAAGAGGGCGAGTGGAGCGTTCATCCGCAAGTCTCGCCACGGCGGCCACCGGCTCGACCCGCAGCCATACACGCACGGCGCCGGGCCACGAGTCCCGGAGCTCCGGGCGCGCCATCCATCCTCCGCCCGTGGACACGACCGTGTTCCGGTCGGGGCGGGCCGCACGCGTGACCGCGGCCTCCAGGTCCCGGAAGACCTGCTCCCCGTCCTCCGCGAATATCCTGGCGATCGACGCGGCCGCCCGTCTCTCCACCTCGGCGTCCAGATCGAGAAATCGCCAGCCGAGGCGCCGGGCGAGCAGGCGCCCCACGACCGTCTTTCCAGCACCACTCAGCCCCACCAGAACGATCGGCCCCGGGACCCCACGAGCCCGGTCGGCCGGTCCCGGGTCCGCGGTCACGTCCAACGGCGGGAGAGCTTCCCGGCCGCCTCCAGATACGCCTCCAGGTTGCGGCTCATCTCGGCCATCGAATCGCCGCCCAGTTTCTCGCGCATTGCGTCCGCCAGCACGAGGGCGACCATCGCTTCCCCCACGACGGCGGCAGCCGGAACGGCGCACACGTCGCTGCGCTCGCGCACCGCCTCCGCCGCTTCCCCGGTCCGGATATCGACGCTGGCCAGCGGCCGCACAAGAGAGCTCAGCGGCTTCATGGCAACACGGACGACCAGCGGCTCGCCCGTGGTGGTCCCGCCCTCCAGTCCGCCTGCGTGATTGCGAGCGCGATCAAAGCCCGCCGTGCGCCTCCGGTCCCCGTCCGTACCGATCTCATCGTGCACGTCCGATCCGAACCGCCGGGCGGCCTCGAAGCCGAGCCCGATCTCGACGCCCTTCATGGCCTGGATCGACATGAGGGCGCCGGCGAGGCGGCCATCGAGGCGTCGATCCCAGGAAACGTGGCTGCCCAGCCCGACCGGAAGGCCCGTGACGACAATCTCGAAAACGCCGCCGAGCGTGTCCCCGGCCTCCTTCGCAGCGTCGATGGCCGCCTTCATGAGAACTCCGGCCTTCGGGTCCAGGCACCGGAGCGGAGACGGGTCCGAGGCGCCGTTGACGTCCGCCGGCAACGGATCCGGCGGGCTCGCTTCCTCGGAGCCGATGCTGGTCACGTGACTGCCGATCCGGACGCCCAGCTCCTCGAGCATCCGCCGGGCCACGGCGCCCGCCGCCACCCGGGCCGCCGTCTCGCGGGCGCTGGAACGCTCCAGGATGTCGCGCGCGTCGCCCCGCTCGTACTTGAGCATCCCGACCAGGTCGGCGTGTCCCGGCCGCGGCAAGTGCACGCGCCGCAGAGCTTCGTCATCGGCATCCAGCTGAGGCTCCACGGACATCGCGATCTGCCAGTTGGCGTGATCCCGGTTCTCGATCCACACGGCGATCGGCGACCCGAGGGTCTCGCCCAGTCGCACGCCTGCGAGAAGCTCGCCGGCGTCCCGCTCGATGGCCATGCGGCCACCGCGCCCGTAGCCGCCCTGTCGCCGGGTCAGCTCGCGGGCGATGTCCTCCGAAGACAGGCTCAGGCCGGCGGGAATGCCCTCGATGATGACCACCGCACCCTTGCCGTGTGACTCGCCGGCCGTGGTGAAGCGAATGTGTCGCAGCATGCGTCGGTTCCCTCGAGAATCGGGTCGGGCCGCAGGGCGCCCCAGTATACGGCGCCCCAAACTGAACGCAAAACGCGAGGCCCGGACCTGGCCGGGCCTCGCTCTCCTCCACTCCCGACGCCGCCCGACGGCCTCGCGACCGTCGGTCCGGCGCCTCCCTGGCGATCCTATTCCACGATATGCGGGGTCACGAGGATGATCAGATCCGTCTTCTTCTCCGCGCTCTTCGTCGTCCGGAACAGGGCACCGAGCACCGGTACATCCATCAGCAGCGGTATACCCGTCTCCGAGCGATCCACCTGGCTGAGCGTCAGACCGCCGATCACCATTGTCTCCCCATCATCCAGCAACAATCGGGTCTGTCCGATCTGCTTCAGGAACGTGAAACCGACGTCCGGAATGTCGGTCTGGATCGCCGATCGTTCCGCCGACACGTCCAGGAGAATCTGGCTGTTGTTCGTGATGTGAGGCGTCACATCGAGAATGATCCCAGTGTCCTCGTACTGCACCGTCGCCTGCGCCTGAACGTTCCCTGTGCCCGTGTCGAGGACGCGGACCGGGGTCTTCTCGCCGACCTGAATTCGGGCGTGGTGGTTGTCGACCACCTGGATGGTGGGGGCCGCCTGCACATCGGACAGCTGGTGCTGCTCGAGCGCCTGTAGCCACGCGGAGAACGAGAAATCCCCGAAGGCCACGGTGGCCAGCAGCTCGAGCGATGGAGCCAGCACCTGGTCGTTGGCGTTGGCCAGGGCGGCGATCGAGTTTCCGCCCAGGTCCACCAGAGTCTGGTTGGTCAGCTCTCCCGGATTCAGCGGATCCGGTACCTGGATCACGTCGTTGATGGAGTTCGCGAACACCCCGTCGTTCGAGTCCTTCAGGTCGTAGATGATGCCCAGCTCCAGGACGTCCGAGCGATCGACGAAGATGATCTTCGCGTCGATCGACACCTGGGGAATCTTGACGTCGAGGTTCTGGATCAGGGTGTCCATCCGGGCGACCACCGAGGGCGCATCGGTGACGATCACCGAGTTGGCACCCAGGTACGGCACTACTTGCCCCCGGTTCGGAGTGGCCAGCTTCTCCAGCGTGACCGCCACGGAATCCGCGGAGGCGTAGTTGATTCGGAAAATCCGCGTCTCCGTCTGCAGCGTGTCGCGCGAGCGCAAACCCTCGAGCTTGTCGACGATGAGGATGCCTTCCGCCTGGAGTCGCCAGCCCAGGCCCTGAGCGGCGAGGATCGCGTCCAGCGCCACGTCCCATCGCTGGTTGCGGATGTCGATGCCACGCACGGCAAGGCCCGCCGCTTCCACGCTCGGCACGATCGACACCCCGGCGAACTCCGAGAAACCGGCCAGAACCTCGAGCATGCTGGCGCTGTCGTAAGCCACCGTGATGCGGTCCGGAATCGCCGGATCCTGCGTGGACGACCGCGACATGGCGGTGGCGGGCGCCGGAGTCTTCGATGGCTCCGGGGTTCGATCCATCATCGCCACGCTGCCCGCCGATACGGACCCACTGCTCCAGGGCTCGAAGGCGCCGCCCGGGTTTTGGAAGAGCACCGTGAACCGGCCTGCCTCGCCGTCCGTCCGATACTCGGCCGGTCTCGCCAGGTCGAACACCAGGCGGACCACATCTTCCTGCAACTGGCTGCTGCGGAGTCGGACCACACCACCACGGCCGATCCCTTCGAACGTGCCGCGGGGCAGCTCACTGACCGCACCGTGGACGTCGAGGATCAACCGGGCCGGGTCGCGCAGGATGAAGTCCCGCACTTCCACTTCGCCGTTGGTGAGGACCGTGATCTCCGTCTCGTTTCCCGACGGCGAGATCCGAACCTCCTCCACCCGGCCGGTGGGCGACACGGTCCACAGCGCCGCGAAGAGAGTCGCGAGGATTTTCTTGCCGATCATCCGTCCCGCTCCTTATCCGTGCGCTTCAAACGCAGCGTCTCCTGTCTGCTCACCCCGAACACCGTGACCACGAAGAGTGCGTCGTCCGGGGTGACCTGTACCAGCCGGGCGCCACCGATGATGTCACCCTCCCAGACCCTGTAACGACGCTGCGTCATCCGGTCCACCAGCACCACGACGCTGCCGGCGTCGGGGCTGTGTATGATTCCGCTGAGCTCCAGGTCCTCGAACCTGGGTCCCAGATCATCTCCCGCGTCCAGCGGCTTGAAGGGATCGCGTCTGCCCGCCCCACCGTAATCGAAGACCTCTCGCACCACCACGGGGGCCTCGGTCGCCGATTCCTGCGCCGAAGCAGCAGGGACGAGCCCGAGCACGAGAGCCGCGCCGGCGATCCAGCGCGCCCTCACAAGTCACCCCCTTCTGCCGTCGCGGCGGTGGCTTCCTCGGGAGCGAGCACGAAAGTCTCGAGGTTGAAGGTGGCCAGCACTAGCTGACGCCCGCTCGGTGTCTCACCCGCTGGAATCACCTCCGTCACCTGAGGCCGGATGATTCGGTCGAACGAGGCCACTCGGGTCAGGAACTCGGCGAGCGAGTGGTAATCCCCCTCCACCTGCATCAGCCATTCCTGTCGCAGAAAGTAGGCCCCGCTGTCAGCTGGCTGTGGAAGGCTGGGCTCGACGTTGAGAAGCCTCAGATCCAGGGCCTGACTTTGCGTCGCAATGGCCTCGTATATCGCCGGAACTTCGGCGTCGGACGGCACCAGTCGTTCAACCAGATCGAATTGGGTCTCGGACAGCGTGATGCGATTACGGAGCTCCTGCAGATTGCCCACCCGCGTCTCGGCGATCTGATTCTGAGTCTCCAGATCCTCCACGCGGTCGCCCAGCTCGAGCAGCTCCACGCCGCCCGGACGATGGGCATAGTTGAAGAACAATCCGCCACCGGCTACCGCGACGATGATGATGAGCAGCATGGTCTGCTGGCGCTGACTCTGGGGGAGGATCGCCACGGTCAGGATCCTCCCGCGCCGACGGGAATCAACCGAACCAACGAGTCCGGCGGCTGCGCGTAGGCGACGACCAGCTTGAACGAGTGGGCGCTGAAGCCGTCGACGAGCTGCTCCTGGCTGCCGAGGATCCGCACCTGCCCGACGTACGGAGATTGCTGTAGTTGTCTGACGAAAGCGGTGATAGCGAGCGGATTGGCCGCCATCCCGTCGATCTGCACACGCAGATCCGGCAGTGGACTGCTCTGGCGAATCGCGGTGAGCCACGTGTAGTGCGGGAGAGCCCTGCTGAGCTCGTCCATCACGCGGGGCCACACGAACCGTCCGTCGTCCAGCCCCTGGATCAGGTCCAGCCGTTCCCGGATCTGGCTCTCGCGAGCCATGAGGCTGTCGCTCAGGGCCCGGAGATCCGCCAGGCGGGTCGAGTCGTCCACCGCCTCGGTGAGGCGCTCTTCCAGGCCATGGCGTTCCCCGCGCTGCGACAACCAGAGCAATCCCACGACCAGGAGGACGAGCGCCGGGATGGCGATGGCAGCGATGGCCCAGGGATCCCGCCCATCGCCCGATCCCTTGAACCACGCCGCCGGGCTGGGTAGGCGTCGCCCGCGACGGCTCCGCTTCGGTCCATGGGGATGAAGGTTGACCTCGATCATCTCGCTCGCCTCAGGCTGCCTGCCGCAGGGCCAATCCCACAGCGAGCATCATCATCGGCCCGACGTCCTGCAGTCGGTCGCTCTCCGCGACGCCCGGTTTCACATCGAGAACCTCGAACGAGGTAGCGACGCCGGTCTCCACGCCGAGCCGCTCTGCGAGAGCCTCCACGAGTCCCGGCACGCGGACGCCTCCACCGCACAGGTACAGTCGGCCGAGACTCGCGCCGACTTCCTGGGTCTCCAGAAAGGCGGTCGCTCGCTCAATGCCGCGACCCACCTCCTGCGCTCGCTCGTACAGGAAGGTGCGCAGTCTCTCGTCCACGCTCTCGCCGCGAAGAACAGCCTCCGCCTCATCCGTCAGCATCCCCCGCTCGCGCTGCAGATCCAAGGACAGGCGGCGCGTGCCGAAGCTGAGGTCCCGCGTCAGTACCGGCACGCCGTCTTCCAGGATATTCACGTTCGTCGTCTCGTGCCCGATGCTCACGAGTCCCGAGATCCCCTTCATGGCCTCCGGGTAGTTCAACTCCAGCGAATTGTGCAGCGCGAACGCTTCGACGTCTATGATACGCGGGTTGAGATTCGCCTCCTCGAGCAGCGCTACCTTGTTCTCCACGAGCTCGCGCTTCGCGGCTACGAGGAGAACGCTCATCTGCAGGCCCTCGCCCTGTGGATCCGTGATCTCGAAGTCCAGCTGCACGTCGTCCATGTCGAAGGGCACGTGTTGCTCGGCCTCCCAACGGATGACCTCGCGGGCGTCCTCCTTCTTCATGCGATCCATCTGGATGGGCTTGATGATGAGGTCTCGGCCGCCGACGGAGGCCACGACGTCTCGCTCGGAGATGCCCTCCTCGACGAACAGTGCATCGATGGTCTCGGACACGAGTCCGGGATCCATGATCTCGCCTTCTACGATCGCATCGGCCCCGAGGCCGCGGACGACCAGGCGCTCCACCTCGGGCGCTTCGCCGGAATGATCCACGACGGCGACTTTGATGAAGCCGCTGCCCAGGTCCAGGCCGACGGTTCGCTTCTTCCGGCCGATGCCGAACAGGCTCATGTGTTCTGCCGCTCTAATGAGGATTCGCCGGGCCGGACGACGGGGCGAGCGCACAATACGACCGCCCGTTCCAGCACGTCAATCGGCCCTCGCCCGAGCGTCGCCTCCAACGACGCCGCAAACTCTGCCGCATGTGGCGCGAGCGCAACGGGGCGCCCGCGATTCCGTCTCATGGGCGGGGGTCGGCTCGTCGGGCCAGCACCTCCCACGAGCCCGCGGATCCCGATTCCCCGACCGTCACCCGGATCTCCACCAGACCGGAATCGATCCGGACCGTGTCCGCCGATACGCCGAAGCGTCTCGCGCCGATGACCACTGTGTCCGATCTTCCGATCGCCTGGCCACCCGATGCGTGATCGAGCATCATCTCTCCCGCCAGGACCTGAGCCGTGCGGACCGCAGCGATCTCGGCGAGCTTCCGCGCACTCACGCCGATCGCCGTTACCCCCAGCACGCCGACTCCGAACACCATCAGGGCGACCAGGACCTCGAGCAGTCCCGACCCCCGTGTGTCGGCTCTTTCTCTCACCACCGAGTGCAAGAACCCGACCATGCTACAGACGCCGAAGTACGCTGTTTTCAGGGCCATTCTTGAGCATGTGCCGTGCATAAAGCGGCAATCCGTTTCCGAATCCTTGAAGGGCAGTTTGAACGGTCTAGCGATCCCGGTGGACTTCCACCCGCAGGCGGCCCAGGAAGTTGCACACGACCCGGACAACCCGGCCCTTCCCGTACAGGTAGACGCTTCCCGGCGCCGCCTGGCCCCGTGAGTTGAAGCGGAGCGTGCGGGGGCGCGTCCGGATCGAGTCCACCGCGAGGTCTCCGTCCGGCCCGATCGTCACACCGCCGAGGCGCCTGCCGGAACTGTCAAGGATCGTCAGGCCGAGCTCCGGATCCACCGTCACGCGAACGACCTCCCGGCGGCCCAGGGCCAGGGAACGGGCAAGGGCCAGCTCGTTCCGTACCGACCACGCGGCGGCGCGCATCGAATGGGCATCGCGGAAGCTCCGGAATCCGGTCAGGGTCAAGGCCGCCAGCGTGCCGGCGACGCTGAGCACGATCAGGACTTCCGTCAGCGTCAGGCCGGAGGCGCCGGCTCGAATCGAACGGTTCCGCATCGAACCCCTCCTGGCAGCGGCCGGGCGACCCGGAGCAGGTTCGGCTCGTCGATCATCGGGGAATCAAGGCAGGAGGGGAACGAACCGTCCCCTCCGGTACACGACCGCAGGGAATCCGCGGTAGCGGGCGACGAGCTCCGGATTGCGATCGCGGAGGTCACGAGCGATCACGAGCGGCCCGTCGAGTGCCGGTTCGAGGTCGGCCAGGAACGGTGAGTAGTTGCCATACCCCAGGCCATCGTGCGTCAGCTCCGCGAGGCAGGCTCCCACCAGGGGTCGGCCGGCCGTGAGTCGGAGCGTGCGATCTCCGTTGCTTCCCGGGTCGTCGAGTGGTACCGGGCTCCCGCCACGCGGTAGGGCTCCGATCGCGCGGGTGGTGCGCGCCGCGCCCCAGCTCTCTCGTTCGGCCCGGCTCACGACCTGCTCGAGCGCGCAGTGGTCGGTCACTCGATAGGCGGTCTCGGTCGCGGCCGCAGGCACCCCGAGGCCTCGCATGCGGGCGAGAAGCCGGTTGCCCCAGCTGACCGGAACGAAGATCACGGCCTCCCGGATCCCGGCGGCACCGGCCGCGGCGGGCAGGTCCACCTTCATGCTGGCGAGCCCCGAGCGGTAGACCTCGAACCGACGGGGAGTGGCGTACGTCCACGAGTACAGAGTGCATAGCACGATCAGCGTGGCCGCGGTGCCGGAAGCCCCGACCCGGGTCAGGGCAGAGCCGGCCCATATCTGCCGGCCCTCCAGGCGGCGGAAGAGCTCCACGAGGCCCCGGGCAGTGAGAGGCACCAGGAACGCCAGGCCGGAGTAGAGATACCGGGGCCCGAGGAAAGCGTCACGGTGCCAGTAGAAGAAGTACGCCGCCGGAATCGCCAGGAACGCGGCCAACAGCCGGTGGTCCCACCGGTGTGTCGCCCACCCCGCCGCAAAGAGGAGGCCCGCGAGGCAAAGGGCGGGGATCGGCCACTCGAACAGAAAGCTCGTGAGCAGCGCCAGGTCCGTGAGCTCGTTCCGCAAACCGGCCACCGGCGAATGGACGTCCCCCCAGGGCGTGGCATGAAAGCCGAGTCCGTGCTCGCGACCCCACAGCTTGACGTACCCGGGGAGCAACGGGTCTCCCGTGGTGGCCGCGTTGTACGCGAGAAACACGAGCACGGCCAGAGCCACGCCCGCCATGCCGCTCGCCACGGCGCTGGCCTCTCCCCGCCGCCAGGCCGTTCTCAGAGTCGAGGGCGCCAGGACGATCCCGACCGCGACGGCGGTCAACGGCCGGCACAGGAAGGCCGCTCCGATGGCCATTCCGGCGAGGAACAGTTTGGTCCGGCCGCCCCGGTCTTCCCACCTCGCCAGCAGAAAGACGAACGCGGCGGAGAAGAACAGGGTGGACACGTGGCTCATGTGGCTCGCTCCCATGAACCAGAAGAAGGGTGCCGCGGCGAGCGCGAAGACCGTGATCCGGGCCGTGGCGAGATCGTAGGCGCGGCGCGCGAACCCATACAACAGGGCAGCGGTCCCGAGGGAGAGTGTCACCGGAACGAGCCACGGCGCTCCCCCCAGGACTCCGAGGGCCAGAAGAGCGGAATGCCCCGGAGGATACTGCGAGTACCAGCGGGAACCGTCGACCAGCATGTGCTGCACGGCGAAGAACGCTCCGTCGGGTGGAGCCGTCGCCCACAGGCGACCGGAGGCGAAGATCCTCGCCTGGAAGAGCTGAATCACGCTGTCGATCAGCAGCGGCCGCCGGGAGAAGGCAAGAATCGCCGCCGTCGTCAACAGAATGGCCAGCGCGACGAAGCTCGCCCCGGTAAGCGCCGATCCGACCCCTCCCTTCCGATCGAGCCGACGAAGCGCCGCGTCGGGGGCGCCTGAAGGCATGAAACGGGCGAGGAGCAAAGCCGCGGCGCCGAATACGAACACACCCAGCAGGGCCTCGGATGGCGGCACCAGCCCTTGTGAGCGCTCGATTTCCCCGAACCATGCGGTCAGCGGCACGAACGGCACCAGGAGGAGCAGCCAGCCGGCGGCGCGGCCCACGCGACGGGCCATCAACGATCAGCCTCCGCGGGAAGCCATACGTACACCGGCCCTTTCCCTACGAGACGGTAGGCCCGATTCAGGGCGCCCCACACGGGCCTGGAACGCCAGAAGTAGGCCATCACGAGCTCCTTCGATCCGACGCCGGCAGGCACGGGAGCGGGACCCGGATGCACGAGCGTGAGCGCGAACGGTACGCGCCTAGCATCCAGATCGGCGACCAGCGGAGCCGGGTCCCACCGCCCCGTTTCCTCCAGCACTCCGAAGGCGAACGGATCGTTCAGCCATGGACGTTCTCCGTGCTCCAGCACGGCCGGAAAGAAGAATGCATCCGTCAGAGGATGTCCCCGGAATTCGGACACGCGGGCACCCGTATCGGATGCCATCCACCCGCGTGCCGTCGTCGCTTCTCTCCAGGCGGCCCGGCCGGTGACGACGAGAAGCGCGAGCGCCAGGCCGATCGCCAGGCCGGGAGCGAGGAACGGCGAGGTCGCCGGTTTGGCCGCCCCGGCACCGGGCTCACGTGCCGGGCTCCGGACGATCGCCAGAAGCAGCAGGGCGAATGTCGGCTCCAGCAGGTAGTTGACGCTCGATCCGGTCTTGAGCATCGCCGTCGTGTGCAGGGCCGCGCTCCCGAGTAAGTACAGCTCCGGGAATCCCGGGCGTAGCCGACCCGTCACAGCCACCCCGACGACGAGGGCGAGGAGCGTCCATTGTGCCGGACCGCTCTCGGCCAGGGTGCTCCGGAGGTTTGCCAAGCCGGTCGAGCCTGTGAGCGCTCCGACGGTGTTCGCCAGGAAACCCCCGGCGGAGACCTGATCGAGAAGCGCCACTCCTCCCAGTGCCGCCACGGCGAACACCGCCGCGAAGGTCAGGGCCGCGCGGCGGCGTCTGGCGAGAAACAGCGCAATTGTGAAAGCGACGGGAGCGGCTATGAAGCTCTGCTTCGTGAAGAAGGCCAGCAGGAAGGTCACACCGGCGACGAGCCAGGGAACGCGGCCAGCGCCGTCCGACGGGCTCTCCACTAGCCTGAGGGCCGCCCAGATGCCGGCCCACGACCACAGCAGGGCGAGGGAATCCGGCTGGGCGCCCGCCACAACCGAGTACACGCCGGGCGTGAGAAGGGCCGAGGCTCCGATCGCCAGGAGCCACGAGGCCGGGACTCGGCGGCGGATGCCCTGCCATGTCAGCAGCCCTACGACTCCGGCCAGTGCCGCGGCACTGAGAAGCCGGAGCCCGAACAGCGTCCCCGCGGTTCCGGCTCCCTGATCGATCGCAGCGGCGAGGACGAAATAGACGGGTGGGTAGAGCGTGAGGACGGTGGGGGGATCGGTCCAACCGTCGGCCGGATACAGCGACGTGACATCCCCGGAGGCCTCCAGGGCGGCCAGGCTTCCGAGCACCGGCCCTTCCGTGTAGTAGAAGACGGTGCGAGGACGAGCCAGCCGAAGTCCCGCGAAGAACAGGACGAACGCCAGGAGCGCGAGGTTGATGGGCGCGACGAACTTCCAGATGGACGCGGAGCGCGAGGCTCGGGCCGTCCGAGGAATCCCGACGGTCACTTCGTCCGTCAAGCCGTGTCCCTATCGTGCAGGGGCCTGGGCGGCCCGTCCGGACCCGCCTCGAGGTTGCGATACCGACCCACGATCCAGGCGGGCCGGGCCTTCGCCTCGTTGTAGATGCGGCCGATGTACTCCCCGATCAGACCGACGGCGATGAGCTGGATGCCCCCCAGGAACAGGATCGAGGTCATGGTCGAGGCCCACCCGAGAATCGCCTCGCCGGAGATCAACTTCTTGTACAGCACAGTGAGAAGCACGAGAAACGCGACTCCGGAGACCACGAAACCGAGGATCGTCGCAAGACGCAGCGGCAGATCCGAGAACGAGAAGAACGCGTCGGTCGCCATGCGCAGGAGCTTGCGGGGCGACTGCCGCGGCTGTCCGGCGTACCGGGCGGCTCGCTCGAACGTGACACCGGTCTGTCTGCCGCCCACATAGGCGCGCAGCCCGCTCACATAGCGATCGCGCTCGGGCATGGCGTTGATGACGTCCGCCACCGACCGATCCATGAGAGAGAAGTTGCCGGCGTCGGCCGGGATGTCCACGTTGCTGAGGCTGCGCAGGACGCGATAGAACAGGTTGAAGAGCGCACGCTTCGGAAGAGATTCCTTGCGCTCTCTCTTCACGGCGTAGACGACGTCGTACCCCTGCTCCCACCGGTCCACCAGATCCGGTATCACTTCGGGGGGGTCCTGCAGGTCGCCGTCCAGCAGGACAACGGCATCGGCCCTCGTCGTGGCGAGCCCCGCCGCGATCGCCAGCTGTTGCCCGAAGTTGCGGGACAGATGGACGACGCACACCCTGGAATCCGCGTCGGCGAATCCGCCCAGAAGCCCGGACGTGCCGTCGCGGCTTCCATCGTCCACGTAGATGATGCGCCACCGGTAGGGCAGCGCGTCGAGCGTCTGCGTCAGCCGGCGGTTCAGCTCGGGCAGGATCGCCTCTTCGTTGTACACGGGAACGACCGCATCCAGCGTCTTCACGGTTCCTCCGGGTCTGGCTCGAACGCCTCGTCGTCGGTCCATGCGTATAGGCCGGCCAATTCTACGCCTTGCAGCTCTACGGCGAGCTCGGGCCGGACGTTCTCGTAGATCCTCCAGTGATGCGGAAGGAACATGGCCTTTCGGGCTACCAGGATGAAGTAGTCGGGCGGCCACTCATCGGTAACCTGGATGTCCTCCCGGATCATCCCGTACAGCTGCAGGGAGCGGTAGTGCTCGGTGTGGGGATACGCCGCAAGGCGCGCTCCCGGCGGCAGCTCCGCGCTCACCTGTGCGAGAAAGCGTGGCGTCGCCGCGTCCAGCCAGTAGGTCGTCTCCATCCCGGCGGCCGCCGCGCCCCTGAGGCCGCCGATGATCTCGTTGTAGTAGGACAGGTACAGCGGCGCGACCCGTACGGTAGCTACGTAGGGAGGGAGGAAGAACAGGAAGCCCAGCGCCACGCCGGCCACGAAGCGGCGGTCAGTTGGCAGACGACGGCTGGCGGCCTCTGTCAGTCCCTGGAAACCGCGCCCGGCCAGAAGGCCCACGAACGGGAACATCGGAAGAAACAACCGCACCCCGTCGTGGTTCGGGGTGCCCGGAGCCGCCATGAGGGCCACGAAGAAGAGAATCTGGGTCAGACACAGCGTGCCGAGCGGCCGCTCCGTGAACCGCCGGGCGGCACCCGTCGCGCCTCCCAGCGCGAGCGCGAGGATCGGCAGCGGGATGGTGATCAACGCCATGACGACAGCGTGATGGCCCGGCACTGCATACCCCCAACTGTGTCCCATGTAATACGTGGCGATCGGAACCCTTTCTTCGCGCGACAGGCTTTCGGCGAACAGCCGCGCCGTCTCGACGATCGGGTCGTGCCAGGCGAGGGGGTTGACCGCCCAGGCCACGGTCAGTCCGATCAGGCCCCACACCACGGCGCCGCGGATGCCGCGCCGTGACATGCCGAACGGGACCATCCACAGGAACAGGGACAGGGGGAGCAGATAGGCTGTGAATTTCGTCGCCAGAGCCAGTCCGAGGGCGATCCCTCCGGCCAGCAGGGCGATCCGTCGCCCGGACACGACGTAGGAAACCAGCCCCGTCGCCGCGACGAACCAGGTCAGCGTGAGAGGCATGTCGGTGGCCCCGATGTGGGCGTGCCCGGCCATGCGCGGCATGAGCACCACGGCCAGGACCGCACCGATGGCCGCGACCCGGCCCCAGGCCGATCCGGCCACCCAGGCCACCGCCACCAGCAGCAGGGAGAAGCACACGAGTGACGCGATGCGATAGCCCACGAGAGAGCCCGTCCACTGCCCGAACAGGCCCTCGGTGGCCGCCATGGCCTCCTTGTAGGCCGGCGGATGCGGGTTCCAGAAGCGATCGACATCCCACGCTCCCCGGATCGCTTCCTCGGTGAGGAGGGCGGCGCGGTCGGGGCCACGGATCACACCGCCCACCCACTCCTGGATCCGGACCACGGAGCTGAAGTACACCGGCTCATCCCACGTGACGCCGACTTCGTCGAGCCCGGGAAAGAACCACGCGAAGGCGATCAGGCCCAGGAGGACGCCGATCCACAGACCGAAGCGCGAGGAGCCCGGATCCGGCGTCCATCGGGTCATCGGGTCCGATACACCCGCATCAGCGGGACCCCCCGGACCGCGATCTCGTAGGTCGGTGGGCCTCCGAACCCGGCCAGCGCCTGCTCGAGGCGGCGCCACTGAGCCTTGCGGTTCAGAACGAACACGTACTCCGGCGAATTCGGCGGGCGGCCGAGCGCCGCGGTCATGAACGACTGCGGTCCCTCACACGTCAGGGCGATGTCCGTCGCGCCGTCGCGCCGGGTGAGCGGCGTCTCTGCCCGCCAACCTTCCGGCGCCCACTGGACGGCCTGGTAGAAGCAGATTTCCTCGATGAAGAACCCGGGATCGATGACCGCCGTGGCCGGAATGATCTCGGCCAGGTCTTCCAGAGCCGATCGATTCAGGACTTCCTTCAGATTCGCCACCTCCAGGCCACGCTTCTCCGCTCCCTCCACACCCCCGATGAGCGCGTTGAAATAGGAAAGCTGATGGGGGTGATACTCGGCCGTGCGAAACAGCGGAAGGGCGAGAAACGCCACGACGGCCAGGGCCACGATCAGATCCCGACGGGCGGCGACCGCGGGAACCACGCGTTCTCCCAGCCGGGTCATCCACTCGCCGACCGCCACCGCACCCGTCCCCACGAGAACGCAGTAGAACGCGAACACGGGGAGCAACAGCCGGATCCCATCGTGCATCGGTGCGGAAGGAAGCGCCAGCGCCCCGTACATAACGACCATGTTGACCAGGGCCAAGCCGCGCAGCGCTCCCGAACGAGGCGCGAACAATCCGATTCCCAACGCGATCAGCAGAGGGAGCGGGAGCACGATGAGGGTCCACACGAATGGATAGTGCCACGGCGGACGGAATTCGTAGATGCGACCGAAGTACTCCGTCGCTATGCGCGTCTCCGCCATGTCCGCGCGGTGCAGGCCGGCCTGGATGTAGTCATCGAGTCCCTGCACGGGGTTCACCCATATCACCGGGTTGACCGCGACGAAGACCAGGACGGCGGTGAGCCCCAGGGCCAGGTAGGCCGCGAACCCCGCCCGGTGCGCGAGCAACCAGATCGCGAGCACCGGAACCAGGAGCAACCCGGAGAACTTGGTGGCCATAGCGGCTCCCAGGAGCAGGCCCGACGCGAGGAACCATCCCGGTGCGCCTCGCCGGATGGCCACGTCCAGAGACGCGACCGACCCGAACCAGAACGTCGCCAGAACGAGATCGGTATGCGCGAGATGGCCGTGCGCGAACAGGGCTGGAATGGCCGGGACCGCGAGGCCGGCTGCCACTCCGGCGGCGATCGAGCCGGCGCGCCATGCCGTGTACGCGCCCACCGAGGCCACGAGCGCGCCGAACAGCAGCATCACGGCCCCCCGGTACGCGGTCAGCGGGTCGAGGAACGTCCGCAACGCGGCCCAGGACAGACCGGCCAGCTCCCGGGACAGCGGCGGATGCGGGATTCGCTCGCTGTACCACCGCCAGTGCTCGAATACGGACTCCTGATTGAGAACGCGGGTCGGAGTTCCTTCGAGGATCGCCGCCCAGAAATCCCGACCCCAGGCGAGCTGGCGCAGCGAGCCGTAGAAGTAGTTGCCTACGTCGCTCGCGATCCCGTAGTCCGCGGCGGTGAGAAACGCGGCGGTGACGGCCGCGGCGAAGAGTCCGAAAGCCAGCCAGCGCAGTGAATAGGCCGAAGGACCGCTGGAAGGAGTCCCGCTCATAGCGTGCGACCTCCGGCGCGGACCCACGTTGCAGACGCCACCAGCAGACCGACGACGCTGATGAGGGCACCGAGCTTCAGGGACACGGGATCGTAGCGGAACTCCACCTCGGAGGAGCCGGCGGGTACGGCGGCGGCCCGGAACACGCCGTTGGCCAGCAGCAGCGGCGCGTCCTTTCCGTCCACCCTGACCCGCCAGCCCGGATAGTGACGGTCGCTCAGCACGGCGAGCATCGGAGCGTCGGTCACCACACGCAGGGTCACCCGACCGTTTTCGTCCTTCCGCTCCACCACCCGTCCCGCGGCGGTCGAGTCAGGAGCCGGCGAAGGCTCATCGGACACCACGACGCTGCCGCCCAGCGGAAAATCATCCTCGAGCACGCGGCGCAGGGCGCGGGCGGGACTCTCCTCCTGCTCGTAGCGCGACGCGAGATAGGCGCGCGGTGCAGGTTCAGGGACCTCGTAAATGCGGATCGGCATCTCGGGGTGCGATGCGACGGGTATCAGCCCCGGAATGGTGTCCGCTCCCCCCGTCGCATCGGCATAGTATTGCACGTTCATCGCCCGCAGGAACCGGATCGGGTCGTCGCTCCACGACCGCAGCGCGGCCTCGTTCGTCATCGCCACCGAGATCAGCTCCACGCCCTGCAGTCCGTCCTGCATCGGGAACCCGAACAGCTGCCCCACGTTGGGACCCATCGTCTGGTAATCCAAATACATGTTCGTGAGCTCCCACGCGCCGCGCACGGTCACGATACTGCCCATGGCGGCGTCGTGCGGCGAGCCCCGGTATCTGCCAGCCAACCGGTCCTCCATCCGCTCGTCGAGGACGCGTGCGGCCCAGGGAGGGTCCTGGTACACGGTCTCGTCAACGGACGGATTGACGTCGCGGTGGGCGACGATCAGGTCCCCGGCCACGAGGGCCACGAGCAGCGCGACTGCCAGGTTTTTGCGCAGGCGGCCTTCCATGTACAGCCACGTGACCGCCACCAGCGCCGCCACGAGAGCAGCCACCCGGAACGCAATCCCGAGGTACAGCTCCCGGGCAGTCGCCGGGTCATCGCACAACAGTGCGCCGGTCAGCCAGCCGGCGCACGCCGTACCCAGCGCCTGGCCGTCCAGCCGGAGCCAGGCGGCGAGCAGGCCGTACGCGAAGGCGACCCCCCCGATCGCAGCCCACGTGCGTCGGCGACCGCTTCGGGCTCCCGTCTCGTCGCGCAAGGCCAGCCAGCGATCCGTCCCGTGCGCGGTAGCCACGGCGAAGGCCAGCGCCACCAACAGGAGCGACTTCTCTGGATACCGAAAGGCACGAAACGGAGGCAACCATGCAAACAGGGCTCGATACAGAGGGCTGTAGATTCCGAGGGCCAGCGTGAATCCGATGGCGGCCGTCACGGCCCAGAACAGGGCCCACCGCCGGCTTCGGATCGACACGGCGCCCACGACCGCCAGGGCGAGCGCCACGCCTCCCGAGTAGACGCTGACCAGCCACGGCACGGACTCGGCTGCCAGGTACCGGGTGGAAAAGCCGTGCGCGCCGGTCCGCAGGGCCGGAGGGACGAGGAAATGGGCCGCCGCCGCCGGCTCCAGGGATCGCGAGGCCGCATAGGTTAACTCGATAGGGAGGCGACGCACGGAATGGCCCATGTACTCGGCGAATGGAAGGAGCTGTACAGCCACGACCGCCACGGCGAGAGCGCCGGCCGCAGCGAACGCTGCGGTCTGGGCTCCGCTACCGAGCCCTCGCCCTTCCACTCGAAGGAGTCCGTGTGCGAAGATCACGACCAGCCCGAGTGCCAGCATCTGGGGTTCCCCGCCGAGGAACGCCACGCCACAGGCGACCGCGAACACGACCAGATCACGGATCCGCCTCTGATCCAGGACCCGATCCCATGCAAGGAACACCCATGGCAGCCACGCGACCGTCTGCAGATTGTTCACGAAGTTCCCGACGGAAACGAAGAACCCGCCGAGCATGAACGCCGTCCCTCCCAGGACCGCACCCGGCCAGCCGTGATTCCACCGCCGCAGGAGCAGGGCCATACCGGTTCCGGCCAGCGGATAGTGCAGGGCGACGAGGATGTCGAAGGCCGCCGGCATGGGAACGACATAGAGCACAAGGCTCCCGGGATACAGGAGCCCCGGTTGGAGGGACGCGAAGAACGGCTCGCCACCGGCCACCCATGGATTCCACAGGGGCAGCTGCCCGGCCCGAACGGAGGTCGCGAGGAAATGCTTCATCGGATAGAAGAACGGAGCGACATCCTGGCTGAAGAAGGCCTCGCCCCGGAACAAAACTCGGTCGAAGATGACCGTTGCGAGTAAGGTGAAGAGAGCCGTCGCGGCAATGGGTCCGGCGATGCGGCGACGATCCGCATTTGCGGCGGTCACGTCCCCACGGTCACGCACGTCTCGTGGACGGGGGTCCAGGCCCCGGATGACCAGAGGGCGCGGCTGGTGCACCCGCCGCGCCCTGGTCTGCGATCGTCAAGAGAGACTTGGATCCGGAACGCGCCGTCACGGAGACTTCTGGATCTTGCCCTCGATCGAGCTGCCGGTCCCAACCTCCACCCAGAACGTGTTGCCCGAGCTTCCGTGTGAGGCCGTAACCGCGTAACCGCCGGCCGACGCGGCCGAGGACGAGACGGTGATGCCTGCGCTCGTGGTGAAGCTGCCCGTGGCCATCGCGTTCGGAGCGTAGGTTTGCTCGTCCGCGAAGTAGGCCTCCTGGGCCGACATCGCGTTGCGCACATCGCTCTTGGCGGTGGCGTCGAACGCCTTCTCCTTCGTGCTGGCGAACTGCGGAATCGCGATCGCGGCAAGGATGCCGATGATCACGACGACGATCAGCAGTTCGATCAGGGTGAAGCCCTTCGTGTTGCGGAGCATGAGTCCTCCATCGGTAATGGGTCGTGAACGCTCGCTCTTCCCAAGCCTGATCTTCGTTCACCGGTGGAGGCCCATGCCTCCGGCACGAGGATGTGGCAACCCACGTGCCGGAGACCGTCGAGGGGAGTAAAGACATGTTGCGTTTACTGTTAAGGTCGCCTCGAGCAACTCGCACCACGGCGCTGGAGCCCGGTGCCGTTGCAGTATGCAAAGTTTACCTGCCGTCCTGCAATGGATGAACCCGGTGCGGCACCGAAGGATTCAACCCTCGAGATCGTAGCGCTTGATCTTCCGGTACAGCGTGCTCGGATCGATTCCGAGAACCTCCGCAGCCCGGGTCTTGTTGCCACCCTCCGCGCGCAGGACGTGCTCGATGTAGGCGCGCTCGATGATATCGAGGGCCGGATTCGCCGCCGGACGGTCCTGGATCAACGGTTCGGGCGGCGCTTCACGCAGGCGGGCGGGGAGCGCCTCCGGCTTGATCGTGGAAGCAGCCGTGAGAACGACGGCCCGCTCGATCACGTTCTCGAGCTCCCGGACGTTGCCCGGCCAATGATAGTCCTGCAGAACGGTCAGGGCCTTGGAAGACAGCTTTTTCGCTCCCCGCGGGTCTCCCTGCGCCTGGTTTGCGAGGAAATGTTCGGCCAGAAGCTGAATGTCCTCCCGCCGATCGTTGAGCGGGGGCAGCTCGATCGTGATCACGTTCAGGCGGTAATAGAGATCCCGGCGGAACCGACCCTCTTCGATGTCCCTTTCCAGGTCCCGGTTCGTGGCCGCGATGAGCCGGACGTCGACGGGCGTAGCCTCCGTATCACCCACCGGTATCACTTCCCTCTGCTGAAGAACCCGCAGCAGCTTCACCTGCGTCGACGGGGACATCTCTCCCACCTCGTCGAGGAAGAAGGTCCCGCCGGAAGCCGCCACGAACAGTCCTTCCTTGTCGCGCACCGCTCCCGTGAAGCTCCCCTTCACGTGTCCGAACAGCTCCGATTCCAGCAGGCCCTCCGGAAGAGCCCCGCAGTTCAGCGACAGGAATCGTCGGTTCGACCGCGGAGAGAGGTCGTGGATGTATAGGGCGAAGACTTCCTTGCCGGTGCCGCTCTCTCCACCGATGAGGATCGTCGAGTCGCTGTCCGCGACGCTCTCGGCAAGCTTGATGGAGGTCTCGAAGAGCGGGCTGACGCCGATCGGCCGGCCGGCCTTGAGGGTCTGCTGCTTCTTGAGCTCCCGCTTCAGGCCCGCGTTCTCTGTCTTCAGGCGTCCCCAGTCCAGCGATCGACCGAGGATCGCGAGTAGCTCCTCATTCTCAAACGGTTTTTGCACGTAGTGGGTCGCACCGAGGTTGACCGCCTGGATAGCCGACTGGAGGGATGCCTGCGCCGTCATCAGGACCACGGGCGTGTTGGGGTTCGTCTTACGGATTTCCTCCAGGACCTCGATGCCACCCACTTTCGGCATGCGGACATCCGTCAGGACGATGTCGGGGCCGGATTCCCTGAATACCTTCATGCCCGAGGCTCCCGTGAGCGCGGACACGATGTCGTACCCCTCCCCCTTCAGGAGAACCGTCAGGTTCTCGACCATGCTCTGCTCGTCATCGATCAGCAGAAGCATCGGCTTGTCTCGCATGTCGACTCCTCAGATACGGGCCTGGGTCCTGGTTTGCGCGTCGGCCGACACTGCGGCGGCCGTGTCCTTCGCTTCCGTCGTTCGGCGGCTGTCGAAGACCACGTCGTCACGCCCCGTGCGTCGCGGGAGAACCATGGCGAACGTAGCCCCTTCGCCCCGGTTCGAGCTGGCGATCAGGGCCCCGCCATGAGCCTGTACGGCCCGGTGCGCGATGGACAGGCCGAGGCCGCTTCCTCCCTTCCTCCGCGTATAGAAGGGATCGAAAATGCGGGGCAGATCGTCCGCATCGATTCCCGGACCATCATCGATCACGCGGATGCGGACCGGGTGGCCGAGCGCCACCTCCGACGGCACGAGATCCGGCCGGAGGGCGTCGGCGATCACCTGGACGCGCACGGTCGTGTCGGCCTCACCGATCTGGACGGCGTTCAGCACGAGGTTGAGCAGCGTGCGATGAAGAAGCTCCGGATCGCCCCACAGCCCTGACATGTCGGCCTGCATCTCGCACGTGATCGTGGCACGTCCCTCTGCCGCGGGATGCCGGAGCGCCGTTTCCATCACCTCACGGATGAGCTTCTCGACGTCCACCGGCTTGCGCTCGGCGACCCCAACGCGGGCGAAGTCGCTGAACTCTCCCAGAATCCGGCTCAACCGGTCGCTTTCCCGCATGATGAGTCGGCCCAGGATCTGCTCGTCCTCGTCTTCAGGTGCACGTTCGGACAACTGCTCGACAGCGCTGCGAATCGAGGCGAGTGGGTTCTTCAGCTCATGTGCGAGTGAGGCCGACAGCTCGGCAACGGCCTCGAGTTTCCCGGTCCGGAGGCGCAGGTTTTCCAATTGGCGCACGGCGCGGAGATCCTGCAGCAGGATCACGTGGGACGGTCCGGCCCCCACGTCCTGCAGCATCGTCGTGCTCACGGTCACCGGGACCGGGCGAGGCGCCTCTTCGGAGTCCGCCCCTGCATCGACGGTGATCTCGGCCTCCCGGTTTCGGACGCGACGGCCCGTCGTCATCGTCTCGCGAATAGCGCTCGCCACCTCCGGCGCACGGCGATCCAGCTCGGGCAGCAGGTCCGTTCCCAGGAACGTCGCCGCATCGATCTCGCACAGCTCCGCGGCGGCGAGGTTCAGGTACACCAGATTCCCCAGGTCATCGAGCGTTACGACACCGGACGGGATGATGCGGAGCACGTCCGCGGTATCGAGACGCAGACGGTGGAGCTCGCCCTCCACGGTTCGCAGCTCGGACCGCACGTGGCGGAACCGGGCTCCGACGAGGCTCGCCGCGATCGCCACAAGGGTGATCACGAGAACCTGGAGGACGAGCGCCAGGTCCGGCGGGTTCCCGGCGAGCAACAGGTTGTCGACCAGGTATACCGTCCCCGTGGCCAGGGCGACCAGGATCGCCGAGCCGAGCGGCAGCACGAGAGCGTACGCCGCTGCCAGGGCGATGAACAGGGACACGAACGGACTGTCGCTCCCCCCCGTGATATGAACGACACCGTTGAACAGGAAAACGTCCAGCACAGCCTGCGAGTACAGGAACCCGAGGCCCACCTTCCGCCCCTTGCGGTGGCTGATCCGGTAGGCGATGGGGGTGAGGAAGGCGGCTGACGCGAGTCCGACGATGGCGATCAGGAGGAAATCGGGCGCGAGGGCACCCGGTGCGCGCCGGTCGACAAAGTCCCCGACGAGGATGGCCGAACCGAAGATCGCGAGGCAAATGACGAGACGCGCGGCGTAGATCCAGTACAGCACCTGCAGCGGCTCGAGGAGTGTCGCGGCCCGCCGGTCAGAACGACTGGTTCGGAGCAATCTCTCGACTCTTCACCTGGTGGTGCGGCCGGCCCCGGAACGATTCCGATCTCGCCGTCGCGGCGAAGTTGCAATTCGCACGCGTTCCCGAGCCTATCATAGAGGTGGGAATGCAGAACGCAATAGGTCGGCCGAGATCAGAGCCATTCGGGCGGTTCGTCGAACACGGACAGCCCCACGATGCGACCGGCCCGCACGGTGGCCGTCAACGAGTGGTCCTGCCCGCACGGCGGACAGGAGAGCGGACGTCGGATCAGCCGTGCGGCCGATGTCTCCGCGACGTGGTCGGGCACGGCGGCGGGCCACAGACCGAGGGCGCGCGACGCCTTCTCCAGGGTGGCGTGCCCGGTCGTAAACGTGGCCGTCCACGACGCCACCCTGCCGGGACGCTCACCGGCGCAGCGCACGCGCAGAACGAACGCCGCGGTCTCGTACACGAGCCATGTGTCGCCGGAGCGAACCCGCTGAGCGATCGGCCGGCCGAAGCGGCGGCCGAGCTCCTCCTCCGGTAGCCCCATGAGTCCGAGGCAGTCGGCCATCCGCCTCTCCGTCGGTGGTCACACCCCGCATCTCCGCCGGGCGCCCGATCGGCGTCCCGGGGGAGGCTCGGGAGAACGAACCTAGTCGTCGAACGGGCCCGCCGGAACGGGCCCGTTCATGCTCGAGATGCGAATTCGGGCGTCTGTCGAGACGCCCTACTGCATCGTGTTGATAATGCTGAAGATGGGAAGGTACATCGCCACGATCATACCACCGACGACCGTTCCGAGAATGACGATCATCAGGGGCTCCATGGCTTTCAGGAGGGCCTCCACCGCCGTGTCGACTTCCTCGTCGTAGAAGTCGGCGATCTTGGTGAGCATACCGTCAAGATCCCCCGTCTCCTCACCGACGTTGATCATCTGCGTGACCATCGGGGGAAAGACGCCGGACTGCTTGAGCGGCTCGGAGATCGATTCACCGCCGGCGATGGAGCTGCGACTCGCCATGATCGCGTCGTGGATCACCCGGTTGCCGGAGGTCCGGGCCGTGATCTCCAGCCCGTCGAGGATCGTGACACCGGAGCTCAGGAGCGTGCCGAGCGTCCGCGTAAAACGGGCGACGGACGATTTGCGCGCCAGGTTGCCGAGGACGGGAACGCGCAGCATGGCCCGATCGAAGATCAACCGCCCTGTCGGCGTCGCGATCCAACGCCGAAACAGCCACGTTCCGCCGATCGCGGCCCCACCCACCAGCCACCAGTAGGACTGCAGAAGTGCCGAAGCGCCTATCACCAAGCGTGTCGGGAGCGGGAGCGCCTGGTCGAAGCTCGCGAACATCTGCTGGAACGTCGGGATCACGAACAGGAGGAGGACGACGATCGCTGAGGCGGCAACGAAGCTGATCACCGCCGGGTAGATCATGGCGCCCTTCACCTTGCGGGCGAGCGCCTCGTTCTTCTCGAGGAAGCCTGCCAGACGAAGGAGGATCGTGTCGAGGATACCTCCCGTCTCACCGGCGGCGACCATGTTCACGTACAGCGCCGAGAACGCTTTGGGATGTTCCCGCATCGCGTCCGCGAGGGTGTTTCCGGACTCCACATCGTGGAGAATCTCTTGGAGAGATTCCCGCATCGTCTTGTTTTCGGACTGCTTCGCGAGAATGTCGAGTGCCTGGACCAGGGGCAGACCTGCGTTGATCATGGTGGCGAACTGCCGCGTCATGATCACCGTGTCTCGCGTCTTGATCTTGCCGCCGCCGGGCAGGTTGATGCCGCGGGGCTTCTCCCGCACCGACATCGGGATGAGACGCTGGCTCCGGAGGTGAGCGATCACCTCCTCGCGGCTGGTGGCCTCGATCTCGGCTCGCTTGATGTCGCCGGAGACGCTTCGCGCACTGTAATTCCAGACGCCCATGGCTCAGTTCACCTCGAGAGTTGGTTCGGTCAATTCGGTCGATTCAGACAGTCGCGGGCTCCACTTCGCCGATCATCCGCTTGAGTTCCACCGAATCCGGGCTCACGCGGAGCAGCTCTTCGAGCGTCACCTCGTCACGCATGTAGAGCGAGTAGAGGGCGTCGTTCAGTGTTTGCATTCCGAACTTTTTCCCGGCCTGCATCGCCGAGTAAATCTGGTGGACCTTCTCGTCCCGGATCAGGGCTCTGATGGCTGGAGTCGCGATCATGATCTCGCAGGCGGCGATTCGGCCGCGGCCGGCCCGGCGTGGCAGGAGCGACTGCGTGACCACACCCTCGAGCACGAAGGAGAGCTGGGCGCGCACCTGGTCCTGCTGGTGGGACGGGAACACGTCGATGATGCGGTTTATGGACTCCGCCGCCGAGTTCGTGTGCAGCGTGGCCAGGGCCAGGTGACCCGTCTCGGCAATCGTGAGCGCTGCCCGCACGGTCTCGAGGTCCCGCATCTCGCCGATGAGGATGACGTCGGGGTCCTGCCGCAGAACGTACTTGAGGGCGCTGGCGAAGGAGGTCGTGTCCGTTCCCACCTCACGCTGGTTCACCAGGCACGTGCGGTGACGGTGGACGAACTCGATGGGATCCTCGACCGTCACGATGTGCCCGGACCGCTCTCGGTTGATCTTGTCGATCATCGCGGCCAGAGTCGTCGACTTCCCGGAGCCGGTCGGTCCTGTCACCAGGACCAGCCCGCGCGGCCGCTCGGCCATGGTGGCAACGACGGCCGGCAAGTTGAGCTCCTGGAACGACAGGATCTCGAACGGAATCTGTCGGATCGCCATCGCCACCGTGCCTCGCTGGCGAAACACGTTGCCGCGGAACCTGGACAGATTCTGCACGGCGAACGACAGGTCCAGCTCGTCCTCCTGCTCGAACCGCTTCTTCTGCTGTTCGGTGAGGATGGAATAGGCCAGCGCCTGGGTCTCCCGCGGCGCCAGTGTGGTCCCGTGACCGCTGTCCTCCAGTCGTCCGTCGACGCGCAGCTTGGGCACCTCTCCCGCTGACAGGTGCAAGTCGGAAGCAGCCTTCTCTATCATTTCCTCGAGCAGGCCGCGCAGTGTGGCCGGTGCAGTGTCAGTCATGTCGTGAATCCTCCCTGGGGGTCGCCGTGTCGCCGACGAAGTCGCGCGATCGTCAAGCGGCCGTCTCCTTGAGAACCTCGTCCAGCGTGGTGATGCCTTTCCGGACCTTCAGCAGACCGTCGTCTCGCAGGGTGATCATCCCCTGCTCGACCGCCGTCTGTTTCATCTCGTCCGCGGAGGCCCCTCGCAGAATGAAGCGCCTCAGCTCCGCGGTCATGGGCATCACTTCGTACAGACCCTGTCGGCCCGCGTAGCCGGACCCGTTGCACGAGTCGCACCCCTCGCCCTTGAAGAGAGTCGTCGACGCCAGCGCCTCATCCGGTATGTGTGCCGCCTGAAGCACTTCCGATGGGTACGTCACCTCGACCCGGCAGTTGGAGCACACACGCCGGACCAGCCTCTGGGCGGTGATGCAATTGATTGCGGAGGCCACGTTGAACGGTTCGATTCCCATGTCGATCATTCGCGTGATGGTGGACGCCGCATCGTTGGTGTGCAGCGTCGATAGCACGAGGTGCCCGGTGAGCGCGGCCTTCACCGCAATTCCCCCCGTCTCGAGGTCACGTATCTCACCGACCATCACGATGTTCGGGTCCTGTCGCAGAAAGGCTCGCAGCGCGGCGGCGAAGGTCATTCCGATCTCGGTGCGTACCTGAACCTGATTGATCCCCATCAGGTTGTACTCGACCGGGTCCTCCGCCGTCATGATGTTCACTTCATCGGTGTTGATCCGGCTCAACGCACTGTAGAGCGTGGTCGTCTTGCCGGAACCGGTGGGTCCGGTGACCAGGACCATGCCGTACGGCATGGCGATCGCCTCGAGGAAATCCTGCTCGGCCTTCTGTTCCATGCCGAACTTCTCGAGATCGAGCGCCAGGTTGCCCTTGTCCAGAATGCGAAGCACGATCTTTTCCCCGAACAGAGTCGGGAGCGTCGAGACACGGAAGTCGATGACACGATTGCCGATCTTGATCTTGATGCGTCCGTCCTGCGGGATGCGGCGCTCGGCGATGTTGAGGTCCGCCAGGATCTTCACGCGGGAGATGAGGGCCGCCTTCATTCGGTAGGGCGGCTTCATGATCTCCTGAAGCGCACCGTCGATCCGGTACCGGACGCGCAACTCTTTTTCGTACGGCTCGATGTGGATGTCTGAAGCCCCGCGCCGGACCGCGTCTGTAAGGAATCCGTTGATCAGGCGGACGACCGGGGCCTCTTCGACCTGCGCCTGGAGCTGGGTCGTCGAGTAGGTCTCCTCCTCCTCCTCGACGACCTCGACGTCCTGCTCCTCAAGTTCCTCCAGGAGCTCGCCGAGTCTGTCCGTCGCCACCTCGTAGTACTTGTCGATGGCCATTCGGAGCGAGTACTCGCCCGCGACCACCGCATCTACGTCGAACCGGGTGATGAACTTCAGGTCGTCGATCACGCTCAGATTCGTGGGATTCACCATCGCGATCGTGAGCGTGCGACCGACCCGACGCAGCGGCAGGACCAGGTGTTTCCCGGCGAAATCGGCCGGCACGAGCTTGAGGATCTTCGCATCGACCTCGACTTCGGAGAGATCGACGGCCGGAACCCGGTATTGGCGAGACAGGAGCCGCGTGAGCTCCGTCTCGGAAACGGCGCCGCTCGTGACCAGGGAGAAGCCGATGCGAGTCCCCGTCTGCTGCTGCTCCGTCAACGCCTTGTCCAACTGCTCCTGCGAGATCAGGTTCTCGCGCAGGAGCAGCTCGCCGATTTGCGTCTGTTCCAATGAAGTAGATGCCATCTGACTCCGCCGGCTCGTTCTTCCGTTGAGCTCGAGCTCGAAAGGGCCCGGGAAGGCCGGTAACGTCCGCAATCGTTTGTGCCTGCGGCGCCGGAATCGAGCAAGCCACGTGCCCCGCGCGGGACTCGGATCACGCGGCCCGGATCGCTCGCCGGATCTCGAGGGCGCGAATGGGCGGATATGAAAGCGGGATGCGGGCGTCAGAACCGAACTTGGCCGCGAATGCGGGCCAGAATCGCCGGACCGATCCCTGGCACGAGCAGAAGATCTTCCGGACCCTGAAATCGTCCGACGCGACGCCGCGTCTCGAGGATGCGAGAGGCAAGGACGGGTCCGATACCCGTGATTTGCTCCAGTTCCTTGATTTGTGCCCGATTCACGTCGACGGGCGCCGCATCCTCAGCTGAAAGAGCCGCGACTGAGGCGTTCCGCCGTCGCCCGAGGGCCATGTGCGGTGCGAGCTTGGTGAGACCTGTCGGGCCGATTCCCGGAACGCGGGTGAGATCATCCAGGTCGGTAAACGGTCCTCCCGAGGCACGCTCCGCGACGATGGCCGTCGCCCGCGAGGGCCCGATTCCAGGCAGCCTGCGCAGCTCCTCGAGCGAAGCGGTATTCGGGTCAACGCGTTCGCCCGGTGCAAGAGGCTGTCCCGCAAGCACTTCCGCGGCCAAACCTTCCGTGACCCGGCGCTTCGTTTCCGCCAGTCTTGTTCCGGGCGTCGCCGAGTCGCTCACCGCCAGCCAGACGAAGTCGGCCGGGCCAGGCCCCAGACCGAGGCGTGCCGCCGCGCCGAGGAGGAGCAGGCCCGTGGCCAGAGCCATGGCCCGTAGCTCCGTTGGGTTGAACGCCGTCATTCTCCACCTCCACCGGACCATATAGGAAGGGGAGTCAACGGCGCGTGAACTCCCTCACGGGCTGAACTGGTCTTCGCCTTCGCTGGCCCGGAAGAAGAACCGACCGAATATGTTGAAATTGACCTGGTTGGACTTCTGCTGGCGCCCGACCGCGCTCGACCGTCCTACCCACGACAGCTGGATGCCCAGTGCGTAGCCGGAGAAATCCGTGTCCAGTGTGAAGCTCGCGTTCTGAGTCGTCTGATCGGTATGCGTCGTACAATCGTCCCGAAACGACGGGTCGAGAGAGCCCAGGCCGGATCCGCCGAGCGCCCGGCAGTCCGCATTGCCGTTGTTCGAGTAGTCGACAGCGAGCCGGAGGTTGCGCTTCACGAACGGCAGGAAGCCGGGGGGCGGGAGAAACCCGGAGAGGCGGATGGAGTGCGACGCCCGATCCGATTGACTGAGACCGGTGGCGTCCAGTCTCTCGGATGCCGTGTTGCTGAACTCGTAGGAGAGATTGAAGCCATTCGTCAGCACGAACACCACGCCCACCGAGCGGGCCGTCTGCTCGCTGCTTCTGTCCTGTCCGGTCTCCGTTGACGTGGTCGTCTCGCGGGTGCGCCACGAACCGGTCACGTTGACGTCCCGGATTCCTCCCTTGAGGATTCCGGGGATCGGCACGGTCCGCCAGCGGAGCCGCATGGAAGGCCAGACCGTGTCCTCTATCCGCCGAACGTTGAGCGCGGTGAACGTGTGACGATCGGTGAGACTGTAATCCAGGTCCAGGTCCACGCCGAGAGGAAACTCGTACCCGCCCCCCAAGGACCAGCTCCGGTTGTCGGCCGCCGCGGACGCCGTGTCGGCTCCCATGATCCGCATGTCGTCGAACCCTGTGAGCACCAGCTGGTCCCAGATGGTCGGGAACAGGTTACGACGATCGAACGTCGAGCTGACGGCCCGTCGCCAGTCGATCCGGATGCGTTGGAGACGGTCCCAGAAGGCGCGCAGGCTGCGAGCCATGCCGGTCGCCTCCCCGCTTCCCGCCACGCCGAAAGCCGTGAGAAGGGTGCTCGGCTCCACGTCAAACCTGAGTCCCAGATCCCGGATCATCGATAGGTCGCGGACCAGGGTGGTGTCTCCGCCCAGGTCCTGGATGTAGGACACGTTTCGGACGGTGCCGAAGTCGGTGTTCAGGTCGAATCGCGTGGTGAACCAGCTCGCCAGACGCGGCTGCCACCCCAGGTTGGTGCGGACCTGGCGGTTGGTTTCCCACCCCACGTCCATGCCGAGAAAAGACTTGGAGGCTTGCTCGAGCTGGGCTTCCCCGGCGGCCGTCGAGGTCCGGATGGCGGGCGCCACGAGGTCGCGGCTGGAACTGAAGTCGAGACCCCACACAAGGGATGGAAACGGCTGAAGCTCGAATCCCGATCGCGGCCTCAGCACCTTCTGCACGTCCACGGTCGGCGCCTGATCGGCGTCCGAGGGTCTGCGCACGCTCGTCTCGAATCGCCTGCGCTCGTTCTCGGATTTGTCGAGGCTGGCCCCCAGGCTCAGCCGCCGCGGCGTCCAACGGAACCGGAGGGTCCTGAAGTTCTGCATGAGAACGCTCTGCGAGATGAAGGAGGGCAGAGCATCGATTGCGCTGCGGAGGAATCCCGGCACAATCGGAAACGACTTGTCGACCACGTCCCGGGACCATCCGAACGTGGCGCCCGATCCCGTACCGCTGGATTCAGTCTGGGTCGCCGTTCGCGTACTGGTGCGACCGGAGTAACCGAACCGCAATCCATCGATCGTGGCCCGTAACAGAGGACTGGCCGACCGTGCCTGCCTGGAAACAGAGACGTTCCACCGCGTCTCCTTCGAGCTCCCGGTGCGGAGTCCGGGGATCGGAGCAGCCAGTACATCGGTCTCGGGCAGGAACAGCGGGTCGTCATCGCTCGCAGCGTGCGTGAACCCGACCGGCACCACGAGTCCCCACGAATCGGGAAGGAACTTGCCGAACCGCAGATTCAGGCGGGTTCCGTAGTCGACCTGGCGCAGGAAGGTCGGTGACTGTCCCAGCTGCCGGTAGAACGGGTTCACGCTGCTGACGCTGCCCTGCAGGCTGAGGACGTCCGCGATGTCGACGGCGAGGTCCCCCATGGCCGCGACCCCGTTGTCGTCCGGCGCGGCGTCCAGTCGCAGGTCGCCGATCCATATCTCGCCCGGGCCCGCGTCCGTCGCCCCGATGTTCTCGACTCCGAGAGCGAGCTCGCGGATCGCCGCGAGGTTCGGGGCACGGGAGCGGTCGTTGATCACCAGCGCCAGCGTGCTGTCGGCGTCGGGGAACACGTCCACGTCCCACAGAACGAACGTCGTGTCGCCGGGAAGATTCGATCCCGACTCGATGATCCGGCGCTCCGCTTCCGCCCGCAGTGCCAGCAGGCGGTCGAAGTCGATGAGACCCTCCGGCAGCCAATCCTCGCGAGTCGGTGGATCGGGCGCTTCCGACAGCGGGGTTCGGTACAGGTAGAAGTTGTTCGCGTCGAACCCCATACGGAGAAAGAAACGGAGGTTTCCTGCCGGACCCCAGTCGGCCCCCCGGGCCAGGGTCCAGGCCCGCATCCGTCCGTATGGAAGGAAGTTCCGTGGGCGGTCGGAGAATTTTCGGAACGCTTCGACCCGTTCCCCGACCGGTACATCGGAGAACGCTATTCTCAGCGACTGTTCGTTGATCGTGGCGCCGGTCAGCCGCAACTCGTCCGTCCGATCCGCCTCCTGGTCCGTGAGCCCCGGGGGCGAGATGTAGCCGGCGTCCACGGTCGAAATCGAGCCCACCGACACCTGGCCGGCCGTCCCCGGGGTGTCACCGATCGGCCCGGCGACGCTGCCCGTCCCGGCTCGCTTGAGCCACTGCGATCCCGAAAACTGCATACGACTCAGGAGCACCAGGGCGCTGTTCTCGCCGGCGAGGGTAATCCGGACGTGCTTGACGTTCTGCTGTTCGTTTCCGCTGGCGTTCTCCTGCAGATCAGGAAGCCGGAGAGGCAGTCGGTACAACTTGAACCTGAACTCGCCGCCGGTGGGTCGATTCAGGTATCGAGAGTCCTGGTTCAGGGGCACGATGTACCTGAAGTACCGCTCGTCGGTGTTGAGGAAATTGTCTCGATTCAGGTCCTCGCTGTCCTCGAGGCCGTTGTTGTTGGTGCAGTTGGCACGGGGATCCCCCAACGGCCAGGCCGATGCGGTCGGCTCGGACACGCAGCCCGCATCCCACAGACCGGTGTCATCCTGGTTTCCCCACACGCCAACGATCGGATCGACTTCCTGGTCCAGCTGGTTGAGCCCCGACGGAATGCCGAGCGAGTCGGGCACGAAAGCATCCTCGTTCAGGGTGCCTACATCCACGATCAGCGCCAGGCTCTCGTCTGTGTTGTCGAGCGTCGAGGCGTAGAACTCGAGGAACTCGCTGGTCGTGAGATCTGTCCCGTGCTGGGACAGCACCGAAGTGAGCGTAGACCAGCCGGGCTCTCCGCCGCCGGGCGGGTCGCTCAGCGAGACCCACAGGACCGTCTCCCTGGTCCCCACGTTGATGGCGTTCAGCTGCGGGTCGACCTGATTCACCAGCAGCGATCCGACCAGAGTACCGTTATCGTCCCACTGCGACTGCCAGACCGTGGACAGCTGATTCGTGACGTCCGGCTGCGCGGGAAGGAACCCGCCGCTGGCGTCGGGGCGCGTTACGATCGATCCGAAGCGCCACGATCGGGTGGCCAGGCCCACCCGTACACCCGTGGCGCCCTCGAAGTCATCGACCCACGTGACGCCTCCCCGGTTGGTCGTCGGGCTGGAGCCCGCCAGCTCGCCGGTGAATCGGATCCGCGACTCGATATCCGTGCTGATGCCGGGAAGGGAATTGGCGAAGTCGTCGAGCGCCCCCGAGCCGAAGTCGAACCGGGTCACGGCTCCACCCAGCTTCACGCCACCGGGCTCCAGCCCGATCTCCGGCCTTGTGAGGACCGTACCCTCCTTCTGGAACAGGCCGACCATGTCCACCTGGCCCCACTCGCCCAGCACGTACTCGCCCGTGAAGCCCAGTATGCTCTTGGAGCCAACCTGGAAGAGCGGCTTCTGCTCGAACCGGACGGCCAGATCCGGATTCTGCGCTCCCGCGAACAGATCGCCGGGGCGCAACAGGGTCAGCTGCCCGATGTCGTAGTCGATCGTGTAGTCCTCGCCCGGCGTCAGCTCGCGGCCCTCGAACACCACTTTCTCGCTTCCTTCGCGGATGCCGATGGCCCCGAGCGAAAAGGAACTCTGAGCCCCCAGGCTGCGAGCACGGAACTCGAAGTTCAGGCGGTACAGGAGGCCGGAGGCACGCTCCTGGTCGATTGGATCGTCGTAGATCTTCAGGTTCCGATCCGTGTCCACGAGCGGAAAGGACTGCCCCTGGAGCGAGAGAACGCGATCGCTTTGAATGGGCGGCGGATCCTTGAACGGCTCCTGGGCCGCGAACACCAGGTAGACACCCGCGACCACCGACGTGCCCGCGAAATTTCCGCTCGCGCTGGGCCGCCAAATGCGACCGAGGTCGAGCAGGTCGTCGCGCGGCTGGTTGTCGAGGCCGAAGATCTCGAGGAACGGATACTCCGCGTCCTCGAAGTTCCGGACAATGGGACCGGACTCGATCGGTCCCTGGGAGATGACGAGCCGGACGCTGCCCTGCTCCACCTCGTCGGAGCTCGAGATGCGATAGATGTTGTGCATCTCGCGGTCCCACGTGACCCCACCGGGCCGGTGGGTCTCAGCATCCTTGAACAGCTCCAGCCTCGGAAGGTCCCCTGATCCGGAGTTCGTCAGCTCCCGGTAGACGTCCTCAGCGTCGTAATCGCCGATGGTGTCTCCGCTCACCGCGATGTAAGCGCCCGCCAGAGCCTCGTTGCGCTGAACGCGCGACCGGATGACGGCCCACAGCCCGCTGCGGTGGACGATGTAGTCCTCGCCCTCCACCAGCGGACGGAAGAACCCGAGGAACTGAACGCTGTCCGGGACCAGCGGATCGTCCTCGAAGGGAGAGCGGAACGCCAGCGTGCGGGCCTGGATCATCCCCTCCTGAATGTTCGACGCCTGCCCTCCCGTGATGACCTCATGCCGATACAGCTTGAGGGCCGAAGCCGGTCGAAGGCTGTCCGCCACTTCGGTCCCTTCGAGGGCGAGCACGTCGATGTAGGGATATCCCTCGATCTGACGCGGATCCATGAGAAAGAAGAACTGTCCCTGCTGGTAGCCGGCGTCGTCCAGGATAGCCTCGAAGTCCTGGAGTACCGAGCCTTCGGCACCTGTCCCCCCGACATCGAGCGTGACCTTGCGATCGAGGACGTTCCCCTCCTGCTCCGCCAACACCCCGCGGAGCGTGAAGGGGCCGAAGCGGGCATCTCCCCGAAACCCGAAGTTGCCGGCCGGGATTCCCTGCGAGATGAAGCGGGAGCGGGGCAGCGGAAGCGTGACCTGACCGACCTCCGCGAACTCGAGCATCTCGCCAGACTTACCGCGGTAGAACACGCTGAGGTCGTTCGTCGCGTTGAACTCGCGCGTCTGATCGAAGTCCACGTTGATGTGGAAGCGCTCCGAGACCGTTCCGCGGGCGAGCGCCCGGATCTGGAACTCGGGTGCCACGGTCGGCACGGCACCCGCATTGCACGTCTGGCCGATTCCGATGGTACAGGGGTCGAACCCCTGCCAGCGGGCATTGAGCTGCCCGTTTCCGTCGATCTCCAGCTCGAGGTCCGTGTAGCGCTCCAGGACGTCGGGCAGGATGTCGATGCGCTGCTCCCGCACCACACGGCGCACCAGGGGATCCTCATCCCGGTCTACCGCCTCTGCAGTCAGGAACCGTCTCCTGTCGAAATCGCGGGGCAGCTTGTTGACCGAAAGTCCCAGCCACACCAGAGTGTCCGCCCGGGCCGCGAGACGTCGATCTGCGTCGGACTCGGTCGCGGCCAGCCAGTCCACGGCACTGATCCAGGTGAATCGCTTGACATCGGGACCGTACGCCGTGAGCACCCGGTCGAGGTAGGTCTCCCACGGGTAGCGGATCCGCGTCAGCCCCAGGCGCAGGCCGGGATCGGGACGCTCCTGGATCCCGGGGTCGGGGACCACGGAATCGGCAACGACCGGAATCGAATCGGGAATCGGCAGGATCGAATCCGGACCCAGCGGGAGCGGGTCCGGCGGTACAGCGATCGTGTCTTCTGCGGCGACCGCCTCATCGGGGGCCGGGGGCTCAGGTCGAGCCTCGACCTCCTGTCCGTGGAGTCCCCGAACGAACACGACCGAAAGCGCTACCAGGAGACACGACACAACCGGTGGACGCCGACGCCGCCTCGAAGCGCCGACCTTGCCCAAGAACGAGTCACTGAGCGTGGCCATAGACGGCGGAATATACTGACTGCCCCACCGGAGGTAAAAGGCGATGGGGACGCCTGGACGCGAGTCAGAAGATGAGCGTGATCTCGGCGGGAGCGGTGATGGCCCGGCCCAAGCGTCGGCCAGGTTTGTAGTCCATTTGCATGTACGTGTCGACCAGACGGCGGTTGAAACCCGAGTTCGGCGTACGCGGCCGCAGCTCCACGTCCAGCGCCCGTCCGTCGGCGCTCACCAGAACCCGGATCTGTATCCGTGTCCCGCGCACCTCCGCCGGAGGATCCCATTCCGGAACGATGACGCGGGGTTCCGGAGCCGTGAGCCGGAAGCGGCCCTCGGCATCGACGCCCCCGTCCCCCTGCCCCGTCCCTTCCAATCGACCCGGACCGGTGCCCGGTCCCGCGAAGGATGCGCCGTTGCGCAGGTCCGCGAATCGAGCCTGGAGCTCTGTCTCGGGCGGGTTCCGAACCTCGACGGCGGGCGCCTCCAGATCCGGCACCGCTGTCGGCGGCGGAGGCACCACGATCTCCTGCGGAGGAGCCACGGCGATCGCCTGCATGACCCCGCCGCCCGGTGCGGCTGCAGCGTCGCCCATGCGAGGGCCTGCTGCTACCGTTCCGGGGAGAGGGGTGAGATCACTCCGCCACACGAGGAACAGCGTGCCGTGCAAGCAGACCGAGACGACCAGACCGAGCATCGCCGTGCGCCGATACCGGTGCGCGTTGCCGCTCGCCGTAGACGGGAAGTGGTCCCCTCGGCCCGAGTTCTCGCTTCGACTGGAAGCCATCACAGCCTCTCAACGACCCGACGATTGATGCGCCGTGCGCCGCACGCCCCGAATGAGCGAATGCGACATGTATTTCTAACTCGCCGGTGGGTGCCATGTTCCAGTGCAGTCCATTCCGCTTGCCGGCCCCCGGAGGGGTGATCAGATTGCGCCGCACTCTTCCCGGCGGGTGTCTCGGGGAGCGCGGGCGCAAGCGCCGGACGGCGGAATCGCAATATGCGCATTGACAGACTCGTCCTGCTCACCGGTTCTCTGCTGGTTACAGGCTGCTGGCGGATTGGCGAGCCGACGCAGAGCGAAGTTCTGATCACGTGGGCCGCCTACCCTGACACCGTGGTGGCCGGGGAGGTGTTCTCGTTCGAGTTCGCGGGGCCGGTATCGCCGAATGCGTGCGGCCGGCTCGACACGGCCATGGTTCGAGTCGAGGGTTCGACCGTCCGGCTGTCGGGCCGGCGAAGCGTGTACGACACCATGTGCTCGGACAGCCCCGTGAGCTTCTACGAGGCGCGCCCACTCAGCCTAGATGACGTCGGCCGCTACCGCGTGACAGCGACGGACGGAATGGACCTGGGAACCATTGTCGTGATCGACTCGGGATCATTCTCGCACATGCGCGCGGCGGGCGAGGGCACCGTCTCGCAGGCCGGGGGCTGCCTGCTGTTCGGACCCGGCTGGATCGGCAACCAGCGACCCTTCGCGATCCAGGGCGCTCCGGAAGAGGTCGCCGCGCAGAGCGAGACGGGTCGGCGGGTACGCATCGATGGGCGGTTGTCAGGATTCAAGCTGTGCGGCTCATTCGGCTCCCGACCGGCCATCGTGGTCGACACGGCATGGGTCACGAACCGGCGGATCGAAGACTATTACGGCGTAGACTGAACGAGCGGAGGCTCCGAGAATGGTCCTCTACAAGGAAGCGGATGTGTCCGGAAGCACGGTGAACGCAGGGCTGAACACACGGCTGGCGGCCGAGCTGGCGGAGATGCAGGAACAGGGTGTCTATAAGGTGCTCCTGCACATCATGGGCATGCAGGGCGCCGTCGTGCAGCTGCAGGAATTCGGTGAAACGGTAAACCTGTGCTCGAACAACTACGTCGGCCTGTGCGATGTCCCGGAGGTCGTCGAGGCGGTCCGTGCGGGCGCGGCCCGGTACGGCGCCGGCACGTCCTCGGTCCGGTTCATCTGCGGCACATGGGACGTCCACCGCGAGCTCGAACACCGGATCGCGGATTTCCTGGAGACCGAATCCGCCATCACGTACACCTCCTGCTGGAACGCAAATGAGGGGCTGTTCGCACCGCTACTGTCAGAAGAGGACGCCCTGATCAGTGACGAGCTGAACCATGCCTCGATCATCGACGGAATTCGCCTGTGCAAGGCGGAGAGGCGCATCTACCGTCACGTGGACATGGAATCCCTCGAGGATGCGCTCAGGAAGACCCGTGACCGGCGGCACCGACTCGTGATCACCGACGGCGTGTTCAGCATGGAAGGCGAGATCGCTCCGCTGCCCCAGATCCGGGAGCTGTGCGACCGGTATGACGCCGTCATGGCCATCGACGACTCGCACGCTTCGGGCGTGCTGGGAGACACCGGGCGTGGAACGCCGGAGCATTTCGGCATGCACGGCGAGGTCGACATCGTGACATCGACTCTGGGAAAAGCACTCGGGGGCATGGCAGGTGGATTCACGGCGAGCAGCCGGCCGGTAGTCGACTACCTCGTCCAGCGGTCGCGCACCCAGCTGTTCACGAACGCCATCCCGCCGCACTCCGCGTGCGGAGCCCTGAAGGCGATCGATTATCTGGAGGCGCACCCGGAGCGAGTGCGGACGTTGCGAGACAACACGGCATACTTCCGGCGAAACCTGACTGCGCTCGGCTTCAACCCGATCGCAGGAGACACCCCGATCGTGCCGGTGATCATTGGCGAAACGGCCGCTGCCATACGGATGAGTCGTGAGCTGCTCGACGAGGGGGTGTTCGTGATCGGCTTCGGGTTTCCGGTAGTGCCGAAGGGGGAGGCGCGCATCCGCTGCCAGATCTCGGCGGCCCACGACACCGAGCACCTGGACCGGGCGCTGGAAGCCCTGGCGACGGTCGGCCGACGACTGGGAGTGATCTGATGGCCGGCACGGTGCTGGCCCCTTCCATCCTCGCCGCAGATTACGCCCGGCTCGGCGAGGAGGTACGGGAAGCCGAGGAGGCAGGGGCGAATTGGTTCCACGTGGACGTCATGGACGGACACTTCGTGCCGAACCTCAGCATCGGCATTCCGGTGCTGCGATCGCTGCGGGCGATCTCGCAGTCCTTCCTGGACGTCCACCTGATGATCGACAACCCGGAGCTGTTCCTGGAGCCGTTCGCGGGGGCGGGCGCTGACCTGATCACGATTCACCAGGAAGTCGCCGTCCACCTCCACCGCGAGGTGCAGGAGATCCGGCGTCTCGGCTGTCGGGTCGGGGTCGCTCTGAACCCCTCCACTTCGGCGGAGAGCCTTCGGGAGATGCTGCCGGCGATCGATCTCGTCTTGTGCATGACGGTGAACCCCGGGTTCGGGGGACAGGCCTTCATTCCCGAGGTGCTGAACAAGGTGTCCCGCGTGCGGCAGATGCAGGCGGAGCTGAACATCGACCACCTGCACGTCGAAGTGGACGGAGGGATCGACGCCGGCAATGCGGCGGACGCGGTCCGGGCGGGCGCCGACGTCCTGGTGGCGGGCTCTTCCGTCTTCAGGGGCCCCGGATCGATCGGGGAGAACTACGGGGCGATCCGAGCGGCCCTGGCCGTAGAGGTCTAGCGGCTTACGGAGCGTGTCGAGCGGTGAGGAGAGCGAAACATGTCGAGGGTCACCGTCCACGTGCCCGCCCCGCTGCGCGAATTGACGGGCGGGCGAGCCCGGTTCGCCGTCGAAGCGAGCACCGTGGATGAGATGTTCACCGGGATCCGGACCGCCGAGCCCCTGCTGGCAGGGCGGATCTTCGACGACGAAGGGACGGTTCGCGGATTCGTGAATCTGTTCCTCGACGGCCGGGACGTGCGCCGCCTGGAACCGGAGTCGCGCGGCATCGTGTCCGACGCAGAGCTGTCCGTCGTGCCGTCGGTGGCTGGCGGATGAGGCTCCGGCGCGAGCTTGTCCGCGCACCATGGGAGGGGTCGGCACTCTGATGGACGGAAGTTCCGGCACCCGGCGTCCCGACCTGACCCCGGAGGAATTGCTTCGCTACAACAGGCAGATCATCCTCCCCCGGGTCGGTCCGGAGGGACAGGTCCGCCTGGGACGGGCCCGCATCCTGCTCGTGGGAGCCGGCGGCCTGGGATCGCCAGCGGCCCTGTACCTGGCGGCGGCGGGTGTCGGTCGACTCGGAATCATCGACGGGGACATCGTCGAGCTGAGCAATCTGCAGCGGCAGGTGCTGCACGATACACCCTCCGTGGGGCTGGCGAAGACGGATTCGGCACTCCATCGACTGTCCCGGCTCAACCCGGACGTCGAGATCGTCACGTATCCGTTCCGCCTCGAGGCTCGCAACGCGCTGCAGATCCTGGGCGACTGGGACGCCGTCGTGGACGGCTCCGACAATTTTCCGACACGCTACCTGGTGAACGACGCCTGCGTGCTGCTCGGAGTCCCGTTCGTATACGGCGCCGTGTTCCGATTCGAGGGCCAGGCATCGGTCTTCTCGATGCGGGACGGACCCTGCTACCGCTGCCTGTTTCGGGACCCTCCACCCCCCGAGGCGGTGCCGGGCTGCTCCGAGGCGGGCGTGCTGGGAGTGTTGCCGGGCCTCATCGGGACGATTCAGGCCACTGAGGCCATCAAGCTGGTTCTGGGCATCGGGAGTCCGCTCGTCGGCCGACTGCTCCTCGTCGACTCGCTCGACATGGAATTTCGCGAGGTCGAAGTGCGACGGGATCCCGAGTGCGCCGTGTGCGGCGACGAGCCCACGGTGACAGAGCTGATCGATTACGAAGAGTTCTGCGGAGGCGAGACTGTCCCGGCGGCCGCACCGCCCGAAGTCGAGGGCGTGCCGGAGATCGACGTCGAGGAGCTGCACGCCCTGCTCGGAGGCGATCGCGCGCCGCGGATCCTCGACGTGCGGGAACCGCACGAGTGGTCGATCAGCAACCTCGGTCACCTGGGAGCCACGCTCGTGCCTCTCGGCAGCTTACAGGAGCACCTCGACGAGCTGGACCCCGCCGAGGAACTGATCGTGTACTGCCGCACGGGCTACCGTAGTGCGATCGCCGTGGTACAGCTTCGGAAGGCGGGCCACTCCGGAGCCGTCAACCTGCGGGGCGGAATCAACGAGTGGGCCCGTAGAATAGACCCATCGCTCCCGACGTACTGAAGCCGGGGGGCGGCGGGGAGAAAGGTCTCAGTCCAGGCGGATTTCACCCACATACCGGACCGAGGGGATCGCCCGCAGGTTGTCCAGCAGGTCCGCGTCCGGCCTCTCGTCCAGGGCCAGGACTGCGAGAGCTTCCCTGGTCTCGAGATCACGAACGTGGTGGAACTCGGCGATGTTGACTCCTGCCGTTCCCAACCGCGTGCCGACTTCGCCGATCACACCCGGAGAGTCGGCGTTGCGAACGATGAGCAGGTTGCCGCGTGGTGCCACGTCGACGTGGTAATGATCCACCCGGAGGAGGCGGAGCTCGCCGTCCGGCTCGACACCTCCGCTGACCGTGTGGCGCTCCCCACCCGCCTCGACGGACACCTCCACCAATCCACGGTAGTCCGAGACCTCGCCGACCCGGGTGCGAGACACGATGATGCCTCTCTCGCGAGCCAGGAGCAGGGCGTTGATCAGGTTCGGCGTCGCTTCGATCCGGCCGCGCAGCAGACCGACGAGCACCGATGACGTGATGAGTCTGAGACCTCGCGCCACTTCGCCCCCGTAGCGCACGGACAGCTCGTTGACGCCCCCGTCGGTGACCACCGCGACGATGGAGCCGAGTCTCTCCGCCAGGTCCAGAACCGGCACCAGATGATCACGATCTCGGGGCAGCGAGGGCGGCATGTTGATTGCCGCGCTGTAGTCGCCGTCGACCAGCGCGGCTCGCACGGCTTCCGCGATCTCGATCGCCACTTTTCGCTGAGCGTCGTGCGTCGCGGCGCCCAGGTGAGGTGTCATGACCAGGTTCGGGGCATCCCGGAGCGGGTGGTCGGCGGCCAACGGCTCCCTGTCGAAGACGTCGACGGCGGCGCCTGCCAGCCGGCCTTCCTGCAACGCCTCCGCAAGAGCGCCCTCGTCCACGATTCCCCCGCGGGCCGCATTGACCAGGATCGCCGACGACTTCAACATGCCGATGCGCCGCGCGTCCATCAGCCCCGCCGTTTCCCGCGTCAGAGGAACATGCAGGGTCACGTAGTCGGCGCGCGGCAACATATCTTCGAGCTCGAGCAGCTCGACGGACAGGTCGGCGGCCCGATCGGTCGTCATGTAGGGATCAGCCACCATCACTCGCATGCCGAACGCCCTGGCGCGCAGGATGACTTCCGCCCCGATGCGACCTGCGCCGATCACGCCAAGGGATTTCCCCGCGAGCTGCGACCCGTGGAACGCCTTACGATCCCACTCTCCATCGCGCACGGATCGGTCCGCCGCAGGTATGCGACGCGCCGCCGACAGGAGGAGAGCGAAAGCGAGTTCCGCCGTCGAGACGGTGTTGCCGGCGGGAGCGTTCAGCACGGCCACGCCCTGCCGGGTCGCCGCGTCCACGTCGATATTGTCGAGGCCGACGCCGGCCCGACCGATCACGCGCAGCGACTCCCCGGCCGCGATGAGCTCGGCATCCGCCTGCGTGCCGCTCCGGACGATCAGGCCGGAGGCTCCCGCGAGGGCCTCTTTCAGCTCGGCCCTCGAACGGCCGGAGTAATCCTCCACCTGCAGGGTCTCATCCGCCGACAGGATGGAGACCCCATCCGGCGCGAGGGCATCCGCCAGCACGAGCCTCGTACGGACCCGCATCACGCGACCGACGTCCCGCGCCTCACGGAACGGACGCGAGACGGGCGGCAATCAGATCGGAGAGCACGCCCAGGAGGTCCTCGAGCTCGCGCTGCGTGTGATCGCCCATGTGCCCGATCCGGAGCGTCGATTCCCTGAGTCGCCCGTATCCCGGCGCCAGGGTATAGCCGCGCTCCCGTGCCGCGGCGACGATCGCCGGACCGGACATGCCTTCCGGCAGGATCACCGCCGTGACCGTGGGAGACCGGAAGCCCTCCGGTGCCAGTACCCGGAAGGGAAGGCCCGTCTCGTCCCTCAGTTCCTCGACCCAGCGCCACGTGCGCCCGGCCATGCGTTCGTGGCGCTCCCAGCGCCTCTCGATCCCCTCATCGCGGATGCGGGCCAGCTGGTCCTCCAGCGCGTAGAACAGGTTCACCGCCGGCGTGTTGGTCGTCTGGTGCTCTGCGGATCGTCGGTCGAACTCCACCAGATCGAAGTAGTAGCCGCGACCCTCTATCCCACGCGCGCGCTCGAGCGACCGCTCCGAGGCCGCCGCGAACGCCAGTCCCGGCGGAAGAGCCAGTGCCTTCTGAGCACCGGTGAGGAGGAAGTCGAGATTCCAGTCGTCGAACTCCACCTTCGCTCCTCCGACCGACGTCACGCCGTCCACGGCGATCAGCAAGTCCTGCCGCTCGCGTACGACCGCGGCCAGCTCGGCGACCGGATTGAGCACGCCCGTGGACGTTTCGGAATGCACTGCCGTGACCAAGTCGTAGCGACCGGGGGCCGCGTCCAGCGCCTCCCGGAGGATCTCCGGAGTGTGCGGCTCTCCCCACGACACCGGAAGGGCGTCGGCCTGGCGCCCGCAGCGGGAAGCGATCCTGTGGAAGCGCTCGCCGAACGCTCCGCCGACCAGACAGAGGACGCGGCGGCGCGACAGGTTGGTGATGGCCGCCTCCATGAATCCGGTGGCCGAGGAGGTCGAGATGTAGACCGGTCTCTCGGTGCGGAAGACCTGCCGCAGCGTGTCGGCCATGCCAGACAGCAGGGAGACCATGTCGGCGGTTCTGTGCCCGATCACCGGACGCACCATGGCCTGCAGGATCTCCGGGCGCACCTCGGTGGGGCCCGGGAGAAAGAAGCGGCCGTATTCAGCTGGGTCAGGCATCTGGACATCCGCCTTGGCTCGAGCTGGCCGGAGAAGCACCCGCAAAGGGCTTCGTGGCCCGGAGGGAAGAATCCTGTCCGGAACGCCGCCGGGCAAGCGGAAGCACCAACTCCGGTCGAGGTTGACGCGCCCCACCATCCTTCCGAAGTTGACGCTCCGATTGGGTCGGCGAGGCTTCCGGTCGCCGGAAGTCCGCCGGTCCCGTTTCATCTTCAGGCGAGCCGAGTCGATGCGCTATCTCGTGATGACTCACGTTTCGCCGGAGGACGTGCTCCGGCGGGCCAAGAAATACTACGCCGAACACACGCATCTCCGGGTCGCCAGCGAGTCTCCCGAAAGCATCCGTTTCGAGGGAAAGATCGGGATCGCCCGCCTCCGGGTCGACCGGGAGCACGGGCACACCAACGTGCACGCCGACACCGATCGCGTGGCGGGCCTGGATGTCACCGACGTGACGAAGCGGTTTCTATACACGCTGGAGCACGTATGAAGGACGCGGCCCCCGGCCCCACCGGCACGGTCACGGTCCGACTCGTCATGCCCGACCGGTGGATCGAGCAAGTGGTGGATCTGCCGATGTCCATTCCGGTGGAGGAGGCGAAGCGGCTCGGTCTCAAGGCCATGCTCCTGCGGGACAGCGACGACCCCACCGACTATTACATCGAGTACGCCGAGCGCCGGGTCAGGGACGAATCGAGCAGCCTGGCGGATCTCGGTTTCCGGCCACGCGAGATTCTCAGTATCCGCGCCTACGATCTGGGGCATTACCGGCCGTTCGGCGGCTGAATCCCTCCGACGCCCGTCCGGCCCTGAGCTGCAAAGCGGCCGGGGGCAGATCCAGGTCGGTTGAAGTAGGAGCGCGTTTCGCGCAGCACGATGCCCGACAGGAGCAGGAGGCCGATCAAGTTCGGGAGCGCCATCAGCCCGTTCAAGACGTCCGAGATCAGCCACACCACGTCGAGCTGCACGACCGCGGCGATTGCCGTGACGACGACGAAGAGCAGGCGATAGGGAACGATCGCCTTCGCGCCGGCCAGGTACTCCACGCTCCGCTCACCGTAGTACGACCAGCCAAGGATCGTGCTGAAGGCGAAGAAACTCAGGCAGATCGCCACAATCCGGTGCCCCCATTCCCCCGGCAGGCCGTTTGAAAAAGCCTGTTGGGTGAGGGACGCTCCGTCCATGCCGCTCTCCCACGCGCCGGTCGACAGGATCACGATCCCGGTGAAAGTGCACACGACGAGCGTGTCGATGAACGTCTGGGTCATCGAGATCAGGGCCTGACGCACGGGTTCGCGCGTGCGAGCGGCCGCAGCCGCGATGCCCCCGGTCCCCAGCCCCGACTCGTTCGAGAAGACGCCGCGCGCTATGCCGTTCCGGAGCGCCTGGCCGACCGTATATCCGATTGCGCCGCCCGCCGCAGCACGCCCGCTGAACGCGTGCTCGAACACGAGACCGAACGCCCCGGGCACCCTGTCCAGGTTGAGGAGGAGAATCACGCCCGCGCAGCCGACGTACAGGAGGATCATCACGGGCACGAAGACCCCGGTGAATCGCCCGATCGAACGGACCCCGCCCAGGATCACCGTGGCCACCAACAGGGCCGTGACCAACCCGACGGTCAGTCGCGAAAGGCCGGTGACGTTGCTCACGGCCTCGGCCACCGAGTTCGACTGCACCCCGTTTCCGATGCCGAACGCGGCGATGGCCGCGAACAGGGCGAAGGATGTCGCGAGCAGGCGTCCGAGACGACCCCAGCGGATACCGTTCTCCAGGTAGTACATCGGGCCGCCGGATTTCTCGCCCCTGGCGTCCGTCTCCCGGAAGCGAACACCCAGCACGGCCTCCGAGTACTTGGTGGCCATCCCGACGAGGCCCGAGATCCACATCCAGAACAGGGCACCCGGTCCCCCGGCGGAGATCGCCGTCGCCACGCCGACGATATTCCCGGTGCCCACGGTGGCTGCCAGCGCCGTCATGAGCGCCTGAAAATGAGAAATGTCGCCGTCGGCGCCTTTTTCGTGCCGGTTCACGAAGGCGAAATTCAGCGCCTGCCCGAGTTGCCGGAATTGCAGTCCGCGAAGGAGCAGCGTTAGATATACGCCGGTCCCCAGGAGAAGCATGATGAGCGGTATGCCCCATACCGCGTCGCGCAGGGCGGTTACGCTCGCAAGAAGTCCCCCACCTGGAGCCGGCCACGGGAGGACCGGCAAGATTGCGAACCTGATCATGTCGATCCGATCGGGGGGGGTTGCGAAAGCGCCTGAAAGAGTACTGGAGTTCCGTCGGCGCCGTCAAACGAAACGGCCCTCGGTCCGGTGCATGTAGAAAGAGAGCGGATGGACGATGTCGAGCTTGGAGAGCCTTAGCGAACTCGCTTCCCGAATGGGCTATCGAGAGGTCCCGGAAATCCTCGAGGCCGCGGATCGGCCCATCGAGCGCGGGCACCATGTTGCGATGGCGTGCGGCCCCGGAGCGGGGGAGGACGCCGTCTACGCGCGGGCCGTAGGCAAAGCGTGCGAAGTCGAACCGGACGCGCAGGCGATCGTGCTGACGTTCTCGCGCGATCGAGCCCTGCGGATCGCCCTGGCGTTGCAGCAGGGCCTGGCGCCGCACGGGATCCGTGCGGCCGTGCCTCCGCTTCGGACGGACGGAAGCGTGGACGTGGCGGCAGCCGGCACGCAGTGCCTGGTGGAGCGGCCGTCCGTCCTCCTCCCCGAGGTCCGGCTCGGGCGTCTGCACCTCGGAGGGCTGCGCCTTCTGGTGCTGGACGGCCTCGCCGACCTGGAGGACCTGGACGAGTGGACGTCGGCCGAGCCGCTGATCGATACCCTCTCCGCCGACACCCAACGTGTCGCGGTGAGCCGGCGGATGGACGACCGGTTCCGGGAGCTGGTTCTGAGGCAGCTGCCGCGCGCCCGGCAGTGGCCGGAGGAGCTGTTTCGCGACACGGGCGACCCGGCCGGACCGGTTGAGGCCGTCAGACCGGCCGTGCTCGACGTCGGGCTCGCGGCGTCCGAGCTCGAGCGCCTCGGCGTACTCGTCGAGGAACTGCGTTCGACTCCTCCGGGGGGACGGGTACGCGTCCGCTGCCGGGAGGAGCGATCGCTGCCGCGCGTACGGTCCGCCCTCGAGAGCGTGGGCCTGACGATGGTCGCGGCACCGGACGGGTGGGATGTGGAGGCGACGCGAGCGGCGGTGGCGGCCGGGGAATCCGATTCGAGCGTCGCATGCGTGTGGTTCGGACTCCCCCTTTCCGTGGAGCACCTGCGGCAGACAGCCCCTGACGACCGACGTATCGCGATCGTCGATGTGCTACACCACGCGCAGCTGCACCTTCTGGCGGAGCGAGCGGGCCTGCGGCCGCGTCCCCTCGCCGGACCTCGCCCGACTGCCGAGCTCGAGTCACTGGGACGGTATCGGAGCCTGGTGCGCTCGCGGATCGAGAAGGGCGGCACCGACGCCGAGCTCCTCGTGCTGGAGCCGTTGCTCGACGAGTACGGATCGGCCCGCGTGGCCTCTGCCCTGTCGAATCTGCTGCGCCTGCCGGGCTCAGCCGATGCTGCCGTTCGGCCGTGGGCCGACGTGGAGGCCGCTTCCCTGCGAGCCCCGCGGAGCTCCACACGTCCCCCGGATCCGAGGGGGGCGGCCCATCGAGGTACACGCGCCGCCTGGTCGCGGATCTTCATCGGAGCCGGTAACCGCGACTCAGTGCGCGCCGCCGACCTGGTGGGAGCGATCACCGGCGAGACGGGAATCGCGGGGGCCCAGATCGGGAAGATCGAGATCCGGGGCAGCTTCTCGCTGGTGGAGGTCGATTCCCAGGTGGTCGACGACGTGATTCGCAAGCTGGATGGCACGGGGATTCGTGGACGCGCCGTGACGGTCAAGCGGGACAGGGGAGACTGAGTCCCGGACGGACCGCCGCTTAGCCCAGCGTCTCGCGAAGCGGCTTCCCGGGCCGAAAGCTGATCTTCGTCCCGGCGGGAATGCGGATCGACTCGCCGGTGCGAGGATCCCGACCCAGGCGAGCCTCCCGGCGACGCGGTACGAAGGTGCCGAATCCGGTGATGCGAACTGTGCGGTGCCGCCGGAGGGCACGGGCGATGATCCCGGACCGCGGATCGAACAGTCCTTCGACGGCTCGCGCAGCATCCCCCTTCGAAAGACCCGCCTTACGGGCCAGCGCTTCCGTGAGCTCCGTTCGATTCATGTGTTCCTCCGCCGACTTCGGATGCTCAGTCCCGACCGCTCACCCCGGGCAACGTCCGGCGGGGCGCGAGCTCCGGCAACCCCCCGGGCCCCCGCACCCGGCGTCGGGAGGCGCTTGCTGACAGTTCGACGTGGGCGCCCGTATATTGCGCGAATGCCGAGCGAGCACGCCCCCCGGAGCGCCGTATGAGGACGTTCAGGCGACGTTTCTTCTACATGCTTTCGGCCGCAGCGACGCTCACGGTGATCGGCACGATCGGGTTCCTCATGTTTCCCGAGTACGACCTCTCGGACGCCCTGTACATGACCGTCATCACCCTGACGGCAGTGGGGTACGAGGAAGTCCACGACCTGACCGACACGGGGCGCGTGCTCGCGGGCTTTCTGCTCGCGGGAGGCATCACGCTCATGGGGGTGTGGTTCGCTCTCCTCACGTCCGCTCTGGTCGAGATGGACCTTGCTCACGTATTCCTGGCGCGGCGCACCATGAAGAGAATCGACACGCTGAAGGGTCATTTCATCGTCTGTGGTGCCGGCCGGACCGGTCGCCAGATCGCGCGCGAGCTGGAGAACGCGGGCAAACCGTACGTGGTGGTCGAGAAGGACGCTGCCTGCGCTGCCGCCCTGCGGGAGGAATACCCGGAGGCCCTGACCCTCGAGGCGGACGCCACGCGGGACGAATCGCTGGTCGAAGCACGCATCGGAACGGCCGAAGGCCTCGTAACATGCCTGAGCGCCGACACCGACAATCTGTTCGTGTGTCTCAGCGCGCGCGATCTGCAGCCCGGATTGACCATCGTGGCGCGGGCGTACGACGAGCAGACGCTCCAGAAGCTGTACGTGGCGGGGGCGGATCACGTGGTCAGCCCGAACCTCACGGGAGGCAAGCGCATGGCGGCCATGTTGCTGCGACCTCAGGTGGTGAGCTTTCTGGACGTGGCCACGCGCGGTGAAAGCCTCGACCTCCAGTTGGAGGAGGTGCGGGTGCCGCCGGGATCCCCGCTCGAGGGACTGAGCCTCGCCGAGGCCAGGATACCTCAGCTTACCGGACTCATAGTGATCGCCGCACGGCACGCCGACGACACGGGACGCGAAAGTCCGTGGGTCTACAACCCGGGCCCGGAACACCAGATCCTGGTGGCCGACATCCTGATCGTGATGGGTGGCATGGACCAGATCTCGCGCCTGACGCGAGTCGTGAACCCCTGATCGGACGCGCGGACCGGTCAGTCTCCCCGGTTCTTTTCCTCAGCGATGCGTCGCTTGAGCTCCTCGAGCTGAAGCTCGGCCAGCTCGTCGCGGGACGGCTGGCGACCCGCACCGCCCGCAGCCCAATCATCGAACGCGTCATCCGCGCCGGACGCCCGGCCTGACGCTTCCCCCAGCTCGCGGTCGAGCGCACGCTCCGCCGCGCCCACATCTTCTTCCCGCTCGATCGCGTCGACCATGCGATCGAATTCGTCGGCGGCGGAGCGACCTCCACCCCGCAAGCTTCCGGTGGCCCCCGCCCGACGAGCCTGTATCGCGAGCGCGTCGCGACCGGCCCGCGCGGCCTTGAGCTGTTCCGTCATCTCGGTCGCGTTCTGCCGCTGCATCGCGAGCTCGGCCTCGGCCGCCTCGATCTTCTGGACGCAGACGTCGGCGGCGACGCGATGCTTGGCCTCGAACCGAAGCGCAACCTCGACCGTCTCGTCGTCGCCGATGGGCTGAGCCTGGAGCGCGCGCCGGTGGCAATCCTCGGCGCTGCGCAACTCGCGCTCGTACTGCTTCCGCAGTCCGTCGAGCTGGTTCTCCAGTACCGGGATCCGGGCCTTCGTCTCGATCAGTTCTTCGCGCATGCCGGCGAGCAGATCGTCGATGTCCTCCCGGGAGGGCTGGCCCGGTCTCTCGAGGGCGCCGATCGCGGATTCGATGGCCGCCCGAAGCTTCCTGAACATGCCATGAGTGTAACGCGTCCCCTACCCGGGTGGAACCCGCCAGGGTACGATGGGTCGTCACCGGAGCCGGCGGGAGTCGCGAGCTGCTGCGGTGGGCTCGATTCCAGGCGGAGGCACACGAAATGACCCACACCGAGTCCGGGTTCGCGAGTCCTCTTTCCGTCACGGGAGAGGAGCGACTCGAGGTGTATCCGGTGGAGGGGATGCACTGCGGGGCGTGCAGCGTAGCGGTCGAGCGCGCCTTGAACCGGATCGACGGCGCGGAGGCGGCCGTCAGCCTCCCGGCTGAAACGGCGACCGTACGTTACGCCGTGGACAAGGTGACGTTCGAGGATCTACAGCAGGCCGTGGCAGACGCCGGCTATCAGCTGGTGCCGCCGCGTCCGGTCGAGGATCTGGCCGGCAGGGAACGGGAGCGGCTGCGCCGCGACGAGATGCGGGTGACCGAGGCCCGGCGACGCATGGTCACGGCCTGGTCCGTCGCCGTCCCGGTCATGATCTGGATGATCCCGGAGATGTTCTTCGGCCGGCCGTGGCCCAGCCCGACGCTCTTCGATCTGGCGCTCACGACTCTGGCGCTCCCCGTTCTCCTGGGTCCGGGCCGGGAGACTCTGAGCGGCGGACTGGAGACGCTCCGGCATTTCCGACCCAACATGGACACCCTTATCGCGCTCGGCAGCGGCGCCGCGGTTCTTACGGGCTTCGCCAGTCTCGCACACCACCTGGGCCTCGGGCCCCGCATCATGAACTACGCGGGCGTGGGGGCGATGATCATGGCCATCCACTTGACCGGGAGGTACGTCGAGACGAAGGCGCGCGGTCGCGCCTCGTCGGCGATCCAGAAGCTCCTGTCGCTGGAAGCGCGCACGGCCCGAGTCATTCGGGAGGGTGAGGAATCGGAGCTTCCCATCTCCCTGGTGACCGTGGGCGACCTGATGATCGTGCGACCCGGAGAGAAGATCCCGACGGATGGCACGGTCGAATCCGGACGCAGCGCTGTCGACGAATCGCTCGCGACCGGCGAGTCCATGCCGGTGGACAAGGAACCGGGCGACCGAGTGATCGGAGCGACGATCAATCGCCAGGGATTGTTGCACGTCAGAGCAACGGGCGTCGGACAGGACACCTTCCTGGCCGGCGTGGTGCGCATGGTGGAGCGGGCGCAGGGCAGCAAAGTGCCGATCCAGGAGTTCGCCGATCGCGTCACGGCCCTGTTCGTGCCGGCCGTTCTTGCGATCTCCCTCGCTACGCTGCTCGGTTGGCTTCTCCTCCCACAGGTCTTTTACGCAATCGTCGAGCGCGCTGCCGCGTTCGTCCCGTGGGTGCAGCCGGAGCTGAGCCGCGTCTCGCTGGCGCTGTTCGCGGCCCTGGCGGTGCTGGTCATCGCCTGTCCGTGCGCCCTGGGTCTCGCCACGCCAACCGCGCTCATGGTGGGCACCGGCCTGGGCGCCGAGAACGGGATCCTGATCCGGGACGGAGCGGCCATCCAGACGCTCGAGGGAGCGGACGTCGTCGTATTCGACAAGACGGGCACCGTGACGCGCGGCGCACCCGCGGTCACGGAGTTACGCACAGCTCCCGGGGTGACGGAGGCCGACCTGTTGCGCACGGCCGCCTCTCTGGAAACGGCCTCCGAGCACCCGCTGGCGCGATCCGTCGCCGAGGCGGCGACCGAACGAGGACTGGTTCACGGCCGAATCGAGGACTTCGAGGCCCTGCCGGGGCTCGGCGTGTCCGGAAGCGTGGACTCCCGGAGCGTGCTGGTCGGGAGTGCGCGCCTGATGGACGAGCGCGGCGTCGGCGCAGGGGCGCTCGCCGCGACCGCCGGGGAGCTCGAGCGACGCGGGCGAACCGTGATGTTCGTTGCGCGGGACGGCGTGCCTCTCGGGCTGGTTGCCGTGTCGGATCAGATCAAGGATGACAGCCGGGCGGCGATCTTCGAGCTCCGAAGACTGGGCATGCAGACGCTCATGCTCACGGGCGACAACGAGATCACGGGCCGGGCGGTCGCCGATGAAGTGGGCATCGGAGACGTGCGCGCGGGGCTGCTTCCCGACGGCAAGGTGGAGGCCATCCGCGAGCTGCAGGGCGACGGATTGGTCGTGGCCATGGTAGGAGACGGCATCAACGACGCGCCGTCACTCAAGCAGGCCGACGTCGGGATCGCGATCGGCACGGGCACCGACATCGCCATCGAGTCGGCCGACATGACGCTCGTTCATGGGAACCTCACCGCCGTTGTCCGAGCCGTTCTCCTGTCGAGAGCCACATTTCGCAAGATTCGGCAGAACCTGTTCTGGGCCTATTTCTACAATACGATCGCCATCCCGGTCGCCGTTCTGGGCCTGCTCCACCCGATTCTCGCCGAGGCCGCGATGGCGATGAGCTCCATCACGGTGGTCGCGAACGCCAACGGACTGCGCGGCGCGAACATCGACCCGCGTCCGGCATCCTGAGTCCTGGCGGGCCGAGTCACTCCCGGCCCGTGATCTCACGCGCCCGGACGGACTCCCGCTCCAGCAGTCCGTCGTGCGTCTGGTATTCCACCTTTCCGGACGTGAGCTCCGCCGGCAGAGCGTCGAGAAACCGCTCGTAGGCCCGAGCCCGGGCTGTCTCGTCGCCACGCGCCTCCCCGACGCGGGCCTTGATGGAGAGAGCCAGGAGATGCTCGCGCTCCAGGGAGAGGATCATGTCCGCCTCCCGTTCCGCCGAGTCCGGATCGTCGAGCACGAGGTGCAACAGCCCGAGGTGAAAGCGCACGTCCGCGTCGATCTCCGCCGGCTGGACCATGCCGTACGCCTGGACGGCCATCGATGCGAATTGCCGTCCTTCCGCCTCGCTGCCGCTCTCGTCCACCCGCATCGCGCGGTCGAACAGTCGATCGGCTGCCTGCTTCGGCGTCATGGAACCCAGATCCACGCCGGCCGGTCCGGCGGGCGCCCCGGCAGCCGCACCCCCATCGACGGAGCCGTCCGCTCCCGGAAGACCTCCCGTCGGAGGCATACCTTCGAGGCGAACCGAGGCCTGACCCTGGATGAACAGGGTCAGCGCTACGGCGAACGCAACGAGGGCGAGTCCCGAGAGGATCCAGGGCAGGAAGGCCCTGGCCGGCTTGGGCTGCCGAAAGCCCGTGGGCGTTCCACACTCCCCGCAGTACATGGCGTCCGGTTCGAGCCCCGTCCCGCATTTCCGGCACTTGCCTCCTCCCTCGCGCGCTGTCACCGCCGTGCCGCACTGGGAGCAGAACCTGCCGGCCTCCTCGCTACCACACTTCGGACAGCGCATCTCGTCTCCTGTTCGTGTTCAGGCCCCGAATTTCCCGAGCCGGCCGGCACGCGCCGCCGCGAGGGGAAGGAGCTCCCAGCCGCGCAATCGGCCGAGGGAACCCCGGGCACACTCGGTCTCCCCGAATCCGGCCACACCGTCCGCGCGGTGGCCACGTCCCTCGCCTCCGTGGAGGAGGAAGGGGACGGGGTGCCAGCTGTGACCACGCATGCAGGCGGGCGTCGAGTGGTCCCCGGTGATCAGGGTAACACCGATTCCCGTGCCGAGAAGCGACGGGAGCAAAGCGTCGACCTCCTCGATTATGGCCACCTTCCGGTCGAAGTTCCCGTCTTCGCCCGCCCTGTCCGTGCCCTTCACATGCAGGAAGAAGAAATCGAAGTCGTCGATGCGGTCCCGGAGCACCGGGAAGAGGGCGGCCGGACGATCCTCCACGGCCTGGGCACTCATTCCGACCAGCCGGGCGACGCCCCGGTACATGGGGTATGCGGCCACGGCCAGAGAGCGCATGCGGAAGACGTCAGTGAAGCTCGGCCAGTCGGGCAGGACTGAGAACCCGCGTAACAGTGCCATGTTGGCACGTTGCTGTCCGGCCAGCGCATCGGGCACGCTCCCCAGCCAGGCACGAGCCGCCCGGGCCGCCGGCTCTGCGTCGGGCGATCCGGCGACCACGTCGAGAGGGAGCACACCTGTGCGCTCCGGATCGGTGTCGGCGATTCGGGTCCCCGTGGGCTCCGGCATGCGCAGCACGAGAAGGAATCGATGCTCCTTCACCGGTCGGACGAACGTCTCGACCCCGTCCACTTCGATCGAGTCCAGGAGATCCAGGACCGGAAGCGCTTCCTCGGTCGGGATGCGGTCGGCCCGGCGGTCGATGACCCGGCCGTGCTCGTCCACCGTGCACAGGTTTCCCCGCACGGCTACGTCCCCGGGGCGAAGCGGGAACTCCACGCCCAGCGCTTCGAGCACGCCCCGGCCGATCCGGTAGCGCAGGGGATCGAATCCGAACAACGAGAGGTGGCCCGGACCGCTGCCCGGCGTCGCACCGTGCGCGACGGGAACGTGCAGACCGGCGTCGCCCTCGGGCAACAGCTCGTCCATGTTGGGCGTGCGGGCCGTTTCCAGCTCGGTCAGTCCACCCGGCTGGAGTGGCAGGCCGCCCAGGCCGTCGAGGACCAGGAGAAGTACCTTCTCTCCCTCCGGCAGTGCCATAGCCTGGATGTCGAGGAGGTCCAAAGTTCCCTCCGGGGATCGCGAGGATTCTTCAGTTTGTCGCAAGCACGCTGGGGGCGAACATACAGAAGGGCGGCGTCCCGTTCCAGAAGGCGCGAGCCGGAAGGAGCTTGCATCTCGGGGCTCCACACCGCATAACGAAGGGCCTGTCCCGAACCGGGACAGGGTCATCGGTACGTCAGAGGTTCAGGAGGTTCACATGTTCTCTTCCCGAACGGCGGTCTGGGCGGCCGCCGGATTGACGGCAGGCCTTTTCTGCGCGTGTTCCTCCGGGGGCGGTAGCCAGGGCATCAATCGAGGGCCGTCACGCAACGCGACCGTCGTGGGGATCAGTGCGCCGCCTGACACCGTGATCCAGAAGGCGTGGGAAGCGATCCGCAACGACGGCATCCAACCGCGCTGGTTCGCGAGGACGACCGACGACACGACGAACGTGGCCCGCATGGAATCGGACTGGATCTACGTGCCGCGTGTGCTGGATTCGGCCACGTTCGGGCACCTTTCGGAGCCGGAAAAGTGGATCAAGCTTCTGTTCTGGGCCGAGCCCGAGCGAGGCGGCACGCTGCTGTACGTCGAGCCCCTGCACAACCCGATGTCGGAACCGACCGAGCCCGTGCAGTGGCCCCTGATGCGACCCGTGCCCGCGGCACACCCGGCCTGGCAGTACGTGGACAAGCTGGGTCGTGACCTGCTGCGGCGTCTCGAGGCGACGAGCCCATCGGAAAACTGAACCCGCGAGCGTCGGCGACGGATACCGAGCCGCGTTCGGACGCACGCCCGGAGGAGGCGAGCGATATCCAGCGATCGTGATGCCCGGACCGCCCTGGAGCTCGAGGGGCTCTCGAAGCGGTTCGGGTGGAATTGGGCCCTGCGGGACGCGAGCGTTCGAGTGGAGCCCGGGATGACACTGTGCCTGGTGGGGCCGAACGGAGCGGGCAAGACAACGCTCCTGAAGCTCGTGGCCACGCTCTTGCGACCTTCGCACGGGGATGCCCGTGTCTCAGGCCGATCCGTGCGCGATGACCCGGACGGAGTTCGGGCCCTCACGGGACTTCTCACCGTCCGCGGCTTCCTGTACGACGACCTGTCCGCGGCCGAGAACCTGCAGTTCACGATGCGGATGGCTGGCCTGCGACCCCGGCGGGAGCTGATCGCCGGTGTCCTCGAGCGTGTCGGACTCTCCGAAGTGGCTGATCATCGCATGCGCACTTTCTCCACGGGCATGCGCAAGCGCCTGGCGTTCGGGCAACTGCTGGTCCGGCCGATCCGGGTCGCCTTGCTGGACGAGCCCTATGCGGGCCTCGACGCGCAGGGCATGCGACTCGTGGACGAGGTGATTGCCGAGTACAAGGCGGCCGGCACGACGGTCGTTCTCGCCTCGCACCAGGACGGCGAGGCGGTGCGCGAGGCGGAGGTCACGGGAATCCTCCGCAAGGGCCACCTGGAGATCCTTCCCGAATCCGAGCCTCTCGGTCGCCACCTGTCCGTCGGCCAGCCCGCAGCGTTCCCGGAGACCGATTGATGGCGGTGCTCAGGCGGGCGTGGGCGATCGTGTGGAAGGACCTCCTCATCGAGGCCCGCACGAAGCAGAGCTTTAACGCGATGGTGTTCTTCGCGGCGCTGGTCCTGTTCATCTTCAGCTTCGCGCTGGGTCCGGACACCGAGCTCCTGCGGCGTGTGGCGGGAGGACTCCTGTGGGTCGGCATCGCGTTCACCGGGATCCTGTCGCTCAGCCGCACCTACCAGAACGAGGAGACGAGCGGCGGGCTGGAAGGTCTGCGGTCCTACCCGGGAGACGCTCGAGCCATCTACCTCGGCAAGCTGCTGGGTAACATCGTTCTCCTGCTGCTGGTCGAGGCGGTGCTCATCCCCGCCGCGGGGATTCTGTTCCAGGCCAACCTGTGGCCGCACGCCGCGGAACTGGCGGTCGTCGCGATCATGGGGACGATCGGATTCTCGCTCGTCGGGACGTTCTACGCCGCGCTCACGGTCAATCTCCGAGCCCGAGAGGTGATGCTGCCCCTGCTCCTGTTTCCGGCTCTCGTGCCCGTGCTGCTCGGAGCGGTGAATGCGACGACCCTCGTGTTGGAGGGGGCCCCGATGAGCGAGGCCGAGGTTTGGCTTCGCGTCATGGCCGCCTTCGACATCATCTTCTTCGTCATATGTGTGTGGATCTTCCCGATCGCTCTGGAGGAGTGACTTGGCATCGAGAACCGGTGTGGAGAGGTTTCTGGGCGGAGCAGCCGGTCTGACCATGCTGGCGGGCAGCATCGTGGGTCTGTTCGTGGTGCCGGCGGACGCGGCCCAGGGAAACGTCCAGCGGCTCATGTACGTGCACGTTCCCGCTGCCTGGCTGGCCTTCCTGGCCTTCTTCGTCGTGTTCGTGATGAGCGCCCTGTATCTGGTTCAGCGCGACGCACGGTGGGATCGCGTCGCCGCGAGCTCGGCCGAGATCGGCGTCGTCTTCACGGCGCTCACGCTCCTGCTCGGCATGATGTGGGGCAAGCCGACGTGGGGCGTGTGGTGGACGTGGGACCCCCGGCTCACGACGACCGCCATCCTGTTGGCCATTTACGTGGGCTATCTGGCCCTGCGGAGCTTCGCAGACGATGCCGACAAGCGGGCGCGGTGGTCCTCGATCGTCGGGGTCATCGGATTCGCCAACGTCCCGATCGTCTATATGTCCGTGACGTGGTGGCGCACGCTGCACCAGCCTCCCTCGAGCCCGCGCTCGGTATCGCCCGACATCCTGTGGACGTTGATGCTGAACCTGGCAGCCTTCACGCTGGTTTACGCGTATCTCATGGTGCGACGCGTGCGGCTCGAACGCCTTGAGGGGGAACTCGAGAAGAGAATGGCGTACAATGCGTAAGTCGACGTGGATCATCGCGGTGTTCGCTCTGGCCCTGATCCTGCTGTGGGTGTACGGCGGCCGGGTGGCGATGGAGAACCGTGGCTTCGTGGTCACGGGCTACGGGGTCACCTGGGGCGCGCTGTTGTGGTACGCATTCAGGCTGGAGGGACGGGGTCGCGCGACGGCGCGCGCCATAGGATCATTCGAGGCTATCGGCGGCGAGGACCACGAGTCACGCCGCGTGAGCGAGGGACATTCCGTCACATGAGCAAGTCCAAGAAGGTATGGGCGGGTCTCGGCGTGCTGGCGATCGCCGGGGCCATCGCGCTGTTGATCGCGGGTGGGCTGAGCAGCAACGTCGTCTACTTCCTCACACCGAGTGAGCTGAGGGCGGAGCTGGCGGAGCGCGGCAACGAGATCGTAGACCAGCCTCTGCGGCTCGGCGGGCAGGTGAAGCCGGGCTCATTGAACTGGAACGCCGAGGCGCTGGACCTGCAGTTCGTTGTGCAGGACAGCGTGGGCGAGGTGCCGGTCCGCTCCACCGGTGCCCCACCGTCCATGTTCAAGGAGGGCATCGGCGTCGTGGTCGAGGGACGGTACACCCGTGAGGGAGTCTTCGAGTCCACGAACCTGATGGTCAAGCACTCCAACGAGTATGAGCCGCCGCACGGTGACAAGCCCGCCGAGATGTACGAGTCCCTCATCAAGTCCGACCGGTAGGCGGAGGGACCGATGCTGAACCTCATCGGATCCGCCGCCATCGTCGCATCTCTCCTAGGGGCTCTGGCGGTTGCGGTAACGGGGATCGTCGGCGGATTCACCCGAAAGCCAGGGCTCATCCGCGCCGCGAGGTACGGGACGTACTTCGTGTTCGCCGCCATGACGACGGCCGTCGTCACGATGGAAGTGGCCCTACTGACGCACGACTTCAGCGTGTCGTACGTCGCGCGTGTGGGGAGCAGGGAGACCCCGGACTACTACACGGCCATCTCTCTATGGAGCAGCCTGGAGGGATCCATTCTGTTCTGGGGTTGGATCCTGGCGGCGTACGGCGCCCTGGTGGCATTCGTCAACCGGCGGAGCGATTCCCGGCTGGTCCCGTTCGCCGAAGGCGTGATGGGCATCGTGGGCCTGTTCTTCTTCGGGCTGCTCACCGGACCGGCCAACCCGTTCGGCGAGGTGTTCCCGGTTCCGGCCAACGGTCCCGGACCCAATCCCCTGCTGCAGAATCATCCGCTGATGGGCCTGCACCCCCCGATGCTGTACCTCGGATACGTCGGACTGACAGTGCCTTTCGCGTTCGCCATCGGGGCGCTCCTGAGCGGCAAGCTCGACGAGGAGTGGATCCGATCGACACGCCGGTGGACGGTGGCCGCCTGGGCATTCCTCTCGGTCGGGATCGTGGCCGGCGGCTGGTGGTCGTACGAAGTCCTCGGCTGGGGCGGCTACTGGGCGTGGGATCCGGTGGAGAACGCTTCCTTCCTTCCGTGGCTCACCGCGACCGCGTTTCTGCACTCGGTGATGGTCCAGGAACGGCGCGGCATGCTGCGGACGTGGAACCTGTCTCTCATCATTGGGACGTTCCTGCTCACGCTGTTTGGGACATTCTTGACCCGTTCGGGAATTCTTGACTCGGTGCATGCGTTCACGGAGGGAGTGATCGGACCGCTCTTCCTCGGGTTCATCGCTCTCGTGATGGTATCGTCCCTCGTCTTGATCGCGTGGCGTGCTGATCGCCTGCACGCGCCGGGATCCCTGGACGCGGTCGTGTCCCGGGAGAGCACCTTCATTCTGAACAACCTGCTGTTCGTCGCGTTCACGTTCACGGTTCTGCTGGGAACGACCTTTCCGCTGATCGTGGAGGCGGTGAACGGCAACCGGGTGAGCGTCGGACCGCCGTACTTCAACATGGTCTCGGTACCGCTGGGAGTGCTGCTCCTCTTCCTGATGGGAGTGGGCCCGGCCCTTCCGTGGCGCAGGACGACGCCGGAGAAGCTGAAACGGTCGTTCCTCGTTCCGTCGATCGTGGGAATCGTCACTCTGCTGTTCGCGTTGCTGGTCGGCACACGCGACATCTGGCCCCTGGTCACGTTCGGCTTCGCGGGATTCGTGATGACGACGGTCGTCGAGGAGTTTCGGAAGGGCATCTCGGCCCGTCGCCGCATTGCCGGCGTCCCGGCTCCCCGGGCCCTCGGTCAGATCCTGGTGCGCAACAATCGGCGGTACGGCGGATACATCGTGCATGCAGGCATCGTCGTGATCGTGGTGGCCCTCGCGATCTCCGGGAGTCAGCGGTTCGAGCGTGAGGTCACGCTGCGGCGTGGCGAGTCCATGCTGCTCGGAGACTACGGCATTCGCTTCGACGAGCTGTGGGCCGAGGAACAGGCTCAGCGCTTCGTGGTCGGCAGCACGTTTACGGTGTTCCGGAAGGGTTCCGAGGCCGGTGTCATGCAACCTCGCATGAACTACTACCCGAACTCGCAGCAGCCGATCGCAACGCCGGCGGTTCGGTGCTTCAACTCCATCGACGTTCGTGTGAGCCGGGGGCGGCGAGTGGGGGTTTGCACTGGAAAAGAAGACCTCTACCTGACCCTCATGGCGTTCGACGATCAGGAAGGGGCGCACGCTACGGTCCGGGCGATCGTAAACCCGGCCGTCCCGTGGCTGTGGTTCGGCGGGATGATCGTGGCCCTCGGTGCGATTTTGGCGGTGATGCCACAACGCGGCGGACGGCGCCCGGCGGTGTCGGCCGTCGATGCCGAGGCCCGGGAGCGGCCGGCCGAGCACCCCGAGGCGGCGGTCCCCGCAACGGTCTGACATTGGATGGACGGAAAGTCAACATGAAGAAGCGGCTTCGCTGGCTCCTTCCGGTCGCGGCTCTGCCGATCCTGTGGCTGCTGTACTGGGGCATGAGCCGGGATACGTACGTGTTGCCCTCGCCGATGGCCGGGCAGGTGGCACCGCCGTTCGAGCTCGTGAGCTTCGAGGGCGACACGCTGCACCTGTCGGATCTGCGCGGGCGAGTCGTGATCCTCAACTTCTGGGCTTCGTGGTGCATTCCGTGCCGGACCGAGCACCCCGTCCTGGTACGCACCGAGCGGACGTGGGACGACTCGCTGGTAGTCCTGATGGGCATCGTGTACCAGGACTCGCGAGCCAACGCCGAGCGCTTCCTGGAGCAGTTCGGAGGCGAGTGGACGCATGTACTGGACGCGTCGCAGCGCACGGCGATCGATTATGGGGTGTACGGAGTACCGGAGACCTACTTCATCGGGAAGAATGGCCAGATCTCGTTGAAGAAGGTGGGCCCGGTTACCTGGGATCTCGTCCTCCAGCAGGTCGATTCCCTTCTGGCGGCCGCGGCGCCGGCGACCGGCGTGGCGGCTCCGGCAGGGTCCCGGTGAGGGTGGCGAAGCGGGCAGTGCTCATGCTCGCGCTGCTCGTGGCGTGGTCCGGCCAACGGCTCGCGCAGGCGCAGGATACGGTCGTCGCTCCCGCCCCGACTGCGCCGGCGGTCGGCGAGCAGGAAGGGATGGGGGCGACGTACGGGGCCGACCCGTCCTCACTCACGGACCCGGCCGAGGCCGAGCTGGATGCCCTCGCGGCAGAGGTGGCGGGAGAGCTTCGCTGCCCCGTGTGCCGGAATCAGTCGGTGCTCGAATCCAACGCCGAGCTTTCCAGGGAGATGCAGAGCGTGGTGCGAGAGCGGCTCGCGGCCGGAGAAACGCCGGAACAAGTGAAAGCGTATTTCGTAAGCCGGTACGGCGAGTGGATTCTGCTGCAACCGCGGGCGCGGGGAATCAACCTCCTCGTGTACGGCCTGCCGGGGGTGGCCCTCGTGGTCGGCCTGGTGCTCGCGCGCAGCCGATTGCGCAAGTGGGCCGGAGCGGGCTCGTCCGGTGCGACCACGCGAGAGAGCTCCGACGCGTTGTCGGGTGATGACGAGAGGTGGATCCGCGAGGCCCTCCGCGAAAGCTGACGGCCGAGGGAACCTCGGGAGGACCCGGCTGGTATCAGTGAGGCTTGGAGGTACGTGCCTCCTCGCAATCCGTGGGCACATAACCTGTTCGGAGCCAATGAACGCTGCCGCGACGAAGCAGATCTTCTTTGACGCACGGGCGCTGGACTCGTTCGACCAGTACCTGCAGGACGTCGAGCGGTACCCGCTGATAGAGGACCCCCAGGCGGAGCGCGAGATCGCGCGACGCGCGCGAGCGGGTGATCGAGCGGCGGCGGAGAGGCTGGTCACGGCCAACCTCCGCTTCGTCATCTCCTACGTGAAGAAATACCAGGGTCGGGGCCTCAACCTGGCCGAGCTCGTGTGCATCGGGAACGAGGGGCTGCTGAAGGCGGTCAAGAAGTTCGATCCCGACAAGGGCGTCAAGTTCATCTCCTACGCCGTATGGTGGATCCGACAGACGGTGTTGCAGGCCCTGGCCGAGCAGACGCGCTCCGTGCGGATCCCGCTCAACCAGAACTCAAACCTGGTCAAGCTGTCCCGTACGGAGACCGCGCTGACCCAGAAGCTCGGCCGCTCCCCGACGGATCGTGAGATCGCGGAGGAGATGAAGGAACCGGTCGAGACGGTGCGCGCCCTGCGACGGGTGGCCTCTGCCGAGCTCAGTCTCGATGCTCCGCTGGACAAGTCCGACCGGGACAGCGCCTCGTTCGGGGAGCGCTTCTCCGGCGCGGACGAGGCGGACATCGAGGTCGACGTGGAGTCGCAGGCACGGCGCGAATTCCTCGAGAAGATGTTCGAGAGCTACCTGACGGAGCGGGAGCGGAAGATCCTGGTGCTGTACTACGGCCTGGATGACGGAGAAGAGATGACGCTGGAGCAGATCGGCGAGCTCCTCGGCGTGACGCGGGAGCGAATCCGGCAGATCCGCAACCGCGCATTTGACAAGCTGCGTGGCTCGGAGCACGGGGAAGCCTTGGAAGGATTCTGGAAGGCAAGCGCCTGACCCGGCCCTCGCCGATACCCCTCGCTCGACCGGCCACGTCGCCGGTACAATCAGGCGGCCGGACGCTGACGCGTCCCGGCCGCCTTCGCACGTTCTTCCGGCTGGCGATCCGTCAGCTGGCGGCCCGGGGAGCGCCTCGCACGGCCCGCCAGGGCCGCACCAAGAGGAATATGAGGACGGTGAGCACCGCGCTGATCACGCACCACATGCACACGGCGTGGATCACCAGGAGCTCCAGCGCCGTGAGGTAGACGGAGAACAGCAGCCCGCCGGTCACGGCCGCGGCGAGCAGGCCTCGCGCCCAGGGGTGATCGCCCCAGGGGCCGAGGCCCAGAATGGCGAGCATCGCCACCCCCACGTACCACACCGTGCCCCACAGGGGGACCGGTGCTCCGACAAAGCGGGAGTACTCCGAGGTCTGAACCGTATCGCAGGAACCGGTCCCGCACACGAGCTGCCCGTAGTAGCCAAGGTGGTACAAGAGCAGGTAGAGTGATATGAAGACACCCACCAGAGCCAGAAGGGCGACGGCCCGCAAGCGCGTCTCACCCGACATCCCCACCTCCTGACTGAACGCTGGCGTCTCGCCGGCATGCGGCCGGCGGACGCCGGGATCGCATCCGTCCGTGTCGGCTCAGTCCGTCCCGGCTGCAGCCGCGTCGATCCGCTCCGCCATGCCGGCGTAGTCGAGGTCCCTGAGCACGCGCTGACCGTTGAAGAACACGGTAGGGGTCGAGCTCACGCCCAGCGACACGCCGTACGCCTGGGTCTCCTGGACCTCCTTCAGCGTCTCCTGGCCTTCGACACACGACTTGAAGGCTCCGGAGTCGAGCCCCAGGTCCTTGGCGTATTCCACGAACTTCCGGTTCGGATTGCCATCCTCGCGCCACGTATCCACCCTGGCGAACAGGAGGTCGTGCATCTCCCAGTACTTGTCCTGACGAGCGGCGCACTTGGCCGCGATGGCCGGCGCCCACGATTCCGGCCACAGGGGAAAATCGTAGGAAATCCAGCGCACGGATCCTCCGGTTCCCGAGTAGTTCTGCCGCAGCAGCTTGCCGCTCAGAGCGTTGAACTGACGACAATGCGGACAGAGGTAGTCGGCGAATTCCATGATCGTCACCGGTGCTTCATCCGATCCCATCGCCGCCCCGGACGACATGTCTCCGCTTACCGGGTCACTCGCCACCGCCACGGGAGCGAGGTCTTCCACCTCATCGGATCCTCTCGCGTTGAGCAGCAGAAGACCTCCCGCCACCACGACGATCAGGATCAGCAGATAGAACCCCTTCCCGCCCTTACCCTTACCCTTAGCCTTGGCCAAAACCGTGCTCCTTGTCGATCGCCGACGAATTCGGCACGCGCGCTCCCGATCGTCGGCCGCCGGAAAACGCAGCTACAGCCATATAAAGTAGCACAATCGCCCTCGGGCGCGACTTTCGTACCAGAGGCGCCCGTCGGTCAGCGGATGAGAAGGAACACGAGGACTGCGGCCACCAGGAACGTGACGAAAGCGAGACCGAGCATCCGGATCCATTCCGGCATGCGAGCACGATTCTGTCGGTCCACGCGCCCCAGCCGCGGCAACAGATCGGTCGACCAGGTCCGCTCGATCTCTTCCACCATCTCCCGCCAGGCACCTTCGTAGCCCGAGTCGAGACGGCTCACGATCGCTCGCCATTCCTCGGCCGATTCGTGCACGTCCGAATCATCCTCGTCCGGGGGGGCCGCCTCGAGGTCCACGATGCTGTCCCTCAGCTCCTGTTCGCGCCCGACCAGATCACCGAAGCGCTCCCACAGCCGATCGAACGGACCCTGCATGCGCATTTGAAGGAGCGATCGCCCGGCCGGTCCCAGCTCCAGTTCCCGGTTCGCCTTCGTGTTCGCCCCACGGGCTGTCGTGACGCGCTTCAGCTCGGCATCGTAGATGTGCTCGACACGGTCGGCGGCCGTAGCTACTGCCGCGCGAGTATCTTCCTGCAACCCGCTGGAGTTCATGGCTTCGATGGCCCTCTCAAGGCTGTCGGCCTTCGTGGCGGCTGACTTGCGCAAGAGCAGCGGCCCCAGGACGATCTCGCCCAGCTCCTGGAAGTGGGCCTCGAAGAAGTACGGCTTGATCCCGAGTCGCGTCTGAAGGTCTCCGGGGATATTGGCAGCCGCACGTTCCGCGACGTCTGGCAGAGAGCCGGCAGCCAGCGAAAAGGGAGGAAGTTCCGCTTGCGGTGGAGGCGAGACTTCGCCGCGGCTGAACAGCTCCAGCGAACGATCCTCGGCTTCCTCGTCCGGCTTCTGCGACGCCGCGTACAGCACCGCTCCCAGCTCCTCCGGGAACAGGTACCGCACGGTCAGAGACGTGTCGTCCCTGGCCAGCACGAGGTAGTCGTCAGGCTCATCGGAACCGGCCTTTCTGGCGGGGCGGCGCTTCGCCGCGCGGGCCGGCCAGGTCACGGTCAGCTGATTGTTACGGGACAGCAGGTACAGCGCCCGACGCGTCACGACAGCGAGAAACAGGCCTCCGGTCTTCTTGCCGCGGATCGTTCCGACGATCGCGCAGCCTGCCGTGAACAGCACCACCTCGTGACCGATCTGGCGGACGATCTGCCGGCGGAGCTCCGTCAGGTTGACTCGCTCCGTGAGGCGCTTGTAGAGGTCATCCAGCTCGGGCGACGTGCCCTGGATCGCCAGGGTGACCCGCTCGGAGAACAGGAGCAGCATTCCCTTCCGGCGCGAAACCCAGAAGAGCTCGCCGTACGGAACCTGCCAATCGTCGCAAAGCAAAGCGGTGTCGGAGAGGGTTACGTCCACGTCCCGCCTGACACCGGCTCCCTCGATGAGAACGTCGGTACGAAGAGACTCGCTACTCATGGCTCAGCATCCGTAGAACGCGGTACGTGTCACTCAAGCTCTCGAGCACCATGTCGGGGCCGTGGCCGTGCAGCTCGCGCAGCGTGTGACGCCCCGTGGCCACGGCGAGCACGCGTGTGCCGTTCGCCCGGCCACATCGAATGTCCTCCGGCGTGTCCCCCACGACAACGGCGTCGTGCAGGTCCAGGGCACGGTGGTACAGCTCCTGCGCCCGGTCACGGGCGATGGGAGGAAGATCTTCGCGGCGTTCGGAGTCCGACCCGAAGCCCCCGTAACTGAATCGGTTCGCGATCCCACACGCCTCCAGCTTCCGCCATGCCCCCCGCTCCATATTACCGGTAACGAGGCCCACCGCGAAAAGGTCGTTGCCCGACAGTCGATCCACCAGGTCCGTCACCCCGGGGTATGTGCGAACGCGGCCGTCCCGTGCGGACAGCTCGAGCTCCAGTTGCTCGAAGTACACCGGCCACACGTCAGACCAGTGCTCCGCGATCCGATCCTTCGCCCACCCGGCGGCACGCAGCAGGTCCCGTACGATGGACGGATCCGTTCTTCCGTGAAAGTCGAAGCTGTCGATCGGCCCGGTCTCGCCGAACACCGAGCGCATGGCCTGGGCCAGCGCGGCCTTCCCGGCACCGAACGTATCGACCAGGGTGCCATCGATGTCGAACAGGATCATCCGCACGTCAGTCCCCCCCCGCGCTCCGCCACCGCTCGCCGGACGTGCTCACCGAACACCTCGAACAGGCGACGGTTCGTGCCCGACGCTTCCTCGATCTTGCGCTCCGGGTGCCACTGCACGCCACACGTCCAGGCCCCGCCGGTTGCCCGGTACTCGACCGCCTCTATGACCCCGTCCGGCGCCCATCCGACGGCAGTCAGATCGGGAGCGAGCTCCCGGATGCCCTGGTGGTGGGCCGAGTTCTGCACGAACTCCGGCGAGTCGAACACGGCGGCCAGAAGCTCCGCGCCATCCGTGTGAACAACATGGATGTGACCGTCGAATTCGCGCCACCGATCGTGGTCGATGTCCTCCCCTCGCTGACTGTAGAGATCCTGATACAGCGTGCCGCCGAGAGCCACGTTCAGGAGTTGGATCCCGCGGCACACGGCCAGGATCGGGACCCGGTGCTCGAGGGCACGATGCACCAGATCGAGTTCCATGGCGTCGCGCTCGGGAGATACCGTCCGGGATCCGTCCGGTTCCTGCCCGTAGCACGCGGGATCCACGTCCTCGCCTCCCGTGAGCAGGAGGCCGCCCGCCGCCGACAGCATGTGATGCCTCGTCGCCGACTCGTCCAGCGACGAGATGATCAGCGGTAGCCCGCCCGCGACCTCCACTGCTCGCAGGTAGCCGGCCTCGAGCACCACTCGAGGCATGCCGATATCGCTGTCGCGAACCGGCGCCGTGACGGCAATGAACAGCGGATTCATGGCGCTGTGTCCCGCGGGTCGTGCCCTCCTCGCCTGCCTCTCACGCGGCGCCGCCGATGCCAACGGAGACGCCCGCGGTGCTCGAGAGCCAGCCGCGGAGGATGGACGGATCCAGGTTCCCGCCGGACAGCACGGCCACCGTGTCGGAGCTCCCCGCGGCTTCGATGCAGCCCGCGCGCAGTGCCGCCACCGCAGCCGCACCGCTGGGCTCCACCACGAGTCTCTGCCGGTGGCACCACAGCACCGCCGCCCGAATCGCCGCGTCGTCCACGGTGACTACCTCATCCACCAGCTCGCGCGTGTGAACGAACGTGAGATCTCCCGGTCGAACGGGTCGCAAGCCATCCGCGATCGTGTCGATCCGGTCGAGCGTGATGGGATGTCCGGCCTCCAGTGAGCGACGCATCTTCGGCGCACCCTCGGGCTCCACCCCGACCACCCGGGCGCCCGGGGCGAGCGAACGGATCGCCACCGCAACGCCTGAAATCAGCCCACCGCCGCCGATCGGTACGATCACGAGCCGCGGAGCGGTCGGCACCGACCATCGGGCCGAGGCCTCCTCCAGCTGCTCGACGATCTCGAGGCCCACGGTACCCTGACCCGCGATGATGTCCGGGTGATCGAACGGGGGCACCATCGTACCGCCACGCGAGGCCAGGATCTCCTCCGCTCGTGCCTTCCGCTCGACCGTGGTGGTCCCGGCATGCACCAGCTCGGCCCCGAGGCGCCGAACGGCCTCCACCTTGATTCCGGGTGCGTCCACCGGCATCACCACGACGGCCGGCACGTCGAATTCCCGCGCGGCGAAGGCCACGCCCTGCGCGTGGTTTCCGGACGAGTAGGTCACCACACCGTCTGCCCGGACCGTCGGCGTCAGCGATGCGATGAAGTTGTACGCACCCCGCAGCTTGAACGCCCCTGCGAGTTGGAGGCACTCGCACTTCAGCCACAGGGTCCCGTCTCCGATCGGCAGCGGACCCGCTGATCGGTCGGCGGCAAGGAGCGGCGTGCGTCGAACCGTCCCACGAATCCGCTCGGCAGCCGCACGGATCGCTTCGATGGGGACCAGATCGGGAGGTTGTGTCATCCGCCTGCCCTATGCTCCGGCGTCCGTACGTGCGGCGACACCGGATGCGGCGTCCGCCCCTACATCTTCAACCTCGTCCTCATCATCATCGAGGTCCGCGGCCACCTTGGCGACATCCATCAGCTCGTCGCCCGCATCCAGGGATATGAGCCTCACGCCCTGGGTGGCGCGTCCGATCACACGGATCTCTCTGGCATGCTGCCGGTTGACCACGCCCTGTCGGGTCACGAGCATGAGCTCGTCCTCGTCCGTCACCTCTCGCACCCCGATCACGTATCCCGTCTTGTCGGACACGCGGAAATTGATCAGGCCTGTGCCTCCCCGGCGCTGCACCCGGTAATCCTCCACCTCGGTCCGCTTCCCGCCACCGCGACTGGTGACCGACAGCAGGCTCGCGCCCTCCCGGACGACGACCGCACCGACTACCTCGTCGCCCTCCCGGAGGCGAATGCCCCGGACGCCGCGAGCCACGCGACCCATCTCGCGTACATCCGCCTCGTGAAACCGGATGGCCATACCCTTCCGGGTGGCGAGGATCAGATCGTTGTCGCCGCCGGTGAGGCGGGCGTCGATCAGCCGGTCTTCGTCGTCGATGTTGATCGCCCGGATCCCCTTGGAGCTGACGTGCCGGTAGGCAGCCAGGCTGGTCTTCTTCACCTGGCCTCCCCGCGTCGCGAAGAGCACGTACCGATCGTGATCGAACTCCCTGACCCTGAGGATCGACGCGATCTTCTCGTCCTTCGAGATGTTCAGGAGATTGACCACGGGCTTGCCCCGCGCCGTACGCGAGGCGAGCGGAATCTGGTGGACCTTCAACCAGTACAACTGTCCCCGGGCGGTGAACACGCACAGGTAATCGTGCGTGGAGGCGAGGAACAGGTGCTGGACCCAGTCCTCCTCCTTGGTGTCCATCCCGGCGACGCCCCTGCCGCCCCGTCGCTGCTGCCGGTATACGGCCGGCGCGATACGCTTGATGTAGCCCTGGTGGCTGATCGTGATCACCATCTGTTCTTCGGCGATCAGGTCCTCCGCGCGGAAACTCGCCTCGGCATCGATGATCTCCGTCCGGCGGTCATCCCCGTACTTACGGACCAGCTCGCGCAGCTCGTCGCGCACCTCCGCCATGCGGGCCGCGCGAGACGCCATCAGAGCCTCGAGATCTCCAATCGTTCCACGAACCTCCTCGAGCTCCTCCTCGAGCTTCTCGATCTCGAGGCCCGTAAGGCGCGACAGTCGCATGGCGAGGATGGCCTCGGCCTGTCTCTCGCTCAGCTCGAATCTCGCCTGCAGCCTCGTCGACGCCTCGTCGGCCGTCTTTGACCCCCGGACGATCTGCACCACCTCGTCGATGTTGTCGACCGCGACCTTGAGGCCTTCGAGAATGTGCTCACGCTCTTTCGCCACCCGTAAATCGTGCTCCGTTCGGCGCAGGATCACGGTGTGGCGGTGCTCCAGGAAGTGCCTGAGGATCTCCTTCAAGTCCATCACGCGAGGGACGCCGTCGACCAGAGCCAGCATGATCACGCCGAACGTGCTCTGCATCTGTGTATGCTTGAACAGCTGGTTGAGGACGATCTGGGGAATCGCGTCGCGCTTCAGGTCGATGACGACCCGGATACCGTCTCGATCCGATTCGTCTCGCAGATCGGAGATTTCCTCGATGCGTCGGTCGCGCACCTGCTGCGCGATCTGCTCCACCAGGCGCGCCTTGTTGACCATGAACGGAACCTCGGTGACGATGATCCTCTCACCACCGTGGTCCCGCTCCTCGATGTGCGCCCGGGCCCGCATCACCACACGACCCCGACCCGTCGTGTAGGCCTCGAAGATCCCCGTGCTGCCGTAGACGAGGCCACCAGTCGGGAAATCCGGTCCCGGAACGTGCTCCAAGAGTGCTTCCACGGGCGCTTCCGGATCGTCGATCAGGACTTCGCAGGCCGCTACGACTTCACGCAGGTTGTGGGGCGGGATGTTGGTAGCCATGCCCACGGCGATTCCGGAGGAGCCGTTGATCAGGAGGTTCGGCGGCCGCGCCGGCAGCACGGTGGGCTCCTGCAGCCGGTCATCGAAGTTGGGGACGAAGTCGACGGTGTCCTTGGCAATGTCGGCCAGCATCTCCGTTGCCAGCGACGCCAGCCTGGCCTCGGTGTACCGGTACGCGGCCGCGCCATCTCCGTCGATCGAGCCGAAGTTGCCCTGTCCGTCCACCAGTGGATAGTGGAGCGAGAACTTCTGCACCATGCGGACGAGAGAGTCGTACACCGCCGAATCGCCGTGCGGATGATACTTGCCCAGCACATCGCCTACCACGGTGGCGCTCTTCTTGTACGGCCGATTCGGAGCGAGGCCCAGTTCGTGCATCGCGTAGAGAATGCGCCGGTGCACCGGCTTCAATCCGTCCCGCACATCGGGCAGGGCCCGCTGTACGATCACGCTCATCGAGTAGTCGATGAACGACTCCCTCATTTCGTCTTCCAGAAGCCGCTGCTCGACGCGTTCGTTCTTCTCGCTGGTCTCCATGCGCTCGTCACGGAAGGGTGATTTCGATGCCCGGGAAGCCGGCAGGACCCTCCGCCGCGCCCGGTCTCTGCAGGCGGGCGGGCGGCCGGCTGCCGGGTCTCCGAGGAGGGCGACTCACGTCGTCGACCCGGGCCCGGCATAATCTCGAAATTATAGCCGTTTTCGGCCTTCAGCGCGACATTCTTCGTCTGCGCGCGGAGGGTCTGCGGGAACGTTCAGGAGCCGCCGCCGACGGCCGCGGCGGAGGTCGGAATCCACGGGTTGGCTCCCTCCGGGACGGACCGCCGCAAGACCTAGGGCCCACCGTCCCTGGTGGCGGGGGGCCGATCGGGGTCCAGCTCCCGGTAGCGCCGCATCAGGAGGTCCTGCCGCGAGCCGGCCGGCACCGTCTCACCCCGGATGAGAATCGTCTCCGGGCGCGTCCCGAGCTCGAACGGGTCGCCACTCCACACCACGAGGTTCGCAACCCGTCCGGGCTCGATCGATCCGTGCGAGTCGGCCACGTCCAGGAGACGGGCAGGCCCGAGGGTCACGGCCTCCAGCGCCGCGGCCCACGGAAGGCCGTGCCGTACGGCGTTGCCCGCTTCCAGCGTCACCCACCTCGCGTTGTGCGAGCTGAAGCTCCCGATGATCACGTCCACTCCGGCCCGGTGCAGGATCGCGGCGTTGTCGAAGCGCGCCCCGAGCCGGTCGAACCCACTCGGCCTGCTGGTGAGCGGCTTGACGACGACCGGGACCCCGACGGCGGCCAGCCGGTCGGCCACCATCCAGGCCTCCGCGGCGCCCCGGATCGCCAGGTGGATCCCGTACTCCCCCGCGATCCGCAGGACCGCCTCGATGTCACTGGCGCGGTGCACGTTCACGATCAGCGGCATGGCGCCGTCCAGCACCGGAAGAAGCGCCTCGAGATCGAGTCGTGACCGGGCCAGATCCCGCGAGCGCCCCGCGTCGAACTCCGCTCGGTGCTCCCGCCAGTATCGGGCGTCGTCCAGGAGCTCTCGAAGACGCAACGAGACGGCTGCACGCGACCCACCCAGGGGCGTTGCCGCTCCGGCCCCGTAGCTCGCGATCATGGCAGCCCTCGGCCGGACAAGCATGTCGTCCAATCGGTCGCCGACCAGATCGATCACCGCGGCCTGGCCCGAGATCAAACCGCCGGTCGGCGCCGTGAGCGCCGTGGTAATCCCGGCCGCCCGGTTCACCGGGATGAGAACCGAGCGGGGGTTGATGGCATCCGCCACATCGAAAGCCGCGCGCACGGGGTCGTCGTTCATCGAGGCATCCACGGTCGAGCCGACCATGCCGATCTCCACGAGTCCGAGGCTGCCCGTGATCTCGAACAGTCCCGGAGTCACGATGCGGTCCGTCGCGTCGATCCTCGCCATCCCGTCGGGAATCGCTATGCCGATGCCGACAGCCTCGATGCGGCCGTCTCGGATCACGACCGATGCTCCGTCCAGGACCTCTCCGGAGACGGTGTGGACCGTCCCGCCCATGACCGCCACGTCCTGCCCGATCGCGCCCGCCGGCGCCGTGATCAGAAGAACGGCTGCCGCCATCCCTCGCCCTCGCCCGCGGGTCCGCATCACCCGGCTCACGGGGCACCTCCGTTCCCCGCAACGGGCAGGATTCCGAGCTCGAAATCACTGACCGGGTTGCCGTCTGCCGCCGCCCGTTCGAACACGAGGGCCCCGTCGATGAATACCTGGTCGGCCAGACTGTAGACGCTGAACGGATCATCGGACCACACCACGACATCGGCCGCTTTTCCCGGCTCAAGTGTCCCGGTGCGATCCTCGATCCCGAGAGCCCAGGCCGGATTGGCCGTGATCCATCGCAGGGCCTCGTCACGACTCACGTCCAGGCCCACCTCCCGGCCGGCGTACATCGCGCGGGCGGCGTTCTGGTTCATGATCTGGATCTCGAGTCCGCTGTCGGTGTGAAGGATGGCTCGCGCCCCGGCATCCGACACGAGGGCGATGTTCTCCGGGATCGCGTCGAATGCTTCCATCTTGAAGCCCCACCAGTCCACCCACATCGAGGCGCCCACACCCTCGGCCGCCAGGCGGTCCCGGATCTTGTACGCTTCGGTCGCGTGATGAAACGAACGGATGGAAAAGCCGAACTCCCGGCCCACTTCCAGCATCGTGAGCATGTCATCGGCCCGGTAGCAGTGGTTCTGCACGAGGATGTTGCCCCGGAGCACCTCTGCGAGGGTCTCGAGCTCGAGGTCTCGATCGGGAGGATCCCCGCGGCGTCCCTTCTCGACCCACTCGTCCCACGTCCTGCGGTATTTCTCTGCCCTGATGAACGCTTCCCGGTACCCGGCCACGTTTCCCATCCGGGTCGAGGGTCCGCGGGTGGCGTACACGCGCTTGGGGTTCTCCCCGCACGCCATCTTGAGCCCCATGGTCGCGCCGGGGAACATCATGTCCTGCACCCCGCGCCCCGGGACGAGCTTCAGAGTCACGCCCCGTCCGCCGATCAGATTCGCGCTGCCGGGAAGGATCTGCAGGGTGGTGACGCCGCCGGCCAGCGCGCGCCAGAAGCCCGGATCCTGGGGCCACACGCCGTGCTCGGCCCACACCTCGGCCGTCACCGGATTCGTGGCCTCGTTTCCCTCGGCCATGCCTTCCACGCCCGGCGAGGGATACACCCCGAGGTGCGAGTGGGAATCGATGAGTCCGGGTGTAACGAAGCGGCCCGACGCGTCCACGATCGTCGCGTCGGGTGGAGCGTCCAGACTCGTGCCCACCGCCTCGATGAGGCCGTCGCGCAGGAGGACGTCCCCTGTCTCGAGCTCCCGGCCCGACCCGGTCAGCACGGTGCCGCCGCGGATCAGCACCGGGTGCGAAGGCAACGGCTCGTAGTCGGACTCCCAGGCACCATTCCGCGTCCCGTACAGTAGGCGACGGGTGTCCGAGGCGGCGTCGCTCCCGGAGGTCGCGGAACTCTCGGGCTCCGGACCGCGAGCCGACGCACAACCCCACGCCGCTGCGAGGAGCAGGGTCAGCAGGGAACCTCTTCTCGACAATTTCAGGTCTGGCACTTGACTCTCCTTCAGCGTTCGGAGCGGCCCTGGCCGCCACGCGGCCGGGGCCGCGAGACCCACCCTGTGCTGCGGTTGATCAAGCTACGCGCACATGCGGAAGTCGTCGATCTCGCGGCACCCCAATCCGTCCAGCGTGTCCCGGATCTCCCGGCGAGCGCCTGGTGACCCGACGGCGGCCAGAACATAGGGATTCCACGTCGGCCGGCGTCGACCGAAAGACTCGGGATCGAGCACGGGCGCGCCGTGGATCTCCTGACCGATCTTGCGCGGGTCGAGGTCCACGAAACCGCGAACCGTCATTCCCTGCCGGTGGAGCTCTCTGGCCAACGGCTTGCCGACCTTGCCCGCCCCCCACACGACCAGGGGACGATCGGGCGGAGCGAAGTGCGACCGCAGATAGTGAACCTTGCACCGGCGGAACGAGGCGGCAGAATAGCGATCCGAGTCGAGAGAGTGGCGGTCCGGCAGGACTCGCCAGCGCAGGAGAGTCATGGGCAGGTTCGCGGCTCGCATCCCGGCCGCGTGCAGGCGCAGGATCAGATCGTAGTCCTCGGGCCAGCCGGCGTCCCGGTAGCCACCCAGCCCGCGCAGCGCGGAAGCCCTGATCATCAGCGTCGGGTGGGCAATCGGGCACTCCACCAGAAGCTCTCGCCGCAGCTCGTCCGGCTGCGTGATTCCGTTCAGCCACCGGGCATAGCGGGCGTATCCGGGGCCGACGGAGCTCGAAGGAAACAACGCCACGCGGGCCCCACAGGCCGCCAGGTCGCGGTTCCCGGCCAGATACTCCGCCTGCAATTCGAGCCGCCGCCTGTCGGCCACGTCGTCCCCATCCATGCGGGCCACAAGCGGAGCTCGAGCCATGCGGGCGGCCAGGTCGAGGGCGGGCACGAGACCGCTTCGGCCAGCTTCCTGTTCATCCGTAAACCGCAGGACCCGGACCCGGGCATCCCGGGCGCACCATGCCGCGAGCAGGTCCCCGGTCCCGTCCTCCGATCGATCGTCCACTGCCAGGACCTCGAATCGGCGTAGCGTTTGCGACTCCAGGCTCTCGATGCACTCGGGCAGGTAGGGGGCGACGTTACGACACGGAAGGAGCACGGATACGAGCGGACGACGTGCCGCGGACGAAGCCCCCGGAGAAGCCACGCGGGGCGACCGATTAGCCGGCGCGGGCACCCGTGTCCCGTCCTTCGGGACCGCGGCCAGGTGCCACGGACAGGTGTCGCAGCAGGTAACGCCCCGTGTGTGACCCGGGACAGGCCATCACGTCCGCCGGCGGACCGCTTGCAACGACGCGGCCTCCGTCCGCGGCCGCTTCCGGACCCAGGTCGATGATCCAATCCGCGGCCGCGATCACGTCCAGATCGTGCTCCACCAGCACGACCGTGCTGCCGGCGTCCACCAGCTGGTCGATCACGCTCAGGAGGCGACCGATCTCCCCGAGGCCCAGGCCTGTGGTCGGCTCATCCATGATGTAGATGCGCTGGCGCCTGGAGGGCCTTCGCGCCAGCTCTCGCGCCACCTTGAGACGCTGCGCTTCGCCGCCCGACAGGGTGGGGGCCGGCTGCCCGAGCCGCAGGTAGCCGAGGCCGACGCGCTGAAGCTGCCACAGGGCCTGGCCCAACCGGTCTCGCCGGATGAAGAAGCGGATCGCCTCATCCACCGTCATGTCGAGCACGTCGCGGATGCTCCGACCCCGATACCGGACCTGCAGGATCTCGGGCCGGAAACGCCGCCCCTCGCACACCTCGCACGGCATCGACACGTCCGCCAGGAACACCATCTCGACCAGCTCCTCGCCGGCTCCCTTGCACGTCTCGCAGCGTCCCCCTTCCACGTTGAAGCTGAAATGGCGGGCCGTCAGCCCCTGGCGACGCGCTTCCGGCTGCTCCGCGAACACGCGCCGTATCTCATCGTACGCCTTGATGTAGGTCACGGGATTGGATCGCGGAGTGCGGCCGATTGGACTCTGGTCGACGAGGACCGCCTCTTCCAGGAGCTCGGCCCCGCGCAGAGCCCGCCACTCGCCCGACGGTTCGCCGAGGTGCCGGCGGGCGGACGAGGCCCCGTGCAGCTGCCGCTCCAGGGCTCGGTACAGGATATCGTGTACCAGCGTGGACTTGCCCGATCCGGAAACGCCTGTGACGACCGTCAGGCGACCCAGCGGAAGAGCCAGGTCCACGTCACGCACGTTGTGCAGGGTAGCTCCCTCGAGACGCAGCCACGGTCCGTCCGGGTCCGGCGGGGCGGGAGTGCGAGACGTCGGCCCATCGCGCAACGCCCGGCCGGTGGCCGTCCCGGCCTTCATCAGCTCCGCGGGCACACCGTCGAACACGAGCTTACCCCCGAGGTCGCCGGCCCCGGGGCCCAGCTCGAGAACGCGATCGGCCCGCTGCAGGACGGTCGTATGATGTTCGACCACCAGTACGGTGTTCCCGCGATCTCGCAGCCGGTCGAGCACGTCCAGAAAGCGCTCCACATCCCGCGCGTGAAGTCCGATCGTCGGTTCATCGAGCACGTACAGCGTATCCACCAGCCTGCTTCCCAGGCTCCCCGCGAGACGGATGCGCTGCATCTCGCCCCCCGACAACGTGCGAGCCTGCCGGTCGAGCGTGAGATACCCGAGGCCCACGGCGGACATGAACTGTATCCGGTCGCGCAGCTCACGCAGGATGGTCTCGGCCACGCGCGTCTCGAACGGGGAGAGTTCGAGACTCATCGTCCATTCCCGGAGCTCCTCCACGGTCAGCGCGGCCGCCTCGGCGATCGAGCGACCGCCGACTCGGACATGGAGCGCCTCCGGCCGCAGGCGAGCTCCTCCGCACCGGTCGCACGTACGTGGAAGCTGGTACTGGCGGAGAAAAACCCTGATGTACTGCTTGTACCGCTTGCGCTCGCGCGACCGGAGGAACGGAATCACGCCGATGAAGTCGGGTCCCCCGTCGAGCAGCTCTCCGCGCAGATCGTCCGGAAGGTCCTTCCACGGGAGGGCGGGATCGACACGCCGGCGGGTGGCCAGCTCGAGAACGGCGGCCGCCTCCCGATAGTAGCGGGGCTTGGTCCACGGATCGAGCGCTCCCTCGGCGAGCGTCCGGCGCTCGTCGGGCACGATGAGATCGGTCGCGTACTCCAGGGTGGCGCCGAACCCGTTGCACCGGGGACAGGCTCCCGTCGGGTGATTGAAGCTGAACAGGATCGGCGTCGGATCAGGGAATCCGCGACCGCACTCGGCGCACCGGAAGGCTTCCGTGAACGGGAGACGACGCTCGACACACGGGGCGCCTCCCGCCTCTCTCCCGACCACGAGGACCTCCGCCCGGCCATGGCTCTCCGCGAACGCGGAGGCCACGGAATCCGCCACACGCTCACGAGCGTCCGGGCTGACGGAGAGTCGGTCCACCACGACGAGAGCTTCCGACGCCCGGGCCAGATCGACCTCGGCGATCCCCGCACCGCCACCGCCCGTCATCTGATCGAGGTCGTCCACGTGCCGCTCCACGCCGTCCACGACCACACGGACGTAGCCGCGCGCGCGCAGGTTGTCGACCGCCGCGGCATGGGTGAGCCCGGCGCTGCGCTGCAGCGGAAACGAGATGTGGACGGCTGTTCCGGGATCCAGCGCGAGGATCTCGTCCGTCGCCGACTGCACTGTGTCGGGTACGACGTGGATTCCGCAGTCCGGACACACGGTATGGCCCACCCGACTCCACAGCAGGCGCATGTAGTCGTAGGTCTCGGTTGCGGTCCCCACCGTCGACCGGCTGGTGCGCACCGTGTTTCGTTGATCGATCGCCACGGACGGTGCCACTCCGTCGATCCAGTCGACATCGGGCTTGGGCATTCGCTCGAGAAACTGCTTGGCGTACGAGGACAGGGATTCCACGTAACGGCGCTGGCCCTCGGCGTAGACCGTGTCGAACGCGAGGCTCGACTTTCCGGACCCGCTCGGACCGGTGAGTACGGTGAGGCGGCGGTGCGGGATCCGGACGTCGATTCCCTTCAGGTTGTTCTGGCGGGCGCCCCGGACGTGAATGAAGCTTTGCATGGCGCGATGATGGGTCCCCGCGCTCCGGGCAGTCAAACGGATGGCTGGAACGGTCCCGGAGGCACGGGTATGTTCGTGGGACTCGAACCACCCGGACGCGGAGAGGCGAACTGCAGACGACACCCGAAGGACCGGTCCACGAGGAAGAGGCCCTCGGCAGGGCGTACGACGCCCGGCTGATGGGGCGCCTTCTCGCGTACCTCAGGCCCTACCGGTGGCATGTGGCCGCCGCGATCGCCATCCTCGTCGCCGCCTCGGGCTTGGCGCTCGTCGGACCGTGGCTCACCAAGATCGCCATCGACTCGGCCTTCCCGCACCGCGACATGGAGCTGCTCGCGCTGCTCGCGGCCACGTACGTCGGCTCGCTGCTGCTCGCGGCGTTGTTGGAGTACGGGCGCACCCTTCTGACCACGTGGATCGGTCAACGGGTCATGGAGGATCTGCGAGGCCAGATCTTCGGTCACGTGCAGCGCCTGGAGCTGGCGTTCTTCGACCGGAATCCGGTCGGCCGACTCATGACCCGTGTCACGAGCGATGTAGAGGCGCTCAACGAGATGTTCACGTCGGGCGTGGTCACGATCTTCGGTGATCTGTTCACGATCGGCGCCATCGTCACCGCGATGCTGGTGCTCGACTGGCAGCTGGCGCTCGTGACGTTCACCGTCCTTCCGCTGGTGTTCGTGTCCGCCTGGCTGTTCCGGACCCGGGTGCGCCGTGCGTATCGGGACATCCGCGTGCGGCTGGCCCGGATCAACGCGTTCCTTCAGGAACGGATCACCGGCATGTCGGTCATCCAGCTGTTCCGCCAGGAGGAGCGAACCCATGTCAGGTTCGAGCAGATCAACGCGGAACACAGGAACGCGCACCTCCGATCGATCACGTACTACGCACTGTTCTTCCCGACCGTCGAGATCCTGGCAGCCGTCGCCATGGCCCTCATCATATGGTACGGCGGATCGGAGGCCTTGCGCGGGACGCTGACCGTGGGCACGATCGCCGCCTTCCTGCAGTACGCGCGCCGCTTCTTTCGACCGATCCAGGACCTGTCGGAGAAGTACAACATCCTGCAGAGCGCCATGGCGAGCTCGGAGCGCATCTTCAAGCTCCTCGATCGCGAGCCGGCTGCAGTCGAATCGCGACCCGCGGCCACGGGCGAGACGGCGGGCAACGCGACGACGCGACCGACGGCGATCTCGCGCGGCGGGCGCATCGAGTTCCGCGGAGTATGGTTCCACTATGGGGAGCAGCCGGATTCGGGACGCGATGGTGAGGACCCGGAATGGGTCCTGCGGGACATCTCGTTTGCCCTCGAGCCGGGGCAGCGCGTCGCCATCGTGGGAGCGACCGGAGTCGGCAAGTCGACCCTGATCAGCCTGCTCATGCGGTTCTACGCCCCGCAGCGTGGCGTCATTCTGCTCGACGGGACGGACATCGCAGCCGTCCCCGCCGTGGACGTGCGCCGCCGGATGGGCCTCGTCCTGCAGGACGTGTATCTGTTCTCCGACTCGGTTTTCCGGAACCTCGACCTCGGGCGCCCGGAGGTGGGGGAGGCCGAGGCCCGTGCCGCAGCCCGTAGGGTAGGGGTCGAACCGTACATCGAGCGACTGGCCGGCGGATACGACCAGATGTTGGGAGAACGGGGCAGCAACCTGAGCGCCGGGGAGAGACAGTTGCTGAGCTTCGCCCGCGCACTGGCCGGCGATCCCGATATCCTCCTGCTCGATGAGGCGACGAGCGCCGTGGATTCGGAGATCGAGGCACAGATCGAGCGGGCCCTCGAGGCTCTCATGGCCGGGCGAACCAGTCTGGTCGTCGCGCACCGCCTATCCACGATCCGGAACGCGGATCACATCCTCGTCCTGCACCACGGCGAGATGCGGGAAGCAGGAACGCACGACGAGCTGCTGGCGCTGGACGGCCTGTACGCCCGTCTCTACCGACTCCAGTTTGCCGGACCGCCGAGCGCCGCATGACAGAGATCCTGGACTTCGCGAACGGGTTGGATTCGCGTTGGGTACTCGCGGCACTGCTCTTCGCGCTGGATGCGTGGGCGATCGGCCTCATCGTGCGGGCGCGACCCACGCCGCGCGTGGGTCTTCTGTGGAGCGCCATTATCGTGGTCTGCCCGGTTATCGGGTGCTTGTTCTGGTACGCGCTGGGGCCGAAGCCCGTCCTCGATCGATGAGCTCCAGCACGAGTCGCGCGCCCGCGGAAGCCGCCCCTCGGCCGCTTTCTACATAGGCCCGCGCTGCCGTGCCCATGCGGGCGCGCAACGCAGGGTCGGCCAGCAACGGGCCCAGAACGTCGGCCAGGCCGGACACCGGCACCTCCAACGCCCCACCGCTCTCGATGAGTCCGCCCGCCTCCCACCGATCCTGCACCGGGCCGAACAGGACCGGAATCCCGGCGGCGGCGGGCTCCACGACCGAATGGAGGCCCTCGCCGCCCACGCCGCCCCCGACCCACGCGATGTCCGTCTCCAGATACAGCTCGGCCAGGAAGCCGACGGCGTCTATCACGAGGGGCCGCTGCGAGTCCTCCGCACCCCCCGCTCCGGACACGGGCGGCGCGTCCCCGAGGCGGGACCACAGCGTCGGCCCGTGTCCGAGAACCCGCTCGCACAGGTCCCGTATTCTGGCGACCGCGGCGGCGTCGGGCTCGTGCGGCACGAGTACGAGCTGCAGCGCGGACCGGGGCGACTCATCCACCGACGCCCGCCAACTGGCCAGTCCTTCGATCAACACGCGCTCGTCTTCCGGCCACGTGGATCCGGCCATCAGGCGAATCGCACCGGGGGGAAGGAGTGGAAGCAGACGATCCGAGCCGCTCGTGGCCTCTCGCGCCCGGTCTAGCCGCGCGAGAGACCGCTCGAACGATGCGTCTCCGGTGATGTGGATCGCACCGCGGCGGGTCCCGAGGCGCTCCAGTCGGTCCGACTCCTCTTCGGACACTGCTCCCACGGCCTCCAGACGCCCGTAGCTAGGGACCATGAGCTGGCGGCCGGGCCCCCGCAGGCGCGCGCTGCTCGGCCGTACCGTGGCGTTGATCATGCCCAGGGGAACGGACGCTTCCGCGGCGGCGCGTGTGAGCCCGGGCCACGCATCCAGCTTCGCGAACACCAGGGCATCGGGACGCGCGGCCCGGACCGCCTCGCGGCAATCGGATTGCATTTCGAGGGGCGGGTAGCCGGCATGATCGGGCGACAGATCCGGCAGGACGTCTTCGGCCGACGGCGAAGAGTACGTCACCAGGAGCTGTAGATCCGGGCGCGCGCGACGCACCTCGTCCACGACCGGCGCGGCGCCGGCCAGCTCACCGGCCGAGGCACCGTGCAGCCACAGCAGGGGACGCGTCGGGTCCCGCTCGCACGCGGCCCACTCCGAGATGCGCGACGCCGCGACCCGCCGGCCGCGCACGGCGGCCGAGAACTTCGGTGAGGCGGCATCGAAGGCGGGTAGAAGTGGTCGCAGGATGTGGACGGCTGCGTTGTACACGGTCTCGAGCAGGCTCACTCACCCTCCTTGCCTCGGGTGCGGCACGTACCCGGGTAACAGGCCTTCCTGGTCGCCACGACGCAAGCCGGAGGTCGCCGGACTCGCTGGCGGGCTCGCCTGGAACGTATCATTGCGCGGCGGCCGCGTGACGAACGATCGCTCTCTCCTTCAGGAGTGCTGTGCGTTACCTGGGCAATAAGACGAAACTCGTGCCCTTCCTGCTCGATGTCCTGCGCGGGCTCGATGTGTCGCCGGGCGTGGTCTGCGACCCGTTCGCCGGTACGGGGAGCGTGGGGCGCGCGCTGAAGATCGCCGGGTGGCGTGTCCACGGCGGTGACCTCCTCGCCCTCTCGTACGCGTACCAGGTATCTCGGGTGGAGCTGGACAGAACCCCCGAGTTCCCGGCTACGCTCCGGGAACCTGCCGCCCGATCGGGACGGTCGCTGAGCTATGCGGAAGTGCTACGCTCGCTGGAACGGCTACCCCCGGCCCGGGGATTCGTGAGCGAGCACTTCACTCCGGCGGGATCCGAGGGGGATCGGCACGGCCGCATGTACTTCACGCCGGAGAACGGGGGCGCGATCGACGCCATCCGTGACCGGATCGCGTCCTGGACCGACGCCGGACTGTTGGACCGCCGGCGGGAACAGCTCCTCCTGGCGACTCTCATACAGGCCGCGGATCGCGTCGCGAACACGACCGGCGTGTATGCGTCCTTCGTGAAGTCGTGGCAGCCCAATGCGCTCAAGGAGCTTCGCCTGCGGCCGATCCGGCCGACGGTGCCGCCGACGGAGGAAGCCCGTGGCTGCACGTCGTTTCAGGGACCGGCCGAACATCTCGTGCGGCGGCGCGGGCCCGTCGATCTCATCTACCTGGACCCGCCGTACAACGAGCGGCAGTACCCGGGCTACTACCATTTGCCGGAGCTCATCGCACGGGGCTGGCACCCGCCGCCCCACCTGCGCGGTAAGACCGGCCTGATCCCGGACGAGGCGCTCCGCTCGGACTGGTGCCGCCGGGGCCGGTGCGACGCGGCGCTCCGCTCCCTGCTCGAAGCGGCGGACTCCAGGCATATCCTGCTCAGCTACAATGACGAAGGGCTGATTCCACCGGAGCGGATCGAGCAGGCGTTCCGTGAGACCGGTTCGCCCGACACGTTCCGCATGTTCGGGCGCGGGTACCGCAGGTACCGCAGCGACTCGGATCGGCCTGGGCGGCGGTATCGGGCGGACGCGGTGCGGGAGAGCGTGTACTACGTGGGCCGTGCATAGGGGGTCGTGATCGCAGAGTCGGCACCTCGAGACCCGTCGGACGTACCACACACCATGATCCACACGCGCGTCACGTCTCTCGCTCCCGTCATTGCCATGAGTCTGCTGTCAGCATGCTCTCCCGGCTACGTGCTGCGCGCCGGCTGGGAGGAAGCCAAGATCCTCGCCGCCCGTCGGCCCATTCACGACGTGGTCCACGACACTACGACGCCCGTTGAAGTCCGCGACAAGCTGCGTCTCGTCCAGGATGCCCGTGCGTATGCAGAGCGGGCGCTCGAGCTGGACCCCGGCGACTCCTTCACGAGCTACGTGGAGCTCGACCGGGACACACTCCTCATGGTGGTGAACGCGGCCTCGGAGTTTCAGCTGGCGTGGAAGACCTGGTGGTTTCCCTTCGTCGGACGGGTGCCGTACAAGGGATACTTCAACTTCGAGCAGGCGTATCGCGAGGGCGCGAGGTTGCGCGAGAGCGGATACGACACGTGGGTGCGACCCGCGAGCGCGTTCAGCACGCTCGGGTGGCTGCCCGACCCGCTCATGTCCACTACGCTCCGGGCCGACAGCACTGCCGTCGTGGAGACGGTGATTCACGAGGTCACGCACAGCACGTTCTTCCCGAAGGGACAGGCCCGATTCAACGAGAGCTTTGCGAACTTCGTCGGACACCGGGGCGCGATCGCCTTCTTCTGCGATGCCCTGGAGGACTCTGAGCGATGCGCAACGGCTCGTGATCGGTGGCATGACGTGCGGGTGTTCGGGCGGTTCTTCCATTCCATTCTCGAACCACTGCGAGACCTGTACGCCTCCGGGCTTCCGGCCGGCGAAATGCGAGTAGAGAAAAGGCGAATCCTGAGCGAGGCCGCGGCCCGGTTCGAGGCCGACGTGCAGGGACAGTTCCTCTCGGGGCGCTACCGCGGTCTCGACCCGGAGCGGGTCAACAACGCCTGGCTTCTCTCTCGCATGCTGTACTACACGCGGCTGGACGACATGGAGGAGCTGCACCGGCTGCACGGGGACCTGAGGGCGACGCTTCAGGCCGTGTTCCGGGAGGCCGCCCGGGGAGATCCCTGGGACGCGCTGGATCGTCTCCTGGCGGAGTCCGGCTCCCGTGCGCCGGAGCCGGCGGATCGCTAGGTTCGGGCGCCATGATTCGAAGCATCCTCATCGGCATCGACTTCTCCGACACATCCGTGGAGACCGTGCGGTGGGCTCTGGCGCGCTTCCGCGACGCCGATCTCACGCTGTTCCACGCGATCCAGCCGCTCAGCGTACCCGGGTATCTGGTGCGGGAGCTCGGCTCCCGCCTCGACATCCTGCGGGAAAAGGAGCTCGACGCGCGCGTCAACCTGGAGGAGATCGCGGCACGGTGTGGCATCGAGGTCCGCTGTGAGGTGCGCAGAGGGTGGACACCGGAGGCGCTCTCGCTGACGGCCGAGGAGGTGGGGGCCGAGCTCGTCGTGGTCGGGGCGCACCGGACGAGGGTATCGCCGGCCGATGAGCTCGGAAGCACGTGCGCCGCAATCGTTCGTCGGACGCGCCTTCCCGTGCTCGTGTGGCGTCCGATTCGGCATGAGCGCGACAAGACCATCCTGGCTGCAGTCAGTCTGCGAGAGACCAGTGCGCCCGTGGAGGCGACCGCGGCGCGTTACGCAGACTATTTCGGCACGAGATTGTATCTCCTGCACGCCATGTCCGGCACCCTTCAGACCTACGTGCGCGCCGTCTCCTCGCCGACGAAGACCGAGGAAATGATGCGCCACCTGGAGCAACGGGCGAGGGCCGAGGCCCTGGCCGCGGTGCCCGACGACTTGCGCGAGAGGCTGGAGATTCAGGTGTCCGTGGTTCGAGGCAAGCCGATCGTGAATCACATCCTGGCGGCGGCAGAGGCGGCGGCGGCCGATCTCATCGTGGTAGGTAAGTACCACGCGCCCGGACTGACCGGTCGAGTCCTCATCGGCGGCGTCACCCGACAGGTCATTCTGGGCGCCAACTGCTCCGTCCTTACGGTGCCGTTTTGAGCTCGGTCGGCGGCGGGGAAGCCGCGCCCGACGGAGACTTCCGGTGCGTACGGTGCCGGGAGATGGGCCGTGACCCCGTGCCTTCACCGCCGTTCCCGAACGAGCTCGGCGATCGCATTCGATCTTCCATCTGCTCGGTCTGTTGGGAAGACTGGAAGCAAAGACAGATGCTGCTGATCAACCACTACGGATTGCGAGTCCGGGAAGCCGAGGCACGCGCGTTCCTCATCTCGAACATGCGGTCGTTCCTGTTCGGCGAGGGCGACGAGCCGGCCGAGATCGACGGGTCTAGGGAAGGCGACGTCCGCTGGTGAGCGGGCACCGGACCGGCTACCTGTCGATCCGATCTCCCTCCGACGGCATCAGCCCACGACCAGGTTCAGCAGCCGGTCGGGCACGTGGATGGTCTTGCGGACCTCCGCGCCCGCTATGTGCCGCCGGACGTTCTCGTCCGCCAGCGCTGCTTCCCGGACGACGTCTGCCGGAGCTCCGCGCTCCACGGTCACCGTCCCCCGCAGCTTTCCGTTGACCTGAACGGGCATCTCGACACTCTCGGTGCGCAGGAGATCCTCGTCCCACCGGGGCCAGGTCGCGTGGTCGAAGATCGACGAGGGACCTCCCAGCATGGTCCACAGCTCCTCGCTCAGGTGCGGAGCCATCGGCGCGAGCATGATCACGAACGGGGTGACCTCGTCCACCGTCGGCGTGCGCCCTGCGGCGCGAAGGACGTTCAGGTACTCCATGAGTGCAGCGATCGCCGTGTTGAAGGTCAGCTCCTCGAAGTCCCGCGTCACCTGACGGATCGTGGACTGCAGCTTCCGCTCGACCGCCGACTCGGGGAACCCGCTTTCACCCGCGCGACACGCCTCGGCCACGGCGTCCCAGGTCCGATGGAGGAACCGCTGTGGACCCGCGATGCCGCCGTCGCGGAAGTCCCCGCCCTCATCGTAGGGTCCGAGGAACATCAGATAGGTGCGGAATGTGTCCGCGCCGTAGCCGTCGATGTAGTCATCCGGAATGACCACGTTGCCCCGCGACTTGGACATCTTCGAGCCCTCGCGGATGAGCAGGCCGTGCTTGCGGAATCGCTCGTACGGCTCGGCGAAGCCGAGGTGACCGAGGTCATGCAGGGCCATCGTGATGAAGCGCGAGTACAGCAGGTGCAGGACGGCGTGCTCTTCGCCTCCGATGTACGTGTCCACCGGTAGCCATGCGGCCGTCCGGTCCGGATCGAACGGACGGTCGGAGCACTCGGAGCTCGGATACCGAAGGAAGTACCAGGCGCTGTCGAGGAACGTATCCGACACGTCCGTCTCACGGCGGGCATCCCCGGCGCAGCGCGGACAGGCGACGCGGTGGAACTCCTCCACCTTGGCAAGCGGGGCTACACCATCGTCTCCCGGCCTGAACGTCTCCACCCTCGGAAGCACTACCGGCAGGTCCGCTTCCGGCACGGGCACTGTGCCACATTTCCCGCAGTAGATGATCGGAATTGGCGGACCCCAATAGCGTTGGCGGGAGATGCACCAGTCATGCAGGCGATAGTTGACCGCGAGCTCCGCAAGCCCATCCTCCGCCAGCCAGTCCACGATCGCCCTGCCGCCCTCTTGTGCCTCCATCCCGCTGAATCGACCCGAGTTGATCAGCGCCTCGCCCGCGGTATGCTCGACAAAGGCTTCGCCGCTCAGGTCCAGGGCGACAGCGGACGGATCGGGCGCATCCGCCACGGTGTCGCGCGGCGCGACCACCGGCACGATGGAGAGCCCGAACTGCTCGGCGAACTCGAAGTCACGCTGGTCGTGCGCCGGCACCGCCATGATGGCGCCCGTGCCGTACTCCATCAGCACGTAATCGGCGATCCACACCGGAATCCGCTCACGCGTGGCCGGGTTCAAGGCGTAGCCCCCGGTGAACTCGCCGGTCTTGCGAGCCTCGCCCTTGCGGCGCTCGACCAGGTCCATGGCCGCCGCGGTCTCGCGATACGCGGTCACGGCTGCCTCTCGCTCAGGCGTGGTGAGGACGTCCACCAGCGGGTGCTCAGGGGCGAGGACCATGAACGTGGCGCCGAACAGCGTGTCCGGACGGGTCGTGAACACCGGGATCGGTGCAGCCGAATTCTCCGCCCGATCCTCTCCGTCCGGACCGTCGAGCCGGAACCGGAGGACGGCACCCTCGGATTTCCCGATCCAGTTACGTTGCGCGGTGACGGTCGTATCCGACCAGTCGATCCACTCCAGGTTCGCCAGCAGTCGTTCCGCGTACTCCGTGATGCGGAAGAACCACTGACTGAGGGTTCTCTGCACTACGACCGAGTCGCAGCGCTCGCACTGACCGGCTATGACCTGCTCGTTCGCCAGCACGGTGCGGCACGAGGGGCACCAGTTGACCGGCGCCTCCTTCTTCTCGGCCAGACCCGCGTCGTACAGCTTGAGGAAGATCCACTGCGTCCATCGATAGTAGTCGGGATCCGTGGTCTCCACGGTGTGCGACCAGTCGTACATGATCCCCGCGCGCTTCAGCTGGCGCTTGAAGTTCGCGATGTTCTGGGGGATCAGGTCCATCGGGTGCACGTCGACCTTAAGGGCGTGATTCTCCGAGTGGATCCCGAAGGCATCGAAACCGATCGGCTGGAACACGTCCCTGCCCCGGAGGCGCTGGAATCGTCCATGAAAATCGGCCCCGGTGAAGGCGTACAGATTGCCCACGTGCAGGCCTTCCGCCGACGGGTACGGGAACATCATCAGGTTGTAGAACGGGTCGGCGGAGCGATCGAGGTCGGGCTCGTTGGTCCGTTTCTCCGACCAGAACTCCTGCCATTTCGCTTCGATTTTCGTCGGGTCGTACATGTCTCGCCGCCGGACGTCCCGGCCCTACCGCATGGGTACGCAACACGCCGCCGGGCTCTCCGTGCATCGAGTCCGGCGGCGCCCTTCCGAGGAACGGAGAACATGCCCCTGTTCCCCCGGACTCACAAGCGTGACACCGCGCGACCGTCTTGCTCCCCGTCGGTGCGTGGCCTAGCGTTGCCTCCGTCATGAAGCGCTCCGCTACCACCGAAGGTCGGCTGAACCCCGGCATCGCCCTCGTGCTCCTCGAGACGCTTCGCGAGGTCGACACTCCGCAGGACGTGCTGGAAGACGAGTCGTTTCGCATCAGCCTTCCGCGCCGACTGGGGCTGAGCGACGTGATCGACCGGCAGATGCGGCGCTATGTGGACATGCGGCGGCGGCGGCAGCAGCTGGAGGCTTCCGAGTTCCTGGACCTTCTGCGGCTGGTCGCCCGCCGGCCCGATGCACGGCGCGTATTCGAGGCCGCCGGTGCGCGGCTCGGATCAGATTACGCGGCGCGGATGCCCCGGGCGGCCGGGCTGGCACGACGATGGGCGCCGGTGGCTCTCCGATGGTGGTCCCTGATGCGCCACCTGCGACGCGTCGCCGCCGCCCTGAGCCCGGGAAGCGCTATCCACGCCGATCCGCGGGAGGCCTCGCTCTCGCTGGATGGCTGCCTGACCGCGGCGGCGGACGACTCGGGATCGGCGTGTGAGATCGTCACGTCGGCGTTCCTCGCCTGCCTGGAGGGTCTCGGCGACGGAGGGGAGGTTCACCACCCGGCGTGCGAGAGCCGGGGCAACGAAGTCTGCCGCTGGGCCGTGGATCGGCCACACTGACTCACGGGTCGGGCGCCGAAGGCCGTCCTCCGGTCGCGCGCTCCCCCCACGGTTCCACGTGAACCACGGCGGCGGCGAAGCCGCCACGCTCCGTCAGCTTGCGCTCGACCGCGTCGGCCACCCGGTGACCCTGCTCCACCGTCCAACCGGCGTCCACGATCACCGTCAGCTCGACGAAGGCCTCCCCATCGAGACTCCCTCGACTGCGCACATCCTTCACGTCGCGCACGCCCGGCACGTCGGCCACGAACCGTCGGACGTGCTCCGCCTCGACGGCCGCGCTGTCGACGAGCGCGGGAACGGCATGGGACAGGATCTGCCAGCCGCTGCGGGTGATGAGCACTGCCACCAGGATCCCGAGCCACGCATCGGCGGCCGTCCAGCCACGGTACACGAGAACCAGGCCTCCGATGACGGACAGGGTGACGAGCACGTCCGCGCCGGTGTGACGGGCGTCCGCTGAAAGCAACACGCTGCGGAGCTTTCGGGCCCACGTCCCTTCCACTCCCGCCACGATCACGTTCACCACCATGGTGGAGACGAGCACGATGAACGTGACGGGCTCGACGCGCGGTGCGGCGGCGTCGCCTAGAAGGCGTGCGATTGAGCCGCTGATCAGCTCGAAGCAGGTGATGGAGAGAAACACGACGACGGCGACCGCACCCAGAAGCTCGAACTTCGCGTGACCGTAAGGATGATCCTCGTCCGGCGGAGCGGATGCCGCCCCGATCGCGGCGAGGCCGACCACGTTGTTGAGGGCATCGACACCGGAGTGAGCGGCGTCACCCAGGACGGCCATGGAGCCCGCCCGGATCCCTACCCAGAGCTTCGCCGCGACCACCACCAGGTTCGCCAACAGCACGGCCCACAGGATCCTGCGCACCGTTGTGTGCCGGGATCTGGTCACCGGCGGGACCACCGTCCGGAGCCGGCTCGACGCACGGTCTTTCGCCGTCTTCCGGACCGTCCGAGCCGATCCAGGAGCACGCGGATCGGAGCCCTTCGCGGCGCCTTCACGCCCGTGCTCGCGTCACGATCGTACAGGCCGGGATACCCGAGACCGATCCACACACCGACGGCCAGGGCCAGCGCGCTCGCCACGATCAGCAGTATAAGGAAAGTCCGGTCGCTCATCTCTCCGTCCGTTCCCCCGGAAACCAGCCCGGCGCGGGCTTGCCAGGCAGTCCAATCTCGGGCCTGTTTCCCGTGATGCAAGCCGCGCCCCGGTGGCGAAGTCGCGGCCGGCCCGCCGTCCTTGCACAACGGACGGCCGCAAACAAGGTTTACTCCCTACGGCAATCATACCTGTGTCGGCCCGCGACTAATCGAGGATGGGTCCGCATGATGAACTTCAGCTTCTGGCGTACGGCTTCTCTCGCTCTTGTCGCCCTCCCCGTGATGTTCCTCGCCGGGTGCGTCGACGAAGACACGGTGTTCAACGATGGCCCGTTCAGCGACGACGCACCGGCGTCGGCCGGAGGCTTTCTGGGGTACCTGCAGGGACAGGCCGGTGAGCCCACGTGCGCCCAGTGCCACGCCGCCCCGCAGTCGCAGTGGACCGGTACGGCGCACGCACACGCCTGGGAAGGGCTGCAGAGCAGCGGCCACGCGAACGAGTCCTGCGAAGGCTGCCACACGGTGAGCGAGCTCGGGAACGCGGCGACGGAGTCGGTCGGATGGACGGCGACCGGAGACAAACGCTACCTCGACGTGCAGTGCGAGTCCTGCCACGGGGCGGGAGAATCGCACGTGCTGAGTCCCGAAAACATCAAGCCTCTTCCCTCCCTCGCGGTGGACACACTCCTGACGAACGGGTGCGGGGAGTGCCATACCGATGACCACCACCCGTTCGTGGAGCAGTGGGAGCTGTCCAAGCACTCAGAAGTCGTGGGCTTCGCGGCGTCGCGCGTCGAGTGCGCCGGTTGCCACCGGGGCCAGGGCACGCTGCTCGCGTGGGGCGTCCGAAGCGACTACGTGGAGAAGGACAGCGAACAGCCGCTGGCGGTGGTGTGCGGCGTGTGTCACGACCCGCATGACGCCACGTTCGAGGGCCAGCTACGGTTCCCGGTCAACACGCCGGACGTCACGCTCCATCTGTGCGCGCGGTGCCACAACAGGCGGTCGAACCCGGACCCGAGCTCGTCGCACGGCCTGGAGCCGCACTCGCCGGAGACCGAGCTGCTGGTGGGCGAAGCCGGCTGGATTCCGCCGGGCTCGGGCCTCGCCCTCGGCACCGTGGTGCCCACGCACGGCTCTGCGAGCAACGAAAAGCTGTGCGCCACGTGCCACCTGGCCATGTTCAGGGTCACGGACGAGTTGACGGGCGATTTCGTGTTCCAGGCGGTGGGGCACACGTTCCAGGCGATCCCGTGTCTGGATGAGGCCGGCATCCCGACAGGCGAGCACGACTGCCCGCTCACGACCGAGGCGCGCACGTTCGCCGCCTGCGTGGACTCGGGCTGCCATTCCTCCGAGGAAGGTGCGGCAGCGATCCTGAACCTGCGCGGTGGCGCCTCGGAAGGATTCGCCGAGGATCTCCTGACGCTGCTGCTCGAGGTAGACCCCAACCTCGACGACCCGGGCGGGGAGATCGATGCCGGGGTGGCCACGTTCACGGTGGCGGAGGGCGCATTCTTCAACTACAACCTGGCCATGCACGGCGGCGATGTGCACGGGTCGGCGACCCACAACGGACCGTGGATCCGGAGCCTGCTCCTGGCGAGCATTGCGGCGGTCGAGGACGAGTACGGGGTGGGCCTGTAGCCGACCGGGCGGCGCTTCCGCCCATCACGCGCCGGGCCCATACACGAAAGCCCGCGGCCGCCGGTCGGCGGCGCGGGCTTCTTTCACGCGACGAGAATGGCCGGGCCTACGGCCCCATACTCACTCGGCCGGCGTGTGGCACCACTGGCAGATGTCCGATTCCCGCTCCGCATGGCTCTCCGGCACGGCCGGCATGCCCTCCATGGCACCGGAGTGGCACATGGTACACATGTCCTTGCCCTCCAGGTCGTGCGGAATGGCCGGCGCGTCGGCGGTTTGAATTTCCGCGTCCTCGGCGTGGCACATGACGCACGTCTCGTTCCCCCGGCCCTCATGGCTCTCCGGCATGGCGGGCATCCCCTCCATGGCGCCGGAGTGGCACATGGCACAGTTGTCCTTGCCCTCCAGATCGTGCGGGATCACGGCTGGCTTTTCCTGCCCGAAAGCAGGCGCGGCGGCGGCCAGAAACAGCAGGGCGCCGGCACTCATGACGACGTTCCGAATCATCGTACGCTCTCCTTGCTGCAGGTACTGCGCCGGGCGCGCGATCAACACCCGAAGCCTCTCCCGGCGCATGACCGAAGCGACCGGATACTAGAAGATCCGGCAGCGGAGCGCGAGTCCGGTCCGCTCCCCTCGCACGCGTGCCGCTGGTGCTGGCGTCGGGACACCTGCCGCCCTAGCTTCCGCCCTGCCTGACGCCGCCGAAGTGTGCTTTCCAGGCTTCCGGATCCGGACACGACCATCACACGGGGCTGTGAGCGTTCATGTCTCCCGAAGATATTCCACCGCACGGCGATCGCGACTTCGGTACATACCTGTTGAACTCCATTCTGGTCATCGTGTTCCTCGTCGGCCTGGCCGTCGTGACGATCTACACGGTCCCGCCGGAGCACCTGATCATTCCCCAGCACGAGGTCGCCGTCCGCGTGGCGCGCGTCGAGGATTTCACGGTCGGCAGCAGCCGTATGGAGACGTGGGGGGAACAGGCCATCCTCGTGGTGCGCCACGGCGAGATCGATTACGCGGCGCTCCAGGGAGTTTCTCCGGTGGACGGCTGTCTCCTCGAATGGGACCATGACGCGATGCGCGTGATCTCCCCGTGCGGAACCGTGGTGTACAATCTGCGCGGCCAGGCTATCGAGGGCCTGACGACCGAGCCGCTGCAGCGCTACGACGTATTCGTGAGAGACGGGGTAGTATACGTGACCCGGGACTGAGGGACGGGCATGGCGATCAGGCGGGTGCGGACCTGGCTCAGGCAGATCGGGACGGACATCAGGGAAAGCACGGACGCGAGCCTGCTGGCGGGGCTCCGAGTCCTCGGTCTTCTGTACGGACGGATCGACCGGAGCCTCCCCATCGACCAGGCCCTGCGGAAGGCATGGAGCCGGCGCCTTCCGTCGTACGTCGGATGGAAGCACGCGTTCGGGGGGATCGCCTACCTGCTGTTCATGGTGCTGGTGGCGTCCGGGGTACTGCTCTCGTTCTACTACCGTCCGTCGGTCGATGAGGCATACCCCAGCCTGCAGTACATCACGACGGAAGTTCCGTTCGGGTGGCTGCTGAGAGACCTGCACGTGTGGTCGGCCAACCTGATCGTCGTCGCGATCATGGCGCACATGGCCCGCGTCTTTTTCGCGGGCTCGTACAAGCCGCCGCGAGAGACGAGCTGGCTGGTGGGCGTCCTTCTCCTGTTCGCCGTGCTGGCGTTCGGGGCCACCGGGTATCTGCTGCCCTGGGACCAATGGGCGTACTGGACGTCCACAGAAGTGATGGACGTCGTGCGCGCGGCTCCGCTCGTCGGAGGAGCCGCGGCCAGCTTCCTCACGGGTGACGTCTTCGTGTCGGGCGCTACCCTGAGCCGGTTCTTCGCCCTCCACGTGATCGTGCTTCCGTGGTTCGCGTTCGGCCTGCTGATCCTGCACTTCGTGGTGGTCCGCAAGCACGGGGTGGCCCCTCCGCCCGGGGTCGTGGAGCGGCACGGCGGGGGAATCCCGTTCTTTCCGAACCACCTGCTTCGCATCCTGATCGTCAGCGCTCTCGTGCTGGCCGTAACCGTATCCCTGGCGGCCCTGTTTCCGAGGCCGCTCGGGGATCCCGCGACGCCGTTCGAGCTGCCGGACGAGCTCGTATCGACCTGGATCGTGGTGGACGTGTCCCTCGGTCTCATTCGATACCTCGGGGTCTGGGGCTTCGTCGGCTTCACGGCCCTGGGAATTCTGCTCGTCCTCCTCCCCATCGTCGATCGTGGAGATGCCGTCCGCTTCCGCAAGCGTCCCGTGGCGGCAGCCATCGGGATCGCGTTCTTCCTCGGGTTCCTGATTTTCTGGACCCTCGGGAGCCGGATCGACTCGGCTCCCCCGAGCGCGGGCGTCGAGACCCGGATTCTCGAGGAGCGAGCCGTGCCGCGACCACCGGCGCCCGGGGCCGGCGACGAGGGGGAAGAGGCGCCTGCGGAGGAAGACGCGGAACGGGGGCACGAGGAATGAGCAAGCGAACGATCGATCTCGCCCTGTTCTGCGGGCTGGTCGTCGCGTGTGTGGTGGGTGCCCCCGCTCCGGCGGCTGGAGCGGCTGCCTGGACGAAAGGCCTCGCCCTGCAGGAGGCGAGCGATGTGGATCCGCGCTATGGATGCCTCGTGTGTCACGCGGACAAGAGACGTGCGTACCTGCTCGGTGTGCACTCGGATCGGGGAGTGCGGTGCCACGACTGCCATGGCGGCAATCCCGAGGCGTTCGAGACGCTTGAGGCGCACGGGGGGGACTTTCGCGGAGCGCTCGGTAAGCTGGCCATCGTCGAGGTATGTACCGAGTGTCACGGAGATCCGGACGAGATGCGCCAGTATGGCCTGCCGGCCGACCAGGTAGCGGAGCTGCGAACGAGCCGGCACGGGATGCTGCTGCTCGAGCAGCGCAACGAAGATGCGCCCACCTGCTCCGACTGCCACGATCCGCACACCACGATTCAGGCGGACGACGCCCGCAGCAGCGCGTATCCGACGAACATCCCCGGACTATGCGCCGTGTGTCACGAGAACGAGGCCCTGATGGAGCCGTACGGGATCCCGACCGGTCAGGTCGTGGAGCACCGGCGGAGCGGGCACGGCAAGGCCCTATTCGAAGACCTCAATTTTGCGGCGCCGAGCTGCATCGGGTGCCACGGATCGCACGCAGCCCTCCCGCCCGACGTGGGCGAGATCTCGAACGTGTGCGGCAGATGTCACGCGGGGACGCGGAAGGCGTTCGACGAGGGGCCCCACGGACGGGCCACCGCCGAAGGAAAGATCCCCGGATGCACGGCGTGCCACAGCAACCACGACACGGAGCGCATTCCTGGCGAGCAGGTGGCGGAGACCTGCACGAGCTGCCACGCGGGCGAGAGCGCGCCGGCCCTTCTCGGCACGGAGATCGAAGAGATCATAGTGCGCGGAGAGCGGGAGATCGAGGCCGCGGATGAGGCAATCCGCGAGCTGGTGCGTGCGGGGCACGAGGTGGCCGACACGCGTTTCCAATATCGGACGGCCCTCACGCAGAACCTGCAACTGGCCTCCGTGCAGCACGCGCTGAATGTCGAGAGGCTGGCGGATCTGGAGCGCGTCGTCGGCTCCATCTCGCGTGACATCGTAGGCGAGGCCGAGGTGAGCGCGGAGGAAAAGTGGGAGCACAAGCTGTTCCTGATTCCCGTGTGGTTCTTCGCGCTCGCCACCGTCGTGCTGGCGGGCTCCAGACTGCGTCGCCTGACACTTCGGGACCGCTCCCGCTCACCGTGGGAAGGGGTGGAGTAGGTGGCTCGCGGCGCCGATCCCGCCAGGCGACGGCGACGGCTGCGCTTCGTCGTCCAGGCGCTCATCCTCCTGGTCCTCCTGGCCGGCATCGGGACCGTGGGGTTCATCGAGTACAGCGCCCAGCCCAGCTTCTGCACCAACTGCCACAACATGCAGCCGTACTACGATTCCTGGGCCACCTCCACGCATAACGGCGTGCCGTGCATCCGGTGTCACTACGCCCCCGGAATCAGGGCCGAGGCGATGGGAAAGGTGCAGGCCGCGAACCAGGTCGTAAAGTACGTCACGGGCTCGTACGGAACGAGACCGTGGGCCGAGATCGAGGACGCCGCGTGCCTGAGATCCGGCTGTCATTCCACCCGGAAGCTGGAGGGTGAGCTCACGTTCCTCGGAGTGCGGTTCGACCACCGGCAGCACCTCACGGACCTGCGGCGCGGCAAGCAGCTCCGATGCACGAGCTGCCACTCGCAGATCGTGCAGGGAGATCACGTCGCGGTCACGAAGAGCACCTGCTTCCTGTGTCACTTCCGCGGACGCCCGCAGGGCGAGCCCATCGCGGGCTGCACGGGCTGTCACGTCGAGCCGCCGCGGATCGAGACCGAGCGCGGGATCATCGACCATCCGCAATACGTTCGCGACCTGGTGTCCTGCGTTTCGTGCCATGACCGGGTGACCTCGGGCGACGGGGCGGCCGACGAGGATCGGTGCTACGCTTGCCACAACGAACCGGAGCGGATCGCACGATACGACGATCCCACCCGTGTGCACGAGGTGCATCTCGGCGAGCACAATCTCGAGTGTCAGCTGTGTCATCGGCCGATCGCGCATGAAGTCTTCTCGCACGCCGAGACGTTCGAGCTCGATTGCGGCAGCTGCCACCAGAGGGTGCACCAGGCGCAGCGCAACCTGTACATGGGAACGGGAGGCCACGGAACGGAGGATGATCCGAGCTCCATGTACGAAGCGCGGGTCTCGTGCGGAAGCTGTCACGGTCTGCCGCGGGAGATCGCAGGGCACGAGCAGGTGCAGGCGGCGGGAGAGGCGACCTGTCTGTCGTGTCACGGGATTCGGTACGCGAACATCCTTCCGTCGTGGCAGGAGGAGATGAGAGTCAGGCTGGAGCGCGTCTCCGGAGTCCTGCGGTCGGCGCAAGCGGCGCCGAGGACCGGATCCAGGGCGGAGCGTGGCACGGCCGACAGCCTGCTCGCCCTCGCCGCCCACAACGTGGAGCTCGTCTCGGTGGGACAGGGCGCGCACAACATAGGGTACGCGGACGCCCTGTTGCGTGCAGCCCTGGAGTACACACAGCGCGCCGCAAGGAGCGGGGGCCTCGGGTACGCGGCACCCGCTGTGGACCTCGGAGCCCCGGTGGCGGAGAACGCGTGCCTGCGGTGCCATCTCGGGGTCGACGGCCAGGAGGGCGAGTGGCAGGGGATCCACTTTTCCCACGAGCCGCACGTCGGGGTGGCGAATCTGCCCTGCTCGGCCTGTCACACGGACCTGGACCGGCACGGTGGGATGATCCTTCCCTCGATCGCCGCGTGCAACGACTGTCACCACAGCGCCTCGATCGCCTGCGAGCGGTGCCACGCCGGCGGTGCGCGCGAGCCTGCCGGCACCATTCCGACCGCCACGGGCGATTTTCCGCACCCGACGCACGTCGCCCTGGGTTTGCCGTGTGCCACGTGCCACGGGGAGAGCCCGGGCACACCCAGCTCGGATGTGTGCGAGAACTGCCACGTGGCGCACCATCAGCCGGAGGCCACGTGCCTGAGCTGCCACCGCGGCGGCGTGCAGGCGATTCACCCCGTCGTGGCGCATCAGGGCTGTGCCATATGCCACGGCGAGGCGGTCGAGGGCGTGAGCGAATGGTCCCGCAATGTGTGCACGGTCTGTCATGCGGACCGGGTCGAGCACAACGCCCCCGTGGCATGCGAGATGTGCCATGAGGTCCCGCCGTTGGGACAATCAGCCGACGGTTGAAGTCGCGCCAGCACTCCGGCCGGAGACCACGCCGCGAGGTCCCTCCGGAATGATGTCTCCGTAACCGACTTACCATCAATCAGTTCCGCTGCATTCACCGTGGAAGCCTGACGCCGGTCGGGATCGCGGCGCGGCGGCACGGATGGTGCTGCGCTCGCCCCTCGGAGCCCCCCCCGCTCACCGACACCGGACGCACTTATGCTGAGCCAAAAGCCTCGCCTCGGTCGCTGTCTGCTGGCCATTCTCGGCGTCGCGATATTCGCCACCGATCTGTACGCGCAGGAGAACCGTTTCTGTCTCACGTGCCACGGGGACAGGGCCAATTTCACCGGGCGAGCCGACTCCGCCCGGCTCGTGGTGACGCAGGAAGAATTCGCCGGCTCGGTACACGGCGGCTTCGGGATGTCCTGCGTGACGTGTCACCAGGGATTCGACTACCCCCACCCCGAGAGCTACGCACCGGTCCGCTGCGGCACGTGTCACCCCTCGGAGGGAGGGAGGTACGTCGAGAGCGTGCACGGGTACGCCCTGGAAAGGGGCAACCCGCGGGCGCCGACCTGTGCCGGTTGCCACGGAGACCATGAGATCCGCCGGAGCACGGATCCCGAGGCCCGTACCAACCACGCTCATGTCGCCGAGACGTGTACGGAGTGTCACAGCACGGGCGGCCTGCTCACGGACGAGTACCTCAAGTTGCCGACACCGGCTCTTCAGTACGCCCGGTCCGTGCACGGAACGGCCAACGGAAACGGCGACTCTGGTGCCGCCACGTGCACGGACTGCCACGGAGTTCACGACCTGAGGGGCCACTCCGACCCGCAATCCAGGATCAACCGGCGGAACGTGTCGGCCACGTGCGGTGCGTGTCACGATGCGATCACCGAGGAGTACGACCGCTCGATCCACGGCAGGGCCGTGGCGGCGGGCGTGAGCGACAGTCCGACGTGCACGGACTGCCACGGGGAGCACCTCATCCTGCACCCGGATGATCCGGACGCTGGCACGCACGCCAGCCGTCTCGCGACCCAGGTGTGCGGCGATTGTCACAACGATCCCGTGATCATTGCCAAATACGACCTGCAGCACGAAGTCGTCCACACCTACACCGACAGCTACCACGGATGGGCCACACGCCGGGCCAGCCAGACGTCGGCCACCTGCGTAAGCTGCCATACCGCCCACCTCGTGCTGCCCGCGGCCGACCCGTTGTCGTCCGTGGCGGAGAGCAACGTGGTCGCCACGTGTCGGCAGTGTCACGATGGGGCGGATGAGGCCTTCGCGCGATCCTACGATCACCGGGCCGCTTCGGCCGCGACGAACAAGGGCCGGCGGATCGTACGCGCCATCTACATCGTCCTGATCGCGGTCGTCGTCGGCGGCATGGCCATCCACAACGCGCTGATCTTCAACTACTACATGGTGGAGAAACGGCGCGCCGATGGTCGAGAGCGGGGCTTCGTCCGGTTCGACCGGATTCAGATCGCGCAGCACGCCATGCTGGCGACGTCCTTCATCCTGCTGGTCGTCACGGGGTTCGCTCTGCGGTATCCCGAAGCGGGGTGGGTGCGCGTCACGGGTCTCGCCTACCTGGCCGAGCCCGTGCGGTCGACCCTGCACCGCGTCCTGGGTGTCGGGCTGATTCTGTTCGGGGTCGTTCACGTCCTGTACATCCTGTTCGTGCAACGCGGGCGGGACGAGTTCAAGGCCATGACGCCGAACGCGAGGGACGCGAAGGACTTCATCGACAACATGCGCTTCTACACCTGGCGCACCATGCGCCGGGCGCGGTTCGGGCGCTACGATTACACCCAGAAGGCAGAGTACTGGGCGCTGGTGTGGGGAACCGCGCTCATGGCGCTCACGGGGATCGTCCTGTGGTTCCCTGCCTGGGCCACCGGGTTGTTCCCGACGTGGATCGTGTCCATCTCCGAGACCATCCACTTCTACGAAGCCTGGCTGGCCACGCTGGCCATCGTGGTGTGGCATTTTTTCTTCGTGATCTTCCATCCCGAGGTCTATCCGATGAGCTGGATCTGGCTCACCGGGAAGATGCCGGAGCACGAAGCCAGGGCGGTGCACGGACGCTGGTATGACGAAGAGCTCGCCGACGGACGGGACGAGGAGAATGGTCTGTCCCACGACCCGGGGAGCCCGTCCGGTGATCCCGGGGAGACGGAAGCGCCGTCGGAATCTGTGACGTTCTGACCCAATAGCGGGAGGATCCGCTCGTGGTTCTCCCCTATCCACTTGAAATTGCTGTAATTATGATCCTGAACGCTCGCGTCCGCTTCTTGCAGGGCTCCAGGTGGCGGCACGATTGCGTGGGGATCCCGCGACGGCCAGCCACGAAGGCGCGCGAAACGAGGCAACCACGGACCGGAGATCCGATGGACGTTCGGACCCCGAGAGCACATGTCGGAGGCCTGGCCATGACGGGTATGGCGGCGCTATTGGTCGCGATACTCCCGGGACGCACGCAGGCACAGGACGTCGACTGTCTGATGTGTCACGAGAACCCGGCCTTCTGGGAAAGCCGGGAAGACGGCGGCCGCTATGTGGTTACGCAGGAAAGACTCGAGTCATCGGTTCATGACCGCCTGCGCTGCGTGGATTGTCACGAGGGACTGACGTTCCCGCACCCGGAGGACCGGCAGCCGGCGAACTGCGGGCGCTGCCACGGTACCCAGCGCAACGAGCACAACCAGTCTCTGCACGGCCTCGCAGCCCGGCGAGGCGATCCGCTGGCGCCCTCGTGTGCCTCGTGCCACGGCACACATAACGTCCGCGCCTCCTCGGACCCGGGGTCTCCAACCACCGTGATGAACATCCCCTTCCTGTGCGGCGAGTGCCACCAGGAGGGGACCGAGGTCTCGCTGACGCGCGACATCCCGCAGGACAGGGTCCTCGAGAACTACTCGATGTCGATTCACGGCACGGGCCTGTTCCGACAGGGATTAACGGTCACGGCCGTGTGCACGTCGTGTCACACGTCGCACCTGATCCTGCCGCACACGGACGCGCGGTCCAGCATCCACGAAGACAACGTGGCCGAAACGTGCATGCAGTGTCACGGTCGGATAGAGGAGGTGCACCTCCGTTTCATCGAGGGACGCCTGTGGGAGGAGGAGCCCCACAAGATCCCGGCGTGCGTGGACTGCCATCAGCCGCACAGGATCCGGCGCGTGTTCTACGACGCCGGGGTCGCGACACAGGATTGCCTGGAATGTCACGGCGATCCGGAGCTGGTCGTCGAGCATGAGGGCGCGGTCCACCGGTCGTTGTTCGTCGATCAGGCGGTCCGCGAGGCGTCGGCGCACGCCGAGACCGGCTGCTCCCAGTGCCACGTCGACGTGACGCCGATCTTCGTCGAGCGGCCGTGCGAGACCGTGGACTCGACCGTGGACTGCGCCATCTGCCACCCCGTGCAGGTCGAAGAGTTCGGCGCCAGCGCGCACGGAACGCTGGTTGCCGCGGGCGACTTCGATGCGCCCACGTGTGGTGACTGCCACCTGCGACACGCGGAGGATGCGCAGACGAATCCTTCTTCACCGATCTATCCGCGCAACGTCCCCGAGTTGTGCGGACGCTGCCACGAGGCCGGAGAGAGAGCGGCGCGGCGCATTCGCCGCACGGCTCCCGACATCGTGCGGGGCTACGAGATGAGCATCCACGGAAAGGGACTGCTCGAGAGCGGCCTCGTCGTCACGGCCACGTGCACAGACTGCCACGGAGCACATACCGAGCTGCCGGCCGTGGAGTTGGCCTCGACCGTCAACCCGAACAACGTGGCGGGGACGTGCGGCCGATGCCACCACGGCATCGAGGAGCAGTTCCGGGAGAGCGTCCACTGGCCCGCGGCCGGGGACTACGAGAACGGTGAAGGGGATCGTGAGTACCCGACGTGCGAGGACTGCCACACGTCGCACACCATCAGTCGCACGGACCGGGACGACTTCCGCATGCTCATGATGAGCCAGTGCGGACGCTGTCATGAGGAGGAGACCGAGACGTTCTTCGACACGTACCACGGCAAGGTGTCGAGGCTGGGGGGCGCCGAACCTGCCAAGTGCTACGACTGCCACGGGACGCACAACATCCTGCCGACCACGGCACCCGCGTCGACGCTGAGCCGGCGGAATATCGTCGAGACGTGCGCGCAGTGTCATCCGAGCTCCAATCGGCGCTTCACGGGCTATCTGACCCACGCCACGCACCATGATCCAGACCGGTATCCGTGGCTGTTCTGGACGTTCTGGTTCATGGCCAGCCTGCTGATCGGCACGTTGACATTCGCCTCGGCTCACACCGTCGCCTGGCTGTGGCGGCTGTGGCGCTCGCCGGAGGACTGGAAGGGACACGAGGCGACGGAGGCCTCGGCGGAGAGCGGTTTCCAGTACCGCCGGTTCACCAAGTTCCAGCGCACGCTGCACGGTGTGATGATGGTCAGCTTCATGCTTCTGGCTCTCACGGGCATGGCGCTCAAGTTCTCGTACATGGGCTGGGCTCGGGCCTTCGCGTGGATCGTCGGGGGCTTCGCGGTGATGGGCATGTGGCACAGGCTGGGAGCGGTGGCGCTGTTCGCCGTCTTCTTCGTTCACCTCATCGACGTGAGGAAGCAGAAGACCAGGGCCGGCGTGACGTGGCTGGAATTCATCGCGTCCCGCGATTCCCTGGTGTTCAACAAGGACGATGTCCACGAGTTCAAGGCTTCCGTCAAGTGGTTCCTGGGCCGGGGTCCGCGACCACCGTACGGGCGCTATACGTACTGGGAGAAGTTCGACTACTTCGCCGTATTCTGGGGAATGCTGGTGATCGGCTCCACGGGCTTCCTGCTCTGGTTCCCCGAGCTGTTCACGGTCGTCCTGCCCGGATGGCTGGTGAACGTGGCCACGATCATCCACAGCGATGAAGCGCTGCTCGCGGTCGCGTTCATCTTCACGATTCATTTCTTCAACACCCATTTCCGGCTCGACAAATTCCCGATGGATCCGGTCATCTTCACGGGCCGGGTCCCGGTGGAGGAGCTGAAGAGGGACAAGCCGCGGGAGTACGAGCGCATGGTCGAGACAGGTGAGTTCGAGTCGCGGCTCGTGCCCCCCTACCCGAGGCGGGTCGAGATCGTGTTCCGGGTCATCGGCTTCACGATGCTGGGAATCGGAGTCTTCCTCATCCTGCACATCGTCTACTCGGCGTTGTTCGGATATCGATAGAGCCTCACGGGGCCGGCTGACGTGTGGCCGCATGGGTGATGCGCACTTGATCCGTATCACCCACCCGTGCCATGTTCATGCAGCCGTCCGGAAGGCTCCTGACCGGAAACCCCAAACGCGTCGGAGCGGGACCATGAATGTCCATCGCCGGCCGTTCCTCTTGCTGTCAGTAGCGTGCAGTTTTCTGCTCCTGCCGGGCGCCGGCGTGGCCCAGGGTGTGCGCGGCGAGGTGTCGCTGAACTGGGGCTGGCTCCAGCTTCGGCCCTTCGTCATCGACTCCGTGTCCGAAGTGGACGTATCCGGGGACGGGCTCCAGCGGCAGCTGCCGGACGGAACGGTGGTCACCTGCGTCGAAGGGGACTTCTGCAGGTGGTACGAGAACGCCGGCGATCGGCAGGACATCACCCCGTTCACGCAGGATCTGAAGCTCGCCGGGTGGACCGGAGTACAGGGTCTCTCCTTCCACACGCGGATACGCACGCGCTTCGGCAGTGACGACGTGTGGCCCCGCACCAGCCAGGAGTTCGATCTGCTGAGCGGCTACCTGAGCTACACGCGCGCGGAATACCAGATACGGGCCGGGCGCATGTACCGCAGCTCGGGTCTCGGATACTACAACTTCGACGGAGCCTCCGTGATGTGGAGGCAGCTGGGCTGGCTGTGGATCGACGCGTACGGCGGGTGGAGCCTGGCCAGGGGTGTCAACGCCCCACGGAACGGGAGCCTGTATCAGGAAGCTGACCTGCTCGCGACGGACCGCAGGGGTCTCCTGTTCGGAGGCGAAGTAGGGTTCCGTGCGGGCAAGCTGTTCTCCGGCAGCGCCACGTACCAGCGGGAGCTGCGGACGGATCGGCTGGCCCTGTACACGGAGCGTGCGGCAGTCAATCTGCGCGCTCTCGTGGCCGATTGGGCGCTGGACGCCGCCGCAAGCTACGATTTCGCATACGACCAGATCAACGATGCCCGGCTTCGGGTGACGACTCCGGCTTTCGCGGGAATCCGGGTTGCCGCCCAGGCCCGTCACTACACGCCGTTCTTCGATTACTGGACCATCTGGAACGCTTTCTCTCCTGTCGGCTTCAACGAGGGACGGCTGTCGGCGATCTGGACGTCGCGCAGCATCCCGCTCCTCATCGAGGCCGGCGGCGCGTACCGGGAATACGAGGAGGCCGATGCCGGACCCTCGACCACGACGATCAGGAACGATGGCTGGCGCGGCTTCGGACGCATCTACTGGAGCCCCGATCGGTGGTACGTGGACGGACGCTATCGGGCCGAGCAGGGGTTTGGCGGCGCGCGGTACGGCGGTGACCTCATCGTCGGCCGGTACGTCGGGAAGGGAGCCGCCTCCTACGTGGCACTGCGTGGCTCAGCGACGGAGACTCTGTCCGAGTTCCGTGCAGGGGAGCGGTACGTGACGGGCGGCGCCATCGAGGGCGCCTGGGACATCGCGAATGCGAACCTGACTCTGGACGGAAGCCTCGGGTTCTATCGCATCGAAGACAAGAACCGATCTCTCTCCGAGGACTGGACCGAGGGACGCGCCACCATCGGACTGCGCTGGCGCTTCAGCACGGGAGGTGACCGATGAAGCGGCTCGCGCACGCGGGCGCCCTCGCCCTCGCCATCGCGACGGGTGCCCTGCTGGGCGCCTCGAGTGGCATGCAGGAGCTTCAGTTCCCGCACGAGAAGCACGCCGCACTAACGTCGGGCGGATGCGAGACCTGCCACGCTGGGATCTACTCAGGAGACGCGGCGTCGAACATTTCCGCACAGCCCTCGCTGTGCGCCGGGTGCCACGACGGTCAGATGATGCCGGAGGTGGCGTGGCAGGGGTATACGTGGGAGGACAGCGGCCTGAAGTTCCGGCACTCGGAGCACCCGCAGCTCGGCTGCGAGACGTGCCACGGAGTGCCGGAGGTCGAGGGTGCGAAGCAGCCGGCCCGGGCGGAAACGTGCCTGCCGTGTCATGGGAACGGGGCGACGGAGCACCTCGCCATCGGGCAGAACCCATGCGAGCATTGCCATCTGGACCCGAAGCCGGGACACACGCCGGACTTCGCGACGCAGCACGGCACGGCGGCCGCGGCGGAGCTCCCACAGTGCTCGTCCTGCCATGTGGAGTCGTTCTGCGTGGATTGTCACGACGGTCCGGTGAACCCGCAGTCCGACTACCACCCTGCAAACTTCGTGATGAGACACGGGGCGGAGTCGTGGGCCTCGGTGATGGAGTGCGCCGAATGTCACTCCACCGAGGTGTTCTGCCGCGACTGTCACTCCAACCAGGGTGTCGCTCCGGACGGTCGTACGGCGGGCGGATATCACGACGGGGTGGCGAACTGGCTGCAGCAACACGGGGTCGCGGCGCGACAGGATCTGGAGGGCTGCGTCTCCTGCCATCAGCAGACCGAGTGCCTGGCCTGCCACTCGGCGAAGTCCGGCTGGCGGATCAACCCGCACGGACCGGACTTCGATGCGACCCGGGCGGAGGATCGAAGCACGCAGTCCTGTGGCATCTGCCATAGCGGATACTAGCGCGGTCGCTGGATCCGGGGCTGGGAGCCGGCCCTGGACCGTACGGGGGCAGGGCCGGTCGTGGCGTCCGGAGGACTCCGATCGGTCTGCCCCAACCTCTTCCATGTCAGAGACGGGATGATGCAAAGCGCACATACGCTCCTGCGCCGCTCGTGGCGCGTCCTGCCGGGCCTAGCCGCGGCGTGGTGGCTCGGTGTTCCGGCGCTTCGCGCGCAGGATCTGCCGACCCCGACCCAGAACGCGGTGGCCGGAGCACAGGTGTTCGGCGAAAAGGGGTGCATCCGCTGCCACTCGGTCAGTGGCGAGGGAGGGTCTCTCGGTCCGGATCTCAGGTCGGTTTCCGCCGACCGGTCGCTTCAGGAGCTCACGGCGGCCCTGTGGAACCACGCACCCGACATGAGCCGCAGGATGGAGGAGGTGCGAATGGAGCTGCCCCATCTGAGCCCCCGCGAGGCGGGTGACCTGTTCGCGTACGTCTACACGCTGGGATACTTCGGCGATCGAGGAGACAGCCTACGGGGGGAGGCCCTCTTCCAGGAGAAGAGCTGCGTCCGTTGCCACCAGGTGGGCGGCGTCGGCGGGGTCGTCGGACCGGTCCTGGACGGCGTGGGCGCCCGGGGAGTCCCGATCGAGCTGGCTACGTCGATGTGGAACCACGGTCCCGCGATGCTGAAAGCCTCCCGGACCCGCGGCATTTCCCGACCGCGACTCAGCGGGCAGGACATCGCCGACCTCGTCGCGTACTTCCAGTCCGCCGGACGGACCACTCCGACCGGGAACCTGTACATCCTGCCCGGCGACCCTCGCGCGGGCGGCGAGCTGATCGAGGAGCGAGGCTGCAGCGGATGTCACGGCGCGCCCGGTCGGGGAGGGGGACGGGCTGCGGACCTCGCGGGACTGGCCCGAGGCACGAGTCTCGTCGACTTCGTGGCGTCGATGTGGAACAAGGCGCCAGCGATGATCGCGGCGTTACAGGCCGGCGGCGAGGAGTTCATCCGGCTGGCACCCCAGGAAGTGGCCGACCTCGTCGCGTTCCTGTACTCCGTGAATTACTTCGCCGGCGCCGGGAGCGCGGATCGAGGCAGAATCCTGGTCACCGAGAAGGGATGTACCGTTTGCCACACCCTCGACGGCGGCGGAGGCAACGCGAGTCTCGATCTCTCGGCGGTGCCAGGCATGAATCGCCCGGCACCCATCACGGCGGCTCTGTGGAACCATGTCTTCGAACTGGGGAACTCGGAGGACGACGGCATGGATTGGCCGTCGTTCACGGGCAGCGAGATGGGGGACCTGATGGCCTTTTTCCGGGCGAGCTCTCCATGAACCGATGGACCATATGGGCCTGCATGCCGGGCCTCGCACCGGGTCTGGTGGTGTTGTCAATCTGTGCATTCCCGACGCCCGCGACGGCGCAGGATGGAAGTGACAGCTGCGTCGGGTGCCACGAGATGCTGACCGGCCGCCTGGGCGATCCCGTCGCCTCGTTCTCGGAGGGCGTCCACGCGGCAGCCGGCTTCGGTTGTGCGTCGTGCCATGGGGGAGATCCGACGATTCAGGGTCCCGGTGCGATGGACGAGGCGAAGGGATACATAGGCGTTCCGGGGCCCTCACAGGTGCTCGAGGTGTGCGGTCGCTGCCACTCGAGCGCGGGCTTCATGCGGCAGTACAATCCGTCGCTCCGAGTGGACCAGATGGCCGAGTACGTTGCCTCCGTGCACGGCCAGCGATTGCTCGGATCCGGCGATGCAGCCGTCGCGACGTGCTCCAGCTGCCATGGCGCGCACGGCATTCGACCGGCCTCCGATCCACGCTCCCGCGTGCACCCTCTCCAGGTGGCGGAAACCTGCGAGGGCTGTCATTCGGATGCCGCCCACATGGAGCCGTACGGCATCCCCACGAATCAGGGCGACAAGTACCGCCGCAGTGTCCACTGGGAGGCGATGAGCGAGGGTGGAGACACATCGGCCCCGACCTGCAACGACTGTCACGGCAACCACGGGGCGGCTCCGCCGGGCGTATCGTGGGTCGGCAACGTGTGCGGACAGTGCCATGTCGTCATGGCGGACCACTTCCGGGAGAGCCACCACTCTCAGACCTTCACGGCGCTGGGTGTGCCGGGCTGCGCCTTCTGTCACCAGAACCACGAAGTCCTCGCGGCGAGCGATGAGATGCTGGGCATGGCCGAGGGAGCCGTATGTCGGTCGTGCCACGGTGAAGACGACGCGGGAGGTCTGGCCGCTGCGGGAATGCGCGGGATGATCGACTCGCTCCGATTCGAGATCGACTCCGCCACCAGCGTGCTCGAGACGGCGGAGAACGCGGGCATGGAGGTGAGCGCATCGCTGGCCGCGCTCAACGACGCGCAGAGCGCGCTCGTCAAAGCGCGGGCCGCCTTGCACTCCTTCGACCCTGAGGTGGTCGCGGCAGAGGTCGCGCCGGGTACGGAGATCTCCGGAACGGCCCTTGCCAGGGGACATGAAGCACTCCGTGACCTGCAGATCCGTCGTATCGGGCTGGCGATATCCGTGCTGATCATCGCCGGCCTCATCGTGGGACTGATTCTGAAGATCAGAGAGATCGAGCGACCCGCGTGAATCGTGGCGCTCAACAAGGAGTGATGTGATGGCAGGTGAGCACGGCTCGGGAAGCTCGAGCAGGAGGAAGTTCGTCAACTGGCTGCTCGGTACCAGCGCCGCGGGCTACGTGGCAGCGGTCGTCTACCCGATCAGTCGATATCTTATCCCGCCGCTGGCGGGCGAGTCGTCGACTATGTCCGTAACACTGCCGATCGCGGCCGAGGAGATCATTCCGAACAGCGCCCGGGCTTTCCGATTCGGCAACAAGCCGGGAATCCTCGTCCGCACGGAAGTGGGAGAGCTGCGCGCGTTCTCAGCCGTATGCACGCACCTCGACTGCACGGTCCAGTTTCGCGAGGACATCTCGCGCATCTGGTGCGCCTGCCATAACGGGCACTTCGATCTTACCGGGCGGAACGTCCAGGGACCGCCGCCGCGGCCGCTCGATGCATACGAGGTCAACGTGCGCGACGACGAAATCGTGGTCAGCAAGAGGGCCTGATGACGAACGACCGACGCTGGTACCGACGATTGTGGAGCTGGCTCGACGATCGCGTCGGCCTGGCTCCCGTCTCGGAGCTGGCTCGCAAGAAGGAAGTGCCGATTCACAGGCACACCATCTGGTACTACCTGGGGGGGATGAGCCTCTTCCTGTTCCTGTGTCAGCTGGTCAGCGGTGTGCTGCTGCTGTTCTACTATCGGCCCAGCGCCGGAGAGGCCTACGAGTCAGTCCAGTTCATCATGGCGGAGGTCGAGTTCGGGTGGCTGGTCCGCTCGCTGCACGCATGGGCCGCCAACCTGATGGTATTCACCGTCTTCATCCATCTGTTCAGCGTCTTCCTCCTGAAAGCGTACCGGGCACCGCGTGATCTCACGTGGATGAGCGGAATGCTGCTGTTCGTGCTCACGCTCGCGTTCGGCTTCACGGGGTACCTGTTGCCGTGGAACGAGCTGGCGTACTTCGCCACCAAGGTGGGCACCGAGATCGTAGGCGTCGTCCCGCTCGTGGGAGGGTTCGTCCGCAACCTGGCACGTGGCGGAGAGGATGTGACCGGCGCCACGCTTACGCGCTTCTACGCCATCCACGTGGCCATTCTGCCGGCCTTCATGATTCTGCTGGTCGGTCTGCATCTGATGCTCGTGCAGCGGCACGGCATGAGCGTCCCACCCGACGTCGAGCGGGACCGATCCACTCGTGGCTCCATGAAGTTCGTTCCCGGCTTCCTGATGAGGGACATCGTGGGCTGGCTGGTGGCTCTGGCCCTTCTCGCCGCACTCGCGGCGTTCTTCCCGGCACACCTCGGGGACAAGGCCGACCCGTTCGCACCGGCACCGGCTGGCATCAAGCCGGAGTGGTACTTCATGTACATGTTCCACACCCTGAAGCTGATTCCGTCCCACATCCTGGGTCTGGAAGGAGAAATGCTGGGTGTGCTGGGCTTCGGGCTCGCGGGCGCGTTCCTCCTGTTGCTGCCGCTGTTCGATCGCAAGCGAGGGGCCGGGGAAGCGAGCCGGCTGTTCACCGTGATCGCGCTGGCGATGATCGCCTACATCATCATCCTGACCGTGATGGGGTACACGGCGAATCCGACGCAGTAGCGGACGGGCCCGTCGCCATCCGGGACTCGATCGGGCCGAGACGGACTGTCCCACGGCCTGCGGACCACGCGGTTCAATGTGTCCCACGCCGCCGGGCGCTCGGCACTCCCCGCAAGGCCATTTGCCGCTATCGGTTGAGGATCTGATCGTGGCATCGATGTTGCGCGGGCACGAGGCAAGCCCCTGAGGCGGGGACCCTTTTCCAGCAGACAACGAGCGCGCCATGCCCCAGCAGGTTACGCGCCTCGGCATCGCCTTTGCCGTTCTGGCCGTCGTCTTCATAGCGGTCCGGCAGAGGCTGGTGCCCGACACGTTCGGCGAGGCGGGTCACTACCGTGCCGCGGCCGTGGACTCGATCGCGGCCCGTCCACTCAAGTACGCCGGCCACGAAGCGTGCACGATGTGTCACCGGCCGATCGCCGAGAGACGGAGTGCTTCGAACCACTCAGGCGTCTCGTGCGAGGTGTGTCACGGGCCCGCGGCCGAGCACGTGGCCGCTCCCGGATCGGTCAAGCCGCCGGCACCGCGTGAGAGAGGCTTCTGCCCACTGTGCCACGGCTACAACGCATCCCGGCCGTCCGGCTTTCCGCAGATCGACCCCGTGGCCCACAACCCGACGATCCCGTGCATGACGTGCCACGACCCACATGCCCCGGAGCCTCCCGTGATTCCGGGCGCGTGCAGGGCGTGCCATGGCCAGATCGCGAGCCAGAAGGCGGTGTCACACCATGCCGCGCTGCCCTGCCTCACCTGCCACGAGGCGCCCAGCGAGCACAAGGCCGCGCCACGAGCCGTACGAGCGGGGAAGCCGTCCGCGCGTGACTTCTGCGGCGGCTGTCACGCGGAGGACGCGGGAAGCCCCTCCCACATCCCGAGGATAGACATGTCGACGCACGGTGACGAGTACCTGTGCTGGCAATGCCACTATCCGCACCATCCGGAGGCCGTGTGATGACGGGCGCGGCGGCCGGTCCGGATCGGGAGCCCTCCGCGGCGAGCGAGGTGGTGGACCGCAGAGACTTCCTGTGGGAGGCGCTCAAGGCCAGCCTCGGCGTGCCGATCGCCCTTGGCGTCGTCCGGGTCCCCGAGCTGTGTGGCATGCAGGAGGAGGTCGGGGAAAACGCTGAGCGCATCTACGGGATGGGGATCGACATCCGGAAGTGCATCGGGTGCGGCCGCTGCGCGCAGGCCTGCAAGAACGAGAACGACGTGCCCGACGAGCCGTATTTCTTCAACACGTGGGTCGAGCGCTACGTGATCCGCGACGACGGCGAGATCGCGGTCGACAGCCCGAACGGAGGACTCGACGGCTTCCCCCCGATCGAGGAAGAAGGCCGCACCCTGCGCACGTTCTTCGTCCCCAAACTGTGCAACCACTGTGAGGAAGCGCCGTGCGTCCAGGTGTGTCCGGTTGGAGCCACCTTCGTCACGGAGGACGGCGCGGTCCTGGTTGACGAAGAGTACTGCATCGGATGCGGGTACTGCGTGCAGGCATGCCCGTACGGGGCGCGCTGGTTCGATCCGGTGAGGCATGTGGCCCGCAAGTGCACGTTCTGCTACCACCGACTCGCGAGGGGCAAGGTGCCGGCGTGCGTGGAGGTGTGCCCCACGTCCGCCCGCCTGTTCGGCGAGGTGGGGCATCGGGCGAATCCTCTCGCGCGTTTCCTGCGCTTCAACGACATCCAGGTACTGAAGCCGCACCTCAACACCAAGCCGAAGGTGTTCTACGCGAACCTGGACGGAGAGGTGAGGTAGACGATGCAGGGATACATCTACCCGAACGAGTTCGAGCTCAGGTGGAGTCTCCTCATCGTCCTGTACCCGTATCTCACGGGCCTGGTGGCGGGAGCCTTCATCCTGGCCTCGCTGGCGCGCGTGTTCAACGTGAAGGAGGTAGAGCCGACCTATCGACTGGCTCTCCTTACGGCACTGGCGTTTCTGATCGTGGCCCCTCTGCCGCTCCTGGCGCACCTGGGTCACCCGGAACGCTCCTACGAGATCTTCCTCACGCCGAACCGCCAGTCGGCCATGGCGATGTTCGGCTTCGTATACGCCTGGTATCTGATGGTGGTGCTGCTACTGGAAATCTGGTTCGACTACCGGAGGGACTTCGTGCTGTGGGCGCGGGAGGCGACCGGACCCCGGAAGTGGTTCTATTACGCGCTCACGCTCGGCTCAACCGATCTGTCGGACCGGGCCCTGGGATTCGACGACAAGGCCGGCCGCTGGATCACCATCATCGGCATCCCGTCAGCCTTCCTGCTGCACGGATACGTGGGCTTCATCTTCGGATCCGTGAAGGCGAATCCGTGGTGGAGCAGCGTGCTGATGCCCGTCGTGTTCCTGTTCTCGGCCATCGTGTCGGGAATCGCGCTCGTGATGATCATCTACCTCGTGGCCACCCTGTTCCGGAGCAAGAAGGTGGACATGGGGTGCGCGGACAAGCTCGCGACCTTCCTGTTCTACGCCATGGTGGTGGACTTCTCGCTCGAGATGCTCGACTTCATCCATCGTCTGTACGAATCCGAGGAATCGATCGAGATCCTGTCGCAGCTGATCGAGGGACGCCTGTTCGTCAGCCTTATCGTGCTGCAAATGGTGCTGGGAACGCTCGTGCCGCTCATCTCGCTGGGCCTGGTGTCTCCGGCCCTCAGCAAGCGGGGCACCCGCAAGGTCCCGGCCGAGGTCAGGCGGCTCATCTACCTCGGCTGCGCGCTCCTCGTGCAGGTCGGTATCTTCAGCATCCGCTGGAACGTGGTGATCGGGGGGCAGCTGTTCTCGAAGAGCCTGCGGGGCCTGACCGTCTACAAGGCCGAGCTGCTCGGGTTGGAGGGGCTGCTCATGGCCGGAGCGCTCCTGATCCTCCCGTTCATCATTCTCGGGGTGCTGGCGAGGATCATGCCCCCGTGGTCAGAGGCCGAGCTCCCGGCATCGCCCGAGTCCTGACGTCCGCTTCGCCGATTCTCGCGCGGGGTCGCCCGACCGCTAGCGTCCGAGCCAGGATGGAGCCGGCGAATCGGGACTCTCCGTCCCTGCCGCCAGCGCCCGAAGCACGAAGTCCGTCATGAGTTCGTACAGGTTGACCATGAGCGTGCTCCCACGGATGCCGTGACGCGCACCGGGGTACAGACGCATCTCGAAGTGCTTTCCGGCCGCTTCGAGCGCATGGATCATCTGGAACGTGTTCTGCGGGTGCACGTTGTCATCCGCCGTGCCGTGGACGATCAGCAGGTCCGCCTCCAGGTTCGCGGCCAGAGCGAGGGGTGCTCCGAGCCCATAGCCCTCCGGGTTGTCCTGTGGCGTGCTCATGAAGCGTTCGGTATAGATCGTGTCGTACAGCTCCCAGGACGTCACAGGAGCCCCCGCGATCGCGGCGGCGACCGCCGGTCCTCCGGCAAGGGCCGTCATCAGCGCCATGTACCCACCGTAACTCCAACCCCAGACCCCGATGCGGGATCGATCGACGAACGGCAGGTTGCCGAGCTGGCGCACGGCCGAGAGCTGGTCGGCCGACTCCAGCTGTCCCAGTCGCCGGTACACCTGCTTCTTGAAGACGCGTCCCCGGGCTCCGGTACCCCGGTTGTCGACGCTGGCCACGAGGATTCCGTTCCGCACCAACAGCTGGTGCCACAGATAACGGTTGCCACCCCAGGTGTCGCGCACCGTCTGGGAGCCGGGGCCACCGTACACGTATAGCAGGAGACCGTATTCCTGCCCGGGGTCGAAGTCGCGTGGCTTGATGATCCAGGCGTTCAGCGCGGCACCGTCCTCGGACTGAACGGTGAAGAACTCCGGCTCCCTGAGGTCGAGCACCTCCAAGCTGGCAACCAGTTCCGCGTTGTCCACCAGGACTCGCACCTCGGATCCGTCGGAGGCTCGGTTCAGCGTCGTGACCGGCGGGACACCGATCGACGAGAGCGTGTGAATGAACAGCCCGTAGTCCGGGCTGAAGCGAGCCGAGTGACTGCCGCGACCGCCGGCCAGCTGTCGCATGTCGAGGTTGTCGAGCGAGACGGTGTACACCGAGCGGGACAGCGGACTCTCCACGGCCGCGGTGAAGAAGACGCTGCCCGTGGCCTCGTCTACGCCGTGGAACGCGGTGACATCCCACGCGCCCCGCGTGAGCTGACGGAGCATACTTCCGCTGCGGCTGTACAGGTACACGTGCCTGTAGCCGTCGCGGTCGCTCGTCCACGTGAAACGGCTCCCGTCTTCGATCCAGCGCAGATCGTCGTTCGAATCCACCCACGCCTCGTCCTGCTCCGAGAACAGGAGGGTGGTGCGGCCCGTGCGGGCGTCCCCGAGCAGGAGATCCAAACGGTTCTGCCGGCGATTGAGACGCTGGATCACCACCTCGTCCGAGGAGGCCGCCCACTCCATCCGGGACACGTAGATGTCTTCGTCCGTCCCCGTATCGAACCAGGTGGTGCGTTCAGACGCCAGCTCGAGCGAGCCCACGCGGACCCGCGAGTTGCGCTCACCGGCCTTCGGGTAACGGATCTCTTTGAGCTCCGGATACAGCGGCAGCAGATCAATCAGGTAGTAGAGGCGAACCGGGCTCTGGTCGAGCTGCCAGTACGCGATGCGTCGGCCGTCGGGACTCCAGCGGAACGCGTCCCGCAAGTGAAGCTCCTCTTCATACACCCAGTCCGTCGTTCCGTTGATGATCGTCTCGCTACCGTCGAACGTGAGACGGCGCTCTTCTCCGGTGCCCAGGTCGGTCACGAAGAGGTCGTGGTCACGAACGAACGCCACGTGGTCGCCGTCCGGCGAGAACTTGGCGAACATCTGCCACCCGTCCCCGTGGCTCACGGGCAGCAGACGGCGGGACGGGAAGTCGAACACGTAGTAGCGGCCCTTCGTGCGAGCCCTCCACACCTGCTGCGCCTCGGAAAAGATCAGCACGCGCTCTCCGTCCGTCGAGAAGGCGGACTGTTCGATGCTCAGGGATTCGTCCGCCCCGGGAGGAAGCAGCTCCGCGGCGGAGATGAGCTTGGCGCGGCGGCCCGTCTCCGCGTCGACCTGCCACAGCTCGTCCCGATCGAGCGAGTCGGCCTCCACGACGGACCAGTGTCGACCGTCCGGCATCCACGTCGGCGACAGGGTCTTGGCGGTCAACTCATCTGTGGCGAAGATCCGCTCGACGGTGAGATCCTCCTGCGCCTCGGCCGGGACCGCAATAGCGGTCAGAAGAAGTCCGCCCGCCACCAATCGCCGCGCCGTCCGCTCGATCCGTCGCGTGCCGTTCATACGAATCTCTCCGTCCTGGGGCCCGCCGGCCGCGTGTTTCACCGCAGTCGGACTACAGCACCCGCAGAACCTGGACCCGGTCGAGCCCATAGTGGATCTTGTGCCACCGGCCGAGCACGGCGTTCCCGTAATACAGTCGACCGGTGCTCGTGCCGACGAACCCGGACTGTCGTGCCGTCGGGTCCGTGGCGAGGGCCGTGAACGCGCCCTTTTCGCCCATGGTGCTGGTCTTGAACTGCTGCCAGGTTTCGCCCGAGTCCCGGCTCACCACCAGTCGGGCGCGAGCGTCTCCCCGGGAGCCCTCCCACGTGGCCGGCGGTCCACCCGTGACGGCGAGAACGAGTACCGAGTGATGCGCACCCCGTTCGAATTCCGAATCGAGACACGTGCAGTACGCCTGACCGAGCTCGCCGGCGTGCGGCCTCCACTTCCGGCCGCGGTCCCTGCTGATGTGAAGCCCCCCGCCGGTGGCGGCGTACACTCGCGAGGAGTCCAGCGGGTCGACCATCAGGAAGTGCACGTCGTCATACAGGCCTTCGTTGACTCCCGTCCACGTGGCGCCCCCGTCGTCACTCCGGTAGGCTCCGCCGATCTCGACACCGGCGTACAGGCGGCGCGAATCGTGCCGATCGGCTTCGACCGTATCCACCCGGGCGGCACCTTCGCCGGCATCCTGCCAGCCTTCCCGCACCCCCAGCACCCGGAACTCGCGCTGCTCCTCCCACGTCGCGCCACCATTTCGCGACACGTGCAGGGCGGCGGGCTGTGTGCCGGCGTACAGGTGGTCGGGGTTCTTCGGAGACACGGCGAGGGAGCGAATCCGGTGTCCGTCGAGCGGGGCCGTTGCCTGTTCCCATGAGCGTCCGCTGTCGTCGGTGCGCCATACGCCGTGGCCGCTGACCGCGGCATAGTACAGGCCGCCCGCGGGAACGATCGCCCGAACGTCGTCCCCCTCGAAGTGGCTCTCTTCCACCTGGGCGGATCGCTCGCCATGCACCCATCGAATGACATACAATCCGCCCTTCGTACCCACCAATATGCGCATCGAATCAACCTCTCTCGGTGATCAGTCCGGCGTCCTGGATCGTGAGCCGTGGACCGAATCCGCGGCGACGGTCAAGGTCGCGCCGGAGAGGCACGGAAGCAACCGGAACGGAGCTCGGCGAACCTCCGGGGAAAGTCGTTGCCAAGAGCTTCGCCGGCGTTCGGGCCGTCGACAACGTGTCCTTCTCGATCGACCGGGGTGAGATCGTCGGGTTTCTCGGACCGAACGGGGCCGGCAAGACGACGACCATGCGGCTCATCACACAGGCCCTGCAGCCCGACTCCGGTACGATTCAAATCGACGGGAGGTCGATCGAACAGGGAGGAGCCGCGGCGCGACGGCGCATCGGATACCTGCCCGAGACGAACCCGCTGTACGAGGAAATGCTGGTCAGCGAGTTTCTCGCCTACATGGCCCGGCTGCGGGGCGTCGTGGAATCCGACATCCGAAATCGGATCGACCCGCCGGTCGAGCAGACGGGGATCGGAGAGGTGTTCAACCGACCCATCGGTCACCTGTCCAAGGGATTCCGGCAACGCGTGGGACTGGCGCAGGCGATCCTCGCCGAGCCCGACATCCTGATCCTCGACGAGCCCACGGAAGGACTCGATCCGAACCAGCGGGTGGAGATCCGCAAGCTTATCACCCGTCTCGGACAGGATCACACGGTGCTGCTCAGCACGCACGTGATGCAGGAGGTCCAGGCCGTGTGCGATCGCCTGCTGATCATCCACCGTGGCAAGATCATCGCGGATGGTGGCGTGGGCACGTTGCTCGCCGGAGAGGGTCGAGGCGTCAGGGTGACGGTGGAGGTCGATGCCGATCCCGACGCGCTGAGGGACTCGCTCGAGGAATTGAGCTCGGTAGAGCGCGTGCACGAGGCAGGTGAGACGGATTCACGCCCGCGCTTCCTGGTGACCGGATGCGAAGGCGCCGACCCGAGACCAGAGATCTTCGCCCTCGCCCGCGACCGTTCGTGGACCCTGTGGGAGATGCGGAAGGAACAGGAGAATCTGGAACAGTTCTTCCGCGAGCTTACGGAGTCGCCATGAACGCACGGAATATCATGGCTGTAGCCGGACGCGAGTTCCGGAGCTTCTTCGATCAGGCGACTGCGTACATTCTGCTGGTGGTCTTCCTCGCCGCCAACTTCTTCTTCTACTTTCGAACGGTCTTCCTTACGGCCGAGGCCACGTTGAGGCCGATGTTCGACCTCATGCCGTGGCTGCTGCTGTTCTTCGTGCCGGCCGTGTGCATGCGCAGCCTCGCGGAGGAACGGTCGCGCGGTACTCTGGAGCTGGTGAGGGCGCAGCCGATCTCCGGAGTGGAGTTCCTGCTCGGCAAGTTCCTGGGGATCATGGGATTCATGGCCGTGGCCCTCGGAGGCACTCTTGGCGCCGCCGTGGCTTTGCGGCTCGGCGGAACGCCGTACTTCGGGGTCATGGTGGCGCAGTACGCGGGCGCTCTGCTACTGACGGGCGCCCTGGTCGCGATCGGCTTGTGGGCGTCTGCGCTCACCCGCAACCAGATCACGGCCTTCATCGCAGCCCTGAGCACGATCTTCGTCCTGATGGCGATCACCTTGCAGGTGATCCTCGCCGGTCTCCCCCCCGTGCTGGCGGCCGCCGCGACGAGGCTCGGGCTGCTGTCTCACGCCGCCGCAATCAGCCGGGGCGTTCTCGACTTGAGGGACGTCGTCTATTTCCTGTCGGTGACGGTCGCGTTTCTCTCCCTTGCCTACCTAATGGTCGAGAGGCCTAGGCTGAACCTCAGGGGCCAAGCGTGGCGCTCGCTGCGCCTCGGCACGCTGGGCGTCCTGCTGATCTGCCTCGCGGTGAACTCGCTGGGACGTCACATCCGGGGTCGGCTGGATCTGACGCCGGGAGGGGCCTACACCCTCTCGTCCACCACTCGGGACGTCCTGCGTGGACTGGACGACGTAGTGACGCTCAAGTTCTTCGCCTCCCGGGAGCTACCGCCACAGGCCGAGCTCGTCAGGCGCGATGTCGAGGACCTTCTGTCCGACTACGGATCGGTCGGCGGCGACAACCTTCAGCTGCTGCGCTACGCGCCCTCCGCCGAGAACCAGGAAGACGTTCGGGAAGCGGAGCAGGTGGGTGTTCCGGCGATCCAGTTCAACGTGCTCGGCCAGGAAGAGTTCCAGGTCAGGCAGGGATATCTCGGCATCGCCATCCAGTACGCGGACCGAACGGCCAACGTCCCGTTCGTGAGTCGGACCGACGACCTGGAATACCGGCTGACGAGCGCCATTCTCGCTCTGACGCGACCGACGCGCAGCATCATCGCGTTTCTCACCGGGCACGGCGAGTCCGGCCTCGCGTCCGACGCCTCCGGTCTGGCGGACATACTGCGGCAGAACTACGACGTGCAGTCGGTGGACCTGACGGCGGACACGGCGCAGATCGGAGACTCCATCCGTGTCCTCGTCGTGCCGGGGCCCCGGACACCCCTCGCGGAGCAGGAGGGAGACAAGCTTCGCGAGTTCCTGCGAAGCGGGGGCAATGTGCTGCTGTTGATGCAGCAGGTGACGATCGACGAGACGCAGATGTTGCCCGGCCCCCAGCCCCATCCTGTGCTCGACGCGATCCTCGAGGACTACGGCGTATCGGTCCCCGCAGGGATGGTGATGGATCTGCGATCGAGCGGCCGCGTCACTCTCCCCACGCCCTCCGGGCTGAGCCTGGTGGTACCGTATCCGCTGTGGCCGATCCTGCAGCCGGCCACGCAACACGTCATCGTGGAAGGGCTGAGCGGTGTGCTCACCCCGTGGGCCAGTCCGCTCGACCTGTCGCGCACCGACTCGTCAACGGTGACCCCTCTGCTAGCCACGACGGAGTTCGGACAGCATCTGACTGGCTTCCATCCGCTGAGTCCGCAGTTCGATTGGCAATCCATCGCGAGCGACCTGCGTCGCCAGCCGATGGCGGCGGCCATCCTCCCGCCGAACGGGACGGAATCCGGGGAAGCGGGCCCGCTCGGCGGACGCGTCGTCCTGGTCGGAGACGCAGACTTCATCACGAACCGCTTCATCGGAGGCGAGGCCGGAAACGCCGTATTCGCCACCAACGCGGTGGATTGGCTGGCGCAGGACGAGTCGTTGATTCAGATCCGGGCGAAGCTTCGACGTCCGCCTCCTCTGTTGTACCGGTCGGATGCGGTTCGCGATGCGGTCAAGTACGGCAACCTGATCGGCATGCCCCTGCTGTTCGTTCTGATCGGAGCGGTGCACGTCCTGAGGCGAAGGAAGCTCCACGGCGTAGCGTACGAGCCGGCGACCCCATCACCGGAGCCGGTGAACGGTCGCGGCGCTGCACCGGCCGGGGAGGCGGAACGGTGAGCGGCCGGCAGCTGATGGCGGTCTTTGGAGTGCTCGCGGCGCTCATCCTCGTGACCGTCGTCGTGCGCCTCGGTGGAGGTAGCGACGCCGGACCGAGCGGTGCACCCGACATCGGGCGCGCCGTCTCTCCCGGCGTGAGCGTGATTCGGGTGATCGGGCCCGGTTCGGCTGACTCGACGCACCTGTCGGGGTCGGGAGCCGGCTGGACGGTGAACGGCTATCCGGCCGACACGGCCAGAGTGCGGCAGGCGATCGAAGGACTGGACAGCGCCCGCATCGGGCGACTCGTCGCGCGCAGCCCGGCCAACCACCCGAGGCTGGGAGTGGTCGCGGACTCGGCCCGCCGTATCGAGATCGGACCCGTCGACGATCCGGCGATCGTCTTCCTGCTGGGATTCGCCGGCATCGACGGACACTTCGTGCGATTCCCCGGATCGGACGAAGTGTATGCGGTGGCGTCGGCGTCCGTCCGTGCGCTCGAACAGTCGGTGGACGACTGGCGCGACCGTCTCATCGCGGCCGTCGACACGAGCGCGGTCGTGCGGATAAGGGTTCGGCGCGGCGCCGAGCAGACGGATCTCGGCAGAGCGCAGGCCGATTCCGCGCCTGGATGGCTCGCCGACGGGGTGAGGACGGACTCCGCAGCGATCGCCGCCATACTGGGAGCGGTGGTCGATCTGCGAGCCAACGGTTTCCCCTCGGACTCGGTCGCTCTCGCCGCCGATTTCGGCGGCACGCCCGCCGTTCTCGAGTTCTACGATTCCGAGGCGATCGGAAGCCCGCCGTCGGTGGCGCTGCTGTTCCTTCCGGCAGAAGACCGCCGCGACTTCCTGGTGCGACGGGCTCGGGACCCCCTGGTGTACGTGGTCACCGCGGCTCAGGCAGAACGGCTGCTGCCGGCCCGGGAAGTGCTTATCCCGGAGGAGTGAGTGCGCGCGGGCCTACCGGGACGCTGTCGAGGCCACGCCGAGGATCAGAATCAGAATCACCGCGATGACGATCGCCGCGATCCAGTGGATCCGCCGCTTCGGCTCGAACACGCGGAACCTCCTTTCCCGAAGCATCCATCGGCCTCCGGCGGGAAGAGCGCCAGGAACCGGCTGACTACGTCACGTTCGGAGCCGTCATCCTCGCGAAATCGATGATCCCGTCCAGCTCCTCCTCGCTCATCAGGTCCATCTCCCGCACCACTTCACGCAGGGTTTTGTCCTCCTTGAGCGATTTCTTCGCCACCTCCGCGGCCTTGTCGTAGCCGATCACCGGGGCGAGAGCCGTCGACAGGGAGCCCGTGGACTCCGCGTTGCGCATGCACCTCTCCGGGTTCGCCGTGATGCCCATCACGCAGCGGTCGGCGAACGTCCGGCTGCCGGTCGACAGGATTTCGATCGACTCGAGAAGATTGTGGATCATGACGGGAATCATGACGTTGAGCTCGAAGTTGCCGCGCTCGCCGCCGATCGTGATCGCCGCATCGTTTCCGATCACCTGCGCCGCCACCATCGTCAGCATCTCCGACATGACCGGGTTGATCTTGCCGGGCATGATCGAAGAACCCGGCTGCAGTTCCGGGAGGTTGATCTCGCCGAGGCCGGTGCGAGGTCCGCTGGCGAGCCACCGCAGGTCGTTGGCGATCTTCATCAGGCTACACGCGACGACCTTCAACATGCCGCTCGCCTCGACCGTCGCATCCCGCGCGGACTGCGCCTCGAAGTGATCCTCCGCTTCCACGAAGTCGACGCCGGTTATGCGGCTGATCCTCTCCGCCATCCGGCGGCCGAACTCGGGATGCGTGTTGATCCCCGTTCCGACGGCCGTGCCGCCGATCGCCAGCTCGCGCAAAGACTCGCGGGCCGCCTCCACCCGCCGCACACCGTGCGCGATCTGACTGGCGTAGCCGCCGAACTCCTGCCCGAGGCGGATCGGCGTAGCATCCTGGAGATGTGTTCGTCCGGCCTTGTACACACCGTCGAACTCGTCCCGTTTGGCCTCCAGCGCTTCCTGAAGGGTCCTCAGAGCCGGGATCATCTCGGTCTCGAGGGCCACAAGAGCCGAAACGTGAACGGCAGTGGGGATCACGTCGTTGCTCGACTGCCCCATGTTGACGTGATCGTTCGGATGGACGGGCGTCTTGCTCCCGATCTCGCCGCCCAGGATCTGGATCGCCCGATTAGCCAGTACTTCGTTGGCGTTCATGTTGGTGGACGTCCCGGATCCCGTCTGGAAGATGTCCAGCACGAAGTGGACATCCAGGTCTCCGTCCATCATCTCCTGCGCCGCCTGCCTGATCGCTCCCGCGAGCTCGGAATCGAGGAGTTCCAGTTCCTCGTTCACTTCGGCCGCGGCGCGCTTGATCGTCGCGAGGGCGTAGAGGAACCGACGGTCGAAGCGAAGTCGGCTGATCGGAAAGTTCTGACGGGCCCGTTCAGTCTGCGCTCCATACAGCTTGTCCGCGGGGATGCGGACGGGGCCCATCGAGTCGATTTCCTCCCGGTATTCTGACATTGTGGCACCTGCCTTTGGTCGAAACTCAGAACTCGAGGCGATCTCCCGGTCCTATCCCGTTCGCCTCGAACCAGCCCTCGTCCATCTCCAGGGCATACATCATGGGCCCCTGCGAGAACGTGTTCCCGTCAGACTGGGGCTCCATCTGCTCGATGTTGATGATCGTGCCCCCGGCGTCGATGAACGCGATGTCGAGGGGAATCCTCGTATTCCGCATCCAGAAGGATCGCACCTCAGCCGTACCGTATACGAAGAGCATACCGTGGTTCTGGGCCAGTGAATCCCGATTCATGAGACCGCGGGCCCGCAGATCGGCGTTGTCGGCGATCTCGGCCGTCACCGTCACGCCGCCGATGCGGATCTGCGTCACACGCGCGCCCTGTCCGGGCAGCGGCGAAGTCTGGCTCGCCTGCTGATCAGTGCCGGTGTCGCTGGCGCCGTCCGGGTTCGAGCCCCCCGCGTCTCCGCCGCATGCCGCCAGCAGCATCGCGGAGACCAGTAGCGCGAACGCCGGGGTCGAGCGCAGACCCGAACGGCGAGGGAGTGGCGAGCCGGGGAAAACGTGATTCATGATGCGACATCCGGTGAGGTTTATGGAGTGCGGCCTATTCTGCGAGGCAAGATGCGGCCGCCGGCGCCCGGCGCAAGCGGATCCGGACTGCGTGTCGCCGGGTTCGCTCTCGACGTACCCGCGTGACCGTACCGGGGTGCCCGGTTGGCCGTCTCCCGGAACCGTGACGGGAAGGTTCCGGACGTTGAGCGGACCCGTGTGATACGATAGATTCTCAAGGCGTTGAGACAGGGCGCGGAGGACCGGGCACGGCCCCTCGCGCGAGATTCCATGGAGCTTCAGTCGCAGGCGATCCGCTCAATGTCCACCATCTCCAGCACGGTATCGACCCGGCCGCCCCTGGGCTGCGCCGCCGTCATGATGGAAGTCCTGCGTGGAGAGCTGCGGGAAAGGGAGCTCCCGTTCACGCACCAGAGGGAAGCCATCGCTCAAGTCCTGTTCGAGTCCACCCGGCATCTGTCGGCCGACGACGTCTCCGCGACCTTGAAGGAGCGAGGAGAAGGCGCAGGCAAGGCGACGGTCTATCGCACCCTGGCGCTCCTGGTAGAGCTCGGGCTGGCTACGGAGCACGACTTCGACGAGGGATTCAAGCGATACGAAGCCCATGTCGGGGCTGCCCAGCACGACCACCTGATCTGCACGGCATGCGGTCGCGTCGCGTCGTTTCAACACCCGGAGCTGGACCGCGTACTCGCCGAGGTGGCCGATCAGCACGGCTTCGATGCCATCACCCGACAGGTCAAGGTGTTCGGCACCTGCAGTGCGACTCGTGTGTGTCGCGAGGTCCAGCAGGCGCACCTTGCTGCCGGAACCACTTCCACGTAGAGAGCGGGATGACATCGCGGGAGAGGCTGCTCCACCTTTTCGTCGAGCGATCGTTTCGGGTGGGAGATTTCGTGCTGGCCTCGGGTCGGACCAGCCGTTTCTACATCGACTGCCGCACGACGACCATGCATGCCGAAGGTCAGGTCCTGCTCGGCGAGGTCGGGCTGGACGCCCTCGACGCGGCAGGCCTGGAGCCCGACGTGATCGGGGGCCTGACGATGGGCGCTGATCCCATGGCCTACGCGATTGCGGCCGAGAGCTGGCGGCGCGGCCGGCCGATCCACGCCTTTTCGGTCCGCAAGCGGCCGAAACGACACGGAGCGGGACGACGTATCGAGGGCTGCTTCGAACAGGGAGCGCGCTCCATCGTCGTCGAAGACGTGATCACCACGGGCGGCTCGGCCCTGCAGGCGTGTGAGGCGGTGGGGCAAGAAGGTGGAACGGTGCTCGCCATCCTGGCAGCCGTCGACCGGCAGGAAGGTGGCCGGGAGGCGATCGAAGCGGAGGGCTTTGCCGTGCACGCCCTGTTCGGTATGGACGACTTCCGGGGACACCAACCGATTCAGATCTGAACGCCCGCAGCACGGACGGAGGGCTCCGGTCGTGTCCGGGAGCGCCTGCCCGCGCCGGCGGCTCACTTGGTACACCTTGAGACGGTAGCTTCCAGGAGAAGCCGGATGCTCCGACAAACGCTTCTGTACTTTAGCGAGCACGACGACCTGAAATCGGTCCTGTTCAAGCTTCCGTACGCAAGGAGAATGGCGGCCCGGTTCGTCGCGGGCGACACCGTAGACGAGGCTCTCGCCGTCGCGAAGCAGCTCAACGACCGCAGCTTCCGGGTCACCCTCGACCTGCTGGGCGAGAGCGTATTCGACCGCAGCGAGGCGGAGCGTGCGTCGGCTGAGTACGCAGATAGCCTTGGCGAGATCGACGCGCATGGGGCCGAGACGACGATCTCGCTCAAGCTGACGCAGCTCGGACTCGACATCGATACGGACTTCTGTTACCGGAACCTCCTCACCATCGTCCGCCGGGCCGAAGACCTGGGTAATTTCGTGCGGATCGACATGGAGAGCTCGGAGTATACCGGGGCGACCCTGGATATGTTCTACCGGGTGTTCGCGGAGCATCGAAACGTCGGGATCGTCATCCAGTCGTATCTGTACAGGAGTGAGGACGACGTCTCCCGGCTCGTGCAGCTCGGAGCTTCCGTTCGGCTGTGCAAGGGCGCGTATAGCGAGCCGATCTCGGTCGCGTTTCAGGCGAGGGGCGAGGTGGACGCGAATTACGTCCGCCTGATGAAGATGCTGCTCGATGGGGGGGTCCCGACTGCCATTGCGTCGCACGACGAGCGGATGATCGACGAGACGCTGGCGCACGCGACCAGAACCGGAATTTCGGAGGACGCTTTCGAGATTCAGATGCTGTACGGGGTGCGGCGGGAGTATCAGAAGCAGCTGGTGGACAACGGTCTCAACATGCGAATCTACTTGCCGTACGGGTCCCAATGGTACTCGTATTTCATGCGCCGCATGGCGGAGCGTCCGGCGAATCTTCTGTTCGTCGTGCGTGCCGCCCTCGGTGACTGACAGAGGAGGCAGACCCAGTGGTGACGTTCACGGACGACGCGAGGGCCCACGTCGTGGCCTTTCTGGCCGAGGAGGAAGAGCCCGTGGCGGTGCGGATCGAGGTGCTCGACTCGAGCCCGCTGGCTCCGAAGTACGATCTCTCCCTGATCGAAGCGTCCCAGAGAGAATCGGACGATCGGGTGTTCGACCTCGGTGGATTCGAAGTCGTCGTTCCCAGCTCGAGCAGCGAGCTTCTCGAGGGAGTCACGGTCGACTGGGTCGAATCCCTGCACGGAGCCGGGTTCAAGGTCGAGAACCCCAACATCGTGCCGATCGGAGAAGGAGTGACGGAGGGACCGCTCGCCGAACGGGTGAAGCAGGTGATCGACCTGCAGGTCAATCCGGCGATCGCCAACCACGGAGGTAGTGTGAGCCTGATCGAGGTACGAGACGATGTGGTCTACCTCGAGCTGCAGGGCGGCTGCCAGGGGTGCGGCATGGCGGCCGTCACCCTGGCCCAGGGGATTCGCCGTATCCTGATGGAGACGCTCCCCGAGATCCGGGACATCGTGGATGTCACGAACCACGAAGCGGGGGCCAACCCGTACTACTGATCGACCTCGCCCCTCCTCCCACGTCGCCCGCGACCGCCGCGCTCAGCGAAGTACGGCGGCGAGGCCCGTGGTCGTCGGCATCCGGTCGGTACCCATTACGAGCGCTCGTCCGCCGTATTGAATCGCGAGCTCCGCCAGCTCGTCCAGCAGATCCACGGCAATGCCGTGCCGATCGCCCCCACCTTCCTGAGTGAATTCGACATTCCCCGTCTTTCGGTCGATTCGTCCCCAGATCGTGCGCTCCTTTTCCGTGAGCAGCAGGCGGAGGCGGCCCGCCACGGCGAGCCGGGCGACGGCCGCGAGGTCCGATTCCGTCTTCCCCCTGCCGAAGGAGGTCTCCCACAGATCCAATGCGAGATCGATCTTCCGCTCGACTGATTTCCTGGCGATGGGCCATGCGGCCGCGTGGATCCGAGCCTCGTCCCAGTCGGTAATGTTTCCTTCGACTCCGTCGTCGGCCAGGTTCTCGAGCCGGGATATGCCGCGGTAGATTGGATGGTAATAGTCGACGGCGGCCAGGATGATCGGACCGATCTCGTCGGCCAGCAGCTCCCGAACACCCCCATCCACGGCACGGAAGAACTTCTCCAATTCCTGCTTGCTGTCGTCCTTCCCGGCCCCGTGGCCGTGGAACACCGGAGCGGATCCCCGACCGCGCGGGCTGCGGAGGTTAAGGCGATCGTTCACGACCTGGGTGCCCAGAGCTTCCTGCAGACTCGTGGGAACGACAGACAGGTTCACGGGCGTAAGGTCCGTGACGGATCCCTCCCACATCCGGACCTGCTTTCGGGTCACGGCCAGCACCCAGAAGCGCTCCGGGGCCTGAAGGAACTCTATCAGCGGCTTGGTGTGAAAAGTCGGTCCTACGACGACCAGATCCGGCAGGTGAGACGGGAGCCTGTACAGCCGATCGAAATCCCGCGACGCGAACAACGCCAAGCCGTCCGCCTGGTGGCGCCAGAAATCCTGGTCGCCGACCAGCGGCTCCAGAGGCTCGAGAACGTCCTGTGCCCCCGCCTGACCGTCGGTGCCGAGGATCCGGCGAGCCTTGTCCAACGCGGCCCGCAGCCGCAATGGCTGCGCCGCCACGGCGGCGCCCCGGCGGTGCGTCCGCATGTAGATCGAGACCGTGGGAGTCCCCTCGATCTCGAACAGCTCTCTCAGCTGGTCTCTGCCGAAGTAATCCAAGGGCTACCACCCCCTCCTTCCGGGAGAAAGCTAGACCGTCGGCGACCTGACGCGACCGCCACGGGAGGACCGGGCGCCGCTCAGTCGTCCTCCTTAACCAGACCGCTCAGGAGAGTACCGACGATGGACATGACGATGGCCCCCACGACGGCCGACCCGAATCCGGCGAGCTCGAGACCAGGCGTGAGGGCCGCCACGAGATAGAACATGGCCCCGTTCACCACCAGGTAGAACAGCCCCAGCGTGACCAGGGTGATGGGAAGCGTGAGGAGAACCGCGATCGGCTTCAGCGTCGCGTTCACGAGTCCGATGATCACAGCGGCGATCAGAATGGCCCGGGTGCTCGAGGCCTCGATGCCGGGGATGAGGCTCACCGCCGCGTAGAGCGCCGCGGCGTTGATGAGCCACTTCACGATCAACTTCATCTCGAAGCGCCTCCGGGAGCATGACGGGCCGGCCGTATCGCTCCGGCCAGCGGATGATCAGAACGCCGGGAGGAGGCTGAACTGCCAGTACCAGCCCTTCTGTGGCCGGTCGTTCGGATGGACGAAATCGAGCTCCATGATCAGGAACCCGAGCAGGTTCAGGCGACCGGCGATCCCGTAGCTTGACACCACTTCCTGGCAGTTCAGGAGCAGGACCTGCCCCTCGCCGTTGCAGTTCAGCCGTGGCGTCGTGTTGTCGGACCACGCGACGCCGAGATCGAAGAACGGGGCGACCTCCAGCGGGGGCACACCGGCCGAGGGAATCAGGCCGAAGAAGCCGAGCAGCGGAATGCGATACTCGAAGCTGGCCGACGCGATCTTGGATCCGAACAGGTTGTTGAACGGGTCGCACGTAGTTACCGCCGATTCGCCGCACTCGTCCACGCCGAACGACCCGTCATTGTACCCGCGAATGATCGAAGGGTACCCGAGGTAGAGATCCGAGAGCACCTGGCGGTTCTCGTACCC